>NZ_SMSJ01000014.1 GCF_004355005.1 Dankookia rubra
TTGGCCACATGCGCAGGCTGTCGAAGCTGCCCGACCGCGTCCGCAGCTTCTTCGGGCACAAGACTTTCCGCTACGCCGCTTGATTCAAGATCGCCCAGGCCGGATCAATAACTCAGCATTGACAGCAGCGTCGCGGCCAACAAGCCAGATAGCCGCATAGCTGCACGCCGCGCAGCACGAAGACCACCATGGCGAAGACGAAGTCAAAAGCAGCGATGTCACCGCGGATCGCCTCTAGGGCAGCCGGGGTTGGTCGTTAATGTTCGCTTCCCTTCAGTGCCAGGCTCAGTTCCGGTCTCCGCCGGGAACGCCGAACAGGACGACGTCGTAGAGCTTGCCCGGCATATCCATCTCGGGCGAGGAGGGCGGCGTGCCAGGGGCGGAGAGGCCCCCCTTGGCATGACACGGACAACAACCTCGAACCCGGCCGCCCATATGTGGCGGACCCAGTCCTCGGAAGAGCGGTCACCGCAGCCTAACCGACATGCGGGCAGCGTGGCTGGACCAGACCGCCAGGTGCGCCGCAGAGTGCAACCCAGTGTCCAGGAAGCCGGGTGCGCTACAGGAGGCTGCCAGCTGAACCGCGAGATGGACGACCTGAGGACCAGCTACCTGCGGGTCCCAAGCTACTGATCTTCATGTACAAAGGCCGGGCCCGGCCGGGGTGACGGCCGCGAAGCAGCCGCCGAGGGAAATGCACCGCCCGCTCGGGCTCGGAGCATGGCGCAGAGATTGGAATGCCTGGCGAGTAGGCGTCGGGCGCTCAAAGGGCGCCGCCCCGGGTTTCGCGGCATGCTGACGGCGGAAGGCGCGCTAAGTCTTCAGCTCCGCTCCCGGGGAGCCTTCGGGAGCGGCCTGGGGCAGGTCGAAAGCCCCCTGGACGATCCCCTCCACCGCCCTGACCTCGTCGTCGGACAGGTCGCTGAACTCCTTGGCTCGGCGCCTCTTCGGCAGGACGCCGCCGTTCTGTCTCGCAAATAGAATCAGCAGCGACAGCCGCGCGTCCGACATGTCGAACAGGCTCAGGATCTCCGACTTGGCGCGGTCGTAGGCGCGCAGGTGCGCGATCTCGCGTGGCAAATCCTCCTCGACGGTGCGGGCGATGCACGCGCAGAGGAATTCGGCGAAGTCGGTCACATCGAAGAACGCGTACAGGTCGAAGGTGTCGTTGACGATCTCGACGTTGCCCCGTTCGGTCGGCCGCCACTCGATGTGGTCCATCAGCGGCCCGGAGTGCGCTCTGAGGAGGCGCACGTAGTCCTCGATGGCGTCGAGGATCGCGGTGGACACGGGGAACAGGATGCCCGGCGGCGAGAACCCGCGCTCCGCCAGGACGTGGTGGACGAGGAACCGGTGGAGGCGCCCGTTGCCGTCCTCGAAAGGGTGCACCATGACGAAGCCGAAGGAGAGCGCTGCCGCCTGGACCGCGGGGTTGAGGCGGTCCTCGGACATCCGGGCGTTCGCCGCGATGATCCCGTCCATCAGTCGGGGAAGGTCCTGCGGACGGGCGCCGATGAATTCGGGGACCGGGTTGCCGTCCGACATGCGGTCGCCGAGGAACACGCCTTCCGTGCGGATGCCGGGGGCGACGTGCCGCCCGTCCTCGATGATAACCGACTGGAGGCGCTCAAGCTCGGCGACCGACAGCGGGCGCTGCCCCGCCTGCATGACGGCCCGCCCCCACCTCTCGATGCGGTTCCTCGGGGGCCTCTCCCCCTCAATTTGGAAACTGGCTTGGCTATCGGCCAAGAGGAGAAAACTCGCGGCCCTGGCCAGCACCCGCCGGTCCGCCCGTCCGGTGATCTCCCTAGCTCGCTCCTCGAGCCTGCGGCCGATGAACTCCTCGAGCAGCGCCGTCCGGCGGATAATCGGGCAGAAGTCCGGGGTGCCGGGCAGGTTGTCCCGGATCCGGTGCCGCAGCGAGTTCCGGGGTCGGGCGGCGAAGTAAGCCTCGGGGTCGATGGCGTCGGCGTAGTTGCCCGTCAAGGCGTCCGGGAGGTCCAGCCGCCGTCCCGTGAGCCACTCGAACAGGAACCATGCCCGCCGGGTCCAAGCACCGGTCGGCGCCGACGCCACCACTTCCTCCATCTGCCCGGCCGGGATCGCGTCGAAGATCCGCTTGAGCAGCAGGAGATCGAGGGCCTCGTGCCTCAGCGCGAAGGTCAGGTGCCCCGCCAGGGTGGGCTCCGGCCGCATGCGCCTGCCGAAGATGGTCCAGTCGGCAGCTTCCTGGCGCCCCTCTTTGATAAAAATCGGCACCACGCACGAGGCGCGCCGGACGGGGGCGTCCACACTGTACGCTTGAACCAGTGCGGCGTAGCCCACAAGCTCCCCGGACGACGGCACGAGCCGCTCGCGGAAGACTCGGGGCGTGCTGAAAGCCGTGGGCATGGTGGAAAACCGATTACGACCGACGCATTTCGATTAGGATAGCGCGATCGGGCAGCAAATCCATTAAGCAACTGATTTTGCGAATTAATTTGAGATGCCCTGAGGCACACAAGGGGCAAGCCTCTGAATCCATTGATGACGCAAGCCGAATGCCTCAGCCCCCGAGGCCGCGGGTCACCATACCAATGACTTCGTTGCGGCCTCGTGCGGCCCCTCCGGGCCCACTGCCGCAGGATCAGCTTCGCCCTCCGCGCTAAGTTGAATCAAAGGGCACCAACTCGCTCCGGTGTTAACCTTCGTACAAGCGGCCACTGCCTTCAGTGGCGGGACCGACCTGGCGCGTGCGCCCCGACGGCCGCGAAGTACGCGTCCGCCAGGACCGAACCTGCTGACGCATCGCTGCAGAGGGCCTCCAAGGCGCGCAGCAGGTGCTCAGCCGCCTCCGTCTGCCCCTCCTCCAGGGCCCGCTCGAGCGCCGCCAGGATCTGCTCCTCCAGGTTCGGGGGTGGCGGCAGCTCCTCCTCCATCGTTCAGACCGCCGGAGACCGTGCGCCCTTCCCTCGTGGGAGGGTCAAGCGCCCCCGGCCCGGCGCCGCATACATACTTTGAAATACTCGGCGGTGCCGTCCCGGCTTGGCGTCCGGACGTTCGTAGTGGAAACCGTCCTCCCCGCGCCCCACCGGCAGCGCCGGGGACAGCGGCCAAGGAGACGCACCGAATGTTCGACACCAGGATCCTTCGCACCAGCCTCACGCTGGCGCTCGGCCTCTCCCTCGCGGCCTGCGCTCAGCAGCAGAGCCCGCCGCCCGCGCAGCAGACCGGCGGCATGTCGGGCACGGGCATGGCTGGGCACAGCATGTCCGGGATGTCCGGCATGCAGGGACACGACATGCGCGGAATGGACATGCAGCAGATGATGGCGCACTGCGCCCAGATGCGTCAGCAGATGCGCCAGGGCGCGAGCATGAACCCCGACATGCAGCAGATGATGGCCCACTGCGACCAGATGGACCGGCAGATGGGCGGCATGTCCGGCGCGCCCCGTGGCCCGGTCTCGCCGAACCGCTGACACGCGAGGACGGCACCCGCCTCACCATCGGCAAGGAGTCGGAGACGTGCTCGGGAAGCCATCCCTTCTCGTGCCCAGACGCGCTGGCGGCCTGACGCGGCGGCGCTTCGTGCTGGGTGCAGCCTCAGCCGGGACGCTCACGGGCCTCGGCGCGCTCGGCCCAGGTGCCGCACTGGCCGCGCCCGGCCAAGTGCCCACGCTGAGCGGCAGCCGGTTCGACCTCGCCGTCCAGCCGACGCCGATGAACGTCACCGGCCGCCAGATTGTGGCAACCGGCGTGAACGGGTCCATCCCGGGCCCAATCCTGCGCTGGCGCCAGGGCGACACCGTCACGCTGAACGTGACCAACCGGTTGAGCGTGCCGACCTCCATCCATTGGCACGGCATCCGCTCGCCGTCGAACATGGACGGCGTCCCCGGGCTCAGCTTCCGGGGCATCCCGCCTGGGGAAACCTTTACTTACCGCATCCCGCTGCGGCAGAGCGGCACCTACTGGTACCACAGCCACTCCGGCTTCCAGGAGCAGACCGGGGTCTATGGCGCGCTCGTCGTCGAGCCGCGGGACGGCTACCCGGTCGCGTTCGACCGCGACTACGTTGTGCTGCTCTCGGACTGGACCGACGACAACCCCGAGGTCATCGTCAGCAATCTCAAGTTCCAGAGCGACTACTACAACTTTCACCAGCGCACGGTCGGCACGTTCTTCGCCGACGTGGCGCGGCACGGCCTCAGCGCGACAATCGAGGACCGCCTGCAATGGGGCCGCATGCGGATGAGCCCCACCGACATCGCCGACGTGACGGGCTACACCTACACCTACCTGCTCAACGGCCAGCCGCCCGGCTCGAACTGGACGGCGCTGTTCCGCCCGGGCGAGAGGGTGCGCCTGCGCTTCATCAACGGCGCGACCATGACCTTCTTCGACGTCCGGATCCCGGGCCTCAAGATGTCGGTCGTCGAGGCCGACGGGAACAGCGTGGTGCCCGTCGAAATCGACGAGTTCCGCATCGGTGTCGCCGAGACCTACGATGTCATCGTCCAGCCCCGCGAGGACCGCGCCTACACCGTCTTCGCGCAGTCCATGGACCGCACGGGCTTCGCGCGTGGCACGCTGGCCACTCGCCCCGGCATCGCCGGGCCCATCCCGCCCATGGACCCCCGGCCGATCCGGACGATGGTCGACATGGGCATGGGCCGCATGGACATGGGCGGAGGCATGTCCGGCATGACCGGGCACGCTGACACGACGTCCCGCGCGGCGTCCGACCGCGCCGGCGGCGGCGCGAACGGCCAGCGCGGCGCCCCTCGCCGCCCGACCTCCGGCGACCGCGGAGGAGCCATCGGCCACGCCGCGGTGCCCGCACCGGCCATGACGCAAGGAAACACGGCGAGCGGCGGCATGCCCGGGATGGACATGGGAGGCGCCCCCACGCCCGGCATGGGGCACGGCTCGATGGCGGGCATGAACATGGGCGGCGGCATGCCGGGCATGGGCATGCCGCCCGACCCGACCGCCGCCCGGCTGCGGGGCCAGCCGGGGGTGGACAACGTAGCCATGATGCCGATGAACCGTCTTTCCGAGGCGGGCGACGGCCTCGACGGGAACGGGCGCCGCGTCCTAACCTACGCTGACCTCCGGGCCGTGATTCCGGGCGACGACCCGCGCCCACCGTCCCGGGAAATCGTCCTCCACCTAACCGGGAACATGGAGCGCTACGTCTGGGGCTTCGACGGCCGCAAGTTCTCCCAGGCCGAGCCGATCCGCCTCAAGCTCGGTGAGCGCGTCCGCTTCATCCTCATCAACGACACGATGATGGAGCACCCCATCCACCTGCACGGCCTCTGGAGCGAGCTCGAGAACGGCCACGGCAACTACCGCCCCTACAAACATACCATCGTCGTCAAGCCCGGCGAGAGGCTGAGCTACCTGGTGACCGCGGACGAGCCCGGGGCTTGGGCCTACCACTGCCATCTCCTCTACCACATGGAGATGGGCATGTTCCGCGCGGTGGTCGTGGAATGAGAGGCGCAAGGTCTCCGGCGGCCAAGCTCGCCGTTTCAGCCCTGGCCACAGTCCTCGCGGCCACGTTCATCCCCGCGGCCCACGCCCAGCAGGGCGGCACCGCGTCCCCGATCTACCTGGGCTCCATGATGGCGGCGAGCGGAGTGCAGCCGGTCACGGACAACCAGATCTTTTCCCACCTCCTGCTCAACCAGCTGGAGGACCGCAGCACCGGCTCCCGCAACCGCTTCCGGTGGGAGGGCCAGGGTTGGATCGGGACCGACTACGACAGGCTCTGGCTGAAGAGCGAGGGCAACGTCAACCGCACCGGCACCATGAGCGACGGGCGTCAGGAGGCCCTGTACGGCCGGGCGATCTCGACCTATTTCGACCTCCAGGCCGGGGTGCGCACGGACCTGGACTCTTCGCGCGGCCGGACCTGGGCGGCGCTCGGCGTCCAGGGCCTCGCCGTCTACTGGTTCGACCTGGAGGCCACGGTCTACGCGAGTGACAGCGGGCACTTCGCCGCGCGTCTGGAGGGCTCCTACGACTTGCTCATCACCCAGCGCCTCATCCTGCAGCCGCAGGCGGAGCTGAACTTTTACAGCAAGGACGACCGCGGTCGCGGCGTCGGATCCGGCCTGTCGAGCTTCGATACCGGCCTGCGGTTGCGCTACGAGATCAGCCGCAAGTTCGCCCCCTACGTTGGGGTCACCTACGAGGAGAGGTTTGGACACTCGGCCGACTTCGCCCGGCGCGAGGGCGAGCGAGCCCACGATCTGCGCTTCGTGTTCGGCGCCCGGATCTGGTTCTAGGGCCGATCCGAGGTCTCGCACCCCGTTCCAGCCCGCGCGAATCTACATCTTCTCCTTCACACCTTTACGGATGAGCCACCAGTTCACGGGATAGGAAGTGACGAAGCCGCAAACCATCGCAATCTGCATCATGAACCAGAACTCGACTGAGTTGGTCTCGAGCCGTACCCCAAGGAAGTGGCGGAAGAGATAGAAGCTGGCAAAGGCCATGAAGCCGTACATACCCCCTGCCACGCGGTCAGCGACAGGGTGTCCGCCTTGAGCGCCTGGACGAGTCCCTGGCCGACCGACAAATTCCGCATCGGCTTGATGGTGAAGAATTGGAAGGCGATGCCGAGCGCGAAGGCTAAGATGTAATCGGCCACCCAGACGGCGTACATCTTCTCGCTGAACAGGGTGCGCCAGCCGAGCCAGACGGCGACGGCGGGCACGAAGAAGACCAGCCATTCGGCGAGGATGTCGCCGAGCGCGCAGCCGCTTCCGCAATGGCTGGCGCCTTTGCCGACCATCACCGGTAAGGGCGTCTCCCGCTTGCTCGGCATCTCCTCGTGGCGCTCCATGGCTGCGTGCGCCCTCTCATGCGTAGCGAGGCGCCCGCAGGCGAAGTAGCCCCACAGCGTGACGACAGTCCCGAAAAGCGCCGTCACCGGCCAGACGACGTTCATGATGCCCATATGCTGGGGGTATCGGGCGACGTCGGCGATAATGATAGACGCGCAGATGGCCCCGATCACCAAGGCGCCGATGGAGAGGTCGTGAAGCCAGGCAGGAATCATGGCTCAGCAGCTACATCCGCAGCCGCCAGCCCTCGGCCCCCGCCCGGGCGACCCGCCCGGCTCCATGACAGCGCGGTACCCGGCCCCTGTCACGGCAACGAGCAAGTCCTCCAGGCAGGCACTGCCCAGTACCATCGCGCACCCCGCCGCAAGGTCAACCTCGACGCTGATGGTGCCGGGAACCCGCGAGAGCGCCCGGTGGACGGCGTTGGCGCAGTATCCGCAGGTCATGCCGCCAATGAAGAGGACCGTGCAATCTCGGTCCTGGCCGGACAGCGCCAGGCGTTCGGGTATCATGGCTTCACTCATCTTCGACCTCCTGAATGCAGATGCAACCGAGCTGGGGTTTCCCTCTATGGCAGAGGTCAACCCCCTGGGCGCAGTCCAGGCTGCCTCTATGCCTTTTCGAGTTCCCGAGTCTGTGCCTGGCTACCCATGCAGCCGACGATAGGTGCCTCACAGCCGCACCGCCCGCAGGCGCAGCGAGTTCCCGATGACGGACACCGAGCTCAGCGCCATGGCGAGCGCGGCGACAATTGGGCTGAGCAGGATGCCGAGGAACGGGTAGAGCACGCCCGCTGCGAGCGGGATTCCGGCCGCGTTGTAGACGAAGGCGAAGAACAGGTTCTGCCGGATGTTTCGCATCACCGCGCGCGACAGCGTCCGCGCCCGCGCGATGCCCGCGAGGTCGCCTTTCACCAGCGTCACGCCCGCGCTCTGCATGGCGACGTCCGTCCCGGTGCCCATGGCGATGCCGACGTCGGCCTCGGCCAGGGCCGGGCTGTCGTTGACCCCGTCCCCCGCCATGGCGACGACCTTTCCCTTCGCCCTGAGCTCCCGGACGATGCGGTGCTTGTCCTCGGGCAAGACGTCCCCCTGGAACTCGTCGATCCCGAGCTTCCGCGCCACGGCTTCAGCCGTCGTCCGGTTGTCGCCGGTCAGCATGACGATGTGGATGCCCTCGGCGCGGAGACTTGCCAGCGCGGCGGGCGTCGTCGGCTTCACGGGATCGGCCACCGCGATGACGCCGCCCGGCTTGCCGTCCACGGCAAGGAAAAGTGCGGTGCCGCCCTCGCGCCGCAGCTCGTCCGCCTTGGCGGCCAGCTCGCCCAGGTCCACCCCGAGCTCCTGCATCAGCCGGGCGTTGCCCAACGCGACCCGGCGCCCGCCGACCGTGCCGGTCACGCCCTTGCCGGTCACCGAGGCGAAGTCGACGGGTTCCTGCATCTCGACCCCGCGCTCTTTGGCCGCGGCGACGACCGCCGCCGCGAGCGGGTGCTCGCTCGAGCGCTCCAGGCTCGCCGCCAGAGGCAGCACCTCGGCCTCGGTCAGGCTGGACACCGGGACCACGGCCACGACCTTCGGCTTGCCCTCGGTCAGGGTGCCGGTCTTGTCCACGACCAGCGTGTCGACCTTCTCCATGTGCTCGAGAGCCTCGGCCGACTTAATGAGCACGCCCGCACCGGCGCCCTTGCCGACGCCGACCATGATGCTCATGGGCGTGGCCAAGCCCAGCGCGCAGGGGCAGGCGATGATGAGCACGGAGACCGCCACGATCAGGGCGTAGGAGAGCGCGGGGCTCGGCCCCCAGACCGCCCAAGCGACGAAGGCCAGCGCCGCGACCGCAATGACGGCTGGGACGAACCAGCCCGCCACTGTGTCGGCCATGCGCTGGATGGGCGCCCGGCTGCGCTGGGCCTCGGCCACCATGGCCACGATGCGCGAGAGCATGGTGTCGGAGCCGACCTTGTCGGCCCGCATGACCAGCGCGCCGGTGCCGTTCACCGTGCCGCCGATGACCTTGGAGCCGGGCGCCTTCTCCACTGGCAGGGATTCGCCGGTGACCATGGACTCGTCCACGGCGCCTCCGCCCTCCAGCACCGCGCCGTCCACCGGCACGCTCTCGCCCGGGCGGACGCGTAGGCGGTCGCCCACTTGGACGTCGGCCAGCGGGATCTCCTCGTCCTCGCCGTTCTCCTTGAGGCGCCGCGCCACTTTTGGTGCCATGTTCAGCAGGGCGCGGATGGCGCCGCCAGTCGCCTCGCGGGCCCGCAGCTCCAGCACTTGGCCGAGCAGGACGAGCACGGTAATGACCGCGGCCGCCTCGAAGTAGACGGCCACGGTGCCGTCCATGCTCCGGAAGCCCTCGGGAAAGACGCCGGGCGCGAGCGTTGCCACGACGCTGTACGCATAGGCGGCCCCTGTCCCGAGCGCGATCAGGCTGAACATGTTCAGGCTGCGGTTCACGACCGACTGCCAGCCGCGGACGAAGAATGGCCACCCGGCCCAGAGCACGACGGGTGTCCCGAGCAGGAACTGGATCCAGACCGACACTCTCGGCGAGACGAGGTGGTGGAGGCCGAGGCCGGGGATATGGCCGCCCATCTCCAAGACGACAGCCGGGAGCGTCAGGACCAGACCGATCCAGAAACGCCGCGTCATGTCCATGAGCTCGTGGTTCGGCGCGGCCTCGGCGGTGATCTCCAGCGGCTCGAGCGCCATGCCGCAGATCGGGCAGTTGCCCGGCCCCTGCTGCCGGATCTCCGGGTGCATCGGGCAGGTGTAGATGGCGGCCTTCTGCGCCGCGGTCGGCGCGGCAGCTTTCTCCGGCTTCAGGTACTTCTCCGGGTCGGCTTGGAACTTCGTCCGGCACCCGGCGGAGCAGAAGTGGAACGTGGTCCCGCCGTGTTCGATGCGGTGCTTCGAGGTGGCTGGGTCCACCTTCATCCCACAGACCGGGTCGGTAACCAAGGCCGCGTCGCCATGGCCGTGGCCCCCGGGGCCGTGATGGTGGCCGCAAGCCGGACCATGGTGGTGGTGCTCGTGTCCGTGGCCTGAGTGCTGACCGCTCATGCTGCCGTCTCCGCGTTGGTCCGCTTCGGCGCGGGCTGGTTCCGACGATGGGCGCAACGTGGTGCTTCCCACCGTGGGAGGGTCAAGGGCTTCATTGGAGGCGCCCACAGCCCCATATCGGCCTTGACCTTACCACGGTGGGAAACCCCACCTTGGGACAAAACCGCCCCCCGGGCGGCTCTGGACGGAGGCCAGCATGAACATCGGGCAGGCGTCGGCGACCTCGGGCGTGTCGGCCAAGATGCTCCGCTACTACGAGAGCATCGGGCTCATCCCAAAGGCGGTCCGCACCGAGGTGGGCTACCGGGTTTACACCGAGAACGACGTGCAGACCCTGCGCTTCATCCGGCGGGCGCGCGACCTCGGGCTCTCCATCGAGCGCATCAAGCTGCTGGTCGGCCTCTGGCACGACCGCGGACGGTCGAGCGCCGACGTGAAGCGGGTCGCCGCCGACCACGTCGCCGAGCTCGAGGCCAAGATCCTGGAGCTGACCGCGATGCGGGACACCCTGCAGGAGCTGGCGGACGCCTGCCACGGCGACCACCGCCCCGAATGTCCGATCCTGCGCGACTTGGCGGGCGGCGGGGCGAAGTCTCGCAGGGCCCCGGCGAGCCGCAAGGCGGCGCGTGCGAGCGTTCCCGCGGAGCACTGCTGAGGAGGCGGGCGGGCTGTGTGCCCGGGCGCGGTCGGACGGCTGGCCCGCCCGCCGCCAGGCAGGCCAGGAGCGACGAGAATGACGCGGGAGGATGATGCAATGAGTAGCGGAGATACCCTGAAGCCGATGGTGGGCAGGCGGAGCGCGCTCCGCTTGGCGTTGGCCGCCATGGTCACGCTCGGCCTGGCGCGCACGGCGCGGGCTGCCCCGGCCGTGAAAGTGGAGGTCTGGAAGGACCCGAGCTGCGGCTGCTGCGAGGGGTGGGTCCGGCACATGCGGGATGCCGGGTTCAACGTTACCGTCCGCGAGGTTGCGGACGTGCGGCCGGTCAAGGCGGCCAGCGGCGTCCCCGAGGCGCTGTGGTCCTGTCACACGGCCGTGGTGGACGGCTACGTGGTCGAGGGGCATGTCCCCGCGGCCGACGTCCGGCGTCTGCTGGCGGAGCGGCCGCGCGCGAAGGGGCTGTCCGCCCCGGGCATGCCGCCCTCTTCGCCGGGCATGGACATCCAGGGCACGCCCTACGAGGTCGTCGCGTTCGGGGCACCCGAGGCCGACTGGGTCTGGGCACGCCACTGAGCGCGGCGCCGGGTCAGGCGGCCATGCTGCGGATGGCCTCGGCGCAGGCCCGCTCGCAGCGGCGGCAGGACTCGGCACAGACCCGGCAGTGCTCGTGCATGCCCGCGTGGCGCTCGCACTCCTCGCCGCAGAGGCGGCAGGCCATCTCGCAGACTTTCAGCATCTGCCGAATGATCTCCTCATTCGAGCCGGTGCGCCGCGTTGCGATGGAGCCGGTGGCGGCGCAGACGTCCGCGCAATCCAGGTTCAGGCGAATGCACTGCGTGAGCTGCTGGACCATCTGCTCGCCGAGGCAGGCGTCGGCGCAAGAGATGCAGGTCTGGGCGCAGGAGTAGCACTCCTCCAAGCAGCGGATGAGCGCGTCGTTCGTGCTGCCTCTGACGTGGGGGTGCGTAGCGATCATCTGTTGGGCGCGCATGCGATGGTCTCCTTGCCGGGGCGACGGGGCTCCCGCGCGGCGAAGCCGCGCTCCACACGTCGCGGTGCAGAACACGCCCCTCGCAGGAGGGGTTCTGTCCGCGCGCCGTCCGTTGCGGGGCGCCGTCCGGCGGGCGCTTCGGCCGAGGCGCGCAAGCCACTGATCGCCTTGGCGTTCAGTTGGCGAGAAGCGCCAACGGCACCGGGCCTCAGCAATGAAACGTCACAGATCGTCGGCAGGTCTGCGGGCCAGGATTGATGCGAATCAAGGTGGCCACCGCCGACCGGGTCCACGGTGGGCGCAACGGAGGTGCGAGATGCACGACCAACCCCAGACACCTTGGTGGCGCACCCGGGGCGGCGTGGCCCTGCTAGGGTTCGGCCTCGTCGCCGCGTTCTACGTCCTGCGCGAGCACTACGAGCACGCGCTCGGCGCGCTGCCCTACCTGCTCCTGCTCGCCTGCCCGCTGATGCACCTGTTCATGCACCACGGCCACGGTGGGCACCAGGGGCACCATCGAGCGGACGGGCGTGCCGCGCAGGACGCCGAGGGGCCCGGGAGGGTCCAGGGCGGCGCGTCATGACGCACGACGCGCCCGCCTACGGGCTCTGGACGTTGGTCGTCCTGAACTCGTTGGTCTTCATCGTCTTCGCCCTCAGCTTCGGCAAGCCGCGGACCCCGCGCGACTGGCGCTGCTTCGGCGCTTTCAGCGGCTTCATCGTAGCGCTCTTCGCCGAGATGTACGGCTTCCCGCTGACCATCTACCTGCTCTCGGGCTGGCTGCAGGCGCGCTACCCGGGCGTGGACCTGCTGTCGCACGACGCCGGACACCTCTGGTGGACCCTCTTCGGCGTCAAGGGCGACCCGCACTCCAGCCCGCTGCACACCCTGAGCTACACCTTCATCGGCGGTGGCTTCCTGCTGCTCTCCTCGGCCTGGAACGTGCTCTACCAGGCCCAGAGGGAGCATCGGCTGGCGACGTCGGGGACCTACGCCCATGTCCGGCACCCGCAGTACGTCGCCTTCATCGCTGTCATGTTCGGCTTCCTACTCCAGTGGCCGACGCTGCTGACCCTGACGATGTTCCCGGTACTGGTCGGCATGTACGTCCACCTCGCCCACGCCGAGGAGAGGGAGACGCGCCGGGAGTTCGGAGCCGAGTACGACCGCTACGCGGCCCGGGTGCCAGCGTGGTTCCCGCGGCTAGGCAGCCCTACCGGGGCGGATCGGCCGACCTCCGGATGACGACATTGTCGGGGCTCACGAACAGGAAGACTCACACATGCGGCGTGTCTTCGTCCTCTTACGGTCCGCGGTCCTGGCCGCCCTCGTCGCCGGATGCGCGGGGATTTCGGAAGCATCGCGGAACTACCAATTCCAGGTGCTCGACCAGCAGGTGAGGCCGAGCACGAACGCGGAAGTCAGGGTGCTCCTGGTGCACCTCCCGGATGGCCGCCCCGTGACCGGCGCCGTCATCACCAACCACAAGTTCGAGATGTCCATGCCCAACGCCAAGATCATAACGACGCTAATGGTCGAGGGCGTCGGTACGCCGCCGGTCGCCACTGTCGAGGAGGACAACGGCGTCTACCTCGTGCATTCCGTGGTGCCCATGGCCGGGAGCTGGACCATGGTCCTTGAGGCCCGCGTGCCCGGGGAGTCGGTGTCGATCCAGGGCAGCGTGCCTCTCCGTGTTCGGAGCTGAGTGCCGACTGTGGCCGGGAGCTGGAATCGTCTCAGGCCGCGCGCCCGCGTAGAGAAGGCGCGTCCCGGCATTCCTGCACCTCGACCGTGACGTGCGCGATTCCAAGCTCCGCTGGGATCAGCGCCTTGTAGTGCTCCGGCAGGCGCGGCGTGTGCGTCACCACCCCAAGGGTGGCGGCGTAAGCGCCCGGCGCTACCGACCAGACGTGCAGGTCATAGAGCCGATTGTCAGCCACGCCCTCGATGGCCTCGCGCACCGCCCGCAGGACTGGCTCCGGCGCCTGGTGGTCAAGCAGGATGCGGCTGGTGTCCCGCAGCAGCCCCCAGGACCAGCGGGTCACCAGTGCGGCGCCAAGGAGGCCCATTAGCGGGTCCATCCACCACGCGCCGAGGAACAGGCCCGCCAGCAGGGCTGCGATGGCCAGCACCGAGGTCAGGGCGTCGGCCAGGACGTGGAGGTAGGCCGCGCGCAAGTTCAGGTCGTGCCCGTTCTCATGGCCGTGGTAGTGATGGCTTTCGTCGTGGTGGGCGTGGTGTTCATGGTCGTGGTCGTGACTGCCGCCATGCCCGTGGTGGTGGCCGTGGTCGTGGGCGCCGAGGATGAGGACCGAGGCTGCGTTGACCGCAAGGCCGAGGACCGCGACGGCGATGGCCCAGCCGAAGGAGATGGGCACCGGGGCGAGCAGCCGGGTGACGCTCTCCCAGACCATGGCCAGCGCGAAGGCGGCCAAGAGGACAGCCCCGGTGTATCCGGCGAGCGCGTTGACCTTGCCCGTGCCGTAGGCGAAGCGCGGGTCGGCCGCGTGGCGCCGGGCATACGCGTAGGCGAAGGCGCTGATGCCGAGGGCGGCGGCGTGCGAGCCCATATGCAGCCCGTCGGCGAGGAGCGCGACGGAGCCGAAGGCCAGCCCGGCCGCGACCTCAACCGCCATCGTGGCCGCCGTGAGGAGGAGCACAAGCAGGGTCCGCCGCTCACCTCCGCGGGGGCGGTCCTGGCCGAAGGTGTGGCCGTGCCGCCAGGTTTCCATCGAGTGTGTGTGCATGGAGGTTGCCTAACGCTGAAGCCGGGCTGGGTTCAAGGCGCCGCGGCGGCTTCACCGGGCTCAGCCCATGCCCTGCATGCCGCCCGGCGAGGTCGAGACCATCTCGGCGGCCGCCCAGAGCACCAGCAGGGCGACGACCGCCTCGGCTGCCACGGAGCGAGCCAGCCTCGCCCCCGCCCCCGGCGCGCGGGCCGCCAGCGCCGGGGTCAGCCGAAAGCGGTGCCACACCGCGAAGCCGAACAGGACCGCCACCAGGGAAACCTTGGAGAGGAGCGCCCAGCCGTACCAGGAGCCGAGGAGCTCGCCGACCCCGCCGAGGATCCGCAAGGCGAGCAGCAGGCCCGCAGCCACCAGCACCGGCACGGCCGCGGACGCAACGCGGGCCCAGTCCTCGACCAGGCGCGCCGCCCCCGAGCCGTCCCGCCGGGCCGCCCAGGCAAGCGGCAGCAAGCTACCGACCCAATAGGCGGCCACGAGAAGGTGGACCAGCAGCAGGCCAGAGAAGAGAGGTCGCGGGGCGAGCTCGGTGGTGTGGCCGAGGAGCGTGTAGCTGGCGCAGACCACGACGCCCCCGGCCGCCGCCGGGACCGTCCAGCGCGGTCCCAGGCCCAGCGACGCTACGAGCAGCAGGCCGACCCCGCCGAGGCCGTAGGAGGCGCCCGCGCGGGACGCGAGCACCACGCCCCAGACCTCGGGGTCGAGGAGGGTCTCGCCGCCCGTCAGCTCGCCCTCCTGCGCGGCCAGGACGCCGCCCCCCGCCACCAGGCCCAGGAGGGCGGCGCCCACCGCCCAGCGCCGCAGCCGGGCGCCGTCCACGGCCTCCCGGCGGGCACCGAACAGCAGGGCGAAGAAGGCGAGGCCCGCGCCGCCGAGGCTCCCCGCGTAGTAGGCGGCCCGCAGCGCCACGGCGAGGCCGCCCCAGCCGACCTCCCCCGTCCGTAGCAGGGCGAGGATCACCGGGCGCCGGGCTCAATGCGGAAGGCGACCGCGCCGCCGCCGACGTGGCCGTCCTCGGACGCGCCGCGCCACTCGACGCGGTAGCCGCCGGGCGCCAGGCGGTCCTGTACCGTGGCGCGGACCTCCTGCACCGCGGCGGTGCGCGCGCCCTCGCGGGCCAGCTTCCTCTCGTGCCCCGCCTCGTCCAGCAGCCGCAGCGTCATCACCCGCACCGGCTGGTGGAACATCAGGACGATGGCGGGCGGGGCCGAGCCGAGCACCGCGCCGTCGGCGGGCTCGGAGTGGTGAACCTCGGAATGCGCCAGCGCGGGGCCCACCACGGCGAGGCTCAGGGCAAGGGCGGACACGGCGAAAAGGACGCGCCGCCGGGGATGGAAACCAGTCATCTCGGACCTCGGTCTGTGTCGAAGGGCCGCCGCGCGACGCGGCGGTTCAGGCGATGGAATGGCGCCTGCCCAACGCGACGGGCAAGACGTGGAGGCCCGCCCTGCGGGCGCCAGCAATACTTCGAAATGCTGCTCCTGACGGAGCGTCGGCGCAGGCGGCGACGCGGCGCCGCAGCCTGTCGACCTCCGCCTCGGGGCCGAGCAGCGTCGGCACTGTCCGCAGCACTACCTCGGCGGTTCCGCGCCCCGCTTCGGCGACCTCGATCTCAAAGCGGGGCCTGCGCCGCCAGGGGGCCAAGCTCCCGGGCATCCCGAGCGCCGTGATGCGGATGCCCGTCCCGACGGTGTCCACCTCCAGCCGGAAGGGGCCGCCCGCGTATTCCTCGGCCAGGCAGGACGCCAGGCGCGGCGCACTGGCGCTGGCCTCAAGCACCGCGGCGAGCGGGCGGCCGCGCAGGTCGGGCGCCGCGCAGGCGCCCAGGAACAGCAGCGGCAGGAGCGCGGCGGCCCACCCCGGGGCGGGACGGCGCGTCAATGGACGTGCGGCCGGTCCGCCTGGGTGTGGTCGTGGCCGGACGGCGCAGCCGGTGCCGCGGAGGTGGCCTGGGGGACGCCTCCCAGGCCCCCGCCCGTGGCGTGGGCCGGAGCCGTGGCCCGCGACATGCCGCCCGGCGCCCCGGCGCAGGCCGCCAGCGAGACCGCCGCCGCGGCAAGGAAAAGCGTGGTCAACCTGCGCATGCGTCCTCCGTCGTCCGGCATGGGCCCGTGTTCGCAACGCGGCGCCCACGCCCAAGGCCCCCGAGGCCGTTTTACCCGTGGGTCGGCGCGCCGCCCTAGTGGCGCACCTCCGGTCCGCCGTCGCCGGAGTTGCCGACGATCATGCCGCCGGACGGACTGCCGAGGTTCGCGCCGCCCATGAGGCTGTGGTCCATCTCGTAGCCGTCGCCCTGCGCCGAGAGCGTTGGCGCCGCTGTCCCCGGGTGCTGCCTGGGAACCGGGGTGCCACCCATGAGGCCGTGGTCCATCTCGTAAGCGCCACCGCCCTGGGGCGTCAGAACGGGCTGCGCAACACCAGCGTGCGCGCCGAGCAGAAGGGCGACGCTGGCCGCCGCGGCGAGCACGGCGAACTTCTTAGTCATTGGGGATCTCCACTTTGTCGCGCACCGCAAGCCGGTGCGCCGCTCGAACAGGATTGGCCGCCCGACGACGTAGCGGCAACGGAGCTCCGCGCCACGGCAATGCTTTGTAAGGCGGACTGCCCCACGGCTCAGAAGAAGATGCGGATGCCCGCCACCACGGTTGACTGCGAGGGCTTCTCGCCGATGCGGCGGTTGAGGCCGGTCGAGCCACCGTTGAAGCTCTCGTACGAGTACCCGATGTACGGCGCGAACTCGCGGGTGATCTCGTAGCGCAGCCGCAGCCCCACCTCCGTACGGTAGAGCCCGGGCGCGATCAGCGCGTCGCGGTCCCAGCCGGTCGAGAAGTTCAGCTCCGCCTCGGGCTGCAGGATGAGGCGGTTGGTGATGAGCAGGTCGTAGGACGCGGCCGCCCGCGCGAGAAAGACGCCGCCCTCGCCGAAGAAGCCCTGCAGCTGCACCTCGAAGAAGCCCGGCGCCAGCCCCTGCAGCGCCACCATCCCGTAGGTCCGCGACGGCGTGCCCTGGGACGGGTTGATGCGGAAGTCGTGCCGCACGCCCCCCTGGATGTCCCAGTAGTAGCCGACCAGACGGGAGTAGAGCAGTTGCACCTCCGCGCGCTCCAACCCGCCGCGGTCGCGGTTGGTCTCGCCGCGCGTGTTGACCCAGGCCCGGTGGTAGTCCGTACCGTAGTAGGCGGAGCCCTCCCAGGCGTAAATGGGGCTGCCGCGGCCGTTGCTGCGGATCTCGTTCTGGTCGAGCAGGACGGCGCCGAAGTAGAGCGGCGGGTGCCCGGCGTCGATGCCGTGCGTCTCAGGAGCGAGGAGTCCTCCTCCCGGGGCGGGAGACGGGTTCGTAGCGGTCGCCGCGAGCGCGCCGTGATCGGCGTGGCCGCTTTGCGTCTGCGCCCAGGCCGAGCCGGAGGAGAGCGCGGCGGCGAGCAGGCCCGCCGCCGCGACCTTCAACGTGCTGGAGATCATGCTGGTCTCCCGCCGCTCAGTGGTCGTGACCAGCGGGCATGGCGACCGGCGTGGGCTGCTGTGCGGACGCGACGGGCGCGCCGTCGCGGGTGACGCGGAAGATCCGCATCATGCCGGACTCCATGTGGTAGAGCAGATGGCAATGGAAGGCCCAATCGCCTTCCGCGTCGACCAGCACGTCCACGTCGAGCGACGTCCCAGGCTTGATGTTGACGACGTGCTTGCGCGGGTTGAAGGCGCCGTTGCCGAGGTCAGGGACCATCCACATCCCGTGCAGGTGCATAGGGTGGTTCATCATGGTCTCGTTGGTGAAGCGGATGCGCAGGCGCTCGCCGCGCCGGGCGACGATGGGCTGGGCGCGCCAGAACTCGTTGCCGTTCATCGACCAGATGTAGCGCTCCATGTTCCCAGTCAGCCGCACCTCGATGATGCGGTCGTAGGGCCGCCACTCCGGGTCGGGGCGCAGCGGGCGCAGGTCGCGGTATGAGAGCACGCGGGCGCCGGGCGGCGCGCCGGTGTCCTGCACGACCGGGTCGGCCATCGCCATCCCGCCGTGCCCCGCGTGCGCCTGCATGCCGCCCGCGGTGGTGGTGGCCAGGGTGCCGGGGCCGTGCGCGCCAGCGGCGCCCGGAGAGCCGTGACCCATCGCCGCGTGGTTCATTCCCATGGGGGTGGATGAACCCGTGCCGCCGTGACCCATCGCAGCGTGGTCCATGGCTTGGCCGCCCGGGGGTGCCGCCTGTCCCTGCATCTGGCCGCCGCCGGTCCCGGACATGTCGCCGTGGCTCATCCCGGAGGACGGCCAGACATGCCCCGGCTGGTCCCGCTCCGGCCGCGGCGTGCCGCGGTCGAGGCCTGTTGGGCCGGGGTTCATGAACATGTCCGTCATGGTGAGGACCGGGCGCGGGCGGTGCTGCGGCAGGGGCTCGACCGGGGCGTCCATGCGCGGCGCCAGCCGCGTTCTGGCCCAGCCGGTGCGGTCCATGGTCTCGGCAAGGATCTGGTATTGCCGATCCTCGCGCGGCTCGACGATGACATCGTAGGTCTCGGCGACGGCGATGCGCAACTCGTCGACGACCACAGGGCGGATGTTGTTCCCGTCGGCCTGAACGACGGTCATCCTCAGCCCCGGGATGCGCACGTCGAAGTAGGTCATGGCCCCGGAGTTGATGAGCCGAAGCCTCACCCGCTCACCCGGGCGGAACAGCAGCGTCGCGGGCGTCTCCGGGCGGAAGCCGTTGACCAAGTAGCGGTAGGTCGCGCCGGTGATGTCGGCGATGTCGGTCGGATCCATCCGCATCTCGGCCCAGTCGAGCCGGTCGCGGACGATGGCGCGGCGCGCCTCGCCGCTCGGCGCCCGCCCTAGGTCGCGCAGCAGGTCGACCAAGGTGCGCCGGTTCCAGTTGTAGTAGCCGGGGTCGCGCTTGAGGTTCTGCAGCACGCGCGCGGGCCGCTCGTCGGTCCACTCGGAGAGCTGGACGACGTGGTCGCGGTTGTAGCGGAAGGGCTCGGGCTCGCGCGGCTCGATGACAATGGGCGCGTAGAGGCCGCGCTGCTCGTGGTCGAGGTTGTGGGCGTGGTACCAGTACGTCCCGGCCTGGCGGACGGGAAAGCGGTACTCGAAGGTCTGCCCGGGACCGACGCCCTGCGTAAAGCCCGGGCTGAAACCCGGGGAGCCGTCCATCGACGCGGGCAGGATCAGCCCGTGCCAGTGGATGCTGCTTTCCTTGTCCATCCTGTTCGTGACCCGGACCACCGCTTCCTCGCCCTCGCGCAGGCGGAGCAGCGGGCCGGGGAACTGGCCGTTGACCGTCACCGCCGGGCGGTCGGTACCGTCGACGTTGACCACCCGCTCCTCGAGCGTCAGGTCGTACCGCTGCGCCAGCGCGGGCGCCGCCACGGCCACCAGCACCGCCCCGGCCAGCGACAGCTGCCGCAACGCGGTCCAGAATCGCGAAATCCACATCATCCCGGCACCTCCGACCCCGGGTGGCGGTTTGGCCATCCGGGGCTTCCACATCAGCGCGGAAAGCTGGCCCGCGCCCTCCCCGCCCGCAACGCGCGAGCAGCGCCGGGACATACTTCGTAATGCGGCAGGCGCTGAGATCCGGGGTCGCGCGACACCGGTTCGGGGGCGGCACGTTGACATACTACGTCATAAACGCGGCCCGAACCTTGACGGGCACACCGTTGTTCTCGGCCCGCCGCGCCCCGCATAGCCACGGCCCCCAGCGCGGTCCCAGCACTGATCGGAGGAGCACAGCATGGCGGATGGACTGCTCGAACTGGCTGAACGAGTGCTGGGAGGCGGGACCGCGACCGAGCGGACCGAGCGCGAGCAGTTCTCGACCTCCTTCGTGGGCATGCCGGACCACCAGCTAGCCGTGGGCGGCAACGGGGCGGACAGCTTCGGCGGCACCGACGCGGCCGACCACTTCTGGGGCCTCGGCGGCGCGGACCAGCTCGGCGGCGGCCCGGAGGGCGACGTCCTGATGGGCGGCGAGGGGCCGGACCTGCTCTCCGGCGGCCCCGGCATGGACCACCTGCACGGTGGCGGGGGCAACGACACCCTCTACGGCGCCGCGGACGCCGACGCCCTGATGGGCGGGCCGGGCGACGACTACCTGGATGAGGGCCCCGGCCACAGCAGCATGGACGGCGAGGAGGGCAACGACACCCTCGTGGGCGGCCCCGGGCCGGACGCCTTCATCGTGCGCCACGGCTCGGGCGACGACGTCATTCGCGACTTCACCGCCGGACCCGGCGTCGGTGACCACATCGCCCTCGAGGAAATCCGCTGGGAAAACCTGACCATCAACGACACCGCCGCCGGGGTGAAGATCAGCTGGGACGGCGGATCCGTGCTGCTCGAGGGCGTGCAGAAGTCCGAGCTCTCGCAGGACGACTTCATGTTCTACAACGAGCCCGACTTGCCGCCGGGCGCCCGCGCGCCGGACAGGCCCGTCGAGGAGCGCCCGAGCACGAGCGTGCCCGGGCCGGAAATCACCGGTGCCCTGCCCGCGGCGGACCAGAGCCTGGTTCCCGGCCAGGGCGACCCCGCCCACACCATCGCCTTCGACATGTACGCGGCCGCCATAGGCACGGAGCATGGCGACCTGCTGGTCGGCAGCGGCGACTGGGACCAGATCTTCGGGCGCGGGGGGGACGACATCCTGCTCGGCAAGGGCGGCGACGATGTCCTCGACGGCGGCGAGGGCAACGACCTGCTGTCGGGCGGCGACGGCCCGGACCAGCTCGAGGGCGGCCAGGGCAAGGACACCCTGGTGGGCGGCGCCAAGAACGACGAGCTGATGGGCGGCGACGGCAACGACTGGCTCGCCGAGGGCGAAGGCCACGGCATGCTCAACGGCGGGAAGGGCGACGACATCTACCTGGGCGGCGCGGGTTCGGACGCCTTCATGGTCTCGCGGGACAGCGGCCACGACGTCGTGCTAGACTTCCGCGCGACCGGCCTGGCGCAGGGCCTCTTCGACCACATCGCCTTCATGGACGTCGACGCCAAGGACGTGACGGTCGAGGACACCGGCCTCGGGGCCAAGGTCTCCTGGGACGTGGACCACGTCGGTGGGGCGGACGGCTCGATCTTGCTCCTCGGGGTGGCCAAGGGGAACCTGCGGCAGAGCGACTTCATGTTCCCGACCCCGCAGTTTGTCGAGGGCATCAGCGACGTCGGGTCCTGGTACATCTTCGCGTAGCGGCCCGTGCGCCGGTCCGGGCCCCGCCGGACCGGCGCCCCGCCCGCAGCCGTGTCCCGCCGCGGTCGCCGCCCGAGTGGACCCCAGGGCGCCGCCGGAAATGCGACAAAACATGTACGAGGCGCCCTCGCCCCAGCGCCGAGCTTGACCTTCCCTCCATGGCAGGGTCCACCTCGAGGGCCGGATGGAGGTCGGCATGGTTGTCTTCAGGGTTCCGAACATGAGCTGCGGCGGCTGCGCCCGGGCGGTGCAGGCCGCCCTACGCACCGCGGCCCTCGGGGCCGAGGTCGAGGTGGACCTGCGGCGCCGGGAGGTCTCGGTGGCGGGCGCGCCGGACGCGGACGGCTTGGCCCGCGCGCTGCGCGACGCGGGCTTCGCGGGCGAAAGGCTCGATGTCTGATGAGGGCTGGAGCGAGGCGGCCTGGCCGGGCATGAACGCGGCCCGCAGGGGAGGCTCGCCCCCGGAGCCGCCCGGCCGACCCAGCCTGGCGCCGGAGGCGCACGTCCTCGTCGTCGAGGACGACGCGCCGATGCGCCACCTCATCGGCAGGCTCCTGCGCGAGAACGGTTTCCGCGCCACCGGTGTCCGCGACGGCCGGGAGATGCGGGAGACGCTACGGCACGCGGAGGTCGACCTCATCCTGCTCGACGTGATGCTGCCCGGCGAGTCCGGCCTCGACCTGCTGCGCGAACTCCGCAGGGAGCAAACCTCGCTGCCGGTGGTCATGGTGACCGCCAAGGGGGCGGAGGCGGAACGCGTCCTCGGCCTCGAGCTCGGGGCAGACGACTACCTGCCCAAGCCCTTCGGGCGGCGGGAGCTGCTGGCGCGCGTCCGCGCGGTGCTGCGCCGCGCCCGCCCGACGGCGGCCGGGCCGGAGGAGGCGGCGGCGCACCGCGGTGCCCGCCAACTGCGCTTTGACGACTGGACGGTCGACACGGCGCGGCGGGAGGTGCTCGCCCCCGGCGGCGCGGTGGTGGACTTCTCCGGGGCCGAGTACGACCTGCTGCTCGCTTTCCTGGAGCACCCGCATCGGGTGTTAGCGCGCGACCAGATCCTGGAGTTGTCGCGCGGGCGGCTGGCGGACCCGAACGACCGCAGCGTGGACGTGCTGGTCAGCAGGCTGCGCCGGAAGCTCGAGGGGGAGGGCGGGACCGCGATGATCAAGACGGTCCGGGGCTCGGGATACATGTTCCTCCCGCAGGTGGAGCGGCTCGCTTGAGGCAGGCACCGGGCTGGAAAAGGGCGCTGGTGTGGCTCTCGCCAGCGACGCTGGCGGGCAGGACCTCGCTCGCCCTCCTCGCCGGGCTATTGGTGTTCCACTTCGGGAGCGTCTGGCTGCTGGAGCGGGGGGTGCGCGACGCCCTGGAGGAGGCGCGCGAGGTCCACGTGGCCGACCATGCGGCGATGGCGGCCCGTGTCCTCGGCGCCCTGCCGAATGAGCTGCGCGGGGCCGCCGCGCGCGCTCTTTCCACACCCGCCTTCGAGGCCGACTGGAGTTGGCGCGCCGCCGCGAACCCAGCCGCGGACGACGCGGCCCTGGCGCCGCTCCGCGCCAGGCTGGTTCAGCGCGCGCCAGACCTGGCGGGCCTCCACCTCCGTCTCGGCCTCGCCCCGGCGGAGGACGGCGGGCCGCGGCGCATCCGGGGTGCGATGCGCCTCGCGGACGGCAGCTGGGTCTCCTTCGCCGCCCCGTCGCCTGACCTCGCGCCGGTCCCTACCCACGCGTCGGTCGCCTCGCTCACCGCGATGGCGTTCGGCATCGTGCTCGCCTCCGTCCTCGTGGTCCGCTGGATCACCACCCCGCTGCGGCGCCTGGCAAAGGCGGCGGAGGGTTTCGGCCGGGGCGCGGCGCCGGTGCCGTTGCCCGAGGACGGGCCGCGCGAGGTGTGCGAGGCCGCCCGGGCCTTCAACGCCATGCAGGCGCGCATCCACCGCCTCGTCGCCGACCGCACGCAGGCGCTGGCCGCCGTCAGCCACGACCTGCGCACCCCGATCCAGCGGCTGCGGCTGCGCGCGGGCTTCCTGGACGACGGGGAAGCGCAGCGGGCCATCGACGCCGACCTCGACGAGATGGAGGGAATGGTCGGCTCGACGCTCGCCTACCTCCGGGGAGAGACGGAGAGCGAGGAGCCGCGGCAGGCCGACCTCGCCGCCATCCTGCGCACCCTCAGCGACGATGCGTCCGACCGCGGCGCCTCGGTGACCTACGCCGGGCCCGACCGGGCGGTGCTGTCGCTCCGGCCGCTGGCGGCCAAGCGCGCCTTCGCCAACCTCATCGACAACGCGGTCAAGTACGGTGGCGGCGCGCGCGTCACGCTCTCGGACGTCTCGAAGGACGCGACGGTCTGGATCGAGGACGACGGGCCCGGCATCCCGGAGGCGGAGCAGGAGGCCGTGTTCGAGCCATTCCACCGCCTCGATGCGTCGCGGAACCGCGGCACCGGCGGCTCGGGGCTTGGCCTGACCATCGCCCGGCAGGTGATCGCCGCCCACGGCGGCACGGTGTCGGTCGCCAACCGGCAGGGCGGCGGCCTGAGGGTGACGGTGCGGCTGCCGCGGTCGGGCGCGTGCGCCGCAGGCGCCGAGGCCAAGACCGGGCAACGCGCGTGAACACACCCGCGCCAGGACCCGACAGACCCGATAGGAGGACGAGGACATGCTGCAGCGCCGCCACCTGCCCGTCGCTCTGGCCGCGGTGGGCACTCTTCCGTCGGCCGCCCTAGCCCAAGGCATCGGCAGCCCTGGCCCCGCCATGCCCGGGACGGGGCACGGCACGATGACGCCGCGGGACTGCGTCCTCGTCTGCGTCAGGTCCCACGCCATGTGCCTCGAGACGGCGCGCTACTGCACCGAGCAGACCAGTGGGCACATCGCGCCGGGCCACGTGGCGCTTCTCCAGGACTGCGCGGAGATGTGCCAGCTGACCGCCAACTCCCTGCTCCGCCGCTCGTCGCGGCACTCGGTGGTGTGCAACGCCTGCGCCGAGCTTTGCGAAACCTGCGCCAAGGACTGCGAGGCGTTCACGGGTGACGAGCAGATGAAGCGCTGCGCAGGGGTCTGCCGGGACTGCGCCGAGAGCTGCCGCGACATGGCGCGGTCGCCCGTTTGACGGGGTCGGGCGCTGGCGCCCGGCCGCGTTCCGGACGACGGATGGTTGGTCGCAGACTTGCTGTTGCGGGATGAAAACACCCCGTAAGGCTTCCGTCCTTCGCGCGTCTCACTCATCGCAGCGTTCGCGGTTCCGGACCCGGTGCCGAACGGACGCGGCGGACTGAAGGAGAGAAGGCCACCATGGCACTGACGATCACACGGCTCGCCGCCATCGGCGCACTGGCCGCCACGCTCGCCGCTGGCGCGGCGCTGGCGCAGCCCACCTTGTCACCGCAAGGCGGCAGCGCCGGTCCCGAGATGGACCACAGCCGCATGGGCGGCCAGGGCCAGGCCCAACGTCCAGGTGGACCGGCCCCCACGCTGACGCCGCAGGGCGGGAGCGGCAACGCCGAGATGGAGCACAGCCGGATGGGCGGCGCCAACATGGGCGGCCCCTCGGGCGGCAGGATCACCGGCAACACCGGCGGCGGCCCCGAGGTGCAGCACGGCCCCGCGCCGACCACCACGCCATCCCCCACGCAGCGGCGGTAGCCAGAGCGGCGCCGCGCCCGTCGCCTTCGTGGGCGGGCGCGGCGCTCAGTGGTGCTTGTACCAGCCGACGCCGCGGATGTTGGTCCAGGCGTCGGTCTGGTGGCAGAGGAAGCACTGATCCACGCTGGCGTGCTCCTGCCCGGTGATGGTCCGATCCATCATCTCGAAGTGCATCATGTAATGGCTCGGCGGCGCCTGGTGGCACTGCGCGCAGTCCCGCGAGCGCGGCGACGGGTGCCGGAAGCCGCCCACGCTCCAGGCCGCGGTGGTATGGCAGCCTTGGCAGTCGCGCCCGAACAGCGTTCGGTGGGGGTCGCGGTTGGCGTGGCAGCCCACGCAGTCAAGCCGGTTCGCCTCCCCCGCGGGAAGGTCGCGCGGCCACGGCGTCGACCCACCCAGGTCCGCGACGCTGCCGCCGAGCAACTCACGCAGGCGAGCCAAGGTGTGCTCGATGCCCTCCCCCCCTGCCCGCGCGTCGCGCGCCGATGCCTCCGCCACCCGGGCGTGGCCGGTGCCAACCAGCACAGTGTGATCCATGTTGACGGGCCGACGGCCGCGGCCCTGATGCTCGACATGGCAGCCGCCGCATTCGCCGATGCTGGCGTGGAACGCCGTCGAGGGCTTCGTCACCAGGTCGGGCGCCGCGGTGGCGTGGCAGGTCAGGCAGGACGCCGCCTCCACTCCGCGGGTCGGCACGTGGCAGGACTCGCACCGCGCGCCGAGGAACTCGTGGGCGGCGGAGAGAGGCCCCGGGCTGGCCGCGGCCGCCCAGAGCGGGACGCCATCCGACCCGGCGCGGTGCACCGCCACGGGCACCGCCACGGCCACCGCGAGGCCGACCACCGCCAGGGCGGAGTAGAGCAGGGTCGTGGCCTTCATGGGAGCCACCTGAGGCCGTAGTAGACCCCGCTCCAGACGTGCAGTGCGAGCAGCGGGTAAAGCGCGATCGCCGCCGCCACGTGCAGCACGGTCCAGCGCGAGAGGGCCCGCTTCAGCGCCTCGCGTCGGCCGATCGCGTGCTCCAGGTCGGCGATGGCCGCCACGAGGGCGCGCACCGAGACGTCGGGTAGCCCTGCCAGGGCGACCGAGCCAGCGGCACCCTCCGCGGCGAGCCGGTCGTAGCGGGTCCGGAGCGCCCCGAGCTCCAGCCGCTGGTCGCGGACGTCGGTCCCGACCTGCACAAGGTAGTAGCGGCCGACGAAGCCGCTCAGCACGACGGCCAGCATGACGGAGACCAACGCGATCCCGAGCGGGCTCCGGTAGTGGTGCCCGGTGTGGAGGATCCCGAGCGCCGCGCCGACCGCGCCCGCGTAGACGTGGAAGGAGAGCATCGCGCCCAGCGCGGCGCGCCGCCGCAGCCAGGGAACGCGCTTGGCCAGCGAGTAGGCGAGCAGCAGGAGCATGCCCATCGCACCGGCAATCCCGAGCATTCCTCCGGCCAGACTGCCCGGGAAGCGCGGCGCGGCGTGGAGCAGGAAGCCGGGCGCGAACAGCGCCACCATGGCCACCAGCAGGCTGACCGCGGGCCGCTCCCTGGTGCTCAAGTCAGGCCTCCACCTCGAGGTCGCCGACCGACTTCGCTTGGCAGGCCAGGATGACGCCGCGCGCCTTCTCCTCCGGCGGCAGCCCCTCCTCGACCTCCATCGCCACCGCGCCCTTGAGGAGCGGCACCCGGCAGGCGCCGCAGATGCCGACGCGGCAGGAGTAGTCGATCTCCACCCCGATGACCTCAGCCGCCTCCAGGACGGTCTGGTCTGGCGCCAGCGCCCCGGTCTTGCCCGACCTGGTGAACCGCACCTCGGCCGTGGCGACCCGCGGCAAGGCCTCCGCTGCGGGCGTGGGGGCGGGCCCAGGCAGCGGCGCCGGGGCGGGCATCGGCAGGGGCGCTTGGGTTCCCGGCGCGACGCCCCGGGCCGGGCCGAACGCCTCGGTCTTGACCTGATCTTTCGGCACCCCGAGTTCGGCGAGCGCCGCCTTCACCGCCTCCATCATCGGCGGCGGCCCGCACAGGTGGACGCGGCGCCTGGCTATCTCGGGGACGGAGCGCGCGATGAACTCCTTGGATATGGGCCCCGTGGCGCCCATCCAGGCAGTTCCCTCGGCGCGCGACATCGTCGCCGCCACGTGGAGGTTCGCGTGCCGCTTCTGGAGGTACTCGAGTTCCTCGCGGAAGACGAACTCGTCGGGGCTGCGCGCCCCGTAGAGGAAGAAGACCTCACAGGGGTAGGAGCGGTCGGTGAGGTAGCGGGCGACGCTCATCATGGGCGTGATGCCAACCCCGCCCGCGATCAGGACTATGCTGGCCTCCTCGCCCATGAAGGTGAAGACGCCCGAGGGCGCCGACACCTGCACGGCGTCGCCGACCGCGACGCGGTCGTGTAGGTGCCGCGAGATGAGCCCCTGCTCCTCGCGCTTGACCGTGACCTCGACGTGGCTCCGCCGGGTCGGCGAGGAAGCGATGGTGTAGGAGCGCCTGGTCGTCTTGCCGTCGAGCTCCGCCGAAACGGTCAGGAACTGGCCCGGCATGAAGGTGAAGGGGATGTCCCCGCCGCCGGGCTCCACCAGCCTGAACGTCTTGACCGTGGGCGTCTCGCGGAAGATGGCCACGACCCGCAGCGCGCCGGACCACGGCCGCCTCGCGGCGGCAATGGCCGCGGCGGGCGACGGCGCGGCGCTGGCCACGGCGGCTGGAGCGGCCGCCACCCTGGGCACTGGAAGGGCGGCGGATCCGGTGGCAGGCGGCGCGGGGCTGGGCGGCCCTCCGGAGATTGGCACCGGGCCCGGGGCGGCCTCGGCTACGGGCACGGAGAGTCGCTGGACCAGCGCGTTGACCCGCCGCATGCGCGTGTGTTGGATCAGCAGGGTCCCGGCCAGGAAAGCAACCAGGAACGCCATCGAGGTCAGGTGGTACCAGGACAGGCCCCAGGGGCCTCCGTCCACCGCTGTCGGCGCCAACTCGGCGAGCGACGGCAGGCTGAGCTGGTCCCTGAACCAGGTGAGGGCGAGCTGCCGCGGCGGCGTTCCCGCCTCGATGGCGCGCAGCGCCGCCGTCCCGCTCTCGAGCTGCAGCAGCCCCTCGCGTAGGCCAGCCGCGGCCTGCTGCATGGCCGTTGCGTCGTTCGCGGCCAGCGCGTGGTGGAGCCGCGCCTGGCCCGAGGCGATGGCCTGGGAGCCCCATCCGGTGCGCCGCTCAGCCTCGGCCTCGATGACGCGGCGCGCCTCGGCCGTGAGCGCGGGCATATCGAGGAGGGTGGCATAGAACGGCCGCCCCGGGCCGACCATGCAGCCCATCATGCCGCCGCATCCCGCGCTCGCCTGCGGAGCGGGCATGGACGGTGTTGCGCTCGCCGGAGGCGCGGGCGCGGCGGGCTGCCCCGGGTGGTGCGCGCCGTGGTCGCCGGGGTCGGTCTGCGCCACCGCGGTCCCGATCAGCGCCACACCGACGAACGCCGTGAGCCGACCAGCGCACTTGAGGCCCCACCACACGTCCTCAGAAGGCTCCGATGAAGGGCAGCATGGTGGCGGCAGCCGTACGCTTCTGGGCGTCGTCGAGCTGGCGGTAGAGCGTGTCGAACGCCATCCGCGTCATGTGGATGGCCTCGGTGCGCTCCCGCAGGTGGCTCTCGAACGACGCGAGCCGGGCCATGGGGTCAACAGCCCTGGAGCTGTCCTGCAGGGCGGCGCGGGCGGCGTCGAGGTGCTCGCGCCCGGCGCGGAGCGTGTTGGCGAAGGCGTCCCAGGCGGGCGCCTGCGTCTCCGTGATGCGGAGCTCCGTGCGGAGGAACGCGATGCGCCCCTCGAGACGCGCAGCGGAGCTGCCCATCGGCTGCGCCCCTCCAGACATCGAGCCGTCCGGCATCGCCCCTCCGGGCATCGGGGCCATCCCCTGCTGCCCGGAGCCCCGGCGCATTATGTCACGCATCATCGCCATCATGTCGCACCCGGTCATCGGCTGCTGCCCCTGGCCCATCGGCATTTGGGGTTGGGCCTGCCCGGGCGTGCCGCCGCCCATCCGCATCATGTCGTCCTCCATCGCACCGCTCGGCGCCATGCCCGGCATCGGCGCGGCACCCGGCGCGGCCCCACCCATCGGCATCATGTCCATCATGGCGAACCGGACGGGGGCGTCGCGGTCCGCCGCAGCCGCTTCAAACGGGAGGAGCGGCACGATGACCGCGAGCGCGACCGCGGTGAGTGTTGGCGGTTTTCTCGGCATGGCTGTGGTCCTTCCTCCGCTGGCGGCACCGGGCCGCCTCTCGACCATCAGGACGCGGAACCTCGGCGCGCCTTACAGCGGGAACGGCATAGGCAACCCGGCGCAACGGGCGCCGTCGCCAGAGAATTTGTGACAAAAGATTGCCTGAGCGCGCGCTGCTCCGGGAAAGGATGGCGCCCATTCCCGTGGGTACCTAAGCGCTGAGGGCGATCCCGCGGCCACGCCACCGCACATCCGGCGAGGAGTAGTCATGCGCGACCACGACGGCCCCCTCCCCTGCGCCGGGTCGGCCACTTCGCACGCCGCCGTCCGTGCCTCCATCGCAGAGGAGCAAGCCAAGCTGCGCGGCGTGGTCATCCGGCATCTGCACGGTGACCGCCACGGCGCCGAGGACGTCCTGCAGCGCTTCGCCCTGCGGGCGCTTGAGCGCGCTGGGGAGCTGCGCGACCCGGAGCGCGTCCACGGCTGGCTGGCACGTGTGCTGTCATCCACACTTGCCGATTACGGACGCGAACTCGCGCGCCGACGGGAGTGCTCGGAAGATCCCCAGGAATTCGCGGAGGTGCTAGTCGCCCCGGAGCCGGAAGCCGCAGCCTGGGTGTGCGACTGCATTGAGCCGCTCTTGGGCGCGATGCGGCCCGACCAGGCGGCCCTGATCCGGCGCCTCGACCTCCACGGCGAGTCGCGGGAGGGCGTGGCCGCGGAGCTCGACGTCCTACCGAACGCACTGCACGTGAGACACCACCGGGCGCGGCGGGCGCTGGCCACGCTGCTGCTCGCGGCCTGTGTCACCTGCCCCGCGGAGAGCTTCATGCACTGCGCCTGCCCGAAGCCGCCAACGGTGGAAGAGGCGCGGCGGGCACGCGTGACCGCGTAGGCGAACGCGCGTGGCGATCGAAGAGGCGCCGTACGGCCGAACCTTGATTTGGCTCAAAGGCGAAACGGCGCAGGGGCGACAGGATCGAGTGCGCCCGGGTGGGGCCGGATGCTGGAGGTGGCGCCGTTGCGCCACCACACCGCGGTTGCAGAAAAGCAACTGCATCGGAGAGAGGAGAACCGCATGACGAGACTTCGGAAGAGCACCGGGGTGGGCCTGGTGCTGCTGGCGGCGGGCTTGGCTGCCTGCGCACCGCAGCAACAGGTCACGCCACCGGCGGCCGTGGCCCCCGCCGCGGCCAGCGGTGCCACGACCGCCCCTCCCCCGGGTGATCACCAAGCGATGATGGCCCACTGCACCGAGATGCGACAGCAAATGCGTCAGGGCGCGCAGATGTCGCCGGACATGCAGCGGATGGCGACCTACTGTCAGCACATGGACCATACGATGGGCGCCCAGCGCGGCCGGTCCGGCCCGTACCCGTAAGCCGGTTCCGGCGCGGCCGGGCGAGGCCGCACCGTCCTCGATTTGGGTCTGCGCTGCGGCGCCCCTCAGACCAGCGCCCGCGAGATCGCTTGAATGGGCTTCATGCCGTGACCAAACTTGGCGATGGTTTCCCGGTGCGCCTTGAGCTCGCCATAGGGCAGATATCGCACCTTCAGGTCGGCCACCCGCGAGAAGGCGGGCCGTGCCAGTTGCTCGCGGACCTCGCCTTCGCGGCCGTCCGGCGCGACCAGGAACATGCCCTCGAGCGCGTGCGCCTCCGCCCCAAGGGCAAGATCGAGCATCCGGACGATGCCGGAGTAGATGGAGGTAGTGTGCTCTACCTCGTAGGCGGCGACGATGCGCCGCGTCCCTTTGTCCAACCACAGCACGTCGATCAGCCGAACGGCATCTGCTCCGGGCCCAGCGTCGAACCCTGGCAGGGCGCTGAGGCAACCGTCCCCGAGCTTGCCGCCGCCGAGCGGGCGACTGCGGTCGTTCGCGGCGATCCAAACGTCGTACCCCAAGGACAGGCCGAGATCGCGTAACCAGCCCTGCACCTCGGTGTGGGTGTGGTCAGACTCCCTAGCCTCAGCGAGCACCCTGGCGACCTTCGCACCCTCGTCGCGCACGCGAGCGAGGTCCGCCTCCCAGGCGGCCCGAGCGCCCGCGTCGTCCTCACGCGGCGGTGTCGGGTAGCGACCACTGCCGACGTCGAACAGCAGGCCGCCGACGGCGCCAAGGTCGTTTGAGAGCAGGCCGCGGTGAGCGGCGTTCAGCGCGAGGATGCCCTGCCGCATCGCCAGGTACTCGTCCCAGCGGCCGAGCTTCACCTTGGCGCCGGTCAGCGCGTTGTAGCCGTTTACGATAGCCGTGTTGAACGGCGGTACGATCGTGGGGTGCAGGAAGTAAAGCAGGTTTGCGACCGCCGGGCCGAGGCCCTTTATACCCTTGGCGTCGATCTCGCGGATAGCCGCGACGACCTGCTGCTCGACGGTGCAGCAGACGCAGGTGTCGAGCAGGCGGCCGAAGGCGAGCTGGTTGTCCGGGTTCTCATAGATGTCCGGTATGCGCAGCTTGGGCTTCCACAGGAAGGCGTGGTCCGCCCCTTTGAAGATCTGCCGCTGCTCGGCGATGGAGTGAACCACCGTCTCCAGCGACGAGCCGCGATAGGCGACACCAAAGGTCCCGGCCTTGATCTCGGCCACCACCTGCTGGATGCCGCGGCGAATAGAGCGGAAATTCTTGACCCGCTCCTCCCAAAGAAACCAGGTCCGGTACGTGCCGCCAGGATCGTCCCGCCACTTGTTCAGTAAGGCGGCTATCGGGCTGGGCGAGTTCGCAGCTGCTCCTCCAGGTGCCGATAAAGCTGTCGAGGTCTGCATGTCCTAGCCCTGGATCCGTGAACCGTTACTGTGGACGACGATGATGGCGCCCCCTGCTCGCCAATAGAGAGCAGCATGCCTGCTCGGAGAGCCACTAGCTCACCTTTCAGTACAGAGAGAACGGGTCGGGATATGGATAACGGCCACCTCGGGAATCTTCCGTCGCATCGCGGTCGCTGTAACCCGCCGCACAGGTCGTGGCAGAAGTTAGGGGCAATTTCCGCGATGTAGCCGCAACCGTCTCCGCCGCTGCCGGCAAGGAGGCGAGCCCGGCATCTTAGCACCTTAGCACCGAGCCTCGAAGTGCCGCTAGTCGGCGCTGTGAGCATGGCGTGTGTTCGGCGACGGCGCCTAGCGTGCGTGATGTCTGCCCCCCTTGAGGGTTGAGAGCTGAAGTGCGGCCGAGGTCGACCTCCACACCTAGCGTAGAAGCGCAGGGGCACGGCTTCCTCGCTGACCCTTCCGCCGCGGATGGTCCGCTCCGCTCACGCGCTTGGCAAGGGTACGCGCCTGCGCTTCTCCCTTGGAGGCGGCCGGGTTCCCGAGGCAAGCCATGCCTCGGCCTCTGTTCTGAAATGGAGGATAGCCGCCTCCAGATCGTCGTCGCGCAGGTCCAGTTGGTGCCGCAGAGACTGCTGCGCGATGCCGAACCGCTCCGCTACCTGTGCGACGGAGCGGAACTCATGGCCGAACGCCACCATCTGCGTACTGAGCGGCAGCTTGTCGCCGTGCAACGCCTCGATCTCCGGCCACACCGCCTGGACCCTCGCTAGCGTCCACGGCTTGCCACGTAGCGTCGGCAGGCCCAGGCGGTTCAGCTCGTCGGCAATCTCCCTTTGACTCGCCCTGTTGCCGCACATCCGGACGAAGACAGGCAGGATGCACTCCCTGACCATGTCCTCCCATGCACTCCGCTGCTCCGCTCGGTGGTCCCGTAGCGCGCGGTTCCACCCCGCGCGGGCGCAGTGCGGGCAGCCCGACATGGTTCCGGTCGTTCTAGCGGCAGGCGGCGCGTCCCACTCGTGGGTGGGATCGGCGCGGCAAATCCACCAAGCGGGGGCGTTCGAGGCGTAGGCGACGTCCTCGGGCGTGATGCCGCCGTTCCTGGTCGGATGCCACTCCGCCGCAACGTCGGGACGCCTCTCGGCGAGGCTCCCGCCCTCCCGCGGCTTGCGGAGGTTCTTCAGCAGCTCGAGGTAGCGTGCCTCGGCCACGAAGGCGCCGCCAGCGGCGTAGTCCTCCAACGTCCGCCTTGCGCCAGCAGAAAGCTCGGCGTGCGCCAGCAGCTTGGTGACGAAGGCCGCCATCTCTTGGAAGATCAGAAGCCTGCCCGACACGTGGACGTCCCGCTCGGACAGGAGAGGTAGAGGCCGCTCGCGCATCCGGAAGAGCAGGTAACCGTTCGAGGTGAGGCGTCTCTGCTTCTCGGCGTCGCGGGACGCGCCCTTGGGTCCACCATGGAAAAACTGACCGTCGTACTCGAAGGCAATCCGCAGATCCGCCACGAGGACATCAGCCTCGTCACCATGCACCGCCTCCCTGTGGCGCACGCCGGGCAAGAGGCACGACATCTCGGACAGGACGCGCAGCTCGTTCCGTGACGACTGGTAGAAGCAATGGGGGCACCCGGTTCGGTTTTTGCCGGTGCGGGCTGAGACGACTGCTGGCCACTCATGCTCGGGGTTCACTGGGCAGAGCCACCACACCTTCTTCTTCGAGCCCCTCGAGATTTGGCTCGGACGAAGGTCCCCGTTCCTCGTCGGGTGCCACTGAGCCGCAATGTCCGGCTCCAGAGCTTCGAGGTTCGTCTTGGGGGTCACTCGCTTGCCGGAGCAGAAGGGGCAGCCGGTGCCAGTGGTCGCCGTCATGTTGGCCACCGACGCAGGCCACTCGTGGCCGGGGTTCACGGCGCAGCGCCACCAGACTTGCTTCTGGGAACGCGGCCTGAGGTCCTCGGGCCGCAGCCTCCCGTTCTTGGTTGGATGCCACCGCACCGCAACGTCGGGCCGCAGATCCGCAATGCTTTCCCCGGCGGCGGTTCTCTTGCCGTTGCAGAAGGGGCACCCGTTCCGGGCGCTTCTTGTCCGGTCGTACACGGCCGCTGGCCACTCGTGGCTAGGGTTCGCGGCGCAGCGCCACCAGACCTCTTTGTTTGATTGGACTGTCACGTCCTCAGGGCGCAGGTCGCCGTTCCTCTCCGGGTGCCACTCGGCAGCCGCGTCCGGCCGCAGAGCGGCGAGGCTTTCCTCCGGCACCACGCGCAGCCCCCTGCAGAAGGGGCAGCCGCGGCTTTTGCGGCGATTGGCCACAATGGCGTCCCAGACGTGCCGAGGATTCGATGGGCAGACCCACCAGGCTTTCCGGTTCGAGTGAGGTGACACGCCATCGGCGCGAAGGTCGCCGTTCCGCTCTGGGTGCCACTGCGCGGCTAAGTCCGGATCGGCGGCGGCGAAACTCTCATCCGAGAGAACCCGTAGCCCCTTGCAAAAAGGGCAGCCGTCCTCCGTCGTGCTCAGTGTCCTCGCCCCTATGATCGCGTCCCAAACGTGGCGCGAGTCCTTGGAGCACGTCCACCACGCGCGCTCCTGTGAGCCTGGAGTCACATCCTTGGGGCGCAGACCGCCGTTCCTCGTCGGATGCCAGCGTGCCGCCACTTCGGGACGCATGGCCGCCAGGGATCCTGGTGGCGGGCTGCGCGAGACGTCGCTTGTTGCATCAAAGCAAAGGCCCAGCGACGCTTGCCGTTCGTCCGCCGGTCGGTGTGCCCTCAGGGCACGCCGCGCTGGGGCGGCCGCAGTCGCAACAAGGTCGAGTCCAAGCGTGGATTGGTTTAATGTTGCGGCCTGGCGTGGCAGGCGTTGGCGTCGGCGTCGGGACATTCGTACGACTGTTTGGATGCTCGAAGTTTACGCCGTCCCCGGCCGTGCCGAAAGCTGTGGAAGTCGGAGGCGTCGCGCCGCGAAAGCGCGTGCCGCCCGTTCGGGGTTTGACCGCGAAGAACTTATTGGGACCATGGGCGAGCGGCTAGAATCCGCTTTAGAATGAAAACGAAATGCCAAAGAGGGGCGGGAAGCGGTCCCTCGATGCGGTTGCCCCTCCCCGAAGGCCCCGCTCCAGGCCGCCCGTGCTGACACCAGCGAAACAGGCCTATGCGAGGCGACAAGTGTGCGGAGCAGACCGCCCCGCAGTCGAGGCGTTTGGTAGCGTTTCGACATCGATGGCCGACGGGGTCAGTGCCGCCAGACCTTCACCGCGGAGATCAGCAGAATGGCGGCCAACAGCGGCAGCAGCAGGCCTGTCGGCACGAGACCGAGTAACTGACCACCGATGAAGCTGCCGATGAGAGAGCCCATCGCCATCGCAACGACGAAGCGGGCGTGCCGCCCGAGCACGGCGAAGCTGCTGTCGCGGCTGTAGCGGGTGAAGCCAACGACCATGGTGGGCAGGCTCACCGCAAGCGAGAGGCTGCCCGCCAGCCTCGGATCGGCGCCGAACAGCAGGATCAGGGTTGGAATGAGCAATTCACCACCCGCGACGCCCATCAGCGACGCCACCATGCCGATCCCGAAGCCGGCAACCACGCCGGCCAGGATCTGCGCGACGCCTGTGAGCATGGCCTCGCCGGCCGTTGCATCGTGGCCGAACAGCAGCACGGCCGCGATCAAGGCCAGCAGCACAGCCAGGATCCGGTAGAGCGTCTGCGAGCGGAGACGCGTCGCCCAGCCCGCCCCGATCCAGGCCCCGAGCAGGCTCCCGGCCAGCAGGTTGAGGATGACGGGCCACTCCGCCGCCACGGCCTCGAATGGCACCCAGCTCATGCGGAATGGCAGCGCCGACGCGACCACAACCAGGCTCATCGCCTTGTTGAGGATGACCGCCTCGAGCGCCGCAAAGCGGAAGATCCCGATCAGCAGCGGCAGGCGGAATTCGGCCCCGCCGAGGCCAATGAGACCGCCGAGCGTGCCGATGACGGCACTGCTGCCGAAGGTTGCCGGCAGCGACCGTACCTTCACCTGCGTCTCATCTGCCTGGGTCATGCCGTGCATCTCGATATGGTCAAACGACCATAGCGCTCTTCCCGGCGACACGGCGAGAGAGGAGACTGCCGTCAGACTTTTGGACCGGTCTCGGGCAGCGCGCGGGCAGCGATGGCCACCAGGTCGTCGTGAGCCAGCGCCAGCGCCTCCCGCTCGATCCGCCGGTAGTGGCCGATGAGTTCGGCCCCGAAGGCCGTGAGGCGGGCGCCACCACCACGCGCTCCGCCCTGCGCCGCGCTAACGACCGGCGAATCGAAGGCTTGGTTTATGCTGTCGAGCAGCGACCAGGCTCGCTTGTAGTCCATCCCCATGTCGCGGGCGGCGGCAGCAATCGAGCCGGTGTCGCGGATACTCTCCAGCAACGCCGCCTTGCCGGGGCCGATCCGCGCCCCGGACGCGAGCAGAATGCTGATCTTGAGTGTTGCCATCACCGGACCTTACCGAACCTTCAGGGCTAGAGCGCGGTCCTTGACCACCACGGGCGCACCGGGACATGGGGCCGGCACCTGCCCATTGGATGCCGGGGCGTGGCTCGGGAAGCGGGAAGGTCTGCTCCGGGTCGGACCTTCCCGTTGCGCCGCTGGCCATGGTTCACAGGGAGCAGAGGCGGTCAGCGGCGGAAGGAACGGTCCAGCCTGCTGCCTCTAAGCCAGGACAGATCGCCATAGGGGGCTAACTTGTGCTTCGGCGGCTGCCGCGCCGGGACAGCGTACTCGGTGGCGGCCCCGTCCTCGGTAATCTGCGCCAGCTGGCGCCCGAACTCCTCCACGTCGCCGAAGTAATTCGGGTACGCCGCCTTCAGGCTTTGGATCTTGTCCACCTCGACTAACACCACCGTCTGCCGCTCGCCGGCCCCGAGCTGGTCGCCGCGGACCTCCGCGCTCTCGTAGGACGCCGTTGCCATGCGGGGCGCGCTGTGCGGCTCGACGCGCACCGTGGCCGTCGCGTGGTCATAGCGGATAAGGAAGTGCGTCGGCTTGTAGTTCGGGTCGAGGGCCAGGTCCGTCCCGCGCACCCCGTGGCGGATTTGTTCGAGGTGCCTCGGCGCGTCGAGCTCGGCCGCCAGGCGGCGAATCTCCGCTATCCGCTCGGCCTTGCCGGGGATGCCCGGCGTCGGGGGACAACCCTCGGCCTCCGCGAACTCCGCCGAGACGAACGCGAAAAGGCGGAGCCACTCCGCGCTCCCCTCGCGGTTCTTGAGCCCCTCCCCGCGGAACAGGCCCACGGCTTCGACGGCGGTCGCCCAGGCGTGCTGGAGGCGCGTCCTGATTTGCACCTCGACACGCCGCCCGTCATACCTGCGTTCGGCGCCATTCTTGGCGCGGAACGCGACGATCAGGTGGTGGCTCCGGTACCCGTCCGTCTTCGGCCCAGCGATGTAGTCATCCTCCCAATGAAGCTCATGCCGAAGGTCGGTGCGCAGAGCGGCGACGAGCTCGCGCACATCCCTGATGTCGTCGAGGATGGCGCGGCAGCCGGCGAGGTCTTGAAGCTGGTTGAGCTTGCGGGGCGCCCGCAGGAGCTTGCCGCGGATGGCCTGCATTCGCTTGAGGCGGGCGGCGGTGATGCCGTGCACCCCTGCCGCCTTCATGTGGTGGACGACCGAGTAGCGTACGCTCCGCATCGGAAAACTGTGAAACTCGCGCCAGCCGTGCGCGACCTGGAACGCCCGCCGGATGCGGTCCTCGGTGTCCGGCGACCAGGCAAGCCCGCTGGCGATGACGTCGCCGGCGCGCGCCACCTCCTTGCCGCTGTGCTCGAAGCCGGGTTGGCAGGCTGCGCTCGGGTTCATTCGCGGGTTGTGTCGCACGCGCTCCGGAAGCTCTGGGGTCCCGCAGCGAATCGAGTCGCCGCTGCTGGGCCCGTGAATGATAGCCCAAAACGGCGCGCCGCGCATCCTGGCGGCGAAGGCGCGCGGGCCCCGCACGTTAGCGCGTTCCCGCGGGCCTCCCCAATCCCTCTTTCCGCATCGGGTCGCACCCTGCGGCAGCGCCCGTCCTCACGGAGCTACGACGAGGGAGGGCGGATACCGGTCATTCCCGATCGGCTGCTCGGGCCATCTCATTGCGACACCATGACGCAAGGTTGCCTGCCGGAGTGCGTAGTCCCGGGTCTGGTGGCGTGTTCTCTCGTAAGCGGGAGAACGCTGAGGCCGAGGAAGCGATCGTGGCCGAGTTCCGCCAGAGGACCCTCCTGCTGCTCGATAACGTCCTGGGCAGCTTGCGAGAAGCAATTCCGAGCTTCAGCCGCTCGGCGCGATATCGCTCCCTGGTGTGCCAGACATCTCCCGCTTGCTTCGCGATGAGCAGAAGGCATCGGAACGCGGTCGCTTCGCCGAGCCGCCGCCGGGATTCAGCCCGGCGAGGCGACCCCGCCGTTAACCGCGTTCGGTGACCAAATATATCAGCGCCTCCGCGTCCGGGTCGGGGTTCTCTATAGCGTGCGCGACATCGGTTCGGCAGCTGCAGCTGTCGCCAGCCGACAGCTCCGCCGTTTCCTCGCCCACGGTGACGCACAAGCGGCCTTCGGCGACATGGACATGCTCGATCGTGCCGGCCGCATGGCCGGGCGAAACGCCAAGGCTCGTCGCGGGCGGAATTCGGAAGCGCATTAGCTCGATCCGGCTGTCCGGCAGCGCTGGGCCCAGCCGGTCCCAGGGCGCAGGACGCGCGCCGTGCGCCGTCGCGCCCTGGCGCAGCACGCCGATGCGGGAAGCGGCGCCGTCACCGCCTTCGACCAGCGCGGCGACGCCGACACCAAGCGCGCGCGCCAGCCGGACCACCGTCACGACGGTCGGCGATTTCGCTCCCCGCTCGATGTCCGAGATCATGGACGCCGAGATGTCGCTGCGCGCCGCCAGGTCGCGCAGGCTGAGCCTTGCCGCCTCGCGGTGGTGCTTCACGGCCTGGCCGGTGCGGCCGAGGATGTCGTCCTCTAAAGTTGACATATTGTCCTTTATAGTGCACGACGGACCCTGCCGGCAAGGCGAGGAGACAAGGCCATGGACAGGATCGAGTTCGAGACGGCGCTCCGCCAGGACGGGTTCCGTCCCGTCAACACCAGCCAAGCGCCGAACCTGATCACCCCCAATCACTGCCATGACTTTGACACCCGGGTCCTGGTGCTCGGCGGCGAGATCACGATCACCCGTGACAACGCGGCGACCGCCTTCCGCGCTGGCGAGTGCTTTGAGGTCCCGGCAGGCTCCATGCACGCCGAGCATGTCGGGTCGGAGGGCGTCGCTTTGCTCGCGGGTCGCCGGCGCCATGGGGTCCTGACCGCCGCCGCCTTTGAGAGCGACCTGCGGCGCGAGGGCTTCGAGGTGGTGCATGGCGGGCTGAAAGCGGGTTCAGGCGAGGAGCTTCACGCCCATGACTTCGACGCCCGCATCATGGTGCTGGGCGGGGAGATCACGGTCTGCCGCGACAACACCGCTATGACCTTCAAGGCGGGCGAGCATTGCGAAATTCCCGCGGGTTGCGTTCACGCAACCCAGGTCGGTCCGGAGGGCGTCGCATTCATGGTGGGCAATGCTTACCGCCGAGCCGCGGCAACCTGATTCGGCCGACGTGCCGACTGGGCTGCGGCTAAAGGCCGGTGGGCGTGTCGGCTGCGACCTAATCGGGCGGAAAGCCGACCCTGAGGGCTTACGGCTTGCCCGAGCGCCGGGCGGTCGATGACGAGCCCAAACGGCCCGCTCCCACCGAATCTGACGCTTCGACAATCCTTGAATTGTCGTTTGAGATGTGGCCAGGATACCTATAGTTCGATTTTTATCGAAGGATGGGATCCACCCATGGACGCCACATCGGCTGTCGCCGCCTTCGCCGCTTTGGCGCATGAGCATCGGCTCGCGGCATACCGTCTGCTGGTCGAGGCCGGCCCAGACGGATTGTCTGCAGGCGCCATTGCGGGGCAGCTCGGCCTGCCCCCGTCCAGCCTGACCTTCCACCTCCAGCAGCTGCTGCATGCCGGCCTCGTCAGCCAGCGCCGGGCCAGCCGCCAGATCATCTACGCCATGGTCGCAGTGGCTATGAACGGGCTGATGGCCTTCCTGACCGAGAACTGCTGTGGAGGCCAAGCCTCCTGTGCTCCGGCCTGCGCCCCGGCAGAGCTTTCCCTCAGCGCATAGCCAGACCTCCGCGGCCTGAGGGCATCGCCATGACCGACAAGACCTACAACGCGCTATTCCTCTGCACCGGGAACAGCGCCCGCTCGATCCTGGCCGAGGGTCTGCTGGATCATTGGGGCCGCAGACGCTTTCACAGCTACAGCGCGGGCTCCTTCCCCGAGGGGCAGGTACGACCCGAGGTGAAGGCTGCTCTCCGAGGCGGGCATGCGCACAGAGGGGCTTCGGTCGAAAAGCTGGGACGAGTTCGCCAGGCCGGATGCGCCGGTGATGGACTTTGTCTTCACCGTCTGCAACCAGGCTGCGGGTGAGGTCTGCCCGGTCTGGCCTGGCCAACCCGTCACCGCCCATTGGGGCATCCCGGATCCTGCGGCCGTCGACGGCTCGGAAGCAGAGCGCATGCTCGCCTTCCGCGAGGCGTTCCGAGCACTCGAGACCCGCATCAAGCTGTTCCTTAGCCTGCCCATCGCTTCCTTGGACCACCTGGCCTTGACTAGGAAGGTCGAGGAGATCGGCCGCCTTGGGACGCGCAACACCGAGGGGAAGGCATCGTGACCGTCACCGTCTACCACAACCCGGCCTGCGGGACGTCCCGCAACACGCTGGCGCTCATCCGCAACAGCGGTGTGGAGCCCGAGGTTATCGAGTACCTGAAGACGCCGCCCTCTCGGGAGATCCTGGCCGACCTCATCCGCCGCATGGGCGCCCCGGTGCGCGACGTCCTCCGCCAAAAGGAAACCCCCTACGAAGAGCTCGGCCTCGGCGACCCGTCCCTGACCGAGGACCAGTTGCTCGACGCCATGATGGCGCACCCCATTCTCATCAACCGGCCCATTGTGGTGACCCCGCTCGGCGTGAAGCTCTGCAGGCCCTCCGAGGCGGTGCTCGACATTCTGCCGAACGCGCAGCGCGGCGCCTTTGCCAAGGAGGACGGCGAGCAGGTCGTGGACGCGTCCGGAAGACGCGTCTCGAAGGGAGAGGCGGCATGAGCGTGGTCGCCCGGGGCGAGGCCGCCATCCAGCGCCGTCGGGAGGCGATGGGCACATTCGAGCGCTATCTTACCCTCTGGGTCGCGCTCTGCATCGTCGCGGGCCTCGCGTTCGGCGCCGTCATGCCCGGCGTTTTCCACGCCCTCGGCGGGCTGGAGGTGGCACAGGTCAACCTGCCCGTTGCGGCACTCATCTGGCTGATGATCGTGCCAATGCTGCTGCGAGTGGACTTCACCGCGATGAAGCAGGTCGCGCGGCACTGGCGTGGCATCGCCGTCACCCTCGGGGTGAACTGGCTGGTGAAGCCCTTCTCCATGGCCCTGCTGGGCTGGCTCTTCATCGGCTGGCTGTTCCGGCCCTGGCTGCCCGAAAACCAGATCGACAGCTACATCGCCGGGCTCATCCTGCTCGCCGCCGCCCCTTGCACGGCCATGGTGTTCGTCTGGTCGCGCCTGACCGACGGTGAGCCAAACTTCACCCTGTCACAGGTGGCGTTGAACGACGCCATCATGGTGGTCGCCTTCGCGCCGGTCGTCGGCCTCCTGCTCGGCCTGTCGGCCATCACGGTGCCCTGGAACACGCTGCTGCTTTCGGTGGTCCTCTACATCGTCGTCCCGGTTGTCGCGGCGCAGCTCTGGCGGCAGTCCCTGCTCGCCTCGGGCGGCGACGCGGCCCTGCAGCGCACGCTGAAGGCGCTTCACCCAGTGTCGCTGGTCGCGCTGCTGGCCACGTTGGTCCTGTTGTTTGGGTTCCAGGGCCAGCAGATCCTGGCGCAGCCGCTGGTCATCCTCCTGCTCGCGGTGCCCATCGTCATCCAGGTCTACCTGAACGCGGGCATCGCCTACCTGCTGAACCGCCAGTGCGGCTCGGCCCACAGCGTCGCCGGGCCGTCCGCCCTGATCGGCGCCAGCAACTTCTTCGAGCTCGCCGTCGCCGCCGCCATCAGCCTGTTCGGGTTCGAGAGCGGCGCGGCCCTCGCCACCGTGGTCGGCGTGCTCGTCGAGGTGCCCGTGATGCTGTCGGTGGTCCACATCGTCATGCGCACGCGAGGCTGGTACGACCGCGGGGCGCGCAGGGCGGCCTGACGGTCCCAGACCATGAGGGCGCGGCGCCTGTATATTTGCTCTTTTGCGAAACGGACGGGTGCCGCAGGCTCCGGGGCATGGACACCCACGACCTCTCCCCGGCCAGCAGGCCGCTCCCGACCCTCCGCGTCAGGCCATCGACGGAGGCCGACGTCGGCGCCATCGCCGCCATCTACGGGCACCACGTCCTGCACGGCACGGCCAGCTTCGAGACCGAGGCGCCCGGGGAGGAGGAGATGCGGCGCCGCCGGGCCGACATCCTCGCCCGCGGGCTGCCCTACCTGGTCGCGGAGGACGGCGACGGCACGGTCCTCGGCTACGCTTACGCCAGCGCCTACCGACCGCGCGCCGCCTACCGGAACACGGTCGAGAACTCCGTCTACGTGCGGCACGACATCATCGGCCGCGGCATCGGCCGCCTGCTGCTCGCCGAGCTGATCGCCCGCTGCGAGGCGCTCGGGCTGCGGCAGATGGTCGCGGTGGTGGGGGACAGCGCCAACGTCGCGTCGGTCCGCCTGCACGAGGCCTTCGGCTTCCGCCTCATCGGCACGCTGAGCGCGGTCGGCCGCAAGCACGGCCGCTGGCTCGACACCGTGCTGCTCCAGCGCCAGCTCGGCGAGGGCGACCGGACGGATCCCGCCGAGGGCGGCTGACGCCATGCGGATGGGCCGACCTGGAACAGCCTCCGCTTGGACGGCGCCCGCCGCGGGCAGCCCCGCCTTCGTCGCGGCAATCGTCGTGGCGCAGGTGTTGACCCAGATCGGCGCCTTCACTCTCCCGGCCCTGCTGCCCGGCTACATCGAGCGATGGAGCCTGTCGAAGACCGAGGCCGGGTGGCTCGTCGGCATCTTCTTCGCCGCCTACGTCCCCGCTGTCCCGGTGTTGCTCTCCCTGACCGACCGTGTCCCGGTGCGCCGCGTCTACCTCGTCGGCACCGGCCTGACGGCGCTCTCGCACCTCGGCTTCGCCTTCCTGGCGGAGGGGTTCTGGTCCGGGCTGCTGATGCGGGCGCTGGCAGGTGTCGGCTGGGCGGGCGCCTACATGGTTGGCCTCAAAGCACTCGCCGACCCGCTGGAGGGCGCGGCGCAGTCGCGGGCCGTCTCTTGGCACGCCGCCGGGGTCGGCATCGCAGGCGCCGTCTCCTTCGCCGCCGCCAGCCTGTTCGACGCCCTGGGCGGGCCGAGCGCCGCCTTCGCATTCGGCGGCGTCGCCGCGGCGATCGCTTTCGCCATAGCCGCGGCCGTGATGCCCCGTGACCTGCCGCAGCGTCCGGATGCGGCCCCGCGTGGGGCGCTCCTCGGCTTCCGGCCCGTCTTCCGGAACCGCCGGGCGATGGCGTGGATAGTCGGCTACACGGTCCACACCTGGGAGATGGCCGCCCTGCGCGGCTGGGCCGTGGCGTTTCTGGCCGCGACGGCGGCCCGGCTCGGCGCGCCCGGGTGGATGCCGTCGCCCGCCGTTCTCTTCACCGTAGCGGGCCTTGCGGGCGTCGCGGTCTCCGTCACTGGGAACGAGGTCGCGCAGAAGTACGGCCGCTCGCGGGTGGTGCTATGGGCGATGACGGCTGCGGCCGCGCTGTCTGTGGCCACGGGGTGGACGACGGGCGTCTCCGTCGTGTTGGCCACCACCGTTGTCGTGCTCTGGAACGTCGCCATCTATCTCGACAGCGCGTCGCTGACCGCCGGGACGGTGCAGGCGGCCGACAAGCACCTCCGGGGCGCCACCATGGGCCTGCACTCGATGGCAGGCTACGCGGGCGGGTTCCTGGGGCCGCTCGGGGTGGGGTTCTTCCTCGACCTCGCGGGCGGCGACGGCGTGCTCGGCTGGGGACTGGCTTTTGGGCACCTCGCGGTGGTGACGCTCGCCGGACTTGCCGTCCTGCGGCGGCTCGGCCAAGCGCACCAATCATCCGGTTGACGGCTACAGCGGGACGTCGCTGAGCGAGAGCAGGAAAACTTCGTGCATGGCCCCTGGCCTACCTCCACCTTCGTCGCGCCACGCGAGGGCGTGGAGGTAGCGGCGGCGCTGGTGGCCCTCGATCAGCCAATAGTGGGCTTCCGGCCGCTCGCCCATGTTCGTCAGGAGGCCGCCCGGGGCCTCCAGGATGACCGGCGGGATGTTCCAGGTCCCGGTCGCGTCCATCGTCCGGCCCGGCTCGAAGCCCTTGCCGTGGAACACTTCGTAATTGAACTCGGGATGCTGATCGCTGTCCGGCCAGCCCCAGGCGACCTCCTGCAGGATGCGCTCCGTGGACCATCGTTCGAGGCGGCACGAGAGTCGTTCGAGTGGGAGGTGGCAGAACGGGGAATGCCGCCAATACTTGTAGACCCACTGCTCCGCAACGAGCGGATGCAGATTCGCCAAGCGATGGCGGACTCTCGCCCACCAGGTTTCAAACGGCTCCTTGTCGACACCGCTTTCCCCAATCGGCTCCAGCGAGGCATCCCAAGCGAGGGCGTGGCGCGGACGAACATCAACCAGCATGGGGCCGCAGTAGATGGATCTGAAACACACCTCAAGCAGGTGGCGCTCGCGGTGGATCAGGTGCCCGCGTCCTGCCTCTGAGCGCCATCGCCACTAGGGGCAAGACGAGCCCGACGTGCAGCAGCGCCGCCGCGAACAGGAAGACCAGCGTCCCGTTCGGCCCGACGCGTTCCAGCAGCCACGTCCCGACCATCGGAGCCGCGGCCGTTGCCAGCAGGGTCGGCAGCCCGATGCGGCCCATGAGGATGGCGTAGCCCTCGCGGCCAAACATCGCCAAGGGCACCGTCCCGCGCACGATGGAGCGGATGCCGCTGCCCATGCCGTAGAGCACGATGCAGGCGGGCGCGATGCCCGGCGCGGCGACGAGCAGGCCGAGGCCGACCGCGACCAGCACCGACGAGGCGACTAGGCTCCAGACCGGGTGCGCCTTCTTGCCGAAGGTCATCTCGAGCACGCGCCCGCCGACCTGCGCCGGGCCAATCAGCGCGCCGAGGCCGACCGCCGCGGCGAGCGCCACGCCCTGGGCTTGCAGCAGCATGAGCAGGTGAACGCCGACGACCGTCATGGTGCCGTAGGCGAGGGTGAAGCCCGCGGCGAGCAGGAGGAAGGCGGCGCGCTGCTCCGGCCCCACGTGCCCGGGCGGCGGCGCATCCGCCGTGGCGGGCTTCGGCGGTCGCTCCTCCTCGCGCGGGAGGACGAGCAGGTAGAGGGGCAGCACCACCGCGACGAGGAGCGCCGCGTAGGTCAGGCAGGCGCCGCGCCAACCGAGATGGGCGGCGAGGAAGGCGGTCAGCGGCCAGCAGACCGTCGACGCGAAGCCACCGAACAGCGTGACCTGGGTGATGGCCGGGCGCGCGTCCTCGCCGTAGAGCCTGCCGAGCGTCGAGAACGCGGGGTCGTAGAGGCCGCAGCCCATCCCAAACCCGATGACGACCCAGGCTGCGACGAAGAGCGGCAGCGTCGGAGCGACGCCGATGCCGAGCAGGCCGAGGGCGAGCAGGACGGCGCTCGCCCCCAGCACTGGGCGGCCGCCGTGGCGCTCGATGAGGTGTCCGACCCGGGGCGACACCAGGCCAGAGACCAGCAGGCCGACGGAGAGCGCGCACACCACCCAGCCGAGCGGCCATCCCGTGTCAGCGGCGATCGGCCCGGCCAGGACTGCGGGCAGGTAGTAGCTGCTCCCCCAGGCCAGGATCTGCGCGACGCCGACGGCCGAGACGACCATCAGCCGCGGGCGGCTTGCGGCCGGATCCGCCGGGGCCGCGCCCCGGGCAGCGGCAACTTGGCTCATTCGGCCGGTTCGACCTGGGCGATGTCCCGGCGGGCCCCGCTCCCGCAGCAGGGCGCGTCCTCGGCCAGCTTGGGCTTCGGCGCGCAGCAGCTGCCCTGGGGCGTCGCGGGCGTGCAGCAGGAGAACTCGGCCTCCGCCGTCCCGGGGAGCACCCGACTGGAGCTACAGACGCCGGTCTGGGGCAGGTCGAGCTCGACCCGGCGCGCCGCTTCGACGTCGCCCGCGAGGAAGGCGGCGATGGAGCGCACCTGCTCGTAGCCGGTCGCGAGCAGGAAGGTCGGCGCCCGGCCGTAGGAGGCCATCCCCGCCAGGAACAGGCCCGGCTCGGGCTGCGCCAGCTCCTCGGCGCCGTGCGGCCGGACGGTGCCGCAGGAGTGCAGGTTTGGGTCAATGAGCGGCGCCAGCACCCGCGGGCACTCCAGCGCTGGGTCGAGGTCCGTTCGAACCTCGCGCAGGATGCCGAGGTCGGGCCGGAGGCCGGTGGCCACCACCATCTCATCGACCTCGACGGCGCGCCCCTCCGCGCTCAGCACGGTCAAGGAACCGCCGTCCCGACGCCGGATCTCATCCACAGCGAAGGGGGCCAGCAGCTCGACCTCGCCGGTCTCGACTAGGTGCCGCAGCCGCTGCCCTAGGACGCCGCGTTCGGGCAGCTGGTCGGCGGCGCCGCCCCCGTAGGCCCGCGTCAGGTCAGCGCTCCGCGCCGCCCAGAGGACGGTCGTGCCGGGCACATGGCGCGCCAAGTCGGCGAGGTCGATGAGGGTGCCGACGGCGGAGTGGCCGGAGCCAACCACCAGCGTCCGCCTGCGGCCGAAGCGGCGGCACTCGGCGCCGAGGACGTCGGGCATGCCGTAGCGGATCCGGTCGGCCGCCTCGCGCTCGCCGAGGGCGGGCAGGCCAGAAGACCCGGCCGGGCTCGGGTTGCCCCAGGTGCCGGTGGCGACGATGACGGCACGGACGAGGAGGCGGCCCTGCTTTCCTTCCGGGTCCGCAAACCGCACTTCGAAGGGCTGCCGCTCGCGCCCGGCGTCGCGCACCTTGCCGGCACCGGCGCGGGCGACGCCGGTCACCCGGGCGCCCAGCCACAGGCGCGGCGCCAGCTCCGGCAGGCGGGCGAGCGGCTCCAGGTAGCCCTCGGCGAGGTCGCGGCCGGTCGGGAACGCCTCCAGGTCCGGCGCCGTCCAGCCGTGCTGCTCCAGCAGGGCGCGGGCGGCCTTGTCGATGTTGTAGCGCCAGGGGCTGAACATGTAGACGTGGCCCCAGTCCCGGGGCGCCGCGCCGACCAAGGGCGCCGCCTCGAGGACGACCGGCTCCAGTCCGCGCTCCAGCAGGTGCGCTGCGGCGGCGAGTCCAACCGGGCCACCGCCGATGACGACCACTGGTAGTTGAGCGATGTCAGTTGGGACTCCGGTCCTGGTTTCAGTGCGGCGGGCGCTGGAGCAGCAACTCATCCTAGATCCTCCGTCGGCATGCCTCGATGGGCGATGTATAGGAGCAAATGAGAGCTCAGCAGTTGCAGCCATGCCCCTTCCCCTCGCGGGCGGTGGCGGCACGGCCGGTTTCGGTAAGCGCTGTGGTGGCGTCCATCCATGCCTCCAGCCCGATACGGAAGGCTTCACGGCCCCTCTCGGTCAGGGTGTAGACCTTGCGCTCGCGGCCGGAGACGACCTCGGTTTCCGAGGTGACGTAGCCGCCCTGCTCGAACTCGCGCAGCGTTGGGTAGAGGGCACCCTCGGAAGGAGAGCAGCAGCCACGGGTCGTGCGCTCGACCGCCCGGGCGATGTCGTAGCCGTGGGCTGGACCATCGTGCAGCACCTGCAGCACGAAGAAACGGCTGAGAGCCATCTTGATCGTCCCAGCCCAGTACGCGCGGTCTGTGAAGTCTGGGGGCGGCCGGGGGGCGGCACGGATGGCTGGCTGCTCAGACATATCGAGATCCTATGCCTCGGATGGCGATGCTTCAAGTATGAAGATGGCTGAACCGCCGCTTTGGGTCGAGGCCGTGTGAGAACGCGGATTTCCGGCTCACGACAGTCCGTGAAGTGGCTCTGGCGGGACGCGAGGCCGAAGGAAACGGCGTCCGCGACGTTTTTTGCGGTCCGCGCTTTTGTGGGACTGGTTGAGGCGAGCAACAAGGACGGCCGTGTCCGTGTGTCGCCTGGCGGGTCCTATCAGGCCCGGATGGCCGCCATCAGCGGCCCGACACCCAGGATGGCGATCACCCGTTTCATGTTGTAAGCCAGCACGTGCAGGCTCATCTCCGTGCTGACCCGCTTGAGGGTGCGGGTGAGGAAGTGAGTGGCGCCCATCCAGGCCTTCAGCGTGCCGAACGGGTGCTCGACCGTCTGCCGCCGCACCCGCATGGTATCCGGTCGCTGGTCCAGCCGGCGCTGCATGGCATCCAGCACGCCCTCGTGCTCCCAACGTGTGACGCGACGCATCTTGGCCGGCGTGCACTGGGCCTTGATGGGGCAGTCCGGGCACTTGGTAGTCCAGTAGTGCCGCAGCAGCTTGCCATTCTCGTCGATGCGGTTGAACCACTATTTCATGGTCTCGCCAGCGGGGCACCGGTAGGCGTCCTGCTCGGGCAGGTAGACAAAGTCCTGCTTGCCGAAGCGTCCATCGGCCTTGGCACCGGAGGTCATCGGCTTGGGTACGAGCGGTGTGTTGCCGGCCTGGTCGCAGGCAACGATCTCCTCGCCGTCGAAGTAGCCCCGGTCCGCGATGACCGTAAGCACCTCGTGGCCCATCGCCTCGCACGCCTGCTTCGACATCCCTGACAGCTGGGCGCGGTCGTGACCGACATTGGTCACCTCGTGCGCCACGATCAGGTGGTGCTTGGTGTCGACGGCGGCCTGCACGTTGTAGCCGACGATGCCGGTTCCCCGGCCGCTCGTTGCCATCGAACGGGCATCCGGATCGGTCAGCGAGATCTGCTGGTCCGGCGCGGTGCGGACAGCTGGCTCCATGTCGCGGAACCGCTGCACCTGCTCGCGGAGCGAGGCGATCTTCTCCTTCAGCCGGGCCGACTTCGCCTTCAGGACCTCATCCTCATGCCGATCGGCCGCCTCCATCGCGGCCAGGTAGCGCGCGATGCTGGCCTCGATCTGCTCGATCCGCTTCTGCAGCTTGTAGGGCGTGAAGTTCTTGTCGCGGTTGTTGACCGCCTTGAACTTGCTGCCATCCACCGCGACCACCGCCTCGGAGAACAGGTTGAGCTTGCGGCAGATCAGCACGAACTGCCGGCAGGCTGCCCGGATCGCCGGACCATTGTCCTTGCGAAAATCGGCGATGGTCTTGAAGTCGGGCGTCAGCCGGCCCGTCAGCCAGATCAGCTCGAGGTTGCGCTGCGTCTCGCGCTCCAGCCGCCGGCTCGACTGGATGCGGTTGAGGTAGCCGTAGAGATAGATCTTCAGCAGCGTCGCCGGATGATAGGCGGGGCGGCCGGTCGCCTCGGGCACCACGCCCTGAAAGCCCAGGGCCGCCAGGTCCAGCGCATCCACGAAGGCCTCGACTGCCCGAACCGGGTTGTCCTCGGCCACGTAATCGTCCACGCAGTCGGGGAGTAGCGTCGTCTGCCGGCGGTTACCACCCTCGACGAAGCGCTTCATCCCGGTTCACCCTGATCAGCACGTCGCCAGCCTATCATTCCAGGCTGTTTTCACACACCCTCGGTCGATCCCGGCGGAAGCCGGAGGGCGGCCACACTACCGCGCAGATGCGCGGAGAGTACGCCTTCGCGTGCCAAGCGGGCCGCATTCGCGACCTCGGCCGGTGTGTGCCGGCCGCAGGTCAGGAAAGCACGAGGCAAGCACGCGGAAGGGCGCCGCCGGCTACTCCGCTCGGAGCAGCACGCCGGGCCGCGCCCCCGTCTCCTCACCCTCCTCAAAGACCGGCAGGCCGGAGACCATCGTCATCCCGTAGCCCTCGACGCGCTGGATCAGCCGCCGCCCGCCGGCGGGCAGGTCGGTGACCATCTCCGGGTGGTGCGCACGGAGCCCTGCGAGGTCGATCAGGTTCAGGTCCGCCTTCAGCCCCGGCGCCAGGCGGCCGCGGTCGGAGAGACCCATGAAGTCCGCCGTCTCGCTGGTCATGCGCTTCACGACGAACTCCAGCGGCAGGCGCGGCCCGCGGGCACGGTCGCGCACCCAGTGGGTCAGCATGAAGGTCGGGATTGCGCCGTCACAGATCGACCCGCAATGCGCGCCGCCGTCCGACAGGCCGAAGACGGTGTGCGGGTCGCAGAGCAGGTCGCGGATCACCGCGTGGTCGCCGGTCGCATAGTTGGCCAACGGGAAGAAAAGCATCTGCCCGCCGTCTCCGGTGGTCAGGTAGTCGTAGCAGTAGGCCTGCGGCGTCTGGCCCGCACGCGCGGCCATGGCGGCGATGCTGCGCTCGTCGGTCGGCTCGTAGTTCGGCGGCTCGCCAAGCACGAACATCCCCTCCCAGCGCGTGGCGATGAAGCGGGAGAGGGGTGGCAGCAGCCGCAGCAGGCGAGGCGAGGCGTCCTCGGCAAGGATGCGCGCGCGCGTCGCCGGATCGCGGAGGCGGGCCAGCCGCTGCGGCAGCGGCAGGGTGGCAAGCTCCGCGAAGCTCTCGCGCAGGATGAAGGGGTTGAGGTCGGTCGAGAGGCCGAGCAGCAGTCCCGCCGGTCGGCCGCCGACCTGTCCGGTCAGCGCAAGCCCCTCGGCGCGGGCGGCGCGGATGGCCGCGGTGATGCGCGGCAGGCGCGCGCGGTCATGCGCGCGGTCGAAATGCAGGAAGTAGAGCGGCCGGCCGCTGGTGCGGGCGAAGTCGCGCATCCAGGCGAACTCGGCGTCCACGTCCTCGAAATCGGCATTGAGGCCGAGCGCGCCACGGCCTGCGGCCCTGAGCGCGCGCGCCAGCCCCATCAGCTCCGCATGGTCGGAATAGCGCCCCGGCACCTGCTCCCCGGCGCGGGTCATGTGCTGGTCGGTGCGGCTTGTCGTGATGCCGAAGGCGCCGGCGCGCAGAGCCTCGGCGGCAAGGCGCTCCATCGCGGCGATGTCCTCGGCCGTTGCCGCTTCGCGCCGGATCGCGCGCTCGCCCATGACGTAGACGCGGAGTGGATGGTGGGCGAGCTGCGTGCCGACATCGACGGTGCGAGGCATGCGGCCCAGCGTGTCGAGGTACTCGCCGAAGCTCTCCCAGTCCCAGCGCAGGCCTTCCGTGAAGACAACGCCCGGGACCTCTTCGACGCCCTCCATCAGATCGATCAGCGCTTGGTGGTGCTCGCGGCGGGCCGGGGCGAAGCCAACGCCGCAGTTGCCGAAGATCACCGTGGTCACGCCGTGGTTCGAAGAGGGCCGCAACACCGGGTCCCAGGTCGCCTGGCCATCATAATGGGTGTGAATATCGACCCAACCCGGCGTGACCAGCCGGCCACCGGCGCGGACCTCCCGCCGCCCGGCCGCGGCCTTGCCGCCGACTTGAACAATCCGATCGCCCTCGACGGCAAGGTCGCCGGCGAAGGGCGCGGCGCCCGTGCCGTCCACGATCAGCGCGTCGCGGAAGACGATGTCGTGCATGGCGGTTCTCCCCTGGATTTCAGAGGAGTGTGTCAGGCGAGGCGGCGCCTGTCACACCAACCCTGGTGAGGCGTGCCCTGCGGCGGACGCAGTCGGCTGACCGCCCGAATGGGCGCGGCGGCAAGTGCCGCCCAGCCAAGCCGCCGGAGACGGCAGCTGATTGGGGCTACGACCGCGCCAGCAGCGCTAGCGGCTGGCGGGTTGGCGCTCGGCGTGAGTTTATGTGAGACATGCTGGAGAGTTTCCGTTGGGTCGAACTCGGCGGCTCCGGAAAACTCGGTCCAGAGCCTGTCCAAGCTGCGCAACGAGAGCGACCGCTTGGTCCTCCACGCTGCCCGGCGCTACAGCCCGACCAGTCCGGCCGGGCTCTCGCCGACGAGTTTGGCGCGGCGGACATAGCCGCGCATGGTGCGGATGTCCTTGTGGCGGCTGTGCTCCATGATGGCCTCGTCGCGCGCGCCCGCCTGGTAGGCCTCGGTGATGAAGCCCGCGCGCAGCCCGTGCAGCGACAGCCGCTCGAGCCCGGCGGGCTTGATGCCGGCCAGGCCCAGCCGTCGGGCCAGGATCCTGGGCAGGGCATAGGGGTGCAGCGCGGCGGTCTCCACGGTGCCCCAGCGATCGATCTTGCGGAACACCGGGCCGTAGCGGCAGTCGCTGGCCTGCAGCCAGGCCTCCATGGCCCGCACCGGGCAGGTCTCGGGCTTCTTGCCGCGCGGCAGGCCGAGCTCGGCCCCCCTGCCCTGCTGGTCGGCCTTGGCGCGCGGGATCAGCAGGCGAAGGCCCTCGGGCGTGAACGTCAGGTGCTCGCGCTGCACCCTGACCAGCTCGCTCCGCCGCAGCGCGGCCGCGAAGCCGAGCAGCAGGAGCGCCCGGTCGCGGGTGCCGGTCAGGCCATCGCTGCAGGTGGCGACCAGCTTGCGGATCTCGGCGGTGCCGATCGCCGCGGCGCGGCGCTGGGGTGTGCCGTGCTGGCGGGCGATGCCGGCGAGGGTGTCGCGCAGGGCCGGGTGCGACCCCGACCAGGGGTGGCCGGCCATGCGGTGGGCCCGGCCGATGGCGGCGAGCCGGCGGCGCAGGGTGGCGCCGGCATGGGTGGTGGCGAGCGCCGCCAGGTAGCCGGCCACGGTGACCGGTGCGGCCGGCAGGGACGCCACGCCCTTCGCGCCGCACCACGCCGCGAAGTCGGCCCAATCGGCGGCGTAGGCGGCCAGCGTCGCCGGCGCGAGGGCGGCCCGGGCGTAGCCGGCGGCGCGGGCGCGGTCGGCATCGGGCAGCGGGACGAGCTCGGACATACGGCCAATTCCAGCAGCTTGTGGGAATTGGGGCAAGTGCCAATACAGGCTCCAGAAGGGCTCTTCTGGAGCGTGAGCGCGTCAGGGCGCGGCGGCGCCAGGGCGGCAGACATGCCGGGATTGCGTAGCAGACGCCTCGCCGATGGCGAGGCGCCGCTCCCGGAATGCGGCCTTATCAGAGGTGAGGCGGGCAGAGCCGGAGAACACCTGCGGCTGGCAGGGCGCTTGTGGGGAGCGTGAAAGACGGACCCGCCGCCCGGACGCTGATCGCGCGACACGGTCGCAGCCCTCCTGGCCATCATAGCCGGCCGAGAACCAAGCGAAACCCGTGCTGAGTAGTCACGGCAAAGGCTCCGTCGCCCCTGACGGAAAACTGGACAGCCCCGCCGCATGACAAGGCGGCGGGGCAATGTTTGCCACAGCAGAAGCCAGTCGCTCGCAGGACCTACGCGACCTGTGCCTGCCCCTCAACTTGGCGCTGTGGCTGCGGGCCGCGGAGCACGTTGTTTCCGGCACTGCCGACCTCGATCCGGCGCGGCCGCATCGCCTCGGGTATCTCGCGCTTGAGCTCGATCGTGAGCAGACCATCGGCGAGATCGGCGCTCGCCACCTTCACATGGTCGGCCAGCTCGAAGCGGCGCTCGAAGGAGCGGCCGGCGATACCGCGATGCAGCACTTGGCGCTGCTGCTCACCACCGCTTGCCTCGGCGCGGCTCCGCCGCTCGCCCGTGACGACCAACATGTTCTGCTGGGCCACCACGTTCAGGTCGTCGGGCTTGAAGCCGGCCACCGCGAGCGTGACACGGTAGCTGTCCTCGCCGGTCCGCTCGATGTCATAGGGCGGGTAGTTCTCGTCGACGCCGCCGTGCGCCGCGTGCTGCAGCAGGTCGAACATCCGGTCGAAGCCAACGGTCGATCGGAACAGCGGGCTGAAGTCATACTCGGTCCTCATCTCCACATCCTCCTTGCGAAGCAACATGGACACGGGCGGCGCCGAATTTCCGGCAGCTCCCACCGGACCCCATTCGGGCGTCCGGCGGCCATGAATCAAGGATTGCTGGAGCGTCGTTCAAGGCCCTCGCGACGGCTTAATTGCAGCAGGACGGCTATCGCGGGGCATCCACCAAAGCAGCCTTGGCGTGGTCTGGCGGCGGCCAGCGTCATCCGCGTGCGCTGGCCGTTCCCCGTGTCATCAATCACACCCCTGGGTCGCTGCCGCTTGGGACGTTCAGCACACTGGCGCCTAAATGACGACTGCCTTCTCGGTCAGTTACTCAGCAAAGGATGATGGGCCGTGCCCCACCCTCACCGTTTCGAAATGCGGCACGCCAATGTACTGCGCGCTAATCTCGGCGTCATCGGTCATGAGGCGCGATCGTGGATGATCACCGCTCGCGGCGAGAGCTAATCGACCTTGCCGGCATGCGGTTCGGCCATTTGCTGGTGATCGAGCGGGCCGAGAGGCCGACCACCAGCAGCCCGAGCAAAATAGCTGACGGTTGGTGGCGCTGTAGCTGCAGCTGCAGCGCCGAGGTGGTCCTGCGTGGTGCTCGCATTCGGCAAGGCACCTGGACTTGCCGCGACCATCGTTATTCCTAAACTCCGGCGTCGCCGGGCGCGCCCGGTACGTGCACCCCCAGCCGCGTTGCCGCGGCCTGGAGAAGTGCCACGTCACCCTCGCGCCACTGATGTCGGGTGAGTAGGCTAGTCGCTTCGCGCGCCGGCATACCGAGGGCCTCGCCGATCGCGGTTGGCGCGGTGATGCCGCGCTCCTCTAGCTCCCGGCCGATCAGCATGCGTAGGCGGATCGTGGTCAACCGGTCGGCCTGACGGGCGCGGCGTTCCTCGGGTTTGAGTTTGGGCGTCGCGGGGGACGATGGCGGCGGCTGATCGTGGCTCGGGTCCATGCGCTTCAAGTAGTCACGGTGATGGCTGCCATCACCCTTGCCGCCCAGATCCCTGCCCTTCCCCGCACCTGACCCCACCACCGATGGTTTCGCGTTCCCGCGGAACCGTCGCAGTCCGCGGACCTTCAGCCGCCGATCGAAGAGGCTCGGCGTCTTCGGCTGCTCTCCAAAACTGACGGTTGGGCCGCCCTGGAATATGGATGCGCGCACCGCGGACGACCGCTGACCGGCAAGCCGTGCGGGACGCCATATCGCAGCCTTATCGTCCGTCACAACCCGCGCTGAACCAAAGTGTATCGGCCAGCGGCAGGTAGCAGCGCAGCCGCACCGTGCTGTCCGGGCCAATGGCGTCGGGGTCGCCGCTGGTCATGCCAGCCCCTTCGGCACCGTCCGCATGTAGGCCGGCAGCCGGCGAAACTGGGGCTCCCCGCTGCGCGACCGCAGGGCATGTTCATCTACCCAGATCAATCGCGTATGCGTGCTCATATATTCCCGCAGCAAAGCGCTGCCCAGGTGCTTGCCTCGATGCGGGACGGCGTCTCGCCGTCCCGCGGGAGGCATGAGCCATGGCAATCTTCACGGGTGGTCAGGCGGCCGACACGCTGATTGGGGGCCTCGGGCCTGATGTCTTCATCTTCGGTCGCAATCTCGAGCCCTTCGCTAGCGACCCACCAACGGCTGACACCGGCGTTGGGCCGGGCAACCGCGATGTCATCCTGGACTTCCAGGACCATGCCGACCGGATCGACCTGACTCATTACCTGAACCCCTTCGCCGGGCCGGACGGTCAGCCGCCGGCAGTCTTCCTCGGCAGGCATCCCTTCGAGGCGACAGACGCGCTGCAGGTGCGCTACGAATTCGAGCACGGCAATTCGATCGTGCAGATCGTCTCACCCTTCGGCGCTCCGCCCTCTGGGACGGTGCCGTCGGGCCCGACCCAGGAGATCGAACTGACTGGCATCCATCATCTTCGCCCCGGCGACTTCATCCTGGCCTGAGCTGCGAAGAGCTGGCCGGCCACAGCGCATCGCAGGCCCAAATGGGCTGCGATGCGCTGTGGCCGCTGATTTCCGGCGCGTCCGTTCCTGGCGGAGGTCGAACCGGCGTGGGAGCGGCTCGGCTGCTGACCTGCCCGGCCTGCGGCTGATAGCAGCGCCGGCAAGCCCCTGTCCCGCCGCGCTTCTCGCCAAATGTGGCAAGCCTCTCCTGACACGCGGGAAGGGCGGAGAATGCGTGATAGAAGTGCAGCTGATGGAAGTTCAGTTGAGGCATGGCCAATTACGGTCGACACTTGACCCTCCCGCCTTACGCAGCCGCATTGCGGATCTTCGCCAAATCGAGAGTGCCCTTGGCGCCCCAACCCTTTACGTCGGATGGCACCTCGGGCCTGAAGGCCTCGTAAAGCCCAAAGCCGATCCGGTTGAGCTCCTCCGGCTCGTACTGCGCCGCTTAATCCTCTATCGCCTTCTTGACCGCCGGCAGGTGCGCCCCGAAGGCCTTGGTGACATAGGCCTGCACCGGGGCGGCCGGCGCCGGCTTACCCTTCCCTTCCGCCAGCACCACGCTGTCGGCGTCATGGGTCAGGCGGATCTTCTTCCCGAGCAGCTGGGCGCTGTCCTGCGCTCGAGCGGAAGCCGTCGCTTTGGCATCCCTGGTATGGTCCCGCTCCTCGGCGATCCCGAGCCGGCGGGCCTTGGCACGCACCGCAGTGCCCGCCACGGCGCTGGCGAGGCTCAGGGCGGTGTCGAATGGGTGCCCGAGGCGCTGCGCGACCACGGCGGCCCAGAGGGTCAGGACGGGTGCGCGGTTGACCCGGATTGGTGCAGGGGTGGTCATGGCTGAAGGCTAGCCGTCCAGCGCTGCAGTGTCCCCTCCCCTGAAACACGCGGCGACGTAGCGGGCGACCTCGTGGCAGCCAGGGTCGCTGGCGTGGCGGCAGCGGGATGCGGCAAGCAAGCGACACCCTGCCCCCGCATCCCGGCCGAAAGGCTCGCGGCGACGGCTGTAGCCTGCGGTGAAGGAGAACCGGGCCGGCGCCGGTAGGGCACTGGCCGTCGAAGCCGCAGCGCGCAGCATGGCGGAAGGCTGCAGGCTACTCCCGGGCCTCGCGGGGATGCCCGCGAGCCGGCGATTGCAGTGCGGCTGCTGGCCTACGAGGTCGCCCGCAGCCTCGCGGCGGTGGTGCAGGCCGCCGACATTCCCATGATATTCGTCGCCCCCTGCGGCCGTGGAATCCGCAGCATGGGCCCTTCCCATTGAGGTGCAGGTCGAAGTTGCGGATGCCTTCACCCGGGGCGCCCAGGCGCGCCCCGGCTTGTACTCAGGACTCTGCGGCAGGTTCAAGACAGCGGCGGCCTGCGCTATCGGATGGCGGAATTCAACCGATTCTCCAGTGGGTTGTGGGTGAATTGCGACCCTGCAAGTGCCCCAGGAGGAGACACCTGGGCCGAATGCTCGCAGTCCTGGACAGGGTGTCGGGTCCGCGGGCCAAGCCGGTTTCACACCCGGTCCTCCCGGGCCGTCACACCGATCTCGAAGGGTTTTCAGGAGCCGCCCCCGCCGACACGGCACCGGGAAGCCGCAGCGGATCAGCCGTCCGAGCACCGATGATAAAGGTACGCCTGGCGCTCCGGAGGGACTGACCAGGCCATCCCAACCGACAGGATCGGAAGGCCGGGAGGACCACGTCGCGCACCCTAAGGGCTCGAGCGATCTCGCACCGACTCCGTTCGGCAGTCATTCAGGGGCTAGGCACTCCGGGTCCTGCCATCGTGCGCCGGCCACGGCGCGCATCCCGAATGCATGGCGATCCGATGCAGGCCAGTCCGGGCAAACGCTTGGCATGATGGCCCTCCTTACAGGCAGGAGTCGGGCCGCCGATGATAACGGTACACCCGACCCGAGCCGATGATCAGGGTGCGGCCGGCGGATGAACTCGGTACGGGGACTCGGGCCGGATCCGATGACAAAGGTACGCGACTCTGCGCTTCGACCGATGAAAAGGGTACACATACCTAAGACTCAAATTCCTAAGACACTTCCTAAGGCTACCCCGGAACAGTTCAGCCTCGTGTTCAGCCGTACCAAGATCTTCGGTGCGTACCCGCGCCATCGGTCGGCTTTCGCTTTTCCGCGCCTCGACCGAGAAATTGCGCAAGTAGTTCACGCCTGCGCTGAAGTTGTGCTACCTACGCCATGGGATTCGATCCCGAGTCGCATTGGAGGCGCCCCGTGCCGCCACGCCAACCACTGGGTCAGCAGGTTCACGCCGCCCTGGCGCTGAATGATCAGGCCGGTGCGCTGAAACTGGCGACCACGGCCGGCCAGCTCGACTTGTTCGAGCGGGTTCGCCAAGTCGCCGAGGCGGAGCCGGCTCCGAGTTTCCTGCATTCCGCACTCTGCGCCATGAGCCTGCCGGTCCGACGGCCCGCCGACGACCAGAAGCCGATCATCCGCCAAGACGGCCAGTACACCCTGGTTATCACGCCCAAGGCCATCGTCCAGCCCGAGGGTGGGCAAAGCGTGCTGAAGGTGCTCGGGGTGCCGTATGGGTCTCTGCCCCGCCTCATCCTCATCCACATCATGTCCGAGGCGGTGCGCACCAAGTCGCGCCAAGTGCATCTGGGCGACACCTTTACGGATTGGATGCGGCGGATGGGCTTCCGCACGGCCAGCTACGGGCCGCGCGGCTCAGCGACGCTGGTGCGGCAGCAACTCGACCGCCTGCTGGCTTGCGAGTGGATGATCCGTTGGGACAGCGAGAAGGCGGATGGCGGCAGCGACTTTGCCCTGAAGGAGCTCAAGCTGGCGAATGAGTGGGTCGGCACCAATGCCAGCAGAGGCGCCTTCACCCGCGAGATCGTCCTGACCGAGGCCTTCCACGACCACTTGGCCCGCCACGCGGTGCCGCTGAACGAGCACGCCATCCGCCAGATCCGCGACTCCGCCACGGCCCTCGACCTCTACACCTGGCTGGCCTATCGCCTGCCGCGGATCAGCCAGGCAAAGCCGATCTCGATGAACTGGCAGCAGCTGGCCGCGCATTTCGGCAATGAGCAGGCCAACATGCGCAAGTTCCGCCAGACCGTGCGAGAAGCCTGGGAGCACCAGGTTTCCGCCGTCTACCCGGAGGCGCGGGCCGAGTTCGACGCCTCGATCATTCGCCTGCACGCCTCGCCGGCGCCGCTGCAGCAGAAGCTGGTTCAGGGTGCTAGGCTGGCCGTCATCGCAGGCGGCCTGACCGATGATAAGGGTACGCCCCCGCCGATCGCGACTGGATCGGACATCCCTGCCTGCTTCCTCAAGGCGCTCCGGGGCTCGCTGGAACCGTCGCTGGCCAATGTATGGCTAAAGGAAGTGCGGCTGGAGAAGTGGGACGAGGCCTGGGTGCTGACCACCACCAGCAGCTTCAAGGCGGACTACATCCGAGCGCACTTCGCCCAGGCCCTAGAGCGGGCCGCGGAACACGTCGGACTGGCTCACAGGCCGGACGTCCGCATGCGCAAGCCTGATAAATCCTGAATCCGGATCCCGCCGTGCCAGCCAATATCGATATGATCGAGGGCCTCTTCACCCGGTCCCTCAATGTGCTGGGCTCGCTTCGCGGCGAGGCCAAGGAGGGCGTCCGCAAGGGGCCGCATTTCCCGATTACCCGCGCCGCGGAACTGGTGAACCGCACCCCGGCCGCCATCCGCGACGCGGAGAAGGACGGCAAGATTCCGGCGGTGGAGCGCAAGGCATCCGGCCGACGCATCGGCTACTCCCTGGCCGAGGTGAACCACATGCGGGAGGTGTTTAGCACCCGGCCCTGGCGGGCGCCTGGCGACCCGCTTTCGGTAATTGCGGTCCAGAACTTCAAGGGCGGGGTCGGGAAGTCCACGGTGTCCGCCCACCTGGCGCAGTACCTTGCCATCCGGGGGTACCGGGTCTGCCTGATTGACTGTGACAGCCAGGGCTCCAGCACTGCGCTGTTCGGCTATGTGCCCGACCTCGACATCACCGAGGACGAGACGCTGTATCCCTTCTTCCGGCACGCCGAGACCACGAGCCTGGCCTATGCGGTGCGGGAAACCCACTGGGACGGGCTGTACCTGATCCCGGCCAACCTCAAGCTCTACTCGGCGGAGTACGAGCTGGCGGCGCGCATGGCCCGGGCGGATCCCACCTTGCTGAACAGGCTGGGGGAGGGGATCACCTCGATCGGCGACCATTTCGACGTCATTATCCTCGACCCGCCGCCGGCCCTGGGCACCATCTCGCTCTCGGTGATGCGGGCCGCGAATGCGCTGCTGGTGCCGGTGCCGCCCACCGTGGTGGACTTCACCTCGACGACGTCCTTCTTCGCCATGCTCTACGAGACCATGGCCGTCATGGCGGATCGCGACATGCCGGTGGACCTCGCCTGGATGCGCATCCTGGCAACCCGGGCCGATGAGCAGAAGTCGATCCAGACCGAGTTGTTGGGAATGATGCGCTCCCTGTTCGGCGAGACCATGCTGCGCACGGTGCTGAAGGACAGCGCCGAGATCGACAACGCCTCGGCCCGGTTGATGACGGTCTACGAGCTGGAGAAGCCGGTCACCTCGCGCGAGACATACCAGCGTTGCCTGACCTACCTGAACGCGACGAATGCCGAGATCGAGACCCAGATCAGGCTGACCTGGCCAAGCCATCGGGAGTCGCTTAAGGCCATCGGGGTGCTTTGATCCGACGACTTGCAGGCCTGCAAACGGCCAACAACTCTTTGAACTAAAAGGGAAATCGGTGTGTCCACGGGGAACAAGGGCTTTGCGGCCAAGCTGACCGGCGGCGCGGGCGGGGAGGGGGAGGGGGCTTCGAAGCCCACAGCCGCCCGCCTGCCGCCGCGCACCGGCATCCTGCAGGCGCGCGACAACACCCTGGCCCAGATCGCCCGCGGTGCCGCGGTGACGCGCACGCAGGAACTGGTCGATCCCGCCCGCTGCCGCATCTGGGAGCAGCACAACCGTGACTATGCGGCACTGAACACCACGAACTGTGCCGACCTGATCGAGAGCTTCAAAGCGCAGGGCAGGCAGGAGATGCCGGCGATCGTCCGGCGCCTGGCCGGCGACCCGCAGCACGATTTCGAGGTGATCTGCGGCGCCAGGCGGCACTGGACCGCCGCCTGGATGAGGGCGAACAACTACCCCGAATTCCGGTTCCTCATCGAGCCGCGGCAGCTCACGGACGAAGAGGCATTCCGCCTCGCGGACCTCGAGAACCGCAGCCGGCGGGATCTTTCGGATTACGAGCGCGCCTGCGACTACGCCCGGGCGCTGGAGCGGCACTATCTCGGCAGCCAGCAGAGAATGGCGGAGCGGCTGGAAGTGTCGGCCAGCTGGCTGAGCCGATTCCTGGAACTGGCCAAGCTGCCGGACGAAGTGGTGCAGGCCTTTGCCACGCCGGGTGAGCTTCGGATAAGCCACGCCGCGTCGCTTGCCCCGCTGCTCAACGTGCCGGTGAGGCGGAACGCGATCCTGACTGAAGCCAGCGCCGTCGCCGCGGAGCAGGCCCGCTTGCGGGAGGAAGGGAAGCCTGGCCTTTCCGCGGCTGCGGTGGTCGGGCGGCTGGTGAAGTCAAATGCCGCAGCTGCCAGGAAACCCAAGGTCCCCATGGAGTATGTGGTGCGGGCGGACGACGGAGCGGTGTTGCTCAGGGCCGTGCGGGCCGCTCGTGGCGAGGGTGCCCTGACGATTTCCGTTCCGGCCCCGCGGAAGGTGACCACGCACGCATTGATGTCCGCGGTTGAGGAGGCACTGGCCAAGCTGGCTCTGTCCTAGCACCCGCTTCGCACCGTGACCGGGCCGGAGCACGAGGGCAGGGGGGGGGACAGCCGATTTCCTTGCCGGCGTGCATGGACGACCGCGCAGGCCGTCAACCAACCGGGGGCGGCAGCCGCTGCGGGCCGGGCGGCTGGGCCTCAAGCCGGGCCAGGCGCTCCAGGATGGGGCCCAGCGCCTGAGTGACAGCCATCGCGGCGCTGCCCTGCGCCTTGGTGGTAACCACCTCGTCCAGGCTCTCGAGCCGCGCCTCGATCCGGATCCGCCGGTCCCGCAGCTCCTACATCTGGCCGCGAAGTTCTTTGATAGCGGCCTTATTCTCCGCCGCAAGCTCGGCCAGCCTCTTCTCTGCCTCCGTCAGGCGGTGCACCGCCAGCGCGACGGCCTTCAGGTCGTCCCAGATTGCCACCCGCCGTCAGCCCGCCAGGAGCGCCTCGGTCTCGTCGATGTTGCGGTGAATGCGGTCGAGTAGGCTGGCCAGCTCGGCGCGGGCGCTTGCCGAAACCCGGGCTGCGCCCCGTAGGCTTCCCCCGGCCTTCGCGGCAGGTTTCTTCGCCGCTGGGCGCTTGGCCGTCGCCTTCGCAGCGACCTTCCGGCTGGACCGGCTGCCAGGCTTGGAGGATCGAGTGGTCGTGCAGCTCGAGACTGCCAAGGCAAGCCGGAACCGCCCCCGATCACAGCCAAGCCATGATAATTTGGAGGGTGTCGAACCAGCGTGGCGTTTGCGCAGGGCCGAGTAGGGCGGCGAGCCTGCCGCGCATCGAGAATGCTCTCTCTCGCTTGCGGCAAGCCGGCATTATGGCAAGCTGGAATGTGCCTCGACAAACTCCCACAGCGACGCCAAGGGGCAGGGGGAGGGGCATGCGGAGGGGTGGGTAATTAGCTCACCGCAACTTTCTCCTCCGAGGCCGTCTCCTTCTGGCTGAGGCTGGCGGCTGGCGCCGCAGAGGCCGTCGTCCGCCGGCAGACGCGGTTACCGGCGACATCGCGGCAGCGGTCGGCGCGCCCTGCCTGCGGCAGCGCCACGGCCAGATCCGCGCGCGTGTGCCGCGGTATTGCGCACGACGTTCGATCTGCCGCTGTCACCAAAAGGTGATGCAGGTAAATGCACAACGTTGATGAAAAGCCCAGGCAAAACGCGGCAGCCTGAAGGTGAAAATTCGCAATGACGAGCTCGTAACGTCCAGGCCTTCATTATCAGTGCATCACAGAATTTGACTCGACATCTGTGGCTTGTACGAACGACAGGTTTCGCCTTTTGGAATTTAGAATAGGGGGGATAAATGCCGGTCTCGGTCACGTATCCTGGCGTCTATTTTGAGGAACTGCCGAGCTCGGTGCACACGATCGTGCCGGTGCCGACCTCGATCACGGCGATCGTTGGTTTCGCATCGAGCGGCCCCGAGAACGAACCGATCCACGTCTTCAGCCCCGCCGACTATGCGCGGGAATTCCACAGCGACGGCACCATGCCGCTTGATCTCGCGGTGGCGATGTACTTCCAGAATGGTGGCGGCGAGGCGATCGTGGTCCGCGTCGCCGGCGATGCGGCGATGGCGACGGCCGCAGTTGGCAACACGCTCAAGCTGCAGGCGCGCGCCTCGGGCGCCGCGGGCACGAACCTCAAGGTCGTGATCGATCGCCAGGGGCTTTCCGCCACGGAAATACCGACCGCCTATAACCTAACGATCACCACGGTCACCGGGCCGAAGGTGTCGGAGCGCTTTGCGCGGGTTTCCACCGATCCGGACAATGCGCGCGCAGCCGGCAAGCTGCTGCAGGGGTCGCAGCTGGTGTCCGTTCTCCCACCCGCGTCGTCGCCAGCGGCCACGCCCCCCGTCGCCGCACCGGGCGCCGGACCACCGCCAGCGTCGCCGCCCACGCCGGCCCCCACGCCGGCCCCCACCCCGGCACCGGGCGCCGCACCGCCGGCTGCCGCGCCAGCCGCCCCGCCCGACCCTCCGGACGGCGAATACCCTTTCGCCGCGGGGACCCAGACGACGCTGCCCGCCGAGGTTGCGCTGGTCGGCGCTGACGACGGTACCGGCAACCCGACGGGCTTCCATGCGGTCGCCAAACACAACACGTTCTTCAACCTGCTCGTGCTCACGCCGTTGCCGGGGCAGCCTGACGTGTCCACCGCGACGCTCGCCCGGGCCGCCGAGTTCGCGCACCGGCGCCGCGCGATGCTGATCGTCGATGCGCCGGCCACCTGGGATACGGTGGACAAGGCGGCGAAGGGGCGCGACGACCTGTTTGGCCTGTTCGGCACCGATGACCGGACCAATGCTGCCGTCTACTTCCCGCGCCTCGTCGTTCCCGATGGACGTGGTGGGACGATCTCCGGCGTCGGTCCCGCGGCGGCGATCGCCGGGCGCTACGCGGCGACCGACGCGGCGCGCGGCGTGTGGAAGGCGCCAGCCGGGTTCAACGTGCAGTTCAGCGGCGTGGCGGCGCTCACGCTGCGGATGTCGGACGAGGAGAACGGGCGGCTTAACCCGGTCGCGGTGAACTGCCTGCGTACGCTGCCGGTCGCGGGCAACGTGATCTGGGGCGCGCGCACCATGGCAGGGGATGACACTGGTGGGTCGCAGTGGAAATACGTGCCGGTCCGCCGGCTCGCGCTGTTCATCGAGGAGAGCCTGTTCCGCGGCACCCAATGGGTGGTGTTCGAGCCCAACGACGAGCCACTCTGGGCGCAGGTGCGGCTCAATCTCGGGGCTTTCATGCATACGCTGTTCCGGCAGGGCGCATTCCAGGGCACGACCGCCAAGGACGCATATTTCGTCAAATGCGACAAGGACACCAACCCACAGGCTGATATCGACCGCGGCATCCTCAACGTCATCGTCGGCTTCGCGCCGCTGAAACCGGCCGAGTTCGTGATCATCAAAATCCAGCAGATCTCGCCGCAGCTCGAGACGTGAGGAGGCAGCCTTGGCCCAGTTCACCGTGAACCGCCGCTTCGACCCGTACAAGAACTTCAAGTTCCGGGTTAAGTGGGACGGCAACTACGTCGCCGGGATCAGCAAGGTCTCCGGCTTCAAGCGGACGACCGAGGTAGTGAAGCACCGCGAGGGCGGTGACCCCAGCACCAGCCGCAAGTCGCCGGGACGCACCGAGTATGACGCGATCACCCTGGAACGCGGCGTGACGCATGACGCGGAGTTCGAGCGCTGGGCCAACAAGGTCTGGGATTTCGGTGGCGGCGCAGGACAGGAATCCTCGCTCGCGGATTTCCGCAAGGACCTGCTGATCGAGATGCAGAACGAAGCCGGCCAGGTCGTCGTGATCTACAAGATCTTCCGCGCCTGGGTGTCGGAGTACCAGCCGCTGCCCGACCTCGATGCCAATGCCAACGCGGTCGCGCTGCAGCACATCAAGCTGGAGAACGAGGGCTGGGAGCGCGACCCCGACGTGACCGAGCCGACCGAGCCGACCTTCACTGCGCCCGCCGGCGGCTAACCATGCCGCCCCGGCCCGACCGCCTGTTGCGCGCCTGGGAACGCGGCGTCGGGCGTCCGCTGGCGGACGCCGCGCGCCTGGCGCTGGAAGCGCTGTCGCCGGCCGGGACGCCGGTGGCGGCGGCGCTGCATGCGCGGGACGCGGCGCTGCTGCGGGCGCGTATGGCGCTGCGCGGGCCGATGCTGGACGCCGTGGTGCGCTGCCCCCACTGCACTGAGGTCTTCGACCTGACGCTCGATCTTGGTGCGCTGGCGGCTCCGGTAGCACCGGCGGCCCCGGTGACGGTCCGCCTCGGCGGATGGGAAGCGCGGGTGCGGCCGCCGGTGGAACAGGACCTGGAAGCGCTGGAAGGGCTATCACCCGCCGCCTTCGCCGCGGCGCTGTTCCGCCGTTGCGTGGAAGCGGCGACGTGCGACGGCCTGGCGGTGGCCGTCACCGAACTGCCGGCGGAACTGCGTGCGGCGGCGGCGGCGGCGCTGGCGGCGCAGGGCATGGAAGGGCCGGCGGCCGACCTCACCTGTGGCGCCTGTGCCCATGCCTGGCGTGCGCCGCTCGACGTCGCGCGCGTCGTCATCGGCGAATTGGAGGCATGGGCGCGGCGGGAATTGGCCGAGGTACACCGGATCGCCCACGCCTATCACTGGCGGGAGGCCGATATCCTCCGTCTGTCGCCGGTGCGGCGGCGGTTCTACCTGGAAGCCATCGGGCTGGAAGCGCTTCGGTGAGCGACCTGTTCGATCGGGTCGCGGCGCAGGCGCTCGGGCTGCCTTCGGCACTGCGCCCGCGCCCGCGCAGCCGCTTCGAGCCGGAGACGGTCGATGAGCGCGGATTCAGCACCGACCCACCCCATGCCGAGGCGCACGATCTGGACGGCCCCGGGACGGCCGAGCCCGGCACAGGCCTGCCCGATGCGGTCGGCGTCACGGCAGTCCCAGCGGTGCAGGTCGCGGCGGACGCCGCCGCCGCGACGCAGCACGGCCCCACGGGTGCGCCGCCAGCGGTGCGGGTGCAGGACTTGCGCGCAGTCGCCCTGCCGGTCGTCGGAGCAAAGACCGGGGCGGCGCCGGAGCACGGATCACGCCATCCCGATTCCGCCCCGGAGCGAGCCTCGGCCGGAGAAGGCAGCAAGCATCCCCTGATGGCGCAGGATGAGGCGCCAGACCTGCGTCAGGCACCGTCCATGACCTTGCCGGGCGACAGCCCTCTGTCGAACGCCGACGTGGGCCGCAGCCTGGTCCCTAGCACGCCGGTGCGCCCCACGGCAGGCTTGGCTGCCCCAGCGCGGCAAGCGGTCCGCCAAGACCCGCCCGGCGGCCCGCACGGCGCGGCAATCGCGCCGCCAACCCGCGCCGAGACCCGATATTCCGGGGTGGCCGAAAGCGCGCCGGGTGACCGCTCTGCCGAGCCGCCCCGACCCGTGCCAAGCCTACCGCCTGGCGCGCCTGTGGTCGCGCCCGCCTCCCATTTCGCGCTGCCGCCCGGCCGGGCAGCGGCAAGCCTGCCGGGGCGGGACGAGGCGGCGCCGCGGTCGCCGGACGCCTTGCCACAGGCCGCGCTGCCGTCCGCGGTCGAGATCACCATCGGTCGCCTGGAGATCCGCGCCGATCCCGCACCCGCTGCCCGGCCGGCCAAGCTCTTGGCACCGCATCTCAACCTCGCCGCCTGGCGCGCGCAACGAGAGCGCGACGGATGAGTAGCCCACTGGCCGTCGCCGCCGTCACCGCGACGCTGCGGCGCCTGCTCGACCGGGCGCTGGCGGCGCAGGCGGAGAGCCTGCCCGTGACGGACCTCGACAACGTGGCCGTGACTATGCAGCCGCTCGACCGTGCGCGCGACCCAGCGGCGACCGGGAACCAGGTGAACCTGTTCCTCTACTTGGTTGCGCCGAATGCGGCCTGGCGCAACCAGGACATGCCCGGCCACAGCCGCCCCGGCGAGATTGCCGCCGCGCCGCTGGCGCTGAACCTCTATTACCTGCTCAGCGCCTATGGGATGGAGAACGACGCGAGTGGGCCGTTCAGCCACATGCTGCTCGGCCATGCGATGAGCGCCCTGCATGACCACCCGCTGCTCGGCGCGGAGGAGATCGCCGCGGCGCTGCCGGCCAGCGACCTGGGCCATCAGATCGAGCGCGTGCGGATCACGCTGCAACCGCTCTCCATCGAGGAGATCTCGAAGATCTGGGCGGGGTTCCAGATGCAGTACCGGCTCTCGGTCGCCTACGAGGCCGCGGTGGTGCTGATCGACAGCCGTCGCCCGCTGCGTGCCGCGCCGCCGGTGCTGCGGCGCGGGGCGGGCGGGACCGGCTTCGATTCGACGGCCGCGCTGCGCAGCGCCTGGCCGCGGCTGGACAGCCTGGCGCCGGCACGGCCGGTGCGGCCCGGCGAAACGGTGCGCGCCCGCGGCAGCGGGCTGGGGACAGGGACGATTACCGCCCGCTTCGCGCCGCTGCTTGGCGGCGCACCCCTGGAGGTGCCGGCCGCGCGGGATGCGGCGAGCGGCGAGGTGCTGGTCGCCGTGCCGGCCGATGGCAGCCTGCCCGCCGGGCCCTGCATGCTGAGTCTGGCGGTGGACGGTGCTCGCCGGACCACCGAGTTGCCGCTGCTGCTGGCCCCGCGCATCGTGACCCCCATGCCGGCGACCGCCGCGGCCGGGCTGCTGACGCTCACCGTCGTGACACCGGTGCGGGTGGGCCAGCGCGTGGCCTTGATCCTCAGCGACCGCGAGGTGCCGGCGGCGCAGGTGGCGGGCGATACGCTGCGCTTCGACCTCGCTGGGGTGGCGCCCGGCGACTACCCGGTGCGGCTGCGGGTGGACGGGGTGGACAGCTTGGCGCTGCGCGACCCGGATGCCGCGCTGCTGGAGGTCGATCCGACCCAGATGGTCACGGTGCCGCCGTGACCGACGCTGCGTGGCACAAAGACAACACGCATTTCGTTGGCGCCATGGTGCGAGCGGTGCGCGAGCACCTCGCCGCGATCGCCGTCGGCCCGACCACGAATGTGCCGGATGCGGAGTCGGACACCTGGCTGGATTGGCCCGATCCACACCCTGGTGCGCCTATCCCTGCACTGCTGCGCTTGCGCGCCGCCTTCGGGCTCACCGGGTTCGAGGTCGCGGTGCTGGCGCTCTGCGTCGCGCATGAACTCGACGCCGCTATCGGGCCGCTCTGCGCCGGGGCGGCCGGCGACCCGGAGCGTGCCTGGCCAAGCTTTGCGCTGGCGCTGCGCGCCTTTCCCGGCGCGGATTGGGAAGCGGTGGCGGCAACCGGTCGGTTGCGCGCTTGGCAATTGGTGGCGGCGGAGCGCCGGTTTGGTGAGCCATTGCTGCTCGCCGCGCTGCGCTGCGACGAGCGCGTGCTGGATTTCGTCAAGGGGCTGAACCGGCTCGACGCGCGGCTGGCGCCGATGGTGGACGCCATTGCGGCACCGGACGGTGAGCTGCCCGACCCCGCGGCCGCGGCGGCATTGCTGCGGCTGTGGGAGGACGGCCGGCATGCCGGGCTGGTTTCTGGCGGTGAGCCGGCGCTGCGGCTGGACATCGTCGCCGCCGTGGCCCGGACGACGGGGCGTGCCGCGTTCCGTATCGACGCCGAGGTCCTGCCGACCTCGCCGGACGCCTGCGAGGCGCTGGCACGGCTGTGGACGCGCGAGGCGGTGCTGCTGCCGCTCGTGCTGGTAGTGACGGCCGGGGGCGAGGAGGCGGCCACGGTGCGGCGCTTCGTCGATCGGCTGGCACTGCCCTGCGCCGTCTGCACGGATTCGCCGGCGCCACGCGAGCTGGCGACCCTGCCGACGATCCTGGTGACGCCGCCCGACGGTGCGGCCCAGGAACACGCCTGGCGGGTGGCGCTGGGCCCCGGGCGGGAAGCGCTGGTGGCGCGCGTGGCAGGCACCTTCGACCTTCCGCAGGCGGAGATCTTCCGGATCGCCGCGACCGCGCCGCCGGGGGAGGAGGCGGCCTGGCGGCACTGCGTGACCGCGATGCGGCCGGGGCTCGACGCCCTGGCGCAGCGTATCGAGCCGCGCCTCGGCTGGGATGACCTGGTGCTGCCGCCGGAGCAGCGCGGCGTGCTGCGGCAAATCGCCGACCAGGTTCGGCAGCGACGGCGCGTGCATGATGATTGGGGATATGCCGCGCGACTGAGCCGCGGGCTTGGCGTCACCGCGCTGTTTGCTGGCGACAGCGGCACCGGCAAGACCATGGCGGCCGAGGTCCTGGCGGCGGAGCTCGGCCTGAACCTCTACCGCATCGATCTCTCGGCCGTAGTGAGCAAGTACATCGGCGAGACCGAGAAGAACCTGCGGCGTCTGTTCGACGCGGCCGAGCGGGGCGGCGCGGTGCTGCTGTTCGATGAGGCCGACGCGCTGTTCGGCAAGCGGACCGAGGTAAAGGACAGCCACGACCGCTACGCCAACATCGAGGTGAACTACCTGCTGCAGCGGATCGAGAGCTTTGCCGGGCTGGCGATCCTGGCCACCAACTTCAAGGCGGCGCTGGACAGCGGTTTCCTGCGGCGGCTGCGCTTCGTGGTGCGCTTTCCGTATCCCGGCCCGGCCGAGCGCGCGGCGCTGTGGCGCGGCGCCTTCCCCACGGCGGTGCCGTGCGAGCCGCTGGATTTCGCGCGGCTGGCCGGGTTCAACCTGACCGGCGGGCACATCGTGACCGCCGCGCTGAACGCCGCCTTCCTCGCCGCCGCAGAGGACGCGCCGGTGGCGATGCGGCATGTGCTGCAGGCCGCCCGCGCCGAGTTGGTGAAGCTGAACCGCCCGATCCTGGCGGCCGATTTCGCGCTGCCCACGGACTTGCCCGCGAGGGCCGCGGAATGACGCTGCGGGTGCATATCGAGCGACTTGTCGTCGACGCGCGCGCCTTGCCGGCGGCGCAGGTGCAGGCGTTCCGCGCGGCGCTTGCGGCAGAACTCGCCGGCGGCGGTCGGCGCGGCGACCGGGCCGGCCCACCCGCCGACCCCGTGGCGAGACTGGCCGGCCGTACCGCCGACGCGATCCGCCGGCGCATGGCGCGGCCATGAACCATACCCGCCTCGATCGGCCCCGGCTGCCCGGTGTCGTCCGCCCACCCCTCCCGGCCGGGCTGCGGGAGGCCGCTTCGCATGGTGGGGAGGCGCTGCCCCCGCGGGTCCAGGCGGAAATGACGGCGCGGTTCGGTTATGACTTCAGCGGGGTTCGCGTGCATGCGGACGATCGCAGCGCCGTATCGACCGCCGCCGTCGGCGCCCGCGCCTATGCCTACGGCGCCGATCTGGTCTTCGCGCGCGGGCAATACGCGCCGGACCGCCCTGAGGGCGTCCGGGTGCTGGCGCATGAGCTGGCGCATGTGGTGCAGCAATCGCGCGGCGGGTCGAGTTCAATACATGGCGGGCTCGAGCGTGAGGCGGAGGCCGCGGCCGAGGCGGTGGCGCGCGGAACGCCGCACGTGGCGGTGGCGGGTGCGAGCGGGCCCGTGCTCGCGGCCATGCCGGCCGCGGCCGCGCCGAAAATCGGGACCAACTTCGAGGGTGCCACGACCATCGTCGTGGAACTGCCGGGCGGCAGAGGCACTCCCGGCCGGGCAGACCATGAAAAGGTGTTCCGCAGCCTGTTGCCGCCGAACGTCGTCGAGGACACCGCGCGTTGGCACGCCGCCCATGCGGTCGGCCAAGGTGTTGGCATCGAGGTGAGGGAGGGCATCCTGCTGGCCCCGAGCGGCGTGAACCTGTCCATCCAGGGCGCGCTGGAACGGCAGATCAGCCGCATCCGTGCCGACCTGCCGGAAGGCTGGACGCTGTTCCTGCAAATCGAGACCGGTGCCCACCCCGAGGTCGGTACGCGTCCGGGCAATGTATTCCTGAAGTTCATCAACTACGAGCTCGTGGTGATGAATCCTGGCGGATCGCGCCGGCGCGCGCTGAGCGCCAGCGTCATGGTCACGGACGACCTGCAGCGTCCGGCCGTGCACGTGAGTGTCGAATCCTCCCTGGGCAACGAGGCAAGCCGCCACTATCCCGATGCCTTCAATGCGCAGAAGCAGCGGTGGACCCCCGCCGATAAGCAACGGCCCATGCAACGGCCGACCGAGGGCTACAGCTACACGGCCACGGCCGGTACGCTCAGGCGCGGCAAGAGCAACCCGGAAGTCTCGCGGCGTCCTGCGCTGCCCACCGCCGGCACATCGGTCCAGGCTGACGAAGCGGTCGGCCCGGCAAGCGCCGTGAGCACGCCGGCCACGGCGCCGGCCCGCCCTGGGCCGATCCCGGCAACCCCGCCACCTCAGCCAGTCCTGCCTGCGCCAGTTCCACCGGGTCCCACCAGCCGGTCGGCGCAGGCGGCACAGAAGCCGCCGACCTCGCCGCCGCCGCTTCGGGCGACCGGCCCGCAATTCGCCGGCCCGAGCAACGTCGCCGACGAGGCATACCAGAAGGCCGAGGCAAAAGGTGCAGGTGCGGTCCTGGCGCTGCAGGTGGTCGGCTCTGTTCTGACCGACCTTGGCAACGCCACGCAGCAGCGCGACGCGGAGTCCGCCTTCTATGCCAAGCTGCCCGAAATCACGCGGATGTTGCAGGCCAATCCCGGCATGGGAGTGATGGTTGAGTACGTCTTCCGTCGCCCCGATCCGATGCCGGAATCCGTGATCCAGCCAGGCGACCAGTTCCAGTTCATCACTTTCGACGTCGCCGCTTCGGTGCGTGATGTGAAGCCCGGGATCTATGCCGTGCAGCAGGGAATGGAATTGCGGATCCGCCGGCGCTGGCTCCCGCCGCTCCGCCCGGCCTCCGGGGAAGCCGCCACCGCTGGCAACCGCACAGTGCTCGCCGTGGCAAAGCCGGGTGACCTCGACGCTCTGATCGGCCAGCTGCGTCATCGGGGCATGACCGCAACCGACGTGGCGCTTGCCTTCATGGCGGCGCGGAGGGATTTCGGGGGCGTACACATCGATGTCGGCGACCTCTCGCTTGAACTGCCGCAGCCGCTCTACGACCAGGTACTGCTCCGCCTGCAGCAAGCCGCCGCAGCGGCACTCGGGCACAGCCTGGACACGCTCGAAGCCCAGCTGCGTAACATTCGCTCCGAGTACATCAGGCTTTTCGGCGAGGGATGGCTTGCAAAGCGGTGGCATGACCGCGATTTCGACCTGCCGGCGCCCACCCTGATCGACCACGCGGCGAGCTACGCCCGATCGTCGCGCGAGGCGCTCGGCAAGCTGGATCTCAATTTCAGCCGCAGCCAGCTCCGCACCGCCCGCGAGTTCGTCAACCAGGTCGAGTCCGTTCTCTACAGGTACCTGAACGGGCGGCCCCCACCCTGGGAGGACACATGACCGGGCTCGCCACCTCGCCGCGCGTTCTGAAGGGCGGACTCGTGCTGCTCGATCCGGCGACCGGCGTGCCGGTCCAGGTGATCACCTTCCAGTACAACCCCGACATGCTCACCCGCTCGCTGCAGGTGCAGGGCATGGGCGATGCCGCCGACCGTACCGAGGCGCTGCGCCTGAAGGGGCCGGCGGTGGAGACGATCCGCGTCGAGGCCGAACTCGACCTGACCGACGCGCTGGAGACGGGCGACGCGGTCGCGCTGGCGTCCGGGCTGCATCCACAACTCGCGGCGCTAGAAGCCATGATCCAGCCCACCTCGCGCACCCTGCAGACCAATGACGACCTCGCCCGCATCGGCACGCTGGAGATCGTGCCGGCGGAGGCGCCGCTGGCGGTGTTCGTCTGGGGACGCGGCCGCGTGGTGCCGGTGCGGGTGACCGAGTTCTCGGTCACCGAGGAAGCCTTCGACACCGCGCTCAACCCGATCCGCGCCAAGGCGACGCTCGGTCTGCGCGTGCTGACCATAAACGATGTCGGCTTCGGCCACCGCGCGGGGATGCTGTTCATGGCGCATCTTCGGGCGCGTGAACAGCAGGCCGGGCTGGCGCGGACCGGCGGGCTCGGGGCGATGGGCGTGGAGGGGCTGCTGTGACCGACGCCGCCGCCCCCGCCTCGCCGCTGCTCGCGGCGCTGCTGGCCCGCACCGGCGGCGCGCCGCTGCTGCCGGCGAACAGCCGCTACCAGGGCGTGCCGCTGCGGGAACGCACCGCGCCGGACGGGACCGTCACCGCCTACCTCGCCCGCCGTTTCGTGCCGCAGCCCGCAAGCCTTGCCGAGGTGGATGGCCACGTCATGGTGGCCGGCGAGCGGCTCGACCTGGTGGCGGCGCGCCGGCTCGGCGATCCGTTGATCGCCTGGCGCATCGCCGATGCGAACGGCGCGCTGGACCCGGCCGAGTTGGAGCGCGCCGGGCGGCGGCTGCGCCTGACGCTGCCCGAAGGCGTGCCGGGCGGGGCGGGGCCGCAGGATGCTTAAGGGCGTGCACCTGACCATGATGATGGGGCCGGTCGTGCCGGTGCCGGTCCCGCAGGTGGTGACGGACGCGCTGCATGAGGCGACGGTGGAGGTCGGGGAAGACCGCACCACCTTCCAGGTCAGCTTCCGGCTGGGCAAGCGTTCGGCGCTGCAGACGCTGTTCCTGCTGACCGGCGGCGTGCCGCTGCCGCTGCGCGCGGTGCTGATCGCGACGCTGAACGGGCTGCCGACTGTGCTGGTGGACGGTCTGGTGCTGAACCAGCAGGTCTCCCCGGGCGGTGACGGCGCAGGTTCGGTCCTGACGCTGAGCGGCGAGGATCTCAGTGCAGCGATGAACCTGCAGGAGTTCACCGGCCTGCCCTACCCGGCGATGACGGTGGAGGCACAGGTCGCGGTCATCCTGGCGAAATACGCCGTGCTCGGCATCGTACCGATGGTGATCCCGACACCCTTCCCGGATGTCCCGCTGCCCACCGAGCGGATCCCGCTGCATGCCGGCACCGACCTCGCGCATCTGCGGGAGCGGGCGCGCTGGGTCGGCTACACCTTCCACATGCTCTCGCCGGCGCCGCTGGTGAACGTCGCCTATTGGGGGCCGAAGCTGCGCATCGGACCGCCGCAGCCGGCGCTCAACACCGACATGGATGCCTACACCAACGTCTCCTCGCTGCATTTCGGTTTCGAGAACCGCGACCGCGAGCAGCCGGTGCTGCAGGTGCAGATCCCCAACACGACGCGCTGGATGCCGGTGCCGCTGCCCGACGTGTCGCTGCTCAACCCGCCACTCGGGCTGGTCGAGCCGCTGCCGTCGAAGGTGACCTTCGTCTCGGGCACCGGTGGGCTGACGCCGGTGCAGGTGGCGCTGTACGGCCTGGCCAACGCGGCCGGGTCGCTCGACAGCACGACCGCGGACGGCACGCTCGACGTGACGCGCTACGGCAGCATCCTGCAGGCGCGGTCCCTAGTCGGCGTGCGCGGGGCGGGGCTGGCGTTCGACGGGCTGTATTTCGTCAGCCGCGTCGGCCACCGCATCCGCCGCGGCGACTACACGCAGGACTTCCATCTCGTGCGCAACGGCCTCGTCTCGACCGTCCCGGTGGTGATGTCATGACCCAGAAGAAGCACTATGGCAAGCACCGGGGCAGCGTGCTGAACAACGTCGACCCGCTGAACCGCGGCCGCATCCTGGCGCAGGTCGCCTCGGTGTCGGGCCTCTTGCCCACGAGCTGGTGCGAGCCCTGCCTGCCGCTGGCCGGCATCCAGTCCGGCACCTGGTTTGTGCCGCAGATCGGCGCCGGCGTTTGGATCGAGTTCGAGGATGGCGACATCGCGCGGCCGATCTGGACCGGCTGCTTCTGGGGCAGCGCGGCCGAGGTCCCGGCCCTGGCGCTGGCCGGCCTGCCGGCCAGCCCAAGCATCGTCCTGCAGACCAGCGGGCAGTCCACCCTGATGCTGAGCGACGTGCCGGGCGCGCTCGGCGGCGTGCTGCTGCAGGCGCGGACCGGGGCGATCTCGATCAGCGAGGCGGGCATCACCCTGGTGAGCGGTGCCGCGATGATCTCGGTCACGCCCGGCGCCATCACCATCAGCAACGGCACCGGCGCGAGCGTCGTGCTCGGGCCGGGGCAGCAGGTGGCGCTGAACCTCGAAGCCTTGGTGGTGACGTAGGGGAGGACGGGCGGATGCCGGGACCGTTGCTGCATCTGGGCGCCACGGTGCTGTGCGGGCATGCCGGGCAGGCGACGCCGGCCGCGCCGAACCCACGGGTGCGCCTGTCGGGCCAGCCGGTGGTGACGGCGCTGTCGCCCTATCTGATCGCCGGCTGTCCGCTGCCGCCGGTCGCCGGCGGGCCTTGCGTGAGCGGCCTGTTCACGGTGGCCGCGACACGGGTCTTCGCGTCGGGCGCGCCGGTGCTGCTGCTGTCCGGCACCGGCACCTGCGTGCCGACCGGCGTACCGCTGGTGCCGGTCGCGGCGCAGCCGCGCGTGCGCGGGCTGTAGCCATGGAGATCGGCTTTCCCCTGGCGATCGGCGCGGATGGCCGCACCCTGGTGCAGGGCCGCGAGGACCATGTGCGGGGCATGGTCATGCAGCTGCTGATGACGCAGGCCGGGGAACGGGTGAACCGGCCGGATCTCGGCGGCGGGCTGGCGCAGCTGCTGTTCGGCCCGGCCAGCCCCGAGCTGGTGGTCACCCTGCAGCTCACGCTGACCGCCATGTTGCAGCGCTTCCTTGGTGACCTGATCGACGTGCAGGCGCTGCTGGTGACGGCGGTCGATGAGAAGGTGGTGGTGGACCTCCGCTACCTACTGCGCCCGCTCGGCACCGCATCCGCCGCGCGGATCGAGCTGACGCCCGGAGGTGCGGCATGAGCGAGCGCTGCAGCGTGCCGACGCGACGGGCGGCGCTGCGGCGGTCGGGGCTGAACGGGCTGGACGAGGTGGAGCCGATCGAGGGCGGGCGCGCCCTGCTGGTGCGCTTCTTCCACGACGCACCGGAAGGGCTGGCACCCCGGCACCTGGCGATCACCGGCGGCATCGCGGTGCGCGGCATCCGGGTGGTCGATGTGCGGCGCGTACCGGCGGAGGATCCGGACCGGCTGATCCTGGCGGCGGTCGCGGTGGACCGGCGGGGCGATGCCTCGACCTACACGCTGCATCTGCAGGGGCTGGACGGCATCGATCCCCGCCATGCCAGCGCACCCTTCGTCTTCTTCCCCGACGCAGCGGAGGACGAGGATTGCCGCGCCGCACCGCCCGCCGTCGCGGCCTTGCCGCCGCCGCCGCCGCTCGACTACCTGGCCAAGGACTATGCCGGGTTCCGGCGGCTCATGCTGGATCGGCTCGCGGTCACGCTGCCGGCGTGGCAGGACCGGCATGCACCGGATCTCGGCGTGACGTTGGTGGAGATGCTGGCGGCGGTTGCGGATCGGCTGAGCTACTACCAGGACGCGGTGGCGACCGAGGCCTATCTTGGCACGGCGCGGCGCCGCGTATCGGTGCGGCGGCACCTGCGGCTGATCGACTACGCGCTGCACGAGGGCTGCAACGCGCGGGCGCTGGTGCAGGTGGAACCACCCGACGCGGTGGCGGAACTCGACCCGGCGACGCTGGTGTTCCTGCAGGGCGAGGGCGCGGCGGCGACCGAATTTCGCCCGGTGACGTCGGCAGCGCCCATACGCCTCTGCCGGGCGCGCGGGCAGATGGCGGTGCATTGTTGGGGCGATACGGCCTGCGTGCTGCCGGCCGGTGCCACCGCGGCGACGCTGGTCGACACCGCACCTCCCGAGGCGCCCCCGCTGCAGCCCGGTGATTTCCTGCTCTTCGAGGTCCTGGGTCCCGGCGACACGCCGGATCCCGATCCGCGCCGCCACCACCCCGTGCGGCTCACCGCAGTCCGCCCGTCCGAGGATCCGCTATGCAAGCGTGCGTTGCTGGAGGTGGAGTGGTCGGCGGAGGACGCGCTGCCGGCGGATTTTCCGCTTGACTCGGCGAAGGCCGATTTGGCGAAGGGCAGCGCGACGACCGCGGTACGCGGCAACCTTGTCCTGGTCGGCGCCGGCACGCGCGTCATGGATGGCGACGCGGCGCGGATCGTGCCGGCGATCGGCCCCGGCCGGCGGCGAGGCATCGCGCTGGCGCGACCGGGACTTGCCTTCGCGGAGCCGGCTGGTGCGGCGGATGCCGCCGTGCGGCTGCTGGACTGGCGTACCCCAGGGCAGGCGGTGCCGCTGATCGATCGGCTGCGCAGCTGGTCGCGCGACCCGCATGTCCCGCCGACCGGCTGGACGATCCGCCCCGACCTGATCGGCAGCGGTGCCGAGGACGCGCACGCCACCGTCGAGGTGGATGACGAGGGCATCGCGCATCTCCGCTTCGGGGACGGCGTCTGCGGTCGCGACCCGGCGGGCGAGGCATTCGAGATCGTCTACCGCGTCGGCAACGGCCCCTCCGGCAATGTCGGCGCGGACACGATCACCCGGCTGCGCATCGCGGCGCCGGGTCGGCTGGAGGACTGGCCGGTGCGCAACCCCATGCCGGCCCGTGGAGGCACCGCGCCGGAGCCGCTGGAACAGGCAAGGCTGCTGGCCCCGCAGGCGCTGCGCGGCGTGCCGGTGCGCGCGGTCATCGCCGCTGACTACGCGGCGCTGGCAGCGCGGCTTGACCCGGCGGTGCAGCGCGCCGCCTGCCGGTTGGTTCCGAGCGGCGGCCGGCAGATCGCCCGGGTGGCAATCGACCCGCTCGGCGGCGCCGAGGCGACCCCAGCGCTCTGCGCGCGGGTGGCGGCGGCGCTGGACGCGGTGCGGCGCATCGGCCATGACGTCCAGGTCGTGCCGGCGATCGTCGTACCGCTGCGCCTCGTGCTGCGGGTCGAACTCGAGGATGGCTACGTGCGGGGCCATGTGCGGGCGGCGGTGCGGGCCGCGCTCGGGACCGGCGTGCTGCCGGATGGGCGGCTCGCCGCCTTCCACCCGGACCGGCTGAGCTTCGGCGCGCCGCTGCGCACCAGCGTGCTGGTCGCGCTGGTGCAGGCGCTGGACGGCGTGCGGGCCGTCCACATCTTGGAATTCGGCCGCCAGTTTGATGCGGAGCGCGGCCGCACCGCCGCAGGCGTGCTGGCGATGGCCTGGAACGAGATCGCGCTGCTCGAAAACGATCCGCTGCGTCCCGATCGCGGCCGGCTGGTGCTGCGGCTCGCCGGGGGCGTGGCGTGACCTCGAGGCCGCGCCACAACCGGCCCGGCCTGGCGGCGCTGGACTACCGCCCCGGCGGCTGGGCCAGCTTCCGCGAGGCGATGCTGGCCCGGCTCGCCGATCCGGCGGCGCCGTTCCGCCCGCTGAATGCGTTGCGCACGCGTACCCCGGACGACCCGATGGTGGCGTTGCTCGACGCCTTCGCCTGTGCCGGCGAGGTGCTGGGCTTCTACCAGGAACGGCTGGCCAATGAGGGCTTCCTGCGGACCGCGACCGAGCCGCGGTCCCTGGAGGAGCTCGGCAAGCTGACCGGCTACCGGTCGCGGCCCGGGGTCGCGGCCTCGGTCTTTCTCGCCTATACGCTGGACGACCGCGCCACCGTCACCATCTCCGCCGGCAGCCGCGTGCAGAGCGTGCCGGGGCCGGGCGAGATCGCCCAGACCTTCGAGACCGACGAGGATCTGCCGGCCTCGGGGGCGTGGAATGCGCTGCGGCCGCGGCTGTCCAGCCCGGTGCAGGCCTCGGGCGGGCTGGCCCGGCTAACCCTCGATGGTACCGCGACCGGGCTGAAGCCGAACGACCCGCTGCTGCTGGTCGTGGCGGGCGCGCCGGTGCTGCGCCGCGTCGCCACGGTCGATGTCCGGTTCGACCGCGGGCGGACGCTGGTGGCGCTGCAGCCGGCGGCGGCGCCCACCCCGACGGTGCAGGACCAGACGGCGCAGGATCCGGTGGTACGGGACGGGGACGCGTCAGTCCCGGCCGGGATGTCCGGGGCGGCGGTGACCGCGCGGGCGGTGGCGCTGGCCGCCAGGGCGCAGTTGCCGCCGGCGTCGCACCCGGCGGACCCGCGCGCGCTGCGACGCGCCTCCGAGGTGCTCTTTGCACCGCAGACTGAGTCCACGCTCGCCCTGGTGGCCGGCGTGTCGCCGGCGCAGCGCAGCGCGGTGTTTCGGGCGCTAGGCCGCACGGCGATGGCCGACCCGCCGGCGCTGCAGGTCTTCGCCTTCCGCGCCCGCACCGCGCCGTTCGGCAACCGGGCGCCGCCGAAGGTGGAACTGGATGCAACCGGCCGTCTACGACCACCGCGGGAATGGGACCTCACCGAGCCGGTCTTCGGGGATCCGGTGCCGGTCTCGGTGGTGATCGCGCCGACCCGGACGGTACGCAGCCTGGCCGAGGCGCGCCCGGGGCGTGGCGCCTTCGACGTCATGCGCGATGCCACGGCGGATGGCAGCGACACCGTGGTGGTGATGGTGGCGGCCGCGGGCGGGACGGCCACGCTCACCCTGCCGGTGCGCGAGGGCGCGCGCGACGGCGCGGCGCTGGCCGGCGCGCCGGGCAAGGTCGAGGCGGTGCTCGAGCGGTTCGCCACCAGTCCGGCGCCCGGCTGGGACCTGGTCCTCACCTTCTCCGACCTGCCGCTCACGCTGGTGCTTCGGCAGGATGGGGACGGGCCACCGACGATCGCCAACCGGCGCGAGACGGAGGCCGAGGTCGCGCTCGCCATCGTGCCGGGACAGGCCGGGCTGGACCTGCGCGGCACGGTGCGCCCCATCGTCGGGCGCCAGGCGACCGAGGCACCGGACGTGCTGTTCCTCGACGGCAGCTTCGAGACCGTGACGCCCGGCTCCTGGGTGGCGTTCGAGGCGCCGCCGGGGGACCCAACCCCGCCGCTGCCGTTGCGCATCGCGGGCAGCGATACCGTCGCGCGCACCGCCTATGGCCAGACCGCACGCACCACACGGCTCGCGCTCGAGGGGAAATGGATCGATCCGCCGGGCACGAGCTTCCGCCGCGCCATCCGCGAGACCACCGTGCATGCCAGTAGCGAGGCGTTGAAGCTCCTCGACGACGACCTCGACACCGACATCGTGCAGACCGCCGCAAGCCCGGTGCTGGAGTTGGACGGGCTGTCGCCGGGCCTCGAATCCGGACGCTGGCTGATCGTCGCCGGCGAGCGCACCGACCTGCCGGGCGTGGCCGCGGCGGAAGTGGTCATGCTCGCCGGCGCCGAGCATGTCGGGGCACAGGCGCCGGACGGCACGCCACTGCCTGGCGAGACGCCGCATACGCGGCTGACCTTCGCGGCGCCGCTCGCCTACCCCTATCGCCGCGCGAGCCTACAGGTGCTCGGCAACGTGGTGCGCGCCTCGCATGGCGAGAGCTGCGACGAGGTGCTCGGCAGCGGCGACGGCAGCCGGGCCAACCAGTCCTTCACGCTGAAGAAGGCCCCGCTGACCTTCGTTGCCGCCGACCTGCCATCCGGCGCCGCGAGCACGCTGCGGGTCTGGGTCAACGGCGTCGAATGGCACGAGGTGGCGGCGCTGGCCGCCGTGGGGCCGGACGCGCGGGTCTTCGCCACCACCGCCGCCGGCGGCGGCACGACCATCCGCTTCGGCGACGGGGTGCACGGGGCGCGGCTGCCGACCGGCACGGAGAACCTGCGCGCCCGCTACCGCGCCGGGCTTGGCCGGGCGGGCAACGTCGCCGCCGGGACGATGACGACGCTGCTGAGCCGCCCGCTCGGCGTGACCGGCGTGACCAACCCGGTCGCGGCCTCGGGCGGCGCCGACCGGGAGGCGCCCGAGGCCGCGCGCCGCAACATCCCGGTCGGCACCGTGTCGCTGGAGCGCCTGGTATCGCTGCGCGACTACGAGGATTTCGCGCGGAGCTTCGTCGGGATCGGCAAGGCCGCGGCGGCGCGCTTCGCCGGGCGGGACGGCCCGCTGGTCCACCTGACCGTGGCGGGGGCGGAGGATGCCGAGGTCGATCCCGGCTCGGCGCTGTTCCAGTCGCTGCGCGCGGCATTGGCGCAGCAGGGGGACCCGCTGCAGGAGGTAGAACTGGCGCCCCGCGCGGGGCGGCTCGTGCTGCTCGCCGCCGGGGTCGCGGTCGAGCCCGACCGGTTGTGGAGCGACGTCGAGCCGGTGGTGCGGGCGGCGCTGCTGGACCACTTCGGCTTCGACCGCCGGATGCTCGGGCAGACTCTGCATGCGTCCGAGGTGGTGGCGGCCATCCAGGCCGTGCCGGGGGTGGCCTATGTCGACCTCCGGCTGCTGGCCGGCATCCCGCAGCCCAGCCGGCTGGAGGACCTGCACGAGGCGCTGCGCCACCCCGGCGTCGGCGACCTCGCCGCCCGTCCGGCGCGCACCGATCCCGATTTCGCCGGGCGGCCGCGGCGGATACTGCCGGCCGAGCTGGTGTATCTTTCGGGACGCCTGCACGACATGCTGCTGCTGGAGGCGATCGCGCGATGAGCCTCGCCGACGACCTCTGGGCCCTGCTGCCAGCCTATCACCGCCGCCGTGATGCGGAGACCGGTGGGGTGTTGCGCGCCCTGGTCGAGGTGCTCGGCGAGCAGGCCGGGGCGATCCACGACGACATCTCCGGCCTCTACGACGACTGGTTCATTGAAACCTGCGCCGACTGGGTGGTGCCCTACCTGGCGGAGTTGACTGGGGCGCTGCCGCCGGCGGGTGGCGGCCCGGCGCCGGATGCGGCGGGGGCGGCGCGGCTCGCCGCCGTCGCGCCGGTGCGGCGCCTGGTGGCGGACGCAATCCGCTTCCGCCGGCGCAAGGGTAGCTTCGCCATCGTCGCCCCGCTGGCGCAGGCGGTGACCGGCTGGCCCGCCGCGGCGGTGGAGTTCGGCCGCCACGTCGCGGCGAGTGCGGACCTGCGCGCCGGCCGGACCCAGGGCGGCATGGCGGGGCTGCGCCGCCCGCCCGTGCCCGGCACGTCGGATGCGTTCGCCCGCGTGGCCGACATGCGCGCCGCGGACGCCCCGCGCAGCCCGGGACGGTATGGGCCGGACAACCTCGGCGTGCTGCTGTTCACCCCGACCCTGCTCGGCGTGGCGGAGGGTACCGCCTTCTGCGTGGATGAGGAGGGCTCGACGCTGTTCCAGTGCGACCCGCTCGGCGCGGACCTGCCGTTGTACCATCGCGGCCTCGCGCCGGACGGGCTGCCGGGGCCGATCACCCGGCGGCTGCTGGGCGAGCGGCGCGGCGCGGCGGACTGGGCGATCGATCCGCGCCTGTACGGCCCGGCGGGCTGCATCCGCATCGCCGTCCAGGCGGCCCGTGACCATCCGTTCGAGGCGATCGGGCCGGAGCGCATCGTGCCGGCGGATCTGGCGGGCTGGCGCGACCGGCCGCCGCCGGGGAAGGTCGCGCTCGACCCCGAGCGCGGCCGCATCGGCTTTCCGCAGCGCGGCGCGCCGTACCGGGTCCGGGTCAGCTACCTGCAGGCGCTGCCCGGCCCGGTGGGCGGCGGCACGGCGCCGCGCCGCGTGGCCGAGGCCGAGGGCGAGGTGATCGCCGTGGCGGGAAGCGCCGTCGGGGAAGCGCATGGAAGCCTGCGCGCCGCCCTCGCCGAGTGGCGGCGGCGCGACCTGGCCGCGGCGGTAATCGAGTTCCGCGACAGCCTCACCTACGACGAGGACGGGCTGCTGATCGACCTCGGCGGCCCACCCCGGCGCCTCCTGCTGCGGGCAGCGCCCGGCACCCGCCCGGTGATCCGGCTGGCGAATGCCGAAGCCGGGGCGATCGATGTCTGGCGGGTGCAGGGCGACGGTGCCGCAGGCGGCGCGTTGGTGCTGGAAGGCCTGACCGTGGCCGGACGCGGCATCGCGCTGGTCGAGTATGGCGGCTCGCTGGAGATCCGCCACTGCACGCTGCTGCCCGGCTGGCTGCCCGCCGGGGAGCGGGTGCGCCGCGTGCCCGGGGGGGCGCCAAGCCTGGCCTTCCACGCCTGCAGCGGCCCGGTCACCATTGCCGCGAGCGTGCTCGGGCCGATCTTCGTGCGCGCCGACGAGCATGCGGAGGAGCCGCTCGGCCTGGCCCTGCACGACACGATCCTCGATGCCGCCGAGGGCGACGAGGCCTGCATCGCCCATGACGCAGTGCCGTTCGTGGCGCTGACGCTGCGCAACTGCACGGTGTTCGGGGGGCTGTCCGCGCATGCCGTCGGGCTGGCCGAGAACAGCATCTTCACTGGCCCGCTGCGCATCGCGCGGCGCTCGGCCGGGTGCCTGCGGTTCTGCGCCGTGCCGCCGGGCTCGCGCACCCCGCACCGCTTCGCCTGCGTGCCGCGCGGCGGGGCGGCGGAGCCGGTGCCGGCGGTCTTCGAAAGCCGGGGCTTCGGGACGCCGGGCTATGCCGTGCTTGCCGCCACCTGCCCTGAGGCGATCCTGCACGGCGCCGAGGATCGCGGGGAGATGGGCGCCTGGCACGACCTGTTCCGGCCGCAGCGGCTGGCCCGGCTGCGGGCCGCGCTCGATGAGTACCTGCCGGCCGGTCTGAGTGCCGGCATCATCTGCACGCGCTGAGGGCGCAGGGGTTAGGGGACCGCGATGAAGGGCGATTTTTCCCGCTTCACCTTCCGGCCGCTGCAGCACTATGCGCGGGTGCTGCAGCAGCAGGGGCGGCCGCTGGTGGACGCGGATTGGAACGAGCAGGCGGCGATCCTGCTGCACCGCCTGCGCGTGCTGACCGGCGACCTGACCGGCGGCGGCGGGCAGCACTGGGCCGGCCCGTTCGGCGCCGGCGGGTTCGAGATCCGCAGCGCCGGACGCGGCGAGGACGTGGAGATCGGCCAAGGCCGCTACTACGTGAATGGGTTGTGCGTGGAGTGCGAGGCCGCGACCAGCTTCACCCGGCAGCCTCTGCCGCCCGACCCCCTGGTCATGCCGGACGGCAAGGCCGTGCGGGACGCGGCGCGGCTGGTCTTCCTCGATGCCTGGGAAGCGGTGGTCGGCCCGCTCGACGATCCCTACCTGCTAGATCCGGCGCTGGGCGGGCTCGACACGGCGCTGCGCACGCAGGTGGTGTGGCAGGTGCGCATGCATCCTCTCGTGCAGGGGTTCAACCCGAAGGCGCCCGACTGGGCGGGGCTGCGCACGGAAGCCGAGGCCCTGGTCCGGCGCTGGCAGGACCAGCCGCGCGGGCGGCTGAAGATCCGCCTGGAGGGACCGGCCGCCGAGGCCGGGCGGCGCGGCGGTGCGGTGCAGGCCGGCCGGTTCCGCGGGCCCGAGAACCTGCTGTACCGCATCGAGCTGCATCGGGGCGGGCCGGCCGGTGAGGCCCGCTTCAAGTGGTCAAGGGACAACGGGGCCCGGCTGCTGCCGCTGGCCAGCCTGGAAGGCAAGGTCGCGCAGGTCGTGCCGGCAGCGCGCGAGGAGGCAGGACAGCTGGCCCGCGGCACCTGGGTTGAGCCCTGCGACCGGGCCGACCGGCTGCTCGGCCTTGGCCGTGACCTGGTGCGGGTCGATGAGGTGGACCAGGCGACCGGGCGGATCATGCTGTCCGACGCGCCGCCCGAGGCGGCGTTCCGCCCAGGGGAGCGCAGCGACATGGCGCTGCGCCGCTGGGACCACCTGGAGGGCCGCGGCGGCGCGCCGGCCGGGCCGGATGGCATCGCCGTGGTCGAGGGCACCGGGGAGGCGCACTGGTTCGACCTTGAGGACGGGATCCAGGTCCAGTTCGAGCCCTCGACCGGTGAGCCGCATACGTATCGTGCGGGCGACCACTGGATGATCCCGGCGCGCACCGCTGATGAGGGCATCCTGCTGCGCAACCCGGCACCGCAGCCGCCCGACGGGGTGGCGCATGCCTATGCGCCGCTTGCTTTGTACGTGCCGCAGAGCGGCGAGGTGATGGCCGACTACCGGCCGAGCTTCCAGTCGCTGACGGCGCTGCAGGATCAGGTGACTCTCTTGGCCGAGGGGCTGGAGGACCTGCGGGCGCAGGTGGCGGCGCTGCAGAATAAATAGGGGCGAACCATGCGCGTGTGCAGCCGTAACGCAAGCCATCGGAAGCTTGGGCCGACCCGCTGCCAGGTGCAGGGATGCGGGGCACTGGTGGTGGAGGTGACCGACGCCTCGGACCAGGGCGACCTGCAGCGCGGCCTGGCCGAGGCGCATGCCGCACGCGCGGCGCGGCAGGCGGATGCGGCGGCCCGGGCGGCCGAGGCGGCGTCCGCCGCGGCCGACCGGGCGGCCCAGAGGACGGAACGCCTCGCAACGGGCGACGGTGCCGTGCCCGGGGACGATGCCCGCCGTCATGCCGCGGCGGCGCGGCAGGGGGCGGAGCATGCCGCGGCACACGCCGCCACGGCGCGCCAGGCACGCGACGAGGCGGCATCCGCGGTGCGCGCGGCAAGCGAGGCCGGTGTCGTCGGCGATGCCGTGGGCGTGGCTGAGCAGGCCGCCGAGACGGCGGCGGTGGAAGCACGGCTGGCGCGCGACGCGCAGGCCGAGGCCGCGGCCGCGGCGGCCCGCGTCGACGCTGTAGCGGCCGCTCCTTCGGTAGCCAGGCGAGCGGTGAAGCCCGACCTTGCCGAGCCACGCCGCGCAGCGCCAGCGGCCGCCGCCCACGACAGCATGACGCCCGATCCGGCCGGCGAGGCCGGCCCGCCGCCGGCGACGGGCGATTCCGCGCCCCAGCGGCCGGATGCCGAGGCGATCGCCCAGCCGGGTGCCGCGGACGAACCGCCGGCCACGCCCGACGGCGCCGATGCGGCGAAGCACGCTGCCGGAAAGGCAGCAGGCGCCATCGCGCCGCCCCAGCCGCCACCTGCCGCCCCGGTTCTGCGCATCGTCATCCGGCACCACAGCGGATCGAAGGCCAACCAGACCGAGCAAGTGCCGCTCGGGACGGTGCGCGAGGTCACGCTGGGCCGGGATCCGCACTGCACGATCGCCTTCGACCCGCAACGCGACGATGTCGTCAGCCGGCATCACGCGGTCATTCGCGTCACGGCGGGCGACCGGCCGGGGTTCAGCATCGCCGACCTGGGCAGCCGCAACGGGACTCTGGTGAATGGCGGCCCGATCAACGCGGAGAAGGAACTGCTGCCCGGCGATAGGATACGATTGGGTGTCACCGGACCGCTGATCGAATTCGACGTGCAGCCGCGGCCGGCGCATCTGCTGGCCCGGACGCGGGTAACGCCCGATGTCCCGCCGACCATCATCATCGACCGCCCGGAGCGGTGATCCCGCACCCGCGTCTCCTCGGGATGATCGGCCGGGCCGCAGGCGCGATGCCACGTCGAGCGCCAGCGCCCGGCGCGGCAACGTCGATGATGGCCGCGGGCCGGCCGGTTCGCAGGCCTTGGCCGACCGCATCACCACCGGCGCGCGCGGCCGGAGCGCCGCATCGCTTCGGCATCCTGCTTTCGGCGCGGAGCGACGCGTCCGGCCGGAATCTGCTCCAGGTTCGGAGGCGCGACGGCACGCCGCCGGCGCGCCCGGCATCGGCGCCGCCGTGCCGAATGACGGCAACCTGCGGCCGCGACTTCTGGCGGTCCGTCAATGCTTTAACGCTTTGACTTCTGCGCGATCGCGACGCTTCCTGCCTGCTTTGATGCTTGGCTTTTGCGATAGTTCGCCGAATGGCTGCCGGCTACGACAACAACAAGCAACAGCCTTTGGCGTCTTATCCCCTTTGATCCGCAGCATTATCTGTCGTTCCATTACGGAAATATGCCAATATGTCGACACGAATTCTGATCAAGCATCAGACCGGCTCGAAATCCAACCAGATCGAGCAATTTCCGCTTGAGACGACGAGCGAATTGACGCTTGGGCGCGACCCGACCTGCAGCATCGCCTACGACGCGCAGCGAGACGACGCCGTCAGCCGTCGCCATGCGGTCATCCGCATCACCCAGGGTGATCGGCCGTCGTTTAGGATCGCCGATCTCGGCAGCTCGAACGGCACGCTGGTCAATGGAACCCCGATCAAGGGCGAAACCGATCTGTTGCCCGATGACCTGGTGAATCTGGGGCAGATCGGACCGAGCTTCATCTTCGACGCCCAACCGCGGCCGCCGCATCTCGTGGCTCGAACCCGGGTTGTCTCGGACTCGCCACCGGGCACCACGCGCATCGCCGACCCGATACCGACCACGCCGATGGCGGCGACCGCCGTCATTCCGCCGTCCCCGCTGAACACGGCCACGCCGTCCCTGACCGCGTCGCCCACCAGGTCGGGCGTCGGGCGGGACACGGTGCAGCGCATGCTGACCGAGGAGCGGCAGGCCACCGGCCGCAAATGGCTTTACGTGGTGGGCGGCCTGCTGGCGGCGACCGCTGCGGGCGGCGGTGGGCTCTATTGGCGGATGAGCACCGACCGGCAACAGATCGAGGCGCAGGCGCGCGCCAGCCAGGAGTTGCACACCGCTGCCCTGCAGCGTCAGCGCGAGACGCTGTCCGAGGAGGCCGCGACCAACGAGCGGAAGCTGCGGACGCAGATCGGCCTGAGCCCCAGCGATATCGTGCAGCGATACGGCAATGCGACCGTCTACATCGCCATGTCATGGCGGCTGGTGGACCGCCAGACCGGACGGTTGATCTATCATAAAAACTATACCCGACCGGGTTCGGCCGATGCAACGCGACCGGCCTATGTCGAGCTGGCGAATGGCAAGATCGTCCGGTGGCTCACCATGGATGATTCCTCGCCGAACCGGCCGATCGGCCATCCCGCTGTCGGGTCCGGCTTCGTGGTTGACCCATCGGGATTGGCGATCACCAACAAGCACGTGGCTGCTGCGTGGACGGTCGGCTACGAAGACTTCGACCCGCAGGGGCTGGCGACTGGTTGGCTGTTCAAGGCACAGGATGGGCGGACCGCCCAAGCCCGGGATTTCAGCCCATCGAGCCGCGCCGCGGATGCCCGCACGGTGGCTCCCTGGACTCCCGGCGAGGGGGGGCTCGTCTTCGACCCGAACGCGCCGATCCCCATCAGCAACGGCATGGAGCGGCCTTTCGAAGGCCGCAACGAAACCCTGAGCGTCCGGTTCCCCGACAACCCGACCAGCATCAGCGCCCAACTCGTCAGCTTCTCGGCGGAAGCCGATGTGGCGCTCATCCGGGTGAACAGCCCTGAACAGCTCACGACGGTTCAGCTCGCCGAGGACGACTCGGTCACCTTGGGTGGCGCGATCACCGTCCTGGGGTACCCCGGCGACTCCGTGAAGACCTTCGCGGCGATCTCGACCATCGAACGCGGACAGCTGCAACGGACCATCGGGGAGGTGGCGTCGCCAACCGTAATTGCGGGATTCATCTCCCATCTCAGTGCGGTAACGGAGCAGCGCGGCTCGGTCACGGTGATCGCTCCCTTCGGCGACGTGTACCAGCTGACCGCGCCGGCGGGGCGTGGGTCGAGCGGCGGGCCGGTGTTCGATGCCAATGGCAAGGCGATCGGCATCCTGACCTACGGCACGTTGCGGGAAACCACGACGCTGGCGGTGCCGATCCGCTATGCCCGGAAGATGCTCAGGGTCCAGCAGAAGAACTGACGCGCATGACCGGTTCCGCGACCGACGAAGGGGCCGGACCGGGCCTGGTGGTGAAGGGGGCGATGCTCAGCCATGTCGGGGCGGTGCGGAGCCTCAACGAGGACACGGTCGCCTACGTGTTGCCGGGCGCCGCCGATCCCCGCGCATCCCAGGGCGCCCTGCTGCTGGTCGCCGACGGGATCGGCGGCCATGCCGCGGGCGAGGTTGCCAGCGCATTAGCCGCGGAGACCATCTGTTGCGACTACTACCGCGGCGATGGCGCGGTCCCCGACCTACTGCGCCGCTGCTTCGCCGCGGCGAACCAGGCCATCCACCGGCGGAGCCTCGATGCGCCCGAGTGTGCCGGCATGGGGACGACCTGCACCGCGATTGCGGTGGTAGGCGCCTGTGTCTTTCTGGCCCATGTCGGCGACAGCCGCGCCTATCTCCTGCGCGGCGAAACCTTGTCGCAGCTCAGCCAGGATCACACGCTGGTGGCGGAACTCGTGCGACAGGGCTCGCTGACGGTGGAGGAGGCAGCAGGTAGCCCGGAACGCCACGTCATCCTGAAGGCGCTCGGGACGCACCCCGAGGTTGAGCCCTGCATCTGGACCGAGGGCATGCCGCTGCAGGCCGGCGACCGGTTGGTGCTGTGCTCCGACGGCTTGTCCGATCTGGTCGGCGACGCGGAGATCGCGGCGGCTAGCCGCAATCTTCCGCCCTTCGAAGCCTGCGAGGCGTTGATCGCCCGCGCGCTCGACGCGGGCGGGCACGACAACATCTCGGTCGGGGTCTTCGGGCTCGAGCAGGACGGCGACACCCCGCCGCCGCAGCGCCCCGAGCGTCCCACCCGCAAAGTGGAGGCGGCGTCGCTGGCTGCGGAACCGCCATGATGCCGGGCCGGATCGGCCAGTTCGAGATCAAGCATGTGCTGGGCAGCGGCGGGTTCGGCACGGTCTATGCCGCCATCGACACCGAGCTCGGCCGCTGGGTGGCGATCAAGACCCTGCGGTCCGAAGTCAGCAGCAACCCGGCCATCATCGAACGCTTCCGCGCCGAGGGGTTCAGCCTGAGCCGGCTCAACCACACCCACATCACGACGCTCTATGGCATGCCGCGGGTCGGCCAGGACGTCTACCTGGTCATGGAGTTGGTCAACGGCTACACGCTCGATGCCGTCCTTGCCAAGCTGTCCCGGCTCAACCTGCCGGAGATCCGCGCCATCGTCGCCCAGGCGGCGATCGGCCTGGGATACGCCCATCGGATGGGGGTCATCCACCGCGACATCAAGCCGTCGAACCTGATGTTGAACGACAGCGGCTGCTTGAAGATCATGGATTTCGGCATATCCCGGATCCGCGGCACCCAGCGGCTGACGCGGGGTGGGCTGGTGGGCACCTATGCGTATCTCGCGCCCGAGCAGTTCCGTGGCGGGGAGGGGAGCGAGCGCAGCGATCTCTACAGCCTCGCCTGCGTCGTCTACGAGATGCTGACCGGCCACATCCCCTTCGACGCGCCGACCGAGGCGGAGATCATGCGCGGCCACCTGGAGCTGCCGGTGCGGCCGTTGAGCCAGATACTGCCCGGCATCGACCCAGGCATCGACCAGGTCGTGCAACGGGCATTGGCCAAGAACCCGGCCGACCGCTTCGAGTCCGTCCACGCCTTCAGCGATGCCTTGGGCGCCAGCGCGCTGGAACGCGCTGCGGCGGACCTGGTGCAGACCCGCGTATTGGCGCGGATGCCTCCGTCGCTGCGGCCAACCGTGGTTCAATACCCGCCCTCGCCCAGCCAATTCACGCCGGGCCAGCCGCCGGTGACCGACCTCCTCGCGCGGCAGAGCGGGTCGGCCGCGCCGAAGCCAGACGGGACGCGGGGACGGTCGAGGCTGGTGCTGGGGGCGGCCGTCGCCTGTGTCGCCGCCGGGGGCGGGCTGCTGGCTTGGCGCCCCTGGGAAACTGCGCCGGTGGTGCGGCCGGTGGTGGAGAAGCCGGTGGCGCCCGACCCTGCCAAACCGAAGCAGGACGATGCACGCGTGGTTCCGCGACCCGACATCGCCCCGGCCCGGCCTTCGCCCATGCCGCCAGTCAATCCGCAGCCGGATTCGCCATTCCTCCCCCGGGGATCGGCCAGCGGGGATTCCTCGCCCTTCATCCCGCCGAAGCGACTCATCCAGTCCCTGTCGGCGAAGGAGCTGACGGAAAGTGGGCGGCCCGCGGCGGAGCTGGTGGCGGAGGCGACGCGGCGCCTCAGGTCCGAGGACCGGTCGCAGGTCGACGGCGCGCTCATGGTGTTGCGCTACGCCGCCCAGACCCTGCGCAGCGAAGCCGCCAGCGCCACCATGGCGCGGCTGTTCGATCCGAACCAGCCCAACCGCCCGGTTGGGCTCCAGCCGGATGTCTCGCTCGCGGCGCAGAATTATCGCGCCGCCTTCATGGCGGGCGACAAGACGGTGGGCCAGGACCGCGAGGCATTGCGCGCCTACCTGGAGCGTCGGGCGCAGGGCAGCAATGCCGAGGCGGCGACCGCCGCGGCCGTGCTCGATCGCTTCTGGCGCTGAGATGACGTCGAGGCACAGGCCCGCATCCAGGCGCCGCGTCGGATGGTGCCGCCTTGCCATGCTCGGCGCCCTGGCTATGGCAGCCCCGCCGGCCGCCGCATCGCCGTTCCCGATGCCGTCCGATGCGGCGCGGTCCCGCCACCGGCCGGCGGCGCCGTCGCACCTGGCCGCGGCGCACGACACCGCCGAGCAGGCACTAGCCATGCTGGACATGCAGATCCAGACGGCCGCCATGCTGGCGCACTTCATCTGGAGCACCAGCCGCTTCGCCACCTTCGCCGAAAGCTTCGCCGATATCGTTCCCGACCGGGCCAAGTCCGTGCAGGGTGCCGCGGCCAGGCTTCGCTCCGACGTCGATGTATACCTCGACCTCTATGCGAACCTGGTGCTCCAGATCGACGCAGGCCCGGCGCGGCTGAACGTCGACAGCCGCATGGACAGTGTCGAGACCGACATGTCGCAGCAGGGCTTGGTCCAGTTCAAGCGCTTCCTGCCGTTGCTGCTGGCGCATATCCAGCAGATCGGCGGGAATTCGCCGCCGTCCAGGGAGCAGATGCGGGCCAGCATCCTGGCCGTCCCGAGTGCCCTCGGACGCCAGCGCTGACCCCCGCGGTCGTTCAGTCGAGCTCGTCGAGGAGCCTGGCGATCTGCGATTGCCGGTCCTGGATCAGGCGCAGGTCGACCATGCCGGGATCTGGTCTCGCGGTCGCCTGCAGCTTCGCTAATTCATCGAGCTGGGAGGTGACGCGGCGGATCTCGTCCTGGTTCGCGCTGCGACGCTCGCTCGTCGCCCGCAACCTGCGACGGAGGTCGGCCAGGCGGCCATCCAGCCGGGCCATCTCGCGCCGCCGTGCCGCGAGGTCGCTCTGCGCCGCCGATGCGGCCTGCGCGGCAGATGCCGCCTGCGCTTGCTGTTCTAACCGGTTCGCCTGGGCCGCGACCATACCTTGGCCCAGCATGGCTTCGCGCTGTTGGTAGCCGGTCCTGGAACAGGAGAGACCTTCCAGGAAGCCGGCCCGGGACGGGTCGCATCCCGTGCTGCTGCAGGCGGCCAGGGCGACGCACGCGGCGACGGCGGCGGGCCGCGACGAACGGCACATGACGTGTTCAGCCGGCCGGCACGCTGGCGAGCAGGGCTTCGAGTTCCTCATAGCTTCGCTGCTCCCGCTGCCGGGCCTGATCGATCTGGCTGGCTGACCGCGCCATCATCTCGCCATCTGCCGGCGGGACGGTGATGGCGTCGGACCGCAGCGAATCGGCGGTCTGGCCCATCTGCGCCAACTGCTTCTTCATAATGTCGGAACTTTCGCGGTAGCTGGCGATGTTCTGGCGGTACTGGCCCGCGGTGATCGTCTTCTGCCGGTACTGGGCGTCGAGCGCGGCGATCCTGGTGCGCGCCTCGGCCTCGATCTGCTCCGACGCGACCGCCGAGCGATTGTAGGCGGCAGCGTCGAGATCGGCCTCGGTGATCGCCTTCCTGAGGTTAGCCTCGGTCCGCGCCTGGGCGAAGCTGTTGCGAGCGACGAGGTACCCTGCGGTACCGCCGAACAAAGCGCCCGCACCCGCGCCGATCAACGCCGCCTGGCCGCGATTATGGCCGCCGAGCGCGGCACCCAGCCCGGCACCGATCAGCGCGCCGATCAACGCACCTTCGCCCGTCGTCTGCGCGAAGCGCTGGTTGGCCTGCTTCAATTCCTGCTGGGCCGGGGTCAGTGGCTGGCCCGCGCTGAAGGTTTCGGCACAACTCGTCAGGCTCAATGAGACGGCACAAGCGCAAGCCACAATGATCCTGTGGAATGGATTGGCGTGTCGCTGCGTCATCGCAACCGATCCTTGAAATGTCGCTGATGCAAAATGGAATTCGAGACGAACGCGAAGCCATTAAAAGTGGAGGTAGAATTTTTTGTCTGAGTGCCTGGGTCAAGCAAAATTCGGCGGCGCCAGTGATGTCGGCCCGGGCCGATGCGGGCACCACAGCCATTCCCTGCCGGCCGCGCGCGCCAAATCGCCAGCCTGGTGGCGGTCTTGGACAGCGCGCCTGAAACGTCGCCGTAGCGTCCCGCGGCGCGTGAAAATTCGCGCGAGGGTGGTCATCCCGTCCGCGCAGGTATGCGACAACGACGCTGCGAATTTCAGCGTCTGCATGCTTTGTTCCGCGAGATAGTCATGAAGCGATGGACCATCGGTAGCCGCAAGCGGCAACAGGCCGATCTGCGCCTCGACGACGCGACCGTATCCGGTCTGCATGCAGATCTGGTGCTGACCGATGACGGGCGCTGGATGATCGAGGATCGCAACAGCACGAACGGGACGAAACGGTGCAGCAATGGCCGATGGTTTGCGGTCAAGCAGGCCTACGTGTTGCCGGATGAACGGCTTCGCTTCGGCGCGGCCGAAACCACGATCCGGCGACTGCTGCAGACCCCCGACCAAGGGGGAGGCAAGGGCGAGGCTGACGCAACGGTGGTGCCGTGGCGAAGCGACCTTGCCGTCGGCCTGTCCAAGATTCACGACGTGGCTGAGTTCAAGAGGAATGTGCTGTTCGTGCTGGACCTGATCGGCTCCCCGGCAAAACACATCATACATTGCGGCGTCAACCGGCGCCCGGTCAATCCGTTTTCATTCATGGTGTTCGGCGGGCTTGTCTACACGGTCATCACGACGTTCGGCTTGACCATCAGTGCCTTGGTGAAGATACATAATGAGGAATATAGCAGGATTCCAGGAATGATCCTGCAATCGATACCGCAGTTTATATTATTTTTCACATTGACACTGATCGCCAACGTCGTGCCATTTTTTATATTTCGGCGCATGACTTTGAAGAAAAGACATTTCGACGATTTCATGAGGCTGATGGCCGTTGTCAACGGTATGTATTGGATGCTTCTTTCATTCATCGTGTTATTTTGGAACGAATTTCTGATATCTGTAATCCGAGAAAACTTGACATTAGAAAAAATTATGGAAAAACTGCAATTCGGGGCGATCTATAATACCTATATATTATCAATGGTAATAGTTTTCTACCTTGGTTTTTTTGCTGTGGTTGCGCAGAAACATTTTTGGAATATCAGCTATTGGCGGACCTTGTGGTGCTGTGGCCTGACCAGCTTTGCAATCATCGGCTTGCTGGCCCTGATATCCTCCCCGATGATCTTGCTAGCGATGGCGGTGAGCGCCCCGCACTGAAAGGGCCGCCACCCAGAAGGGCCTTGCCGAGCCGCGGCGGGTCCCGCGGCGCGACGCAGCGATCATGTGGGGGCCGGTCACGCCGCTCGACCACGCGACAGCAACAGAGGAGGTCGACGCGCATGTTCCTAAACGGCACGGTCGTCTACCACAGGCCACCAACCGCAGCGGCATGGTGATCGAGTGTGATGGCGACACCGTCTACATCGTCCAGGACAACGGCGCGGAGCTGGATTTCCCGGGCGCGGACTTGATCACGCGGCGTCTGGATGCGCTTGGCCCCGCGGCCTCGGCGGGGGCCAAGCGCGTCCTCACGAAGGCCGACATCACGCCCGAGCATGCGGCGGTGCTCGACAGCATCCCGCCCCGCACGCGGCAGGCCGTGGCGACGCTGTTCGAGCGGCGGCCATGGGCGGGACGGTTCAGCGCGCTCGACCTGGCCAGCCAGCTGAACGTCATCGCCGAGGTCACCGGCGTGCCGTACCGGGTCATGCGGGAACACCGCGGCAACCTGCCGCTGGTCGGCAGCGGGCTCGCCGCCTTCGCTCGGCACCGCCGACCGCTGGTTCCTGGCGAGCAACGTCGCCGCGGCGGCGCTCGGGCATTATGCCCTGGCGTCGAAGCTGGCCATGGCCATGGCCTTCCTGATGCAGCCCTTCGAGTTGTGGTGGTACCCGCGCCGGCAGCAGGTCTGGCTCGGCGAGGACGGCGCGGCCGCGACCGCGCGGCTGGCCGGCGCCGGGGCGGCGGTGACCCTGCTGGCGGCGGCGCTGGCGGCGCTGGCCGGGCCGGTGCTGATCCGGGTGGCGACGCCGGCCGCCTACCACCCGGCCGCCATCCTGGTGCCTTTCGTCATCGTCTCCCTGGTGCTGCAGAGCTTCGGCAGCCTGTTCAACATCGGCTGCTACATCGGCCGCACCGGGCGGCTGCCCTTCCTGGTGAACGCGCTGGCCGGCGGCGTGGCGCTGACTGGCTATGCGCTGTTGATCCCGCGCCTCGGGCTGGCCGGGGCGATCGCCGCCACCATCGCGGCGCAGGTGGTGCGGCTGGTGGCCTTCGCGCGGCTGTCGCAGCGGCAGGCCCCCGTGGCCTATCGCCACGGCGCGGTGGCGGCGCTGGCGGCGGCGGTCGCCGCAGCGGCGGCGCTGCCGCAGGTGCTGCCGCCCTGGACGGCGGCGGCGCTGGCACTGCCGGTGCTGGCGGCGCTAGCGGCGCTGGCGATCCGGCTCGGCCTGCTGGCGGTGCCGCGGTTCGGCCGCACGCGCCCGGCCGCGGCGTAGCAGGCCGGCCCGCGGACCTGCGACCAGGCAAGGGCTGCGACGCAGCAAGGAACGTCGCGGCGGCGTCCCCGCCAGGGCGGATCAGCGCCGCCGCTGATCCGGCCGGGCGCCGGGTTGGCAGCCGTGCCGCCGGCACGCCGCCAGACCGACGCGCCGACCGGCCGGGACTCCAACAGAGCCGGTACTCCAACAAAATTGCGTTGCCCTCGACCAGCGCTCGCGCCCTCGTATGACGGGTCGGCCCGCGCCGTTCCGCCCGGCCCCAGTCGTCGCGTCCCCGCCGCAGAATCCCTGCCGCAGCGCGCCGGCCGGCCCTCTCGCCGCGTGCTGCACCGGCACGTGAAGGGAACGCCGCCATGTTCGCAGTCGAACGCCAGGGGTCGCGGGCCAAAGGCGTGACGCCCGCGGCGCGGCGCAACGCCACGACCGCCCAGGCCGCCTCGCCGGAACGTCCCGCATCGCCGCGGCCGCTGCCGGTCGCCGGCCCGGCCTGGAGCTTCGCCGATGTCCCGACCGTCGCCCCCGAACGGGCGAAGGCAAGCCCGGCGCGGCTGCCGCCGGTCGTCGCCCGCCCTCCGGCCCTGCCGCCGCTGCCGATCGGCCGGGCGGACGACCCGAGCGAGCGGCAGGCCGACCGCCTCGCCGAAGCGGCGCTCCGCCAGCCGGCGCGCCGGTCCTGCGCCGCCTGTGGCGAATGCGCGGATTGCCGGACGGCCAGGCTCCGCCGCAACCGGTCCGACCCGCCGTCGCCCGCGCCACGGTTGGCGCCGCGCGTGGTCCACGAGGTGCTCCGCTCGCCCGGCCGGCCGCTCGATCCCGGCCTGCGCGGCGCCATGGAGCAGCGTTTCGCGCATGATTTCGGCCGCGTCCGCATCCATGCCGACGCGGCGGCGGCACGCTCCGCCCAGGCCGTGGCGGCGAATGCCTACGCGGTGGGGGAGCGGATCGTGTTCGGCCAGGGCAGGTTCGCCCCCGACACCGCTGCCGGCCGCCGGCTGCTCGCGCATGAACTGGCGCATGTGGTCCAGCAGGCGGGCGCCGGCACCCCGGTCGTGCAGCGGGACGTCGCCACGGGCATGGAGGTCGTCGAGCCACCCAGCAGCGGCTCGATCCTGGACCGGGCCTTCAAGGCCGCGGACGAGAAGCGGTGGGAGGTCGCGGCGAGCCTCGCCAACCAGCTGAGCGCCTTCGAGCTGCGAACCTTCGTCCAGACCCTGCGCGACCCCGAGCTGATCGCCTGGCTCCACCACGGGGCGCTCGGCGCCCCGGGGCTGGGTCCGGACTCGGCGGTGGCGAAGGCGACGGCCGCGGCGCATGCGACGGTGACCCGCCAGCGGGACCAGCGCCAAGCGCAGGAACGCGCCGCCCAGGGCGGCACGCCGGCCGCGGAAGCGCCGCTCAGCGTCGAGGAACGCAAGCAGCGCTGCGCGGCGGGGCAGCCCGGCCTGAAGGTCTTTCCGCTGCGCCTGCCGCGCGGGATGTGGCGGCTGAGCGTCGCGCCGATCAACGCCCGCCGGGACGGCGAGGACATCGTCGTCAGCATGCCGCTGAATGCCGTGCTGGGCGACCGCATGTTCCGCGCCGAGACGAAGACGCTGCCGCTCCAGACCTTCACCGGCGGGATCCGCCTGCGGCCGGACGAGGTCGTCCGGGTCCGCCTGTATGACGACAACGACCGCATGGTTTGCGTGACCGGCGAGCAGATGCTGAAGCTGAGCGCCGCGACCGACGACGCGACGCTGCTCAGCGTGCTCGGCACCGTGCTGGACGCCGCGTCGATCATGGCGCCGGGGGCGGGCCAGGCCGTCTCGCGCGGCACCAGCATCGCGCTGGGGGTCGGCATGATCGGCCTGAACGAGGGGCTGGAGGTCGCCCGACAGCACTCCGCCGTGCAGTACGGGCTGCAGGACCACATCCGCTGGGGCGAGATCACCTTCGATGCGTTGCTGCAGCTGCTGACGCTCGGCTTCGGCGGCCGCCTGGCCGATGCCGCCACCCGCAGGGTGGCCAGCGTCGCAACCGGGCCCTACACGCGTCCGGCGCTGCAGATGGCGGTCGAGGCGGTGGTGCACGGCTCCATCGCCGTCTTCCGCAGCGCCGCGAAGCGGCTGTTCGAACAGTTGCAGGGGGAACGCCGGCCGATCACGGTGGAGGCCTTCCTCGAGGAGCTGGCGAAGGAGTTCATGCAGGGCCTGCTGTTCCATGCGGTGATGAAGATGGCGGCGCCCGGCGCGGGGGCGCCGCATGGCGAGCCGGAAGGCAGCGGCCCGCGGGTCGCGGGCGGGTCGGGCCGGCCGTCCAGCGGCGCGCGGTCGACCGGCGAGCCCGTCATGCTGTTCGACGCGGCGGGCACCCCGATCCGCGTGCAGGGCGCGCGGCAGGTCCCCAATGCCGGGCCCGTGGATCTGCACACCACGTCGCGTGGCCCGGCGGTCGAGGTGGGGCGTGGCGGGGTGCCGAACATCCCCCCGCCCGGGCCGGTCCCGCTGCATCTGGAGCCAAGCGGAGCGCCCTCCCTGGTCGGGCGGGAGAATGGGGTGCTGGTGGCGCGGCCGCCATCCGGCCCGGTGCCGCTCTACACCGACCCGCACAGCTCCGCCTCCTATGTCTGGCCCCGCGCGGGGGTCATCGCGCGGCCGACCGCCGTGCCGCTCTACGTGACGCCGACCCGCGCGGCGCAGATTGCCGGCGGGCGGGAGGTGCCGATGCCGGAGGCCCCGGTGCCGCTCTATGCGTCGCCGCAGCAATCGGGCCTGTACCAGGGCGGGCAGCGGGTCTCCGGCCCCTATGAGCGGCCGCTGGTCGCCGCCAACCCGGCCGCCCGGTCGGCGACGGTGCTCGCCGAGCAGCAGGCCGCCGGGACCTCCGCCCGCCTGTCGGCCGGACCGAACGAGCGGGTGGCCTCGCTCGTCGCCGGCTCCGACGTGCGCATCCGGGTCCGCCCCGGCACACTGCGCTCCATCCTGGGCAGCGGCCGGCTGATGACGCAGTTCGAAACCGGGACCAGCGGCGGCCTGCTGAACCGGAACATGCGCCGGGCGACGGAGGGCGCGCTGTTCGGCCTGGAGCCCGACGCGCCGGTCGGCCAGCGGCCGATCTACGGCTATCTTGGCGGAACGGCGGAGGCGACTCCGGCCCAGTACGGCAGCGCGGTGATCCGGCTGCGGCCCGAGGTGCGGCCGCGGACCACCTTCACCTTCGGCGACTCGCTCGATGAGACCTTCATCGGCACCCGACCCGCGGTGGCGGCCGAGCCGCTCACGCAACCCACTGCGCTGGCCAGCACGCCGCGGAACGTCGGCAAGGGATCCCTGGCCGAGCTCAGCCCGACGCGCGGTGCGGGCCCCACCTATGCCGAGGCGCAGGTGCATGGCGGCGTCACCGTGCAAGACATCGCCGAGGTCGTGTTCACCGGCGGGCGGATGCCCGATCCCGGGACCCGCGCCCAATTGGAGAAGGCCGGCATTCCCTGGCGCGTGGTGGACGGCGACGGCCCCTGATCGATGCACAGGCGCGGCCGGGGCCCGCGGCGGCCATCCCGCCACCGCGGGGAAAAGCCGCCGGGCCTAGTACTACAGCCGGGGTTGTGTGTTGTGGCTGTCCTCTGAGGGATGCTGGCCATGGCGACGGTTGGTACGGCCGAGGGTTGGTCGCGGGAGCTGGAGGCTCTTGCGGCGCGGATCGCGCCTCGCTTCAGCCGGGCGGAGCCAAGGCGGCGGGCGTTGGCCTACCTGCGCGGGCTGCTCTCGCCTCTGAAGCGCAAAAACGGCTGGCAACTGGCCGAAGTGGCAGGGGACGGGACGCCGGACGGGGTGCAGGATTTCCTCTCGCGCATGCGCTGGGACGCCGACGCGGTCCGGGACGATCTGCGTGCCTATGCGGTCGAGCACCTGGGCGATCCTGATGCGGTGCTGGTGCTGGATGAGACCGGCTTCCTCAAGAAGGGCGACAAATCGGCCGGGGTGCAGTGCCAGTACAGCGGCACGGCGGGTCGCATCGAGAACTGCCAGGTCGGCGTATTCCTGGGCTACGCCAGCCGCCACGGCCGGGCGCTGATCGACCGTGCCCTCTACCTGCCGAAGACTTGGACCACCAACGTGGCCCGGTGCGCCGCGGCGGGGATCCCGGAGGGCGCCGCCCTGACCACGAAGCCGCAGCTCGGGCTGGCGATGCTGGACCGGGCGCTGGAGGCGGGCATGCCCTTCGCCTGGGTGGCCGGCGACAGCGTCTACGGGGCGGACCACCGCATCCGGCGCCGCCTGGAAGCGCGAGGGCGCGGCTCTGTGCTGGCCGTCACCTCCGGCCAACGGCTCGGCTTCGTCCCCGTCGAGGACTGGCTCGCCAAGGTCCCGCCCGACGGCTGGTGCCGCCTGAGCGCCGGCGATGGGGCCAAGGGCCCACGGCTCTACGACTGGGCCTACCTGCCTTACCGGGGCGCCGCCCCGGGCTGGCGCATGGGCCTGCTGATCCGGCGCAGCCCGGCCAAGCCCAACGACCTCGCCTACTACCTGACCCACGCGCCGGAGCCGACCACGCTCGCGCGGCTGGTGCGCGTGGCCGGCACGCGCTGGGCCATCGAGGCCTGCTTCGAGGCGGCCAAGGGCGAGGTCGGCCTGGACGAGTACGAGGTCCGCTCCTGGACCGGCTGGCACCGGCACATCACGCTCGCCATGCTGGCGCACGCCTACCTCGCCGTGCTGCGCAAGGCCGCCCTCGGGGGGAGTGGACGAGCACGACCTCGCCGCCGAGCTGCTGCCCCTCACCGTGCCCGAGGTTCGGCGCCTGCTCTGGCGCCTCACCTGGGACCGCACACCAGAGCCATCCGCCATCCTGCACTGGTCCGTCTGGCGCAGGCGCCATCAACAGCGCGCACGACGATGCCCCTGGCAAAGGCGGGTCAGCCAGCATGAACCCCGGCTGTAGTACTAGTTCGTCGAGGGCGGCGTGCGCTTCCGCCTCTGGGTGTGCCCGGTCGTCAGCGAGGGTGGGGCCAAGGTGGTGCCGGTTACCCTGGTGTGACGGGACGAGGCTGGCGGCAGCGGCCTGGCGCGCTGCGGCGGCCTCGTCGAGGCCGTGGAGCACGCCCGCAGGTGGCGGCCCGACAGGATCCCTCGCGCCGCTCCTGAGGCTCCCCTGCCGTCGCTTGCGGCAGGGGATGGTGGCTGTCACCTCGCCCGCTGCCTCTGACCTACGGCGCCCCGGCGGAATCCGCTTCGTCGGCCTCGGGTGGAGGACGGCCTCCCAGGCGCCGCAGATAGTCCCTGGCCTCCTCGAGGTCGGCATCAAGCCCAGCGAGATAGCCAGCCCCCGCCGCGGCGCGCTGCCCGCGATCGTAGTGCTTCTCGTGCACCCGGCCGCCGATGCCGAGCACCGTGGCGCCGATCCCCGGCGTGTCGGGTGCCATGAGCGGAGCCGTGGTGCCGATGCAGTGCCGGAAGCGGTGCACCCCGAAGGCGTGCTCCGCCCCGAAGCGCTTGGCCGACCACCAGCGGATGCGCTTCTCGATGCCGGCTTCGCCGAGCGCCGCACCACCCCAGTTCACCCACATCGCATCGCTGACTTGGCTGCCCAGCAGCTCACGCCGCTCGACCTCGACGTAGCGCGCCAGCCAGGGCGTGAGGCTGGCGGGCAGCGGGACCCGATGCGGCTCGTCGGTCTTGATGTCAGGGACGTCAAGCGACATCCACCACTCCTCTCCGTCGAACCGGATGTGCTCGCCGAGCTGCATCAGCTTGACCGAGCCGAGACGCGGGCCAGCCGCGGCCAGCAGGGCAATCAGCAGGCCGTCTCGCAGCATCACCTGCCGCCGGCGCGGCCCCAGCAGGGTCACGGCGCGCTCCATCATCTCCTTGCCCCAGGCGTAGAGCGTGGCGCTGTGGTGCACCTGGAAGTGGCGTTTCTCCATGGCGAGGCGGTGCCGCAGCGGGGTGCCCCCTGGGCGGCTCAGCCAGCCGACCTGGGCGCCCGGCACCATGATGCGGAGCGCTGCCTGCAGCTCCTGGAAGCGGCCGACGATGGCGTAATCGCTGTTGCCGAGCGCAACGAGCTCGTCGAAGTAGGCCGCCGTCCGTTCTTCGGTGACCCGTTCCTGAGGTCCGACGGCTGGATCGAGCCAGCCATGGTAGCGAAGGAAGCCGAGCCAGCGGCCATATCCCTCGAACGCCTTTTCGATGCTCGCAGGCGCGAGGCGCGCGGCAAGGCCGCGCGCCGAGAAGCGTCCCCGGCGGCCGCGCATGGCCGCCTCCCAGGCCAGTCGGTCAGGCTCGGGCCAGTCCGGCAGGTCGAGGCAGCGGCGGCGCGGATCGATGATGCGTGGCATGGATCGTCCCTCCCTCAGCGCCGCCGCGGCGCGGTCTTGCCGCGCTGCTTGGCGCGAACGAAGCGCCGTGCCTCGGTCGTGTCGTCCTCCAGCCCACCGTGGAAGAGCCGCGCCGCGTTCTCCGCCTCGAGGCCGCAGTAGACCGCGATGGTGGTCTCGACCGAGGCGTGGCCGAGGGCGCGTCGGACGATCTCGTACTGGCCGGGGTGCCGGTTCAGGTGCCGCCAGGCCGCGAAGTGCCGCATCAGGTGCGGGTGCACCTCGAGGTCGATCTCACGCCTGATGAGCTTCTTGATGCCCTCGGCGAGGGCGTTCTGGCTCTTGGAGTCAGCCTTACCGAAGGCGGGGAAGAGATAGGCATTGCCGCCAGTCTCGCCGGCCATCAGGGGGCGCCAGACGCGGATCCAGGTGTCCAGCAGCTTGGCGGCCGCGGGCGGCACCGGCCACTCCAGGTCGGCATGGCCCTTCATCTTGGTACCGGCGATGACGATGTGGGTGATCCACCGACCACCCGGGCCAAGGCGCTGCAGGTGCTGGTCGAGGCGCAGGCCGGCCAGGTTCTTCATCCGCAGCGGACAAACCAGCAGCACCTGGATGGCCACCGCGAGCATGAACCGGCGCGCCATCGCCGTGTCCGTCCTGTCGGCTTTACGGGCAGCCTTTTCCACTTCCTCCGGCAACAGCAGCAGGCGGCTGCGGTTGTAGGGCTGGATCAGCCGCAGCAACCGCTCGCGCACCTTGCCGGTGAGCCCGACCTTGCGACGCGGCTGGGCCAGCTTGCGCATGGCACGGAGCTGCTCGGGCGCCTCGCCGGTCACCCCAAGGAAGTGCGCCCCGATGATGAAGAGGGTTTCGGCGATCACCGCGAGCTGGCCGCCGACGATCTCGGCCTCCTCGCGCTCCTCCTCGGGCAGCTTGGCCCGGGCGCGCGCGTCGAAGAAGTCGAGAATGTCGCTGGCATGCTCGACGAGGTAGGCGAAGCTGGTAATGGCGGCGGGGTCATGCCCCATATGGACCAGGGCGGCCACCATCTGTCGTACCGAGAAGCAGCGCGCCTTGACGGTGGCTGGTCGTGCCCGGCGCTTGCTGCCCTTCGCTTTGAACAGGCTCTTGCCCTGGCTCGGGCTCAGCCACTCCTTGAAGACCGCTTCCTCGGCCTGGATCCCCGGGACGCGTTCGAGGGAGAAGGTGTAGGGTTGCCGCCGCCGCGGCGCCTGCAGCGGCTGGCAGTCGCTGAAGCGCGGACTGCTGGCGATGACTCGATTGTAGGCGCGGGCCACTGCAGCGCCGCGCCGCGTCGTGCTGGCCGAGAGACGCGTCGCGCCTTCCTCGTCGAGGAACGCGTGGAAAACCGGGTCAGTCAGCGCGGACCGCGGGAGCCCGCGGATGGCGCAGTGACGGAACAGGCGTCGCAGCCCGGCCCGCTGCGGCTGGAACGTGGCCGCGTCCAGCAGCTCGATCCATTCGGGGGTGAGGTCACTCTCGCCGCAGCGGCGCGGCTGGTGGAGGCCGACGAGGCGCAGGGCCTTGCGCACCGACGACAGGATATTGCGGAAGCGGTAGTTCGACTTGCCGAAGGCCGCGGCCGATTTCCGGAACAGGTGCTGGGCCAGCCAGACCACGTCACAGGGCACGCCGCTCGGCGGCAGGCCGAGCATCCGTGCGGCCGTCTCCAGGTCGGAGATCAGGTCGCGCTTCTGCATCTCCGTCAGCGTGGCGGATCCGCGCACGATGACGATGAGATCGGCGAAGGTGAGCTTGACGCGGAAGGATTGGGATGGGTCCAGTGCGCTTGCAACGCACTCGGGAATGGCGTTCATGATGGCCTCGCGGGTCGGGCGGTCAGCGCCGGTCACGACCGGCGTTCGGGAGGACGTATCACCGTTCAGCACCGCCAAGAGCGGTGCGGCGGTTGCGGGGACCCGGCTCAAGGCTTTGGCCCCTCTGCATCTTCGTTGACTAGATCAGCGACCAGTCGAAGCAGCTCGGACTCACGTATCCGCACGGAGCCGCCGATCTTGGCGGCGTGCAGGACGCCTTTCTGCCGGAGACGGCGGAAGGTACGGTCGCTGATGCCGAGCCAGGTGCAGGCTTCGGCGACGGTGAACAGGCGGTCGTCATCCGTGCGCATGCGACAGCTCCGTCGTGACGATGGACGCTGCGGTACGGAGAGCGGTGGCGACGCCCGCTTGGATGTTGCGCGCTGACGACCGCCACAGGGCGGCCATGCCATGCACAACCCTGTCGCGTTCAGGATGTGGTTGCCGACCTCGGTCGGCGTTGCAGGCAAGCACGGGGAAAGGCGCAGCCGCTGGCTGCGCGAGCTTGGTTCGGAGCATGTGCTCGAGCCTCAGAACGGCCAGACGAGGCCGGATCGCATCGCGCCCCAGCGATGAGTGACGGGGCAGCCCGGCAGCACAAGGCCAACGGGAGGCTGGCATGCTCAGACCAGCGTGCAGCGTCCTTTGGACGCCGCTTTACGAGCGGGGCGAAGGAGTGCCGAAATCGGCCATTTCCTCGCGAATTCGAGATTATCACCCGAGGTTGCAACGGGCAACCCGTTTGGCAACAAATCGGGTCGGGAAGCCTATTCGTGCTGAATTTGCATTGAAATCCCGAGTCAGCATCCCCATCTATGCTGGACGAGAGGCACGGCCCCGCCGGCAGACCCGCTCCCCTGAACAGCAACCCAGTCCGTCACTCCAGAGGGTCGAGCCAAAGCCGGCCGGCCGCAGGATCACGCCCCTGCATCAGCGATGATGCCCGGCGCCCGTCCCGCGCCGTCCCTGCCCGGGCCCAGGGACCGGACCGCCAGCCTCTCGTTCCTCCTCGTCCTCGCAGCTGGGCGGGCTCCTGACGCGCCATCCCGGCGCTGACGCTGTCCGGCACCGCGCATCCGGCACTGAGCCGGCCGCTTCTGCGAACCCTGACCCTGCCAGCGGTGGCAAGGCGCTGCGATGGTATGAGGCCGACCGGCACCGCCTGGATCCAGGACGGGTGTTCCGGCCTGCCGCGTGCGCGCGGCAGCGGTGCGGCCACGACCGCGCCAGACCACACGGCCGGCCCATGGCGACCACGCCGGGCTTGCGCTGCGTGGCGTCGGCCCACTCGGGGCCGGCACTGCGGCGTTCCGGGCGGCTTTCCTTCCAGGCCACCCGGCTGCGGACCACCGGCATGCCAGCGGTCCGTACCAGCCCGGCAGGCCGCATCTATGGCCGGCCGGGCTGAACGCCTGCCCCCTGCCTCCAGCCCGTCTCGGCAGCTCCGAGCCGACCGTCGCGGCCCCTTGAGCAAGGCCGAACCACTGCTGGAGATCCCATGACCCCCATCAGCACCCTCAGCTATCAGGGCACCCCCGTGCGCCTTCGCGGCACCATGCTGAACCTGACCGACATGTGGCGGGCAGCAGGCCGCCCGGAGGACCGGCGCCCGGCGGACTGGCTGGCCCTCGAGGAGACCACGCGCTTTCGCGCCTATGCAGACACCCACTGGACCGAGCTCGACGAGCCGGTCGCGCCCGATGCCGGCCTGGCCGGCATCTGGACCATCGACACCGACGGCCTCGTCGCCGTCGCCGGCGGCCACGGCGGTGGCACCTGGGCCCATTGGCAGCTCGCGCTGCCCTATGCCCGCCACCTCTCGCCGGCCTTCCACCTCTGGTGCAACACGACCGTCCGCGCCGCCATGGAGCGGCCGGCGCCGCAGGCCGCGGCGGATCCCGATCCGCTGCTGCCGCACCTCGCCCAGCATTTCCGCGACCTGCATCGCCGGTTCGACACGATCGACCGGCATGCGGCGGATCTCATGTTCCTCGCCCTCTCGGGCCAGGAGCTGGTGCTGGGCCAGAGGCGGGAGTTCTCGGCCCTGAGCCGGACCATCCTCACCCGGGTGGCGGCGGCCGAGCCCTACGGTGGACAGTGTCCCTGCTGCGCCCGCGCGCGTGTTCTCGCCGAGGACAGCCGGCCCATGCCCGGCGCCGAGTTCGACCACTTCTTCCATCGCGGCCTGAACCGGCCGGAGCATGGTTGGCTGGTCTGCGCGGCGTGCCATGGCGAGCTGACCCATGGCGGCTATCTCGTCCGCTTCGCGCGGACGCCCGAGTTCCGGGCCTTCCAGGCCCTGGTGCTCGAGCGGCGCCGCCGGGCCAGATCAGGCGCCGGCGGCCAGCCGCGATAGCCCCACCCCTGCCCTCCTCGCGGAGGGCACACGAAGCCCCGCGACCTCACCCCGAGGTCACGGGGCTTTTCGCGTTCCGGCACAGGTCACTCGCGGGCCACACTGGTCGAAGCAAACGTGATCAGGGGTGCGGTCCTTACTACCCCTATGACCTCCGCAGCAGTAGGCTATCTTTTGATTTATTCGAGTGTTCTAGCAAATCAGCATATTTGGGCGAGTGACAATGAAAAAATGGGGTATCCAGTTTTTCTGGAGTGCTATTTGCGCGTTATCTATAAATGCAAGAGCGCAGGAATTGCCAGTCCTCGCGCAGAGCCCGCTTCCATACAAGATGATGGAGAGTTTAGGCGCATTCGCCAGCCAATTCAGCTTTTCCGGAGGGGTGCGTTACTGGTACTCACAGTCCAATAACCATTTTAAATTCAGCAATGGCTTCCCTGGCTACGGCAATCCCACGTCGACCTTGGATTGGAATGGCAATACGGCACATTCAGGCGAAGGATACGTCCGCATTGATCATCATACGACGCGCCTGTTTGTCAAAGCACTTGGCGGTGGTGGCGGCATCAACGGCGACGGTGAGATGACTGACCGAGACTTTCTGGCTGGTCAGAGAAGTTTTTCCGTCACCCGGTCGGCGGTGAATGGCGCGGATCTTTCGTATGCAATGCTCGACCTGGGCATAAATCTAAGACCTGTACCTCAGCATATGCCGGACCTCACGATAAGCCCGTTTATCGGATATCATTACTGGAGCGATAATCCGATTTCGAAAGGCCTCAACTGCGAGACACGTGACGTAGCGCCGCGGGAGTGTTTTCAAACAGTATTGCTTGATCAGTCGGTGAAAGCCGTCGGTTACGGGATCCGCTGGGACGTGCTCCGCGTCGGGCTGGGAGCGGCGATACCGGTTGCCCTCGTTAAAGGCTTGTCTGTCTCTGCCGAAGTTGCCTGGGTGCCCTATGCGCATTTCAATGTCGACGACAGCCATTATCTTCGCGTCGACCTGGGACCCACACCCAACAGCTATCACCGCGGGTCAGCTCGAGGTGTCGAAGCTGAGGTGATGGTCAGCTACGCGCTCACTGACCGGTTCAAGCTGGGCGTCGGTGGCAGGTATTGGGGGCTGTTCTCCTACGATGGCGAGAGCACCTTCCGACAATCTCAGCGGTCGTATTCTGGCACTCGCTTCGAGCAGCAGCGCTACGGCTTGCTGGTCGAAGCTAAGTACCGGTTCTAGCGAGCCGTACTGGTACGCTTGACGGCTGGGTTGGGCAAGGACTTGGCATGGGTAGGTCTGTTCTGCTGTTGGGCGGCCTCGTCTCGTCGGTCGTCAAGCCTGCCAGCAGCAGGCGTAGTATGCACCACCCGTGGCAGGAGGGCTGACAACGGCCGCTGCGGCGCGTGCGGGTATCAGTCCCATGTGGACTGGCACAGGGCGATGGATTTGTTCTTGATTCGTTCACGATGCCCTAGCATCGTCGGCCCATGCCCGAATCACCCTCTCCTGAACCGTCCGATCCCGCCGCCGAGGCCCCTGCCCCGCTGACCGGCCCCTTGCTGCCGGTGGGTCAGGCGGAGCTCGCCTCGGCCCTGGCTTATGGCCTGCGGTTCGACGAGCGCGGCCGGCCGCGGCGCGGCGCCGCCTGGGAGATGGCGGCCACCTTGCTCGCCGAGCAGCTCGTGGCGCAGCTCGAGCGGGCCCGGTTCGTGGTCCTCAAACGCCCGCCCCGCCCGCCGCACAGCACCTGACCGGCGGGCTGCCGTGGCCGCCTTCGCCGAGCTGGGCGCCCGGTCCAACTTCAGCTTCCTCGACGGCGCATCCCACCCGGAGGAGCTGGTGCAGACCGCGCAGGCGCTGGGCCTCGCCGGGCTCGGCCTCTGCGACCTGAACAGCCTCGCTGGCGTGGTCCGCGGCCATGTCGCGGCCAAGGCGGCCGGGCTGCCCTTCCGGGTCGGCTGCCGCCTCCGGCTCGACGACGGCTCCGAGTGGCTGGCCTGGCAGCCACGCTGCCTATGGCCGGCTGACCGCCCTGCTGTCCCGCGGCCGCATGCATGCGCCGAAAGGCGAGTGCCGGATCAGCCGCGCGGCCATGCTTGCCGCTGCCGAGGGCTGGGCGCTGGCGGCGATCCCGCCCGAGCGGGCCGATGCCGTATGGGCGGCCCAGCTGCGCCGGGATGCCATGGCGCTGCGCGACCGGCTCGCCCTGCCCCTCCTCCTCGCTGGCAGTTGCATCTTCCGCGGCGCAGACCGGCACCGGCTCGACGTCTTGGCGACCTCGTGGCGCAGACCGGGACCCGGCTGCTGGCCACCGGCGACGTGCGCTACCACCATCCCGACCGCCGCCGGCTCGCCGACGTGCTCACCGTCATCCGGCTGCGCACCACCGTCGACGCGCTGGGCTACGCCGCCGAGGCCAATGCCAAGCGGCACCTCAAGCCGGCCGCCGAGATGGCCCGGCTCTTCGCCGACCACCCGAAGGCGCTGGCCAACAGCCTGGCCGCGCTTGAGGCTAGCTAGGCCTTCTCGCTCGAGCAACTGCGCTACGAGTACCCGTACGAAGTGCTCAAGCCCGGGCGCTCGCCGCGACATACCCTGGCCATGCGGCGCGCCGCTCAACACCGCCCAGCAGATCGCCGGGCGGTTCGAGATTATACGAGGCGTAATCAGCTATGATTTTGAATCGTGGCTTAAAGCAGCAAATAAGTTGCGCCACTGCGCGCCTCGCGCGAGCGTCGTGTGTTCCAGATCACACTTCCGTCTTTCTTGAATTTTGGCCACGCAGTTCCAAGCACCATTGCCTGCTGCGGTCTGCTTTGTTCCGCTCGCCCGGCGCGTAGCCGCCGGCATTTCAGCGGAGGATACAAGCATGCCCGACGTTCTGTTCGGCACCCCCGGCGACGATAGTCTTACCGCCGGGGCTGAGGCCACCGTCATCGAAGGCATTGGCGGCAATGACACGCTCACCGGTAGCAACTTCGCCGACCTGATCTTTGGTGACGAGGGCAATGACAGCATCGCCGGCCTAGACGGCAATGATTTGCTTGATGGTGGGGCGGGAAACGACAACATCAACACTGGCGTTGGCGACGATCTGGTGCGCGCCGGTGGCGGCAACGACACTGTCGGTGGCATGGCCGGTAATGACACTGTCTTTGCCGGTGCTGGTGACGATTTGGTCGCTTGGAATGACCCGGTCGGCGACCTCGCTTTCGGTGACGCCGGCAACGACACGCTGCTCGGCGGCAACATCGCTCCTGATACGATTTTCGGCGGCGATGGCAATGACCTGATCCGCGCCTTCGCTACGGTCGCCTCGGCGGGCACCGCAGCCGACTTCCTCTCCGGCGGTGCCGGTGATGACGTGATCCTCGGCGGTGCGGCTAACGACACTATCGATGGCGGGTTGGGCAACGACACTATGTCGGGCGGCGGCGGCAACAATAGCTTCGAATACAACGGCGACGTGGTGGTCGGGCAGGATCTCATCACCGATTTCAACATCCAGGGCGACGTCATCCGGCTGTCAAATTTTGAGCCCGACTTCAACCCACTGGATGCGCTGACGGATGGCCCGATCGGCGCTGTGCTTGACCTTGGGGGCGGTGACAACGTGACCTTCCTCGGTCGTCTTGCACGCGAGTTCGACACGGCAGATTTCATCCTCGTCTGACCCTGTGGGGGCGGTGCGTGTAGTGCCGCCCCCTGACGAATCCTTCTGTGTCTTCAGTGCCAAGAGCGTTTGCCGGCGCGGTCGCGCCTTGCCGAGCGGCGACGACCTGATCGGTGACGGGATGCGTCCGAGCACCTCCGCCGCACGCTCAAGATCTGCATGCTGTGAAGCGGGTCGCCCTGTCTCAAGCAAACATCTGGACTACGCCGCCGCGTTCATGGGTGCGGTGGAAAGGGCCCTTCAATGCATATGATCCATCGGGGCTTGCCATTGCTGCCGAAAGGGATTGGCTGGCCGTGTTTGTCCCTGTCGCGCATGTCTGGCAGGGCAAAGTTGGTTTGGCCGTTGCCCCCATACGCTGTTTCAAGAAGGGCGAAGAGCGCCTGCCATTGATTAATCGGCAGTAGCCGCCCATCACAGTCCGCAAAGCCACGTGGTGCAAACGCCCCGGCAAACCTTTTGACTGTGGCGAGATACTCTTCCATGTGCCCGTCTCCCGCGGAGCAGTTTGCGCACGCTAGCGCAGGGCTCTGCCTTGAAGGAAAAGAAAATCACCTTCGCCTACTTTGAAGGCCCTGAATCACCACCATCGCGTGCTACTACGTGACCCAAGGGACGGTGCTGCTGTTCGGGGTCCCGGGAAGATGGTGATGACGACCAGGACGACGCCGCGCACACTGCTCGACCGGATCTGGGACCAGCATGTCGTGGCGCGGCTGCCCGGCGCCGACCTCCTCTACATCGATCTGCATCTGCTTGATGACCTGCACAGCCCGCAGGCTTTCGCTGCGCTGCGCACTGCCGGTCGCGCTGTGCGGAAGCCGGAGGCGGCGATCGCCATTCCCGACCACGCCGTTCCCACCACGGACCGCAGCGGCGGCGTCGAGGACGCGGCCGCACGGACCCTAGTCGAGACGCTGGCCACCGATGCCCGCGGCAGCGGTGTGCGGCTCATCCCGCTCAACGACGCTCGCCAGGGAATTGTCCACTTGGTGGGACCGGAGCTGGGGCTGTCGCTGCCAGGCCTGACGATCGCAAGCGGCGACTCTCACGCATCCACCCACGGCGCGTTTGGCGCACTCGCCTTCGGTGTTGGCGCGAGCGACGTCGAGCAGGTGCTGGCCACTCAAACTCTGCTGCTGTCGAAGCCGAAGGCGATGGCCGTGGAGATCGCCGGCGCGCTGCCCCCTGGCACTTCGCCCAAGGACCTGGCGCTGTCGGTGGTCGCTGCGCTCGGCCCCGCCGGCGCCGTCGGCCACGCGGTGGAGTTCCGCGGCGCCGCCGTGCAAGCGCTCGGCATGGCCGGCCGGATGACCGTGTGCAACCTCGCCGTGGAGGCCGGGGCGCGCACAGCACTGGTCGCGCCCGACGACACCACCTTCGACTACTTCCGGGGCCGCGAGGGGGCGCCCGCAGGGGCAAAGTTCGACCGAGCCGTCGCTGCTTGGCGCGGGCTGCGATCCGACCCGGACGCAGCCTTCGACCGCGTCGTCGCAGTGGACACCATTGGCCTCGCCCCGTTGGTGACCTGGGGCACCACGCCGGACACCGCCGTGCCGGTGACCGGCAGGGTGCCGGACCCGAACGAGATCCCTGATGCGGCAGAGCGGGCACGGCACCACCGGATGCTGGAGTACATGGGACTCGTGCCGGGGCAGTGGATGACCACACTGGCGGTGGACGTGGTGTTCATCGGCTCCTGCGCGAACGGCCGTATTGAGGACTTGCGCGAGGCCGCGATGGTCGCGCGTGGGCGACGGGTGGCGCCGGGGGTGCGAGCGCTGGTGGTGCCCGGGTCCGGCCTGGTAAAGCGGCAGGCGCAGGAGGAGGGCCTCGACCGCGTTCTGCGGGAGGCTGGCTTCGAGTGGCGCGAGCCGGGCTGCTCGATGTGCATCGGCATGAACGAGGACCGGGTTGCGCCGGGGCAGCGTTGCGCCAGCACCTCCAATCGCAACTTCGAGGGGCGCCAGGGTTCAGGTGCGCGGACGCACCTGGTTTCGCCGGGAACGGCTGCCGCGGCCGCGATCGCTGGTCATTTCGTAGACGTGCAGAAACTAAACTGGTGAGCGGCCTAGTAAAGTCAGAACCGCGCTTATCCGGGCCGTCAAACAATTTGATGCTTGGGGACCACCTCAGTGCAGCCTGGCCCCGGCTACGCACCACGTCTGTATGCGCCACGTCTGTATGTTGAGCGTTGAGCAGAGCATCCTCGGAGCGCCCGCATCGCAACGGCACTTTCGCACTGCTGCGAAAGCCGCTGACCGGTACGATGCTGGTAGACCAAGTGGCGGTGCTGCGCGCCACCCTGGCCCAAATCCTGCTGCAAGGTCACCGCCGCCGTGGCGCGATGTAAAGGACCTGGGCGTCATCACCGCCTCCCTGGAGCCAAGCCTCGCGGCCGGCTTCGACGGAAGACGGCGCAGTGTAGGTGAAGGAAGGGTTGCCGCCGCTGTTGCCGGCGAATATGCCGATGCGGCCCGGCTGCTCGTAGCTGGCGCCACCACCGGCCCCGCGCTGGCTGTAGGTGATGGTCATGTCGTCGGCGCCGCCACTGAGCGTGGCCCCCCCACCGCCAACAACGCCGCCGCCCAGGTTCATGGGCATTTGGCTGCCGTCAACCGGCGCTTGGGCATGGACGACGGCCGGCGCTGCGGTGAGCGCGGCGATAATGGCCAAGCGGAAGAAAGATGTGGTGCGAAGCATGGTCATCCTCCAATAGATTAGCTGGAGCCTAAGCGCTTTTCGCAAAGGCTGCGCGAAGTTGTGCATGGGTGATGGAGGCGTTGCGCAGCACCTCCATCCCGCGGCTTGCTTCAAAAAAACGCGCCGAATACCGTGGCGACAAGCTTCACCGTCCAGCCGAAGACGTTGCCTACACCGGCACCCTTCGGCACGAAGGTGATGCCGGTATTTGTAGCGTGTAGCTGGAACTCTATCTGGTCGGCAGTCAGTGGTCCTCCCCGGTCGCCAAGTTTGATGTTTTGCGGCGCAACGCCCGGTGCCCGCCCTTGCAGGGTATCGGTGTTGATGTCGACGAATGGTCCAACTTGCCAGGTGACCGCACCGTTCGGCCCTTTCACGAGCAGGCGCCCAGAATCCTTCCAGGGGATCACGAACCAGCTGAAATCCATGGTCGCCCCTGGCGGAACGCGGATCGGCTCGTCAGGGCCGAATTGATGGCCATTGCAAACCGGGTGCTTGCTGGGGTCGTTCTGCAGCAGGGTCAAGGTGACATTGCTGTCGTTCTTAACCTGAGTGATCCAAGCGAGAGCCATGATGAGTTCTCCCTAAAATGCCAATGAAGCTGCGGCGCATGGGCCACGGCATTGATGCGTGTGCTGAGTGCGTTGGTCGTCAACCTGCGTCGAGTTGCTTGCGCACAAGCCAGGGGATTTCGCCGCGATAAATCCCGATATCCTTGAGCTGCGCGTCGTCGAGCGACAGCAGGGCCGCCGTTGTCTGCCGCTCACGATACCAGTGGCGCAGGCTGCGCAACGGGCTCCAGGGCACCCTCGCTGACCAGATCCCCGCCAATCTCATTGCCTCGTCCATCTCTCATCCTCCATCACCATCGTGGCGATGGCCGGATGATGCTGGGACGGCGTGGCAGTTATCGTGGGCGTGCGCGTGGGAAGGGCCAGCGGCACCGTTGTATTTGCCTCGCACCGGCGTGATAAAAACACTCATCACTGGCCGGCATAAGCGATGGATACTGGCCTGCCCGCGGCCGCCGTGAAGCTTTGCCAGCTGCGGCAATCTAGGCGGCGTGCCAGGACCACAAAGCCTGCACGGTACGGAGCAGCGCTATGAACGTACCACCCCATCTTGCTCCCTGCCTCGAGGTCGGGGAGGCGCAGTTCCGCGCGGTACTTGACGCCATTCCCGCCCGTGTGGCGCTGCTGGACCGTGAGCGGCGGCATTGCTATGCCAACCGCGAATACGCCGCTTTCGTGAACCGCCGGCCAGAAGAGCTGCTAGGGCACACTGTTCCCGAACTTCTCGGCGAAGAGGCTTATGCGCGGCTCGCCCATCTATACGCCCAGCTCAAGCCCTGCGGCGACAAGGCGCTGGCAGGCGAAGCGGCACGGTGGGAAGGCTGGATGCATGACACCGTGCGGGACGTTCCATGCTTTGTTCAGCGTTACTACGTGCCCTATCGCGGAACATCGGGCAGAGTAGACGGCTATTTTGTTTTCACTCGTGACCTCACCGCGCTGAAGCAGAGCGAGCAGCAACTTGCCGCACAGCTCGAGGCGTTACGCCGCAGTGAGGCGTTGAATACCGCCATCACCGCCTCCGCACTCGACTGCGTCATCGTCATCGACGAGGCGGGATTGGTTGTTGATTTCAACCCGGCGGCCGAGCAGATTTTCGGTTATCAGCGGGCGGATACGATAGGCCGTTCCATCGCCGATCTCATCGTCCCTCCGGCCATGCGCACGCGTCATGCCAAAGGCCTCGACCGGTACCTCAAGACTGGGGAAAGCCGGATGCTTGGCCGACGGGTAGAACTCGAAGCAATGCGGGCAGACGGCAGCATCTTTTCCGCAGAACTCGCCATCACCGAAGTGCGCCTGCCTGAGCGTCGGCTCTTTACCGCTTACCTGCGCGACCTGACCGAAGCGCGCGCTGCCGCCGCTGAGATCCAGCGTCAACGCGAGGCGCTACAGCAGAGCGAGAAACTTGCCGCATTCGGTTCTCTCTTGGCAGGCGTCGCGCATGAGCTGAACAATCCGCTCTCGATTGTCCTTGGCAGCGCGTTGATCCTGCAGGAGCAGATGGAGGCGGAGATGCCGGCGATCGCGGAACGGGCAGAACGGATCCGCGTCGCCGCCGATCGCTGCGCCCGTATTGTGCGTAGCTTTCTCGCCATGGCGCGGCAGCAAGCTGCTGTGCGCCGTCCATTGCAGGCTTCCAAGATAATCGACGACGCGCTGCAGCTTCTCGCTTATCAACTGCGTAGTAGCGGCATTGCTGTGACACGCGACGTTCCGGCCGAGCTGCCGCCGCTGCTCGGCGATGCTGATCAAATGCAACAAGTGATGGCTAATCTGCTCACCAATTCACGTCAGGCACTGGAGCAGTGCGCGGAGCCACGCTACATCCACATCGCCGCGCGGATGGCGGACGACGCCATCGAGGTCACGATTAGCGATAACGGGCCCGGCATCCCGGCAGACGTCCAGGGACGTATCTTCGACCCCTTCTTCACGACCAAGCCAGTCGGAGCCGGAACTGGTATCGGGCTTGCCGTTTCCCGCGGCATCGCGGAGGCGCACGGTGGTTCACTGGGTCTTCGTGACGAAGCGGAGGGTGGTGCGTGCTTCGTGTTGCGGTTGCCGCGAGCTCCGGCGGAGGATGTGACGGCGGCCGAGCGTAGAGCCCGCCGTGTCGAAGCCGGTGAAGCACAGCCCGTCCGGCGCGCTCTGGTCGTTGATGACGAACCCGATCTGGCCGGCATGTTGGCCGAGGTCCTCCGACCATTGGGTTACCGCTGCGACTTGGCGGCAACGGGCGCGGAGGCACAGCGCCTGCTCACGGACCGAGACTATGATATCATTCTCTGCGACTTGCGAATGCCAGATATTGATGGCGGTACGCTTTATGCTTGGATGGAAGGTGTACGGCCGCATCTTTGCGCCCGTACCATATTCGTCACCGGTGATACACTGGGCCAGGCGACCAGTGGTGTCCTGGCCCGCTCAGACCGTCCCGTGATTGAGAAGCCCTTTCTGCCCGAAACAGTGCGCCAGCTGGTCCTGGCAATGCAGACCGGCTGAGGCGACATTACGAGCTCATGCACGCCGGACAGACTTCGGTGCTAGCCCGTCCTATTCACCGGGTTGGAGCGTAGGGCGTCCTGGCAGGCTGACTTGAGCGTTCGGCACGCGGCTGCATCCGCTTGCGGCGGGGTGGTTGGGCCTGACGGGCG
>NZ_SMSJ01000150.1 GCF_004355005.1 Dankookia rubra
CGGCGGCCGGCTCCGCCCCCGGCGCGCCGCCCGCCCCGGCCGGCAGCAGCACCACCGTCACGCTGCGCTCCTCCGGCACCGCGCCGCGGGCGAAGGCGGCGCGGCGCGCCTCGGCGCGGATCCGGTCGCGCTCGATGCCGAGCTTCGCCAGCGCGGCCGCGACCTCCCCGGCCCGCTTCGCCGCGAGCTGCAGGCCGGATTGCGCCCCGCCCTCCTGCGGCCCGACATGGCCGAGGACGCAGAGCATGCGCCCCGGCTCGCGCTTCGCCCGCTCCGCCGCCGCGGCCAGGTTGGTGCGGGCGGCCTCGCCCGGGGCCGCCGCGCCCTTGGGGAAAGGGATGGCGAAGACGTCCTCCTCCAGCTGCTCGGCGCCGATGCAGGTGAAGGGGCGCGGCTGGGCCAGGGCGGTGCCGGCGGGCACCAGCATCGCCACCAGGATCAGGGCAGGCAGCATCAGGCGGCCGCCAGCAGGCCGGCATCGCGCAGCCGGGCCAGCAGCGCCGGCGCGTCGACCGCCGGGTGGGCGGCGCGCAGCTCGGGCTCCGCCACGTCGGGCCGGGCGAGGATCCAGCCCGCCGCCTCGGCCTCGGGCGGAGCCAGGGGCAGCGTGCCGCCGGCGGTCTTCAGCACCCATTCGGCGCCGCGCCGCACCGGCTTTGCCCCGGGCGCGATCACCTTCCAGGCCGACGCCTCCGCCTCCGCCTCCCCGGCCGGCGGCGTCGTGCCCAGGCCGCGCGCCGCCAGCAGGTCGTTGCCGCCCCGCGCGAAGTGGTAGTCGGCGACGAAGCGCTCCAGCACCTCCATCACCTTGGGGTCGCGGGCCAGCTCGGCCAGCCTTTGCCCGAGCTGCCCGGCCCGCGTCGTCAGCGCGAACTTCGCCGCCGCCGAGCCGTCCTGCCGTGGCAGCGGCTTGCGGAACTCGGCATCGTACATCGCCCGCTCGTGCAGGATGTTCAGCAGGTCCATCCCGAGCGGCGCATGCAGGCCGAAGGCGACATGCACGCTGGCCGGCGCCTCGGCCAGCGCGTCGTGGTACCAGCCACGCGGCAGGTAGAGCAGGTCGCCGGGCTTCAGCAGCACCTTCTCCCGCAGCTTCCCCTTGGCCTGCTCGTGCTGCGCCTGGCCGGGCGTGCGGAAGACCGGGTTGGCGATCGGCCAGTCGGCGCGGCCTTCCCAGATGTTCCAGGTCTTCTCGCCCTCCACCTGCACCGCCCAGACCTCGTGCGTGTCGTAGTGGGCGGGGAAGGCCTTGTGGCTCTGCCAGGAGATGTAGACGTTGCCCTGCGCCTTGCCGAGCCCGGCTGATTCCAGCGCCTCGGAGACCGCGACGAGGCCGGGGGTCAGGCTGTCGACGTCGTTCAGCACGACGCTGGCGCCGCGCGCCACCCAGTCCCGCACCTTGGCCGCCACGGGCTGCAGCACCTGGGCATTGTCGCGGCTGGTGGCGCGGGTGCAGTACTGCTCGGGCGGCACCGGCGTGCCGTCCATCACCAGCTGCAGCGACTGGCCGGACCAGATATGCGTCATGTCGAGCAGCCGGTTGATCTGCCGCCAGGACAACACATGGGCGAACTTGGCCGCGCCGCCGCGGAGATGCAGCGGCTTGCGGTCGTGGTACTCGGCGAAGAACTGCTCCGGCGACAGCGGCGCCAGCAAGGCGGCGAAGGTCATGCTCATGCGCTGGAAACTAGCCCGCGATCGTCCCGAGAGGAAACACCGAAGGGCCGGATCGCCGGCTCAGCCAAGCCTCGGCAGGTCCTGCACCAACCGCCTAAGCCCTGGAATGCCGGTCTCCGGCGCGTGCCCGCGTCAGCGCGGCGATTGCCGCCGCCGGCTCGTGCGGGTCGAAGGGCTTCTGCAGCACCGGCGCCGCATATCCGGCCTTGACCCGATCGAGCACCCAGCCGGTGGCCACAAGGAACGGCACGCCGGCCTCGGCCAGCCGGTCCGCCGCCGGCACCACCGGGCTGCCGTCGAGGTCGATGTCGAGCACCGCACCGCACCGCTCAGCCCGCCGTCCTGCGCCGCAGCGTCGACCAGCCGCAGCGCCTCGTCGACCGGGGCGGCCGGGCCGAGCACCTCCGCGCCGGCATCGGCCAGCTCGTCCTCGACGACGGGGAGGCGCCGGCGGCTCAGCCGGTCCTTCCGCTCAGGCGGGACGCTCACGGTCATGGAGTTCCTCCTGTCCCGGAGGCTTGCGCAGGCCGGGGCCGCGCTTCTCGGCCTGCGGTCAAGCCGACGGCGAGGCCGCCAGCGGGGCCGGCAGCGGGCCGACGGCCTTCCCCCCTTGCTGCAGGTCGGGAGGCGGGAAGAGCCGCTCGAGCAGGTCCAGCGTCGCGCCGACCAGCGCCTCCCGGTCGCCGGGGCGGCCGGCAAGGCGATGCGGCGTGACGGTTGCCACCTCCCGCAGCAGGGCGAGGTCACGCCGCGCGGGGCGGGACGCGACCTGGCCCAGGGCCAGCAGGGCGGCGCGCGCCGCCTCCCGCGCGGCCGCCAGGGCCAGGCGGGGCGCCTGGCTGTCGAGCGCGAAGCGCGTCACCGCCACGGCCTCAATGATCCGGTCCTGCAGGCTGTCCTGGTGGAAGGGGCCGTTGTCCATGCGGTGCCATCCTTCTCGGCATCTGTCAGGCCTACTCTCCCGGCCGGCGGCTGACAGTCCGGTTCCGCACCATGCACGCCCTTGGCCGCGGCGCGGTCAGCCCGCCTTGCCGAGCAGCCGCTCGTACTCGCGCCGCACCAGGTCGAAGCAATCGCAGGACCCGGCCTCGAGACCGTCGCGGTCGGTGACGAACATCCGGCCTCGCTCGTAGCGGATCAGCCCGGCCCGCTGCAGCGCGCCGGCCGCAACCGTCACCCCGGCGCGGCGGACGCCGAGCATCGTCGACAGGAACTCATGCGTCATCGGGAAGCCGTCGCCGTCCGACCGGTCGTGCGCCATCAGCATCCAGCGCGCCAGGCGCTGCTCGATCTGGTGCCGGCCGTTGCAGGCGGCGGTCTGCGCCACCTGCACGTTGAACGCCAGGGTGTAGCGCAGCAGCAAGGTCCGCAGCGCGGCGTTCTGGTCGAGCGCCTGCCGGAAGGCCTCGGCCGGCAGGCGCAGCGCGGTGCCGCCCGCCTGCACCATCGCCTCGAAGGGGCTACGATCGGTGCCGAGCAGCAGGGGCAGCCCGACCATCCCCTCGCGGCCGACCAGCCCGACCTCGGCCGAATCGCCGCTCTCGAGCATCGTAAGCATCGAGATCCAGCCGGTTTCCGGGAAATGCACGGCGTCGATCGGCTCGTCCGGCGCATGCAGGATCATGCGCGGCGCGAGCTCCACCTGATCCAGCCGCGGGCGGAGCCGGGCGAGGTCATCCGGCGGGAGTGCGGACAACAGGCGGTTGCGGGGGCTGAAGCTGATGGTGGCGCTCATGCGGACCCGATCCTGGCAAGGGGTGCCGGCGGGAGTGCCCGTCTCTCCCAGCCGCCCGCGCCGAGAACTTCAGCGAGCGATGCCCGCCATATGACGACCAGAACGGCCCGCGGTCGGTACGGGACCGCCGCATAACGTCGATTTGAGGGTAATCCGGCCCTTGCCGTGACCGACTCCTGGCCGCTGTACGATTTTGCACGCACCCTCTGGGCGATTCAGGCGTTGCCCTGCAGCTCCTGGTTGCCCCTGGGGCCATGCGGGACGGGGAAATGGGCGGATGCGGATCCTGGTCGTGGAGGACGAGGCGTTGATCGCCCTTCTATTGGTGGAAATCCTGGCGGCGGACGGGCATGAGGTCCTGGGCCCCGCCGCGACGATGGAGCAGGCCCTGGCACTGTGCGAGGACGCGCCGCCGCAGCTGGCGCTGCTCGACATCGGGCTGCGCGACGGCAACAGCGGGGTGGAGGTGGCCCGGGCGTTGCACGGGCGCTGGGGCGTGCCTTCGATCTTCGCCAGCAGCCAGGTCTGCGAGGCACGGCAGGCCAGCGACATCGCGCTCGGCTGCATCCGCAAGCCCTATGCGGTCGAGACCGTGCTCCGCAGCATCGAGGCGGCGCGGGCGGTAATGGACGGCGCCGAGCCGCGCACCCTGGCGCCCTCGAGCCTGCCCAGGGGGTTCGAGATCTACGCCGCCACCGGTTGAGGCCGGCTGCGGTGGGCATGCCGCCGCAACGGCTGCGGTGGCGGCGGCTTGTTCGCGGGCCGCAGTCTCCCGACCTATGATCCGGCCGCCGCCGTGCCGCGCCCGAGGAGACGCCAAGCCATGCCGGACCTGACCTTGCCGGGCGGAGCCCCGCTGGGCGACCCCGCGCGCCAGGAACTGCTCCGCACCGCGGCGGAGGCGCTGGCCCGGCTGGCGCCCGACTTGCCGCCGGCGGCGCTCCGCCTGCTGCACCGGCTGCACGTGGGGGTGCCGACCGCCGAGCTGGCGGGCATCCCGGCCGAGGCCATGGCCGGCGCCGCGGCCAGCCTCTTCGCCCTGGCCGAGGCGCGGCCGCCCGGCCGGGCGCGGGTCCGCGTGCTGCCGCCGGGGCCCGGCCCCGGCCAGGCCGGCGGGCCGCATGCGGTGGCCGAGCTGGTCACCGACGACATGCCCTTCCTGGTGGACAGCGCACTCGGCGCGCTTGCCCGGCAGGGGCGGGTGGTGAGGCAGCTGCTGCACCCCGTCGTCCCGGTGCGGCGCGACCCGGCGGGGCGGCTGCTGGCGCTGGGCGAGCCGGGCGGCGCGCCCGAGAGCATGATGCGCATCACCCTCGGCGCGCAGCCGGCGGCGATGCTGCCGGGCCAGGCCCGCACCGCGCCCGACGACTGGGCCGGGCTGGAAGCGGCGCTGGAGAAAGCGCTGGCCGATGTCCGCCTGGCGGTCAGCGACTTCGAGCGGATGGCCGCGGCGCTGCGCCGGGCGGGGGAGGAGCTGGCGATGGCGCCGCCAGGCTCCGAGCCGGGCGGCATCGCCTTCCTGCGCTGGATGGCCGAGGACAATTTCGTCCTGCTCGGCCACCGCCGCCTGGCGCTGGGGCCGGCGGGCGAGGTCTCGATCCTCGCCGAGGAGAATCTCGGGCTGCTGCGCGACGCGTCGCTGCCGGTCTTCGACGTGCTGCGCGACCCGGCGAAGCTGCCTGCGGCGGTGCGCGCGGCGCTGGCCGAGCCGACGCCGGTGACGGTCGCCAAGGCCAACATGCGCAGCACGGTGCACCGGCCGCAGCATGCCGACGTGGTGGCGACGCGCATCTACGGCCCGGGGGGGCAGGTGGTGGGCGGGCGGCTCTTCCTCGGGCTCTTCGCCGCCGCGGCCTACAACCGCAACCCGCGCAGCATCCCGATGCTGGCGGAGAAGGTCGGCCGCATCCTGACCGCGGCCGGGCTGGACCCGGAGGGGCATGACGGCCGCGCGCTGCGCAACATCCTCGACACCTGGCCGCGCGACGAGCTGTTCCAGGCGCCGGAGGCGGCGATCCTCGACGCGGCGCGGCGGGCGCTCGACCTGCAGATCCGGCCGCGCCCGGCGCTGGTGCTGCGGCCCGACCCCTTCGGGCGCTTCGTCTCCGCCATCGTCTGGCTGCCGCGCGACACCTTCGACACGCGGCTGCGGGAACGGGTGGGGCAGATGCTGGCGCGCGCCTTCGCCGGGCATCTGAGCGCCTTCGCCATTGCCATGGGCGATTCGCCGCTGGCCCGCATCCACTACATCGTCGGCACCGAGCCGGGGCGGGTGCCGCCGGTGGACGGCGCGGTGCTGGAGGCGGCGATCGCTCAGGCCGCGCGCAGCTTCCCCGACCGGCTGGCGGAGGCATTGGCGGCCGAGCGCGGCGAAGGCGGCGCCGCGGCGGCGCTGGCCCGCTGGCGCGACGGCTTCCCCGCGGCCTACCGGGAAACCGCCACGGGCGCCCAGGGCGTTGCCGACCTGGCGCTGGCGGAGCGCGCGCTGGCCGAGGGCAGGCCCGCCGCCGCGCTCGACCGGCCGCCGGGCGCGGCGGGGCTGGTGCTGCGGCTGGCGAGCCCGGGCGGTCCCCTGCCGCTCGCCGATGCGCTGCCGCTCTTCGAAAGCCTCGACCTCAGGGCGATCGAGGAGGTGCCGCACCGGCTGACCGCCGCCGACGGCGCGCAGGTGGTGCTGCACGTCTTCACTCTGGCACCGGCCGCGGCGGTGGAGCCGGCGCGCTTCCCCGCGCTGCTGGCCGCGCTCGGCGCGCTGCTGGACGGCCGGGCGGAGACGGACGGATTCAACCGGCTGGTCTTGCGGGCGGGGCTCGAATGGCGCGAATGCTGGCTGCTGCGGGCGATGTACCGCTGGCTGAAGCAGGTCGGATTCGGCTTCTCCCAGCCGGCGGTGGAGGCGGCGCTGGCCGACCAGCCAAGGGCGGCGCGGCTGCTGCTCGACCTTTTCCATGCCCGCTTCGACCCCGCCGGCGCGCGCGGCGAGGCGGCACTGGCGGCGGATTGGACGGCGCTGCTGGATGCCGTCCAGAACCCGGACGAGGACCGCATCCTGTCCCGCCTGCGCACGCTGCTGGATGCCGTGCTGCGGACCAACTACCACCAGGACAAGCCCTGGCTCTCGCTGAAGATCGACAGCGCCGCGGCGGGCGAGATGCCGAGCCCGCGGCCCTGGCGGGAGATCTTCGTCCACTCGCCGCGGATGGAGGGCACCCACCTGCGCGCCGGCCCGGTCGCGCGCGGCGGCATCCGCTGGTCCGACCGCAGGGAGGACTACCGGACCGAGATCCTCGGCCTGATGAAGGCGCAGCGGGTGAAGAACGTCGTCATCGTGCCGACCGGCGCGAAGGGCGGCTTCATCCTCAAGCACCCGCCGCCGGCCGCGGACCGGGAAGCCTTCATGGCCGAGGGGATCGCCTGCTACCGCACGCTGGTACGCGGCATGCTCGACATCACGGACAACCTGGTGGAGGGGCAGCTCGTGCCGCCGCCGCAGGTGGTGCGGCGCGACGCGGACGACCCGTACCTGGTCGTCGCCGCCGACAAGGGCACCGCGACCTTCTCCGACATCGCCAACGGGCTCGCGGCTGAATACGGCTTCTGGCTGGACGATGCCTTCGCCTCCGGCGGTTCGGCCGGCTACGACCATAAGGGCATGGGCATCACCGCGCGCGGCGCCTGGGTGATGATCGCGCGGCACTTCGCCGAGATGGGACACGACATCTTCGCCCGGGACTTCACCTGCGCCGGCGTCGGCGACATGTCGGGCGACGTCTTCGGCAACGGGCTGCTGATCAGCCGGCACACGAGGCTGGTCGCCGCCTTCGACCACCGGCACATCTTCCTCGACCCGGCGCCCGATGCGGCGACGAGCTTCGAGGAACGCAAGCGGCTTTTCGCCCTGCCGCGCTCCTCCTGGGCCGACTACGACACGGCGAAGATCAGCGCCGGCGGCGGCGTCTTCCCGCGCACGCTGAAGACCGTCCCGCTCTCGCCCGAAGCGCGGGCGCTGCTCGGCATCGAGGCCGAGCGGGCCGAACCCGCGCTGGTGATGCAGGCAATCCTGAAGGCGAAGGTCGACCTGCTCTATTTCGGCGGCATCGGCACCTACGTGAAATCCTCGGCCGAATCCCAGGCCGAGGCCGGCGACCGCGCCAACGACGCGATCCGCGTCGATGGCGACGCGCTGCGGGCGAAGGTGGTGGGGGAGGGCGCGAACCTCGCGGTGACCCAGGCCGGGCGGGTGGACTACGCGCTGACCGGCGGACGCATCAACACCGATGCGCTGGACAACTCGGCGGGCGTCTCGACCAGCGACCACGAGGTCAACATCAAGATCCTGCTGGCCGATGCCGAGGCCACGGGGCTGCTGACCCGCACCCAGCGCGACGCGCTGCTGGCCGAGATGACCGAGGAGGTCGGCCATCTCGTGCTGCGCGACAACCACCAGCAGCATCTGGCGGTGACGCTGGAGGAGCGCGCCGGTGCCGCCGCGCTGCCGGCCCAGGCCATGCTGATGCAGCGGCTGGAGGCGGCCGGGGTGCTGGACCGTTCGGTGGCCGGCCTGCCGGATGCGGCGACGCTCCGCGCCCGCATCGCCGCCGGCGACGCGCTGACCCGGCCCGCCATCTGCGCCCTGCTGCCGCTGGCGAAGCTCTGGCTGCTGGAGGCGGTGGAGGCGAGTCCGCTGCCGGACGACCCGGCCTTCGCGCCGGTGCTCGCGGCCTATTTCCCCCGCGCCCTGCAGGACCGCTTCCCCGAGCTGATCGCCCGGCACCGGCTGCGGCGCGAGCTGGTGGCGACCGCCATTGCCAACGAGGTTGCCAACCGGCTCGGCTGCGCCGGCCTGGCGCGCCTGGCCGCCGAGGCCGGCCCTGCCGCGGCCGCACGGGCTGCCTGGCTGGCCGGGGAGGGCTTCGACCTGCCCGCGGCGGCGGATGCGGCCGATGCCGCCGCCGCCCCGGCCCAGCCCCGGCTCGAAGTGTTGCAGGCCCTGCGCCGGCTGCAGGAGGAGGCGGCGCAGGGCCTGCTCGGCACCGAGGGGCCGGTCGGCGCGGTGCTGGAGACGCTGCGCCCCGGCCTCGCCGCGCTCTCTGCCGGACCGGAGGAGTCGGGCGCCGCCTGGCGCAAGGCCGGGGTGCCGGAGCCGGCCGCGTCGCTGGCCGCCGCCGCGCCGCGCCTGGCGGCCGGGCCGACGGTGCTGCGGCTGGCGGCCGAGACCGGCGCCCC
>NZ_SMSJ01000151.1 GCF_004355005.1 Dankookia rubra
GCCGGCTTTCCGCCCCCCTGGCGCTCGCCGTGCCGGCCGACGGGCCGGCGGGGCGCGAGGACGCCGTCACCCGGGCCGGCGCCGGCGCCGGCCATCCCGGTCGGCGGCGCGGCCCGGGCGCTCGGGCCGGTGCGGCTGACGGTCGCCGGGGTCGCGCTCGACCTCGCCGAGGCCGAGCCGGGGGAGGGGGCCGAGCCGCGGGTCCCCGGCACCTTCCCGGCGAAGCGCGGCGGCACCGCCTGGTGCGAGCCGGTCGCCGGCGCGCCGCGGCCGCGCTGCCTCTCGGCCGACGGCATCGACCTGGCCGGGGCCGCCCCCTATGATGGGCTGGCCCGGGTGATGCCGGAGGCTTCCGACGCCTACCGCCATGCGGAGCGGGCCGCGCGCGAGGCGTGGCGGGGCATCCGGAAGGCCGAGCTGCCCCGGAACTGACGGAGGGCGGCCCGGCAGCACGGGAGCAGGCTGGCTTGCGGATACTTTTCCTCGGCGACGTGGTGGGCCGGTCCGGCCGGGATGCCCTGGTGGCCAGGCTGCCGACGCTGCGCGCCGCGCTGCGGGCCGACCTCGTCGTGGTGAACGGCGAGAATGCCAGCCACGGCTTCGGCCTGGCGCCCGACATGGCGCGGGCGATGATGGGTGCCGGGGCGGACGCGATCACGCTCGGCAACCATGCCTGGGACCGCAAGGAACTGATCCCCTTCCTCGAGCAGGAGCCCCGCGTCATCCGTCCGGCGAATTTCCCGCCCGGCACGCCCGGCCGCGGCGCCGTGGTGGTCGAGGTGCCGGGCAACCGCCGCGCCCTGGTGGTCAACGTCATGGGCCGGCTCTTCATGGATGCGCTCGACGACCCCTTCCGCGCGGTGCAGGCCGAGGTGCAGCGGCACCGGCTGGGGGCCGGCGGCACCATCCAGGCCAGCGTGATCGACGTGCATGCCGAGGCGAGCTCGGAGAAGGCCGCCTTCGGCCACAGCTTCGACGGGCTGGTGAGCCTCGTCGTCGGCACCCATACCCATACGCCGACCGCCGACTACCAGGTCCTGCCCGGCGGCACCGCCTACCAGACCGATGCCGGCATGTGCGGCGACTACGACAGCGTGATCGGCATGCAGAAGGGCGGCGCGGCGCTGCGCTTCTGGCGCAAGATGCCGGGCGAGAAGCTGGCCCCGGCCGAGGGCGAGGCGACGCTCTGCGGGATTTTCGTCGAGACCGACGATGCCACCGGCCTGGCGCTGCGGGCGGAGCCGCTGCGGCAGGGCGGCCGGTTGTCCCAGGCCATGCCGGCGGTGTAGCGGGGGCGTCGCCCGCAACCCTGAATGATTGGATTACAGTTCTTCGCACTCAAGCTTTTGTCATCGCAACCCCGCCTCGCGTTTCGGCAAACTCCCATCTCGCAGAGCAGGAGAGCGCCATGCGGCGCCTGGAACGGCTTCCCTTTGCACCTGGCGCCTCCGTGCTCGGCGGCGCCGCGGGCGGATTGAGCTACGAGGGCATGATGCGCGACGCCATGGCGGCGGAGGAACGCAGCCGCCGGCAGGAGGTGGGCCACGGTGCCGCCCTGCCGCGGGTCCAGGTGCAGCGGCCGGTGATGGCCAAGGCCGAGCAGGCGCGGATTGCCGGGCGCTAGTGGCTGAAGCCTGACCGGAGCGTCCCGCCGGCGAGGCCGGCCCTGCTCCGGACGCATGTCAGGCCTTCCGGCTTGCCTTGCCACATCCGGCATCGACCCGCGAGGAGCAGCGGCCATGACGGACCGCGACGGTGACCGAGCTTGGCCGGAGGCATCCTCGGTCGTCGGCACGTGGGAGCTGGTCTCCATGGCCTGGACCTACCCGGACGGCCGCACCATCGAGCCGTGGGGCACCCCAGCGGGGCGCCTCGCCTACGATGCCGCGGGCAACGTGGTGGCCCTCCTCATGCACGAGGCCCGCAACGAGGCCGGGGGGCGGACCAGCACGCCCGACGTGCAGCCGCAGTACTCTGCCTATTTCGGGACCTACCGCGTGGACCCCGGGCACGGCGTCATCACCCACCGGGTCGTCGGCTCGCTGAACGGGGCCAACGCGTCGGGCGAATTGCGCCGCAGCTTCGCCTTCGAGGGTGACGACCTGATCCTCGGCTTTACGACGGAACGGGACGGGGTGCCGGTCGTCCGGCGCCTGGTCTGGCGTCGAAGCCCATCGGCGCCGGCGGCCTGGAAGGATCCCTGACCGCGCGAGCGGATGGCGGCGGGGCGTGACCGCCAGGACGCCCGAAACGACCCTGAAGACAGGGACCTGCGGCGATGCGGCGTTCACCCTCGAGCGCGAGCCGCTGGAATGGCACCCGGAAACAGACCCGCTCCAACCAGCATCGCCTGTCTGGCGCGCACCCCCGGGACGCCCCTTGCCGCGCCGTCTCCCCCGGCTTTTCAGTACATCGTGTCGCGCAGGCGCTGCGGCGCCTCGGCATCGTAGCTGGCGGGTTCGATCAGCCCGCCGGTATGGGCGGCGATCATCTCGCCCATGCTCGGCAGCGCCGCCGGGCGCGCCCGCTCGCCCCAGAGCTTCGAGCGCAGGACCGCCTTGGCGCATTGCATGTAGATCTCGCCGACCGTCACCAGCACCACGGTCGCCGGCTGCTTGCCGCGGAATTCGAAGCGGGCGCGCAGCGCCGGGTCGGTGGTGATCCGGGCGGTGCCGTTGACCCGCAGCGCCTCCCCGGCGCCGGGCACCAGGAAGAGGAGGGCGACCGCCGGGTTGGCGACGATGTCGCGCAGCCCGTCGAGGCGGTTGTTGCCGCGCCGGTCGGGCAGGGCCAGCGTCCGGTCGTCGAGCGGGACGATGAAGCCGGGGTCGTCGCCGCGCGGCGTCGCATGCACCCCCTGCGGCCCCGAGGTCGCCAGGATGGCGAAGGGGGAGGCGGCGATGAAGGCCAGGGTCCGCGGCTCCAGCCGATGGGTCACCTTCTTCAGCACCAGCTCGCGCGGCGCGTCGTAGAGCGCGAGCAGCTGGTCGAGGGTGGTGACGGCAAAGGGGTCGGCAGCCGGGTTCGCATCCATGGGCAGGAGCCTGGACCGGCGCGGGCCGCCCCCGCAAGCCCCAGGTGGCGCCGGGCGGCAACGGCGGCTATAACCCCGGCCCTGTCCGCAATCCTGATCTGCCGGAGCCCTGCCATGGCGGGCCATTCGCACGCCAAGAACATCATGCACCGCAAGGCGGCCCAGGGCGCCAAGAAGGCCCAGGCCTTCGGCAAGCTGATCCGCGAGATCTCGGTCTCCGCCAAGCAGGGCCTGCCCGACCCGGCGATGAACCCGCGGCTGCGCGCCGCGGTGAAGGCCGCCCTCGTCGCCAACATGACGCGCGACACCATCGACCGCGCCATCAAGCGCGCCGCCATGGCCGGCCAGGGCGAGGACTACCAGGAGGTCCGCTACGAGGGCTACGGCCCCTACGGCGTCGCGGTGATCGTCGAGGCCCTGACCGACAACCGCAACCGCACCGCGGGCGACGTCCGCAGCGCCTTCGCCAAGGCCGGCGGGGCGCTGGGCGAGACCAACTCGGTCTCCTTCCAGTTCGAGCGGAAGGGCGTGCTCTGGTTCCCCGGCCAGCCGGAGAAGGCCGAGGCGATGCTGGAGGCGGCGATCGAGGCCGGCGCGCTCGACGTCGAATCCGACGAGGAAGGCCACGAGGTCAGCTGCGCGCCGGAGGATTTCTTCGCCGTCCGCGACGCGCTGGAAGCCAGCTTCGGCAGCCCCGAGAGCGCCAAGGTGGAATGGGTGCCGAATGTCCGCATCGACCTCGACGAGGACAAGGCGCGCGAGATCCTCAAGCTGATCGAGCGGCTGGACGAGAGCGACGACGTGCAGAACGTTTATGCCAACTTCGAGGTCTCGGACGCGGTCTCCGAGCGGCTCTCGGCCTAGCGGGATCGCAAAGCGCCGCAGCGAATCGGCGGACGAAGGGTGTAGGGGGATGCCATGCACAACAGCGTCCGCCTCCTCGGCCTCGACCCAGGCCTGCAGCACACCGGCTGGGGGCTGGTCGAGAGCGCCGGCAGCCGGCTGCGCCACCTCGGCGACGGGGTGATCTCGACCGATGCCGACCAGCCGCTGGCCGAGCGGCTCTCCGTCATCTATCGCGGCCTGGTCGCGCTGATCGCGCAATGGCAGCCGGACGAGGCGGCGGTCGAGCATACCTACGTCAACAAGAACCCCGGCGCCGCGCTGAAGCTCGGCCAGGCGCGTGGCGTGGTGCTGCTGGCGCCGGCGCTGGCCGGCCTCCGGGTCGCGGAATACCAGGCGATGGAGGTCAAGCGCGCCGTGGTCGGCACGGGGCACGCCGAGAAGCCGCAGGTCGAGGCCATGGTCCGCCGGCTGCTGCCGGGTGCCACGATCCGCCGCGCCGACGCGGCCGACGCGCTGGCGGTCGCCATCTGCCACGCGCATCACCGCGGCACGAAGCTGGCCTACGCAAAGGGATACGCGCCGGCATGAGCATCCCGCCGCTTCGGGCCCGCGGATACCGGAGGGCGGCATGATCGGCATGCTCACCGGCCGCTTCGTCGCCGCCGAGGACGGCGGCTGCATCCTCGACGTCAACGGCGTCGGCTACCTGCTCGCCTGCTCCGCCCGCACGCTCGACCGGCTGCGCGCCGCGGAGGGCGCGATCCGGGTGCTGGTCGAGACCCAGGTGCGGCAGGACGCCATCGTGCTGAACGGCTTCGCCGATGCCGCGGAGCGCGAGGCCTTCCGCGCCCTGGTCGAGGTGAAGACGGTCGGCGCGCAGAAGGCGCTGGTGGTGCTCTCGGGGCTTTCGGTGGACGAGTTGGCCCAGGCCATCGCCTTCAAGGACCGCAAGCGGCTGGCCGCCATCAAGGGCCTCGGCGCGGCGACCGCCAACCGCATTATCGACGAGCCGGCGATGCAGAAATGGGCGGTCGGCCGGCCGACGCCGGAGGCCGACGGCGCCGGCGCGACGGTCGCCGGCATCGCCCTGGCGCCGCCGGGGGCGGAGGCGGATGCGGTCTCCGCGCTCATCAACCTCGGCTGGAAGCGGCCCGAGGCGCAGGCGGCGGTCAAGCGCGCGCGGGCGCGGCTCGGCGAAGAGGCCGGGCTCGAGGGCCTGATCCGCGACAGCCTGAAGGAACTGGCAAGGTGAGCGGGCGAAAGGGCAGGGCGCCGGCACCCGAGCCGGCCGAGGACGACCGCATCACCACCCCGATCCGCACCGACGAGGACGCCGCCGAGGCGACGCTCCGCCCGCAGGTCCTGGCCGACTTCACCGGGCAGCAGGCGCTGCGGGAGAACCTGGCCGTCTTCATCCAGGCCGCCCGCGGCCGCGGCGAGGCGCTGGACCACGTGCTGCTGCACGGCCCCCCCGGCCTCGGCAAGACGACGCTGGCGCAGATCGTCGCGCGCGAGCTCGGCGTCGGCTTCCGCGCGACCAGCGGGCCGATCCTGCAGCGGGCCGGCGACCTCGCGGCGATCCTGACCAACCTGCAGCCGCGCGACGTGCTCTTCGTCGACGAGATCCACCGGCTGCAGCCGGCGCTGGAGGAGACCCTCTATCCCGCGATGGAGGATTTCCAGCTCGACCTCATCATCGGCGAGGGCCCGGCGGCGCGCACGGTGCGGATCGACCTGCCGCCCTTCACCCTGGTGGGCGCCACGACCCGGGCCGGCCTGCTGGCGACGCCGCTGCGCGACCGCTTCGGCATCCCGCTCCGGCTGCAGTTCTACACGCCGGAGGAGCTGTTGCGGATCGTGACGCGGGGCGCCCAGAAGCTGTCCTTCGCGCTGTCCGAGGATGGCGCCTGGGAGATCGCCCGGCGGTCCCGCGGCACGCCCCGCATCGCCGGCCGGCTGCTGCGCCGGGTCCGCGACTTCGCCAGCGTCGCCGGCATCCCGGCCGACCGCGGCATGGTGGACGGCGCGCTGACGCGGCTCGAGGTCGACAGCAAGGGCCTCGACGCCATGGACCGCCGCTACCTCCGCCGCATCGCCGAGCACCACAATGGCGGGCCGGTGGGCGTCGAGACCCTGGCCGCGGCGCTGGCCGAGGCGCGCGACACGCTGGAGGACGTCATCGAGCCCTACCTGATCCAGGAGGGGATGGTGCTGCGCACGCCGCGCGGCCGGATGCTCGGCCTGCCCGGCTGGACCCATCTCGGCCTCAGCCCGCCGGCCGGCCTGGCGATCCAGCCCGACCTGCTGGCCGGGGGCGAGCCGTGAGGACGCCGCCCGACGCGGCGTCCGACGGCCGGAGCGCCCCCGGGCGCGGCGGCCTGAACCGGCCGCCAAACAGTCCAGCCCACCGCTGGCCGCTCCGGGTTTATTTCGAGGACACCGACGCCGGCGGCATGGCCTACCACGCGAATTACCTGCGCTGGGCCGAGCGGGCCCGGACGGAATCCTTGCGGTCCATGGGCTTGCCGCATCAAATGCTCATGGAAGGTCACCATTCGATACTCGTGGTGCGGCGCATCGAAGTGGAGTATTGGCGCCCGGCCAGGCTGGATGACGCGGTCGTGGTTGAAACCAGGGTCGTTGCCGTCCGCGGCGTCACCATCCTGCTCGACCAGCGCATGGTGGCCGAGGCGGGCGGGCAGGGGCCGCTGGCGGCGCTGCGGGTGGAACTCGCCTGCATCGACCGCGACGGCCTGCGGCCGAAACGGATACCGGAGCCCTGGCGCTCCGCGCTCGAGGCCCAGGCGGCCCGGGGCTGACCCGGGGGCGGCCGGGCCGGGCGGCGGCTAGACATGCGGCCGGTCCGGGACCGGGCGCGGGACAGGATGGAGTAGAGCGGTGGATCGCAGCGTGACGGCGACGGATCTGGGCGGGGCGATGCACGACCTGTCGCTCTGGGGCCTCTTCCTCCAGGCGGACTGGGTGGTGAAGCTGGTCATGCTCGGCCTGCTCCTCGCCAGCGTCTGGGTCTGGGCCATCGTCTTCGAGAAGGTGACCAGCATCCGCCGGGCCAACAAGGCGGCCGACGCCTTCGAGGACGCCTTCTGGTCCGGCGGCAGCCTCGACGACCTGTTCCGCAAGGAAGGCGACCGGCCGTCGCACCCGATGGCCGCGGTCTTCGTCTCGGCGATGCGCGAGTGGCGCCGCGGCGCCCAGCGCCTGGGCGGCTCCGACCTCGTCGCCGCCGGGCTGAAGGAACGGATCGACCGCACCATGGCGGTCACCGTGCAGCGGGAGATGGAGCGGCTCGAGCGCTGGATGATCTTCCTCGCCTCGGTGGGTTCCGTCGCGCCCTTCGTCGGCCTCTTCGGCACGGTCTGGGGCATCATGAACTCCTTCGCCGCCATCGCGGGCATGCAGAACACCAACCTCGCGGTGGTGGCGCCCGGCATCGCCGAGGCGCTGTTCGCCACCGCGATCGGCCTGGTCGCCGCCATCCCGGCGGTGCTCGCCTACAACAAGATCAGCTCCGACCTCGCCCGCTTCGCCAGCCGGATGGAGGGCTTCGCCTCCGAGTTCGGCGCCATCCTGTCGCGGCAGACCGAGACCGCGGTGGCCGAGCCCGGCCGCGCCGCGGCGCCGGTCGCGGAGTAGCCAGGTGGCCGTCTCCCTCAACAACGGCCGCGGCGGCCGCGGCCGCTACCGGCCGATGGCCGAGATCAACGTCACGCCGATGGTCGACGTGATGCTGGTGCTGCTGATCATCTTCATGGTCGCGGCGCCGCTGATGACGGTGGGCGTGCCGGTCGACCTGCCGAAGACCAATGCCAGCCAGCTCAACCAGGACAACGAGCCCATCACCATCACGGTGAACCCCGAGGGCAAGATCTTCCTGCAGGAGACCGAGGTGCCGATCGAGGGCCTGGTCGCCCAGCTGCAGGCGATCGGCCGCGAGCAGCCGGCCGGCGCGCCGGAGCGGCGCATCTTCGTCCGCGGCGACAAGGCCATCTCCTACGGCCGCGTCATGGAGGTGATGGGCACGATCAGCGCCGGCGGCTTCAGCAAGGTGGCGCTGCTGGCCGAGCAGCCCGCCGGCCGCCCCCCCGCGGCCCTGCCCACCGCGAGGCCAGGCGGCGTCCCCCCCGCCGCCCGGCCCACCCAGCCGCCGCAGGCCCCACGCCCGGCGGCGCCGCGCGGATAGGCGACGCCCGGCCGCGGCCTGACCGCCGCGGGCAGGGATACGCGACATGACGAACGGGACGTGGCGCCGGGGGGCGCGGTGATGCAGCCGAGGGGAATGCGGTTCTGGGGGCTGGTCTCGGTGGCGGCGCATGTCGCGCTGCTGCTGCTTGGCCTGATCTTCGGCCTGCCGAAGCGGCTGGAGGAGCCGGAGGAGGCGATCGCCGTCGAGATCGTCGCCGCGCCGCAGGTGGCGCAGGGCGAGCGTCCCGCGCCGGTCGCCGGCCCGCCGAGCGTCACCCAGCCGGCCAAGCCGGAGCCGCCGGGCGAGAAGCAGGTGGCCGAGGCCATCCCGAGCCCGCCGCCCCCGCCGCCGCCGCCACCCCCGGCGCCCGCCCCCGCGCCGGCGCCGCAGCAGGCCCAGCC
>NZ_SMSJ01000152.1 GCF_004355005.1 Dankookia rubra
GCATCGTCGCGGGCGATGCGGTCGAGCAGCGCGACGAGGTCGGCGCGCATGGCGTCGTCGATGGCGTTGCGCACCTTCGGCCGGTTGAGCAGCAGCGTGGCGATGCCGTCGCTGACCTGGCATTCGATGACGGCCGGCTGGGCGGTCTCGTTCGGCATGCGCTGTTTCCTCTGGTTGGGCCCGGTTCCGCGGGCCTTGTCTGCGCCGAGACCTACGCGCCGCCGGGCTGGTACCGGTAGGTTGCAAAACTTGCCCTACCCCAAGCTGATGTTATGCTGGCGCATGCGCGATACCCTGCCATCGTTGGGCGCGCTCCGCGCCTTCGCGCTGGTCGCCGAAACCGGCAGCCTGACTGCGGCCGCAGCACGACTGAACATAACCCAGCCGGCGGTCAGCCGGCGGCTGCGGGAGCTGGAGGCGGAGCTGGGCGTCGCCCTGGTCCGCCGTGGTGCCAATGCGCTGCGCCTGACCGAGGCCGGTGCTCGTTATGCAGCGGCGATCGAGGAAGGCTTCGCCCGCATCCGCAGCGCCACGGAAGCTTTAGAGGCGCAGCAGGCAGGACCGCTCCGGGTCCGCGCCTATACGACCTGGGCGCTGCGCTGGCTGATCCCGCGCCTGTCCCGCTTTAGCGCCCGCCATGCCGGGCTGCAGGTCGAGGTGGTGACCTCCACCGCGGCGGTCGATTTCGCGCGCGACCCGGTCGATGCGGCGATCCGGACGGCGCCTGGCGAAGCGCCGCCCGCGCCCGGGGCAACGCGGCTACAGGCGGTCCTGGTCGCGCCCTTCGCGGCCCCGGCGGCGGGGGGCCGACGCCGGAGCCTGGCTGGGCTGACCCTGCTCGGCAGCCGCGTCCGGCCAGCGGATTGGGCAACCTGGTTCGCCGCTCAGGGCGAGGCGGCACCGGCCGTGTCACCGCTGGTCTTCGAGAGCACCACGCTGGCGATCCAGGCGGCGGTGGAAGGCCTGGGCGCGGTGATCTGCTCGCCGGCCTTTGTCACGGCGGAACTCCGCCGTCGGCAACTGGTGCAGCTGGCGCCGCGGGCCGTGCCGACCGGCGATCACTACTGGCTGCTGTTGCCGCCGACCGCGCCTCGGCCGCAGGCACTGGCGTTTCAGTCCTGGTTGCTGGAGGAGATCGCCGCGGAACGCGAGCCTGCTGGGAGGCAACGGCGCTCTTCCATTGGATAAGGCGTCCATGGGAAAAAGGTGGCAAACTCGCAGACAGTGCTTACCGGCGGGTACCGTAGCGCGACATCCACTGTTTTGCCGGACGCCAAGGAAAGGTTGCCGCGCACTGATCCAGTCCTGCTGGTGCCGCTTGAAGCCGGCGCGTCCTCGTGCGGCGGCCTATGCGTCCAAGGCGACGCGCTGCGGTACGACGCTGAGGATTGTTAGCCGCATATTCGACTTTATCGATTTGTTTGGCGTCTGTCATTAGTCCGCCGCAGTAGCGTGCTGAACTTGCCCCAGAGACTTTCGGACACTGTTGGCGAAGTGGCTCATGCGAGGAGGGCGGCGACGCGCGACACGCGTGTTGGTGCGAGCGGGCGTTCGGCGAGCCATGCCGTGAGTCGGTCGAGGTTGAGCGCGGCAGCGGTGGCGAGGTGCTGCAAGCCGGTCTTGGCGAGCCCGCGGTAGCGAGCCCGGCGCAGGCCGAAGGCCCGCACGGCTTGCGAGATGGTGCCCTCGACACCTTGCCGCTGCGCGTAGAGGCGCCGCCCTTCTTCGGTTCGCTCCCGCGCCCGGGCAGCCGCGAGCGCCTCGTGTTCGCGCCGGGGCAGAAGGGCGAGAACGCGGCCGACGTAGCGCGAGCGGATGCGGGTACAGCGGTGGCGCGAAATGCAGACCCGGCAATCGGCAGCCCGGAACTGGGTGCGGATGGTGGGCCGCTGACCCCGATGCTTCGTGCTCTCAGCCCAGCCGGTGCTCTCCTTGCCTTCGGGACAGCGGGCGACCTGCCGGTCCCAGTCGATGGTGAAGTCGTCGAGGCTGAACGCGTCCGCGGCCTTGGCTTGCCAGCTCAGGTTGCGACGCCCTGGGCCGACGAGGTCGATCCCGTAGCTCCTGCGCGCCGCAATGAGGTGGTCCGCGCTGACGTAGGCCGAGTCCACCAGATGCTCGGCCGGCGGCAGGTCCTTCCCGGCGAGTGCGGCATGGATCGCGGCCGTGCGGCTCGCCTCATGGACGTTGGCCGGTGTCGTGTCGGCATGCAGCACCAGACGGGGCGCGTTCACATCACAGCTTTCGGTCAGGTGGACCATGTAGCCCGTCCAGCGCGTGCTGCTCTTGGCGCGGAACCTGGCATCGGCGTCGTATGGTGACTCCACCCGATCACCAGGTCCGCGGCCCTGAACAGGTCCCAGGCGTACGCCGCCGGCTCCCTCCGCGTTCCGCTCGAAGTGGCGCGCCCAGACGCGGCGTAGCACAGCGACGGCGGGAAGGGCGGTGGCCGCGCGTGTCGTCGTCTGCTCCGCGAGAGCGCCCAGGAGGTGAAAACCGTCGGCGCCGACCACCGCCACATAGGCGTCGCGCTTGGGACCGGCCTCGGGCAGCCGCGTCTCCTCGATCCGCCGCCCGTAGCGCTCCCGCCACTCCGGCGGGGCCACCGCCCGTAGCCAGTCAGGAGCGGCCACCGCCAAGGCGTTGAGGGTGGCCCGCAGCGTCTCGGCCACGAGTTCGATCCGATTGAGATCGCGCACGGCGGCGAGCACGTGGGTGCTGTCCGTCCGCTGTCGCCCGCGGCCTCGGAGCAGACCGTCTGCCCGCGCGGCATCCAGGACCCGCTGGAGCAGGCGACCAGTCGCCTCGCCCGCTAGCAACCGGCCGCGGAACTCGCAGAGCAGGCTGTGGTCGAAGCCGGGGTCGGCAAGGTCCAGGCCGAGCAGGTACTTCCAATCGATCCTGGCCCGCACCGCCTCCGCCGCCTGGCGGTCGCTCAGCCCCTCGCGGAACTGCAGCAACGTGACAAGGGCAAGGCGCCAGGGTGCGTAGGCCGGCTGGCCCAGCCGGGGATAGAGGTCGGCGAAATCGGCATCGCTGAAAACTGCCCCGAGCCTGTGCCGAAGCACGAGGCAAAGGTTCCCTCGTCGAAAGGCCGCCCGAGCGACCCGGGTGGTGTCCTCAGGCACGGGCGGGATAGGCTGCTGCGGGCGGAGCGATATCGGAGGTCTCCGAGCGGAGAGCCCCATCCAACGCCACCGCCAAACCCCCGGATGCCGACTTCGCCAACAGTATCCGACCGATGGTCCGTGGTGAACAGGGGGGCGCTGATGCTCTGTTGCTGGCTTTGGCAAGCGATGGCCAGATTCCAACATCAATCAAATGCGATCTACGTCCGCCATGTGACGCTTGCCTGGGTTTGGCTGGAAGCGGAGTGGGGACCTTGTGTTACGACGCGGGCGGAAGCGGAGCTTTGTCGTTGCTAGGCCAAGCAGCAGGTCACGTCCGCAATCAGGCATCCGCACCGGGTGCATATCCGCGCAGGACGAGCCTGATCCACGGGTGAAGCCCCGATCGGAACGTGCTACCTCCTGCGAAGCGCCGCCTGTCGTAGTAAAGGAACAGCCGCCCGTTTCTGAGTCACGCAACGACAGGGGTGCGAAGTCTTCGTGGATGCTGCCTGGGGAACAAGCCGCATGACCGTCGAAACGGATGTCGCGGGCCATTACACGGAAGGCACGCTCGAACGGCGGATCCTTGCCGCGCTGCGCCAGTCAGGAAAGGATCCGAACCGGCTCGAGCCTGAGGACCTCGCCCCGGTGGATGAGTTCCACCATGGCGGCCGGGCGGCGACGGCGGCCTTCGCGCCGAGGCTCGACCTGCGGCCCGGCATGCAGCTGCTGGAGATCGGGGCGGGGATCGGCGGCCCGGCCCGCTACTTCGCCCGGCACCATGGCTGCCAGGTGACTGGCATTGATCTCACCGAAGAGTTCGTCGCGGTGGCGCGCGCCCTGACCTCGCGGCTCGGGATGGACGGCCAGGTCCGGTTCGAGCAGGGCAGCGCGCTCGCCATGCCGTTCGCTGCGGCGTCCTTCGACGTCGCCACCCTGCTGCATGTCGGCATGAACATTGCGGACAAGGCGCGACTGTTCAGCGAGGTGCGACGGGTGCTGAAGCCGGGCGCTCGGTTCGGCATCTATGATCAGATGCGGGAAGCGGCGGGCGATCTCGCCTTCCCGGTGCCTTGGGCCACGGATCTCGGGACGAGCTTCGTGGAGACGGCCGCGACCTACAAGCGGCTGCTGGCCGAGGCCGGCTTCGAGATCGTCTGGGAGCGAAGCTGCCGGGATGACGCGCTCGCGTCGTTCAATCGGCAGACGCAGGCGCAACCCAGGTCGGGGGCGCCGCCGTCGCTCGGCGGCCACGTGACGATGGGTGCCCGCGCCGCGGAAAAGGTCGCCAACCACCGGAGCAACACCGAGCGCGGGCTGCTCGCACCCAACGAGATCGTGGCCCGGCTGTCCGGCACGCCTTGACGGCCGGCACGCCGGCGGCCTATCGCGGCAGAGACTCCACGACCGAGCCCGCCGCCTCGGTCGGCAGGATGCGCTCCAGCGCGAAGCCCGATTGGTTCAGCAGCTCCGCGAACTCGTCGCGGGTACGGATGCGCGCCTCCCCGAAGATCGCCATCATCTGCACGTCCATGATGTAGTCATCAAGCCTTCCGCGCGTCGGGTCGGGCTCCAGCACGGTCTCGCCGATGAGCAGCCTGGTGCCAGGCGGTGTCGACGCGCGGATCGTCCGCAGGATGCGCAGGCAATCCTGGTCCGTCCAGTTCTGCAGCACGCAGACGAGCAGGTAGATGTCGGCTCCGGCCGGTACGGCCTCGAAGAAGCTGCCGCCCTGGACACGGATCCGGCCGTCCAGGAGCGCGTCGGGCGAAATGGCGCGCACCACGTCCTCCCGGTCCATCACCACGCCGGTTGGCGCGGGATGGCGGCCGAGGATCTCGCGCAAGGTGGCCCCCATGCCGCCGCCGATATCCGCTATCAGCCGCGCGCCGGAGAAATCGTAGGCGGCGGCGATGGCCGCGTGCCGGCGGTCGGGAAAGTTCGCCATCAGTGCGTCGAACAGCCGCGCTTCCTCCGGGTGTTCGCGCATGAAGGCGTAGCGCGGCTTGCCCCAGGCGGCCTCGTGCGGAACTGCGCCGGCCAGGGCGGCATCGAGTGCGCCCCAGGCGCCCCAGATGCCCGGCACCGTCCAGTACCGCGCGGCATAATGCAGGCCGTCGGCCGCGTCCTGCCGCAGCAGGCGGGAGCGGCCGGTGTGCCCCACGGTCCCATCCGGCCCGACCGAGAAGATGTCTTGCGCCGCCAGGCAACGCAGGATCCGCAGCAGAGGTCGCGGCTGCACGCCGCAGATGCCTGCCAGTACCTCGATCGCCACCGCGCCGTCGGATGGCACCGCGTCCGCGGCGCCGCAATCAGTTACCGCACGGAGCATCCGCGCGACCATGAAGCCGCGCAGGAGCAGCGACATGTCGGCGTGGTCGCGATCCTGGCCCTGCGTCACGGCAATGGTCCTCCGAATCCCGGGCAAGCGAACACGGCGGAGGGACGACCCGGCCCAGCACCGGCGACTTCGGCTGTCGAGCCGCGTGGCCAGCGATGCTGGCATCTCCGCCTGCGGCCGGCCAGCATCCATAGCCCGAAATGCGAGACATCGGCCGATTCACACCGGCGTTATATCGAACAGATACAGGGCCGATCGCCTAAGTAGCTTGGGTCCTTGCTGTGTTGCGACCTCAGAGGTTGAACGATCCATTCGGCGGGATGAGTAACCACTGGCTGTTGTTAGCCCTTGCAGGCCCGGGAAGTCCGTGAAGCTGAGCGGGCTATCGAGAAGTGGCTATCTGCCGAATCGATGAGCATTTGCGCTTGGACCCTGAGAAGTTGCCTCTGCAAAGCTCGGTTCGTTCGCAAAGGATGGCCAGCGATGACCAGCAAAAGGTTCACCGAGCTGGTGGAATGTTCGCTGCCAACTGCTCACGGTTGTATGTTCGCCCTAAGTGACTGTTTGAGAACGGCTTGGCACGACGCGGCTGGGGTGATTCAAGCTCGGGATGTGGACCCGAGACACCCGAGACCGGATGGCCGAGCTTGGCCGAAAGACGAAGCGCTACCCATCCGACCTGACCCGCGCGATCGCTGCCTGCCCCACGATACCCTCCGCCCGCAGCCGCTCCATCTCCAGTGCCAGCCGGTGCGCCGCCCGCTCTGCCGCCAGACGCTGCGCCTGAGCCGCTGCCGCGGCGCTGAGGCCACCATGCGGCCGGTAGCCTCGGTCGCCGCCCAGCGCCGCGCCATGCGCCTTGGCGGCCGCCAGCGCGGCCCGGGTACGCTCGCTGATCAGCTCGCGCTCCTTCTGCGCCATGACGGCGTAGATCCGCAGCATCAGGTCATCGGCCCCGGGCATGTCGGCCGCCCGGATCGCATAGCCCTCCTCCAGGAGACCCGAGAGGGTGTGGGCGCGTCGGGTGATGCGGTCGAGGCGAGCGGCAACCAGCACCGCGCCGAGCTGCCGGCATCGCGCCAGCGCCGCCTGGAAGCCCGGCCGGCGGTCGTCCTTGCCGCTGGCCACATCCTGGTACTCGGCGACCAGGGTCCAGCCCTGGGCCTCCACATAGGCCCGGACGCTGGCCTGCTGCGCCTCCAGCCCGAGGCCGCTGTGGCCCTGCTCGGCGGTCGAGACCCGGTACAGCCCGACCGCCAGCCGGGCGGCGCCGTGGGGCAGCGCCGGCCGCATCAGCCCGTCTCGGCCAGGCGGTAGACAGTGTAGCTGCCCTTGGCGCCCTCCGGTCGGCGGAGCGGGGCGAGCACCTGCTGCTGCTTGGTGCCCTCTCGCGCCTTGCGCGGGCCGGCCGGGCGGAGTGCCGGGGCGGGCTTCAGCAGGATGGCGCGGAGCGCGGTGATGGCGTCCGGCAGGGCGGTGCGCCCGCCGGCACCGTCGTCCCAAGCTGCGAGGACGCGGTGGGCAGCGTCGCGCCGGCTGGGGCGCGCCAGGGCCACCTTGGCGGGCTGCTGAGCGGCCTCGGCGCCGGTGGGCGGCACCAGGGCTTCCGGCGCCGCAGCAGGCGCCAGCGGCGCGCTACCGGGCTTCTGGGCCGCGTCGGCGGGGAGCGTAACGGGCGCCGCCTGTCCCGCGTCGTCCGCTGCCTCGTCCACCACCGCGGCCTCGTCCACCACCGCGGCGTCGGCCGACGCGGCGCCGATGGCCGCCATCCCCGCCTCGGTGACGCGCACCGTGGGCCGAGTGCCGCCCTGCTGATGTCAGCGCAGGACAGCGCAGGCCAGCGAACTCGTCCGGCGCCTCGCATTCTTCGACGTAGCCCTGCTTGAGCAGGTTGTTCAGCACCGCCCGGGCGGCGGGAATGGGCAGCTTGTCGGGCGGTGCGGCCAGCCGCAGCGAATGTTGCGCGGCCTCGGCTAGAATGCGGCGGGCGGTGTCGGAAAGGGCCGTGTCGGGGCTCCTGAGTGCGGCACCCGACCAGCCGGGTGCTACGAGCCCAAGCCTTGCCGGGGAACCGGTCAGGGCAGCACGCTGGCGTCTGCCGCGGCGCGTGATCGACTATTCGCTCTGTGTCGGAGCGAAGTGAAGCGGAAAGGCGCTGCCTTTACCGGCCTCTCCTTCGCGCAGATCGGCATCCGCGGCTTTGACGGGACGATCGAGTTGGAGGCGTTGCGGCTCTATGGCCTGCCGGGGGAGGCGCCGGCGCTGCTCTGCGGCACGCCGGCACTGCCAGTCGGGACGCGGGAGTTTCAGGCCGAGGTGTCCTGGGACCTGCCGCCGCTGGCGCCAAGCATCACCAGCCTGCTCGAAGTGACCGTGGCCAACTTCCGGGTGGGCGATCTCGCCGATGCCGCGCTGGCCTCCTCGACCCGCTTCATCGAGCTTGATGCCATAGCCTGGACCAACAACAGGGTTCGGGTCATGGCGCAGAATATCTCGCCGAGGGCGACCATTGATTTCGTAGCCGCCACGCTGTCCGTGGCAGTGACGAAGCGGCGTATACCGTAAACTCGGAGATGACTTGGCAGGACTACCGCACGCTCTAGGTGTTTGGTCCCGGGGTTTCGTGGTGCAGTCTTCTCCCAGGCATGGAAGGACGCGCTATGGGCCAGGTTCTCCACGGCAGCGCCACTACGACAGAGGCGATCCGTCG
>NZ_SMSJ01000153.1 GCF_004355005.1 Dankookia rubra
CCGCGTGAGTTGGCGGTGCGCTTCACCGACCGTGAGCGCTACTTCGTCTCCGAGGCATCTGTCTATCGCCTGCTCAAGGCACACGACCTGATCACCAGCCCAGCCTTCATCACCACTTCGCTCGATCGGGTCTTAACCGACAAGCCAAAGGGGGGCAGCCTGACTCCTGATCAGCTTCCACCACAGCTTGGGGGTGCACCACTGGTAACCAGCAGCGCTGCCGATGGCGACCATCTCGTCCGCCCGACGTAGCCGCACCGACGTCACATAAAGCCCGCATTGCTCGGCAGGTAGTGTGACCAGTCGCCGAACGGTCGGGCGGAGAGCAGGACGAAAGGCTCGTCGATCCGGAAGCCGAGCCCAAGGGCCGCCTCCTGCAAACGTTCGGCCCGGCCAGGGACCATCATCGATAGCTGCGGTGACTTCACCTCCAGCGCGCCGCGCAGGACAGCTCGCAGAGCCTTACCCGGGTCGGTGCGAGGCAAGATGGCGAGCGGGCCGATATGGCCGATTGCCGAGACATAGGCATAGCCCACCGGCTGCCCCGCCTGCTCAAGGCGCAGCGCGCGAGCGGCAATGCCGAGCTGGAAGGCGTGCTGGCCTTCCCGTCGGAAGCCCAGCACCTTCTCGTCGATGCGGTTCAACCAGTCGCGCGAGCCGGGCCAGGGCTTGATCGGCATGGTCTCGAGGCCTGGGAGGAGGATCCGCGCCGCCACCACCGGTGCCGGTGCGACCAGCCGGAGCAACGGTTCGCGTGGGTACAAACCGTTCTGGATGTAGAGGCCCGTCGAGGCCGTATTGTAGGCCATGGTGATCAGCGCCCGGTTCTCGGCGCCGTTTTCCTCCGCGTGCCGCAGGGTCTTGGTCAGCAGTGCATGGCCGATGCCCTTCGCCTGCGTGCCGGGCCGGACGAAGAGCTGCGCGAGGAACCAGAACCGCTGCCGCATCCAGGCAAAGGCGAAGCCCTGAAGCGCGCCCTCCGCCTCCGCGACCCACAGACTGGAGGAGGGTTCGGCCAACGAGAAGGTCTGGAACAGCGGTGGGCCGCGCGAGATGCTCGGCGCCAAGCCGTGGCGCAAGCGCAGGTGGTTGTAGGCGTCCTGGACGATCCGCGTGGCTGGCTCGAGGTCCTCGGCCGTCGCGGGACGGTAGGTGATGTGCACTCGCCACCTCCCCTCGAAGCACTTCCTCTCAGGACCGTCATCCTGCCAGCCAGCATGGGAAGAAGGCAAACCTGCCGAAGCCGCCACGCAACTCGTCCCATCGTTCATGGTAACTGACCGCTGCATGGGCGACGGAGATAGGCTGGACAACCCGGAGCTCCCACCATGCACTGAGGACGCTGACAGGCTTCCGCGCGATGCGGGCACAGATAGAAGGCGCCCAGACTGATTGCGACCATCTCAGATCAACAGCCGCTGTGCATTCAATGTGTGGGTGGCCAAAAGCTGCTGCGGTGGTTCAGCGCTGCTAGTCGCGTAGGTTAGCAATCCAAACTGTAGCAATTAAACAACGAGCGGCCGGCTTGTGCGTTCAGAATCTTACGGCTTCTAACTGCATGAAAAAGAATAGAGGAACGCACAACATGAGGCAGACCACGGCAGTACTCGCCTTATTCGGCGCCGCACTGGTCATCGCGCCGTCCGGCAACTTTGCTCAGACTGCATAGCCCGGTCCAACGCCTGCGCCAGCGGCCCGCCCAGCCGATCCGGCGCGGCCTGGCCAGCCGGCCGCTTCCACGACGCGCCGCGACGACAGAACCGACACCCGGGCTGCTGACGCACCTGCCGCTGGCGCAAACAGCTTCACCGAGGGGCAGGCACGTAGCCGCATTGAGGGCGCCGGCTACTCCGACGTGAGCGATCTGCAGAAGGATGACCAGGGTGTCTGGCGCGGCAAGGCAATGCGCAGCGGGAATCGCACCGACGTCGCGCTCGACTATTAGGGTAACGTCGTTACCGGTGCAGCAGCGCGCGGTACCACCACGGGCAGCACATCGGCTGCGGGCGGCAGCACGCCCGCGCGCGACGGCGCGCCCGGTAACCCGCCCAGCACTGCCACGGGCCGAGCCGTGGACCAGATTCAGGGCCAAGCACCGCGCCCGGACGGCACCCCGGGTAATCCACCCGGCACTGCAGTCGGCCGCGCCGTGGGCACTACGAGCGGCCCGGACGGAACCCTGGCGAACCCACCTTCGACTGCCACGGGTCGCGCTGTCGACCGTGCGCAAGGGCAGACCCCACGCCCTGACGGTACTCCCGGCAACCCGCCCGGCACCGCGGCGGGACCCACCGCAGAGCCAACAAACCTGACCGCCATTCAGATGGCGAACATTGGCCGCTTCGGCGAGCATGCCCTAGCCATGTGACAGGTGCTGATACTGTATTGACGTGACAACCCCAAGCTGCCGTGCCGTCTCACCAGCTGCCAGTGCGCTCAAAGCGAGCATTGCCTCGGCTGCTCTGAATTCTGACTCGTCCTTGGACCGAGCGCCACCACCACGCTGGTTGTGAGTAGCGGCAGCCAGGAGATCGGCCTTTGTCCGCTTGACGGCGATATCCTTCTCGGTTCTCGCCGGCCGAACCGTCGCGCGTGCCCTCTAACCTCCTTGATCCAATCTATCGGTATGCATTTTCTATCATTTGGATGTAAATTATCCAGAAAGTTGATATTTGTATGGTCATCTCTGCATTCATCATCGAGGCCATGGTGGTGCTCTTCTGAAGAGCGGGTCGCGTCCGAATCCCTTCGGCTGCGACGACGGACGATGACTACGGTCGCCGGGGTCACCGCTTTTTTCCACGCCAGTGATTGGGACCAGAGCATTGGCTGATTTTTATGAGAGCTTCGACAGCGGTGTCGGAGCGCTTCATCACACATGGAACAGCGACAATATTCAAACCGGTGGCGGTCAACTGACCCTCGAAGGGGATTCGGGCGCTATGCAACGCCCGAGCGGCGCAGACGCGGGCAATGGCTACGGCTACTACGAGGTCACTGCCAATATGAGCGCCGATGTGCAGGGACCCGCGGTGCTCCTGTGGCCGGGCAATGACGTGTGGCCTGGGCCGGAGATCGACATCGTCGAGGTGATCAACGGCACGCCTTACGGCACGCTCCATTGGAACAACAACGGCAGTGATGCCTACACGTCGGTGTTCTTCAACGGCGTAGATGAAACGCAGACGCACACGTACGGTGTGGAGTGGAGCCCTGGCAAAGTGGAGTGGTTCGTCGATGGCCAAAGTCAGGGCGCGATCACCGATCGAGTGCCCGAGGACTACGCGCATGGCGGCATGAATGAAACGCTCAGCGTGATGAACCGTGGATGGGAAGGCGGCTGGCTAACGGTGCAGAACGTCTCCTATACGAGCCACGACTACGGGTGGTGATCTCTCCGGGGCGGCATGACCGCCCCGGTCCTTTCCTTAGTGTTCTGTGTAGACGGCCTCTCCAACGTGTACCGCACCCGGCTCTCTGGACAACGGGTTGGCTTATGCGGCGCGCCTGAAGGTCTTCTCCTGCTAGGCGGTACGCATGTCGGCGGAGCTGCAATGGCCGTTCCTCTCGATCGGCCACTCGGCGGTGTAGCGGACGAGGAAGGCGCGGACGGCGTCGCGCATGTCGTCGATGGCCTCGAAGATGCGGCCGTGAATGGCCTGCGGAGCATTGGAACGCAGAGCTCCTCGGCTGGCACGTGACAAAGTCCGGTACCCGCTTCGAGGCGACCCAGGCGCTCGGCATGGCGGTCCGCCAGCAGTTCGGCCAGCTCTCTGCTGACGTCGTCCGCGGCCTCGCGCTCCGCCACGACCACGGGAGCAACTTCATGGCCGACCATTCCCAGAAGCAGGCCAGGTTCTGGGGCATCCCGCTGGACTACGCCTTCGTCGGCGAGCCTGAGACGAATGGTGTCATCGAGAGGCTCTTCCGAACACTGAAAGAGCAAGCCATCCACGGTCGCATCTTCCAGACCATCGACGAGGTCCGCAACGCCGTCCGCGCCTTCACCGCCTGCTACAATGCCGAGTGGCTGGTCGAGAAGAACGGTTACTGTAACCCGCTCGATGCACGCGCCGCTTGGCTTGACACGAACCTCAGGCGCACCGCATGGTCCAACCAGGTGTCCAGGAAGCCGGGTGCGGTACACTTCGTCCTATGAAGTCCCGTTAAGCCGATCCTTCAACGCCTTCGTAGGAGAGAAGTTGGCGACCTTGGACGCGGCGATCTGGATGGCCGCGCCCGTCTGAGGATTGCGGCCCCCGCGCGCTGCGCGCTCTGTCGTACTGAAGATCCCAAAGCCATTCAGCCGCACATCCTTGCCGGCCATGAGTTCGCCAGACACGGCGCTGAAGACTGCATCGATCGCCTTTGTCGCATCAGCCTTCGACAGGCCGGCTGTATCGGCAATGAGGTCGGCTTAATTCATGGGTGATCCACTCGCGTCGGCTGTCGGCTAATGAGACGCTCGGCTACAACTTCGCGACTGAACGGGCAAGTGTGACCGGGAACCCTGTTGCACCATGCAAATGCGGCTCACAAGCCCCATCTGTTTGGAGAGTTCAGCAACCCTGTCTCCTGCGTAACTCTAAAGGAATGCACTGCATGGCCACACGCGTGAAGGAAACCAAGTTGCGGGATGCGCGTCTGCAGCTTGGTTTGTCGCAAGCCGAGGTCGGCGATCGGCTCGGCGTGACTGGCGCCGCCATCGGCCATTATGAGACTGGCCTTTCGAAGCCTCCGCCCGACCGGGCTGCCCAGCTCGCGAAGTTGCTCGGCCTGAAGTCGCATGAGGTCAGTGCTTCCGGACGTGGGTCCGCCAAGAAAACTTTTGATCGGCCGCGATCGGGTGCTGCGAAGCAGCGCGTGAGCGAGGTCAAGGCCCCGAGCCGGGACGAAGGTGCGGTGCTCGATGCGCTTCGGGCAATGCCCGCTGCCGAGCGTCGGGTCATGATGAAGTTGGTTCTGGCCTACGGAGGCAACGCCTCACGCGCTGCGGTGGAGCGCCGTCGCTAATCAGCGGTCGCTCCGAACGCTCGTACCGCAGCACTCCAGCGCTCAGTTTCACTGTTTAGAAAGATGGCTAGTTCGGCTGGACCGCGCGGCATGGCGGAGATGCCCTGCCGCAGGAGCGCTGCCTGCCAGTCAGGTGCCTTGCTGATGCGAGCGATTTCCTCGACCAAGCGGGTGATCACCTGCGTCGGTGTTCCGGTAGGCATGACTAGAGTCCATCAGGCCACCATCGTATGGTCGGCAACACCCGCTTCGATCATCGTCAGCACGTCCGGAAGAGCCGAGCTGCAATGCGGAGCCGACATGTCCAGCACATGCAGGCGGCCGGGCTGGATTTGCCCGAGCAGTGATTGCACCGGGTCGAACATCATTGAGACATGCCCGATGCCTAAGTGTAAGCAGAGGTGCTTCCAATCAGCAGCGTGGTACTACCAGGCCGAGCGCGGCGCCGGACGGCTCGGCTACGCGAGCAATCCATTTGCGGTCAGCAAGTTGGATTGAGGTCAGATGGCCAGTGCGATGCCTGCCTCTTGGTAGAACTGGGCAGCACAGGAATGGAAGGGCAGGACGCGGTTGGCGCCAGCATTCGCGGCGCGCGTCGCCGCCGCGCTCGGATGGATCTCCGAAGCGGGGTCACGGGCGGAGAGTACACGGTGGGTCAGGTCATGCGCCCGCGCCTCCGGCAGCGCTGCATTGGCCACGATGAAGTTCCAGGCGCCGAAGCTCTCAATCGTGGCAACCTGCCCAGGATAGGTGCCGGGCGGCAGTGTCGTGGGCGGGAGATAGGGCAGGAGCGCCGTGACCGCCGGCGTCCGCAGTCCGAATACCAGTGCGTCGGCACATCCGAGCGCCAGCAGCAGCGAGGGAATGGGCACCACTGTGCCTTGCCAGAAGGCGTCGATGTGCCCGGCCGCCAACGCCTCGGCCTGCACCGCGGGCTCACCGCTGATGACCTCGGCGGTAATGCCTGCCGCGTCGGCGGCGGCGCGAAAGAAGATCTCGGCCGGCCCTCGTGCCGGACCGCAGCCAACCCGCCGTTTGTCGAGGTGGGCGAACTCGTGATGCCGCTCACGCGCAGCGCCGCGGCCTGGAAGCTGGTCTGGTACATCGGGAACAGGGCCCGCACCTCGGTGTGGTGGCGTCCGCCCGCCGCCGGTGTACCCTGGAGTGTGTCCCAGGCCGAACCCAAGAGGGCCGTGCCGAGGACGTTCGGGTCGTCTTCGACCATCGAGAGGTTCTGCAGCGACCCCGTGGTCCGCCGCACCGTGACCGGGATGCCTTGCCGGCCAAGAAAGGCGGCAAGCCCCTCACCGTAGGGCAGGAAGGCGCTACCAGGTCCCGCCGTGAGGAGGGCCAGCGGCGCCTGCGCCCGGGCGGGGTACGACGCGGCAAGGGCGGGCAGCGACAGCAGGGAACGGCGTCGCATGAGGTGAGCTCCGGTAGGATAGGCCGACTAGCTTATTAGAGACCTATGGCGCTCGGCGACTGTCAGTATACCCATGATCGGCTCTGCCAAGCGCGGGCTTCACGCCGTGACTGCGCAAGAAAAGCAACTCGGCGTGGTTCCGCAGCGCGCCCTAGATCCGACGGCGGGCGGCGAAGATGCGGCCGACCCGCGCGTGGGGTCCGGCTTCTGCCGCGGCCCTGGTTTGGACAGCGGCGATCGCGCGCAGCCAAGCGTAGCAGCCGGTAGAGAGGTTCATCAGGAACCGTCCGTACGGGGCGGGCACCTGGACGCGGCGGCATCACTGTCGCAATTCACCAAACAGTTTCTCTTTAAGAGAGAAATAATCTATATTAGTTAGATGGGCAGGGCTCGATGCCTAGTCGCTGCACCGCACAAGCAGGAACGCCGATGCCAGTTTTCCAACTTCAGCCAACAGACACCAGGCTTAATCACCCAGCCTGGGCCGTAAGCTGGAGGCGCAAACAGTGCTATGTCATCGCAGAGAACGCTACTCAGGCGCGCAGGTACGCCAATGGCGCTTTCATCATCCCGCTACAAAGCGGGACGAGAGTGTATAGCGCAACGGAAGATACGGCGTTCAAGTTGTTGCCGTGGTCTTCCGACGAACTCGTTCAGGTCACCGAGATGAGCGCAGCTTTGGAATTTGGGCCTTTGGGGTCGATTGAACTTGAGTTGCCGTGAGACAACTCGAGTAAAATTCTGAACACGAAATAAGTTTGGCCCTCAGGTCGGTTTCGACACGTAGGGCAGTGCGCCGGCTGAGCTTCACCATGTTGGGCCGATGTCTCGCACCAGCCTACGCAGCAATGCCGACCTGCCTCCGCCTTCCAACCGCCGTGTTCCCCGCCCGAGCCGTGGTGACGGCTGGAACGCCCTGGCCAACATCAAAGTCTTCGTCTTCGCAGTCGAGGCTGAGTTGGAGACCATGGACAGCGAGCGGATCGGCGTGCACCGCCGCGGCCGAAAGCCGGACCTCACGCTGCGGCGGCGGCTGGTGCGCGGTCCCGTGGCAAGGCCGCATTCCCCGTACGTTTGGTGGTGCTGCGCCTCGCTCCGACGGCGGCAGCGCGGGAGACCAAGGCGCAGCATCGCAGGCAGAACCGCTGCCGCTCGCATCGGCCACTGCGACCCATGACCGTTCAGGCCACAGGCTACCTCATGTTGGTGACCTCCTTGCCGGCCGAGGTGCCCGCGGCGGACGTGCTCGAGGCGTATCGCCTGCGCTGGCAGGTGGAACTCGCGTTCAAGCGCCTCAAGAGCCTGCTCGGCATCGGCCGGCTGCCGGTCCGGAGCGAGGCACTCGCCCGCAGCTGGCTGTTCGCGCATCTCATCATGGCATTGCTGATTGAAGATGCCTCCAAAGAGCTCCTAACGCCCCATCCCCAGCAGCCGGCGACAGCGTCTTGCTCCACCTCACTTTGGCTCATTACGAAGACGTTGCATCATGCACTGCTCGCCGCCATCCGCGGGCTGTCGAGCCTCGCGGCTCTGCTCGGCGCTGCCGACGTCCTAGCCCGTCCTATTCACCGGGTTGGAGCGTAGGGCGTCCTGGCAGGCTGACTTGAGCGTTCGGCACGCGGCTGCATCCGCTTGCGGCGGGGTGGTTGGGCCTGACGGGC
>NZ_SMSJ01000154.1 GCF_004355005.1 Dankookia rubra
CCCATCCGAAACCAACCGCAACCCAGTAGCGGTCACCAAGCTCAAGCGGTGGCTACCGGCTGCCCCAATTTTACTCCGCCGGGCGCTCCAATATTCCTCCGCCGTTGACACGGCCGGGCGCCCCGCTCGGCATCGCCGAGGGCTTCGCCACCGCCTGGAGTGCCGGCGTTGCATCCGGTCTGCCGATGGTCATGGCGCTCGACACCAGCAATCTGAAGCCGCTGGCCGAGGCCATCCGGCGCGCCGAGCCGGACCGTCCTCTGGTGTTCTTTGCCGACAACGACCACCACCTGACGGCGCGTCCGACACCGCTGCCGAATGTCGGCCTGGAGAAGGCCAAAGCGGCCGCCGAGGCGGTGGGCCATGCCCGGGTGATCGCGCCGCCGCTCGACCCGGCGCGGCATGCCGCCGGCCAGGGCACCGACTGGAACGACCACCACCGGACCCACGGGATGGCGGCCACCAGGGACGCCATCGCGGCCGCGCTGCGCATCGGCGCCGCCCAGACGGCTGTCGGCAGCGGCCCGGACCAGGATGTGCCGGAGAGGCCGGCGCAGGCGCAGCGGGCGCGTCAGGAGCAGAGCTCGCCTCAGGAGCCTCCGATGACCGACAGGAAGATCCACAAGGCCAAGGCGGAGATCCGCCAGGAGCGGCAGCGCGAGGTGGATGTCTGGCGCGACCGCGAGGAGGCGGGTCGTGCCGCCCGGCAGGCCGAGAAGCCGCGCGGAACACAGGGCATTGCCAGCCCGGACGAGAGGTCCGGCCCTAAGCCCGGCGCTCGTCAGCGCCAGGCGCCGGACGCCTGAGCGGGCGGGGCCGGGCCGCATGCAGCCCCTGGCGTACCCGGGCCGCGGCCGCGACGGGCGAGCCGAGGAAGACCTTTTTGCCATCGCGGAGACGGGCGACGGCGACCACCTCGCCGCGCCGCAGGCGATCCTGCAGCAGGGCGCGGATCTCGGCCCGGGTCGCCGCCGGCACGCGCGTGCCGGCGGCGTGGCTGTCCATCAGGTCGTGGCTGCGGGCGGTGGTCTCGGGATCAAGGCGATGCCAGGGGGTGGTGAGCATCAGGGGCTCCAGGGCGGCACGACGGAGGCGGGTCGAGCCGTGCGTTCCGCCCTCTGTCACCTGCTGTCGACGTCCCGGCCCTGCGTCGTTCGCGCCGAGAGGGCGCGCCTGAAGGGTGACTTGGTCTGTCAGAACTCATCGCGCGTGCAGCCTGTCGCATTTCCGTGCGGCGGCCGTGCGCGACACCTCGATTTTGCGTGCTTCTGCCGTACGCATACGTGCGCGGCCGCGTGCGCGTCGTGGCGTGTCACGGGCCAAGACAAACCGAAGAGCCCGCGCCATGCCGACTGACGAAGCAGATCCTGTGCTGCGCCGCATGCGCGAGCATGTTCGCGCCGGCGGATCCGGACGGTCCCGGTTGTCCGTCTGGATGGCCGAGCGCGAGGATGAGATTGCCGAGTTGATCAGAACCTACGGGGCGGCCTGGGATGGCTGGGCGGCGGGTTTCATCGCTGCCGGGTTGATGCCGGCACCCGAAGGTTGGGGAACCGATGGACCCGACGGCGCCCGGGCGCGTCGACGGGCGGCGGGTGCCGCACGCATGGCATGGCAGCGGCTTCGCCAGCGCGGGACGGCAGCACCGCGCGCGACTGCCCGGCAAGGTACGTCGCAGGCGCCTTCGCCGCGATCCGATGCCTCGCCGGCAGGGGGCGGCCGCGGCATGCAGGGGCTGCTGTCGCGGGACGAGGAAGCTGCCCGGCGTCGGCTGGCGGCGCTGGACCGCGAGATGCGGGAGCGCAGCCGCTGAGCGAACCAAAGGGATGGATGGCTGACCAGGGCGGGAGACGGCGATGACGGGCGGACAGGCGGTGCGACGGGTAGCGTCGGGCAAGAAGCTGGTGGTGCGGTTCGGCCGCGGCCGGCTGGGCGGGACCACCTACCTCGACGCCCTGGCGCAGCGCGCCATGCAGGCCGAGCGGGCGGTGATCCTGGTGGACGCCGACGTGCGCAACCCCTCGCTGTCGCGGCTCTACCCGGCAGCGCGGGTGCCGGCCGGCGGTTCGCCGGAGGACTTCGCCGAGCTGATGACCGAGGTGCTGGGCACGCTCTCCGATCATCCCGGCCCGGTCTCGGCACTGGTGGATATCGGCGGCGGTCAGGACCGCGCCCTGGCGGACTTCATCCGCGACCTGAACTTGGTCGGGTTTTGCCAGGAAAGCGGGGTCCAGGCGGTGGGCGCCTACATGCTCGGGCCGCACCCGGACGACCTGGCGCACGCGCTGTCGCTGCGCGATGCCGGGCTGCTGGATGGCGGCAGCACGCTCCTGGTTCTGAGCGAGGCGGTAGTGAAGCGCGGGCAGACCCCGGAGATGGCCTTCGCGCCGCTGCGCCGGGAGTCCGCCTTCGTCGGCTGGGTCGAGGCCGGGGCACTGCCGGTCCCGGTGCGCAACCTCGCCTGCCTCGAGAAGGTGCGGAGCCTCGGCCTCGGCCTGGCGGAAGCCATGGCAGGCAAGGCCGGGGAGGACGGCAAGCCGCTCGGCCCGGTCGAGCGGTTTCAGCTCAAGGACTGGTTCCGGGTGTTCGAGGCGCGTCACGCCGAGGCCGACGCGCTGGAACTGCTGCCGTGAGTGGCGTGACGGCCGAACAGGTGGCGGCGCTCTGCGACGAGGCCGGCATGGGCGAGAGCGATCCGCTGCGTGCCAGCATGGTCAGCCTGGCCCGCTCGGCGGAGGAGCTCCGCGCCGCGGCGGATCGGATCGGCCGGGAGGCGGCAGGGCGAGCCGCCACGGCTGCGGCTGCCGAGTGCCGGTCGCAAATGGCGCGGGTCGCCCGCGAGGTGTCCTGGATCCGGCGGTTGGCGGTGGGTGGGCTGGTGCTGTGTGCGGCCGGCGGTGGCTGGTGGGCCGGGCAGCGCATGCCGCAGCCGACCCCGCTGGGGCGGCTGACGCCGGCGCAGGCCGAGACGGTTCGTTGGAACGACTTCGGCGTGCTGCTGGCGGGTTGCCAGCGGGGGAAACCGCAGGGTGGCCGGGAGTGGTGTGGGTTCACGCAGGGCTGGTGGCTGTCGCCGCCGCCGGCGCCAAAGGGAGGGACGGGATGATGCAAAGGCATAGCGCCCCCGCGCGGGGCAGGTGGGCGGCGGCCACGACGCTCCGCGACGGGGCCGCCGGTGCCCTCGCCGCCTGGCAGGCGATGACCATGACCGGTCCGGCCGCGCCTGGTCCGGCCAGTTCGGTGCCGGCTGCCCCTTCCGCGGCGGCGGTCAGTGCCTGGTACGGCATGACGATGACGCAGCCGAGCGTGCCGCCGGCGCCGCTTCCGGCCGGGCCGGCGTGGCAGCCAGGTACGGTTGGCGGCTTTGCGGTAGGCGTGCCGGCGACCCGCGGTCCTGGTGCCTGGGCGGCACCGATGACCGGCCAATATGCGGGCACGGGGCCGGCGACGACGCCCTTGCTGGACAACCCGACACGGCTTCCCGCGCTGCCGGCAGCACAGGACGTCCCGAGCACCACGGTCGTGCCACCCCGGCCGGTCGATGACGGGGCGGCGCTGGCGATTGCCGGCTATAACCCCTCGCTGTCGCCGTCGGTGCCGCCGGCGCAGCCGGGTGACGAGCGCGGCCTGACGGTCGACGAAAAGCGCTTCGTCCAGGGCAACCCGCTGCTGGCGGCGGCCTATAGCGACGGCCAGGCGGTGGCACCGAGGCTGCGGGAGGCCGGCTATGTCGCGCCTGCGGGCGACCAGGGCGCCAAGCCGGGCGCGCGGCTGGACGGCTCGAGCATCCAGGTGACGGAAAGCTTCGACCGGGGTCTCGGGCTGTTCTCGCGCAGCTGGGGACCGGGGGTCGACACCAGCGTGGCCGGACAGGTCACCATCCGTCGCATGGTGCAGGATGGCGCCGAGATCGACAGCGGCGCGATGCTGCCGCCGACCGGCGCAACGGCCGGCTATGGCTACGGCCTCTACACCTTCGACCTGTCGATGAGCGGCACCGCGCCAGGTCCCTATGCCCTGCTCTGGCCATCCACGGATGTGTGGCCGGGACCGGAAATGGATCTGGTCGAGCGGCTGGACGGCGGCGCGCTCTACTCGACGCTGCACTGGGACAGCGATCCCGGTCTGGCCAGCAACGCCGACAATGCCTTTACCAGCATCGGTCTGGATGGGATCGACGGCAGCGCGCGGCACACCTACCAGTACCTGTGGAAGCCGGGCCGGCTCACGGTGTTCGTGGACGGGCAGACCCTGGGCAGCTTCACGCAGAACGTGCCGCGCGCGGCGACCGACGGCGGCGAGAACGCTGCGCCGGGCATCGGCATGCAGACCTGGTGGAGTGCCGGGCAGCAGGCGCCGTGCTCGGGCCTGTGCCGCGAAAACGCGATCACGCTGTACGGCTTCTCTTACGAGAACCTGCAATAGCAGACCGCAACTAGCGTCGGGCCATGCGCAATGCGGCGCCCGCCGATACGGTGTCTGCCCGAACCGGTGAGTGGCTGCGGGCGCGGTCGGGCCAGCGGCGGCCCAACCGTCACGCGTGACTGGTTATTCTTGTGGTGCGGCATCCGGCTGCAGGCTGTGCAGGAAGTCGACAGCCTTCTGCGCCAGCGCCGCCGCCGTGAACACCGCCCGCTTGTCGGCCTGCAGCAGGCGCAGCCAGTGCGCGAGATAGGAGACGTGATCGTGGCGCAGATCACTGTCGACCCCGAGTGCGGCGCATAGGAAGGCCGCCCCCATCTCGGCGATCAGCTCCTCCGCCGCGAGTTCGTGCTCCGCGAACCGCTTTGTGGCCAGGCCTCGATTGAGCCGCGACGGGTGCCCCGTCCAGTGCACCGCCTCATGCGCCAGCGTGGCGTAATAGGCCTCCGCATCGATAAAGCTCTCGAACGGGGGCATCTGGATGAAGTCGAGCCGTGGCGCATAGAACGGCACGTCCCCGCCATGCCAGATGTCGGCCCGGAGGTGCGCGAAGAACGCTTCCGCCTGAGCGATGCGCGCGTGATGGGGCCTCGTCAGCGGGGCCGCGTAGAAGCGGGCTGGCAGGCCGTCGGTCTGCTCGGCGTTGGAAACCTTGTACTCCTTCAGGAACCAGATGCGCTTCGGCTCCGCGACACCTTGACCATTGTCGTCCAGCGTCTCGAAGGAATCCGAGTAGGTGACCGTGGTCGCTGTCTCGCCGCGCCTGACCTGCCCGCCGAGGGCCTGTGCCTGCCGGTACGTCATCCAGAATGGGGTGCGGTAGCCCTTCGCCATCGCGGCCATAAACAGCAGCACGGTGTTGATGCCCCGGTACGGCGTGCCGCAGTGACGCAGCGGAAGCTGGGGCTGGCTGCTGTGCCAGGTACGGGTCCAGGGCTTCTGCTGATGCTCCAGCGCCGCGATGACCCGATTGGTGATCTGCTGGTACAGGTCGGCCAGGTCAGGGGTGTTCTTCCTCATCGTCCCTCTCCTTCGAAAGCAACAGCTTTCGGAGGCGAGGCACCGCGCCGGTGAGCGGGTGGAGCGCGTCAAGGTCAACCCGCCCGGAGGGGGATCTCCCAGCCTGCACGCAGGAAGGTTGGGGAGACCGGGCGGGTTGCCCGCCAAGGCGGGTCGCCTTGAGGCGCGGAGGGGCGCAGCCCCTTGGTCGGGCCGCGTCCGCGGCCAACAGGCTCTGATCAATGCGACCGAGATCGGCCTAGGGAACCATCGGCCGCGACGTCCAGGCGCGGGTAAATCGGCATCGGAATTCTGCGCAGGGCGCCGAGCGCCTGTTCCGTCAGCAGGGATAAGCCGAGCGGGACCTATCGGCGACGCACTATCGTGTCAGACTACGCCGCAAACATCGGTGCCAGACATGTCTGGATTGCAACGATCTTCGTCATCGCACGCCGGCTCGTCCTGAGCCAAACCCAGCAAAGGTTGTCATCGCGTACAGCGCACGCGGGCTGAAGACGTGACGAAGATGCTGAGAGCCATCTGGCAGCGCTGCCGCCTCCACGGCTCTCGTCCGATTGGCATCACAAAGATCCGCCAATCACAGGGGGTGACGGTCACACCGGAAGATCGGAAACATCCTCGAAGGGCGCGGCCGGTGTGGCGCGTGTCGATACTGGCTTGGCGCTGGTCAACGCAGTACGTGGACGCGGCTCGACCTGGCGACGGGTGATGTGCTCGGCGAGATCAGCGAGGTCGATGAAAGCATCCGCCTGGCGGCGCAGGTCGTCGGCGATCATCGCCGGCTGGGTCCGGATGGTGGAGATCACCGTCACCCGCACGCCGCGGCGCTGCACCGATTCGACCAGCCGGCGCAGGTCGCCGTCGCCGGAGAAGATCACCACATGGTCGAGCGAGGGGGTGAGGTCGAGGACGTCGACCGCCATCTCGATGTCGACGCTGCCCTTGACCCGGCGCCGCCCGGTGGCGTCGGTGAATTCCTTGGCCGGCTTGGTGACCACGGAATACCCGTTGTAGCCGAGCCAGTCGACCAGCGGCCGGAGCGGCGAGTACTCCTCGGTCTCGAGCAGCGCGGTATAGTAGTAGGCGCGCACGAGGTAGGAGCGCTGCCGGAAATGCGCCAGCAGGTTCTTGTAGTCCACGTCGAATCCCAGGGTCCGGGAGGCGGCGTAGAGGTTCGCTCCGTCGATGAAGACGGCGATTCGTTCGATACGCTCGGACTGCAAGCGATTAGCTTCTAAGAGTTGGTTCATGCAATCCGCCTATAAAGCGTTTGTTGATTGTGTATGATTGGTCGGCACGACTGCCGCACCATCGCGCATCCAAGTCGTCGCGCTTCGAAATGCGGCCGCCGGGCGGATTGGCAGACCGACCCCGATTGGTCGACCGAGAGCACGGCCGGCCCGAGCGCGGGCCAAGCCATAGCTGTGGCTGTGACTGTAGGTATGTACGCAGTCAGGACACTCAGCGCAGCTTTTCGCCGCTATGCGGCAGCGAAGCCAGTGTGAGGCTTGCAGCGCGGCCTGCGCTTATGGCGACTTCAGCGCCATCGGACGCGCGCCTGCAAAGCGTGCCGGCAAATTCCGGCCGGATCTGTGTTGGGGACTTGACGATGACGCGTAAGCGCAGCGGCGAGGCCCGTCGTCCGGTGCGGGCGTCAGATGTGCTTGGTCGGTCTCGAGCGGGGCGTTGCGGGCCGGTATCAGGGATGACGCGTATCGGTGGGTCGAGGTCCTGACCGAGCCTGTCTGTTATGGGCGAGATATGGGACGGCATGTTTACCCCTCACCTGCGGCTCATGGGCCGATAGTTTGACCTGACCTGACGTGAGCGGCGTGCGGGTCCGCAGCCACGCAGGGGCTGTTACCGCGATCGCATTCAGCGCCCGCGCAGGATCGCGGCGGCGACCTCAAGCTGGTTGCGATTGGAGTTGTCGGCGACCACGTACGGCCGGCGCGTTGCCAGCACCATTGCCGACGGTCTACCGGTTTCGTCAGAAAAACAGAAAATATCCGACTATGACTGCGACATTCGCCAAGATGAGATAAAGCAGTGTGCCGTCTAACATTCCTGATAAATCTCCGTCGTGTGAGCAGCGATGAATGTTGTTTAGCGTTTGGTATTACGTCCAGTGCTGGTCCGCGGGCAACGCAACTCGTCGGGCTTTTTGAACTTGTTCGGTAAATGCCCGCGCGGTCGAGTGCCGCAATGACCCACACGACCAGTCTTCGTTGTACTCCCTCCCCCACCTCTCCTGTCGGTCCCGCTCCTGTCAGTGTTCCGGACGCCTGAGCCGATGCGTCGTGTTCCCCTTCGCCCGCGACGATGGTCCCCACCGTGTCTCCAGCACCCTCTAGCACGTATTTGGAGAAAAACAGACTGATATAAGCGCCTTTTAGGGTTGCGTGTCGGACCGATGGTCCGCACCTGCACTCTGGCCACAACACAACTTTAAGTTGATTTTTGATGATCAATAAATTTTCTTTGTCGAAACATCTGCCGCTCGCGCTTGGTGCGGGCTCTGCTGGCGGAGGCTGCCACTTATGGGTGATTTCGCATCGGTCATCGGGTCCGGACCAATCGTCGGCCTGGACGACATCCCGAACAACCT
>NZ_SMSJ01000155.1 GCF_004355005.1 Dankookia rubra
CGCGCGGCGACCCGCGCCGCGGCCGCGGCATCCGGCTGGCGGCTCTCGCCCACCTGCACGGCCGCGCCGCGCGCCCCGAGCGCGGCGGCGACCGCCTCGGCCGCGTCGCCCACCAGGGTGACGGGGCCGGCCGGCACGGCCAGGGAATCGATGTCGCAGGCCTCGGGCGGGGCTTCCGCGGTCGCGGCGCCGGCGGCGAAGCGTTCCAGCACCACCCGCCCGCGCCGCGCATCCACCACCGACCAGACCACGCCCTGCCGCGCGGCAAGGCCGGCCACCAGCGCCTCCCCGGTCGTCACGCCGAGCGCCGGCAGGCCGGCCGCCAGTGCCAGGCCCTCGGCCAGGGCGAGGGCGGCGCGGATGCCGGTGAAGCCGCCCGGCCCGACCACCGCGGCGATGGCGTCGAGGTCGGTCACGGCCACCCCTGCCTCCCGCAGCACCGCCTGGACCATCGGCGGCAGGGTCGCGGCATGGCCGCGCCCGCCATCCAGCAGGCGATGCGCCCGCACGGTGCCATCGGCCAGCAGGGCGACGGAACAGCGGGCGAGCGAGGCGTCGAGGGCGAGGATCCACACGGGACGGGCTTCCTGTCCCGGTCCTGGTGCCGGGTGACCCATCTTACCGCTCACGCGTCTGTGAAGCTATGGTAGACATTGTGCAATCCAGATCGCCTACAGCGCGAGTTCGACCATGCAGGGGACGTGGTCGCTGGCCTGGGCCCAGCCCCGCGCCGGCTTCAGGACGACATGGCGGGCAAGAGCCCCGGCCAGGTCCGGGCTGACCCAGACATGGTCCAGCCGGCGGCCGCGGTCCGCCGCCTCCCAGTCCTTCGCCCGGTAGGACCACCACGTATAAAGCTTCTGGTCGGCCGGGACGAAGTGGCGCAGCGCGTCGTGCCAGCCGGCCGAATGCTGCCACCCCGTCAGCGCCTCGACCTCGACCGGGGTGTGGGAGACGACGCCGAGCATCTGCCTGTGCGACCAGACATCGTGCTCGAGCGGGGCGATGTTGAGGTCGCCGACCAGCACGCTGCGGGCCTTGGCGCCGCGCGCCGCGGACCAGGCAGTGGCCTCGGCGACGAAGTCGAGCTTGTGGGCGAACTTGGGATTGGCCTCGCGGTCCGGCGTGTCGCCGCCGGCGGGGACGTAGAAGTCGTGCAGCTCGACCGGCCCGCCCGGCGCGTCCACCGCGACCGCCAGGTGCCGGCAATCGCCCTTGCCGCACCAGTCGGGATCGCCGTCCAGCACCTGCAGCGGCCGGCGCGACAACACGGCGACGCCGTTGTAGCCCTTCATGCCCTTGTGGGCGATGTGCGGGAAGCCGAAGGCGCGGAGGTCGTCGAGCGGGAAGAGCTCGTCCGGGCACTTGGTCTCCTGGAGACACAGGATGTCGGGGTCGAGCGCCTTGACCAGCTCGGCCAGCAACGGCCGGCGCAGGCGGACGGAATTGATGTTCCATGTGGCGATGCGGAGCGAAGGCATGCGCCCGCGCTACCCGCTCCCGCCCGGCTGGGCAAGCAAGCTCGGGAAGGAAAAAGCATTTCCTCCCCAAACCCTGCCTTTGCTTCTTCTGGGTCCGGCACTCGCCGCGCAGCGGGTGCCGGACCCAGAGAAATAGAGGAGGGCCCAGGGAGGATACTTCCTCCCTGGCCTTCTTGTTCAGACGATCCGCGTGGTCACCGTGCCGACGCCCTCGACGAAGCCATCCAGCAAATCGCCCCGCTGCACCGCCGCGACGCCTTCCGGCGTGCCGGTCATGATCAGGTCGCCGGGCGCGAGGCGCACGAGGTGCGAAAGGTTCGAGATCACCTCCGGCACCGACCAGATCAGCTTCGACAGGTCGGAGGTCTGGGTGACGCGGCCGTTCACCTTCAGCTCGATCTTCCCCTTCGAGGGATCGACGCCCTTGGCCGGCACCAGCGCGCCCATCGGCGCCGAATGGTCGAAGCCCTTGCCCATGTCCCAGGGCCGGCCGGTCTTCTTCGCCTCGTTCTGCAAATCCCGCCGCGTCATGTCGAGGCCCGCGCAATAGCCCCAGACATGCTCCAGCGCGTCCCCGACGCTGATGTCGGCGCCGGCCGAGCCGATCGCCACCACCAGTTCCATCTCGTGGTGCAGCGACTTCGAGGCCGGCGGGTAGGGCATGTCGGCGTCGTTCACCACCAGCGCGTCGGCCGGCTTGGCGAAGTAGAAGGGCGGCTCGCGGGTCGGGTCGGAGCCCATCTCGATCGCATGCTCGGCGTAGTTGCGGCCGACGCAGAAGATGCGGCGGACCGGGAACATCTGGCGGCTGCCCTTGATCGGGACGGCGGCGATGACCGGCGGGGCGACGACGTAATCGGACATGCCGATTGGAACTCCCATGAATCGAGTGCGGCGGCTGGCATAGCAGCGGCCCCGCCGGGCCGAAAGGCCGCCCTGGTTGGCGCACCACTTCAGGTACTGCCGCTAAGTCCCGGAGAATCGGTGCAAAGCACAAAAAAAGCGCCCGGACAGGGGGGTGTCCGGGCGCCGTTGTTGTATGCTTCCGATCGGATAGGTCGGGCGAGCCGGCAGGGGAAACCGGCCTCCGCCACCAGCCCATTATAGGCAGGCCGGCCTGTGGATATTAGCGGGCCATGGAGCGAGAAGCAAAAGCCTTTGCGCGGTGCAGGCATGCGAGTCCGCGATATCGCCCCAGGGTCGCGCAGGTGTGACCTGCCACAACCGAAACCGCGGCCATTCGGGCCGCGGATGTGACCGCTCTGCGACGCTCGCCCGCCGCCCTATTCCGCCGCCTGGGCGATCGCGGCCGGCTGCGGCGCCGCGATCCGCCGGGCCGCCCAGGCGGCGCAAGCCTCGCCGAACCGCACGAAGAGCGCGCGGCTGACCGCGTCCCTTTCCCAGTCGTATTCCGGGTGCCACTGGATGCCATGGGCGAAGCCGGGCGCGTCCTTGACCCGCACCGCCTCGATCGTGCCGTCCGGGGCCCAGCCCTCGGCCACCAGGCGGGGCGCCAGGCGGGCGATGCCCTGGTTGTGCAGCGAGTTCACCGGCAGGTCGCCGGCGCCGCCCGCGAGGTCCGCGATCAGGCTGCCCGGGGCCAGCCGCACCCCATGCGCCTTGGCGACGCGGATGCGCGGCAGCTTCTGGTCGGAGGGAGTCGAATGGTCGATCCGGCCCGGCAGGTCCTGGATCCGCTGGTCGAGGCTGCCGCCAAGGGCCACGTTCAGCTCCTGGAAGCCGCGGCAGATCGCCAGCAGCGGCACCCCCGCGGCGATCGCCGCGCGGATCAGCGGCAGGGTGGTCGCGTCCCGCTGCAGGTCCTCCGGCGTGCCTTCCGCATGCGGCGGGCCTTCGTAGAAGTCGGGGCAGACATTGGACCGGCTGCCGGTGAGGATCAGCCCGTCCAGTCGCGGCAGGATCTGCGGCGCCATCGCCTCCCCCGCCGCCGGCAGCAGCACCGGGATGCCGCCGACCGGGCCGAGCACGACGCGCACGTAGCTGTCGGAAGCCGCGTGGTTGGGCGTGGCGAAGATGCCGAAGGCCTTGACGCAACAGGAAATGCCGATGAGCGGTTTCATCACGGGTCCAGCTTCATCCCCGAATGCGGCATGATCAAGATGCCGCGGGAAAAGGTGATGCAGTTTTCGCGCCAAAACCTCGCCGCTTCCTTGATCCGGAACGGATGAATCAAGGGATGCCGAGATCCTCGCGGAAGCGCGGGTCGTTGAAGTCGAAGAGGATCGACGGGAAACGCCCGCCGAACTCGGTCTGGAACAGGCTGACCCGCGTCTCCTGCCCTTGTGCGTCCACCACCGCCCATTGCTTGAGCTCGACGGGGTCCTGGCCGAAGACCAGGGTCAGGCTGCCCTCGGCCGGCTTGCCGGTGCGGAACAGCGTGATCCGCAGCAGCCCGCCGCCGCGCTCCACCCGGCTGACGGTGACGTCGCCAGACAGCCTCAGGTCGTCCCGCAGCAGGATGCCGAGCGGCGTCGCGCCGATCGGCAGGGTGGTCGCCTGCTTGAGCTGGCGGTCGAAGTAGAAGAACTGGCCGTAGCTGGCGACCAGCAGCAGCGGCTCGGGCGGGTCGTATTCGAAGCGCATCCGGCCGGGCCGGACGATCCAGCCGGTGCCCTCGGCCGAGGCGCCGTTCTGGGCGATCTGCACGAAGCGGGCCTTCAAGCTGGTCAGCCGGTTCAGCCAGGCCTCGGCCCGCGCGACGTCGGCCCGGTCGCGGTCGGAGAGCGGGCGCGCCTGCTGCGCGGCGGCCGGGGCCGGCAGCAAGGGGGCGAGCAGCAGGGCAGGCGTGGCAAGCAGGGGGCGTCGGCGCATCGCACCCCATGTGGACCCGTCGACGGCCGGGGGAAACCCCCCACCCCGAGGCAGGACCGCCCCGGTGCGGCGCGGCCGCCGCCGCCCGCTTCCCGTCACGTGACGCGACGTGACGGGGAGGTGACCCCCGCCGCCGGTGCCGGCGTGGGACGCAGCAGCCTCCAAAGCGTTTCGAAAGGGTGTGCCACTACGGTGCGCCTCGACTGGAACACCTCGATGCCCCCTTCCCTCCCGCAGGTGCCCCCGCCTGCCTCGCTGGCCGATGCCCCGGGCCGGACCGCCCTCGACCTGGCGCCGCCGCAGGCGATCGTCGTCCTCGCCGCGGGGCGGGATCCGGTCGCGCTGCTGCGCGGGCTCTGCGCCCTGGCGGTGCAGCGCAACACGGACGGGCTCTTCCTCGCCGCCGGGGCCTTCGGCGTGGTGCTGGTGCCGAACGGCCCGGCCGCGACGGTGGAAGGGGCGCTCGACAGCCTCGGCCCCTCACTCCCCTTCCCGGTGCGGGTCACCCCGCCGGTCCCGGCCGGCGACTGGGCCCTCCGCGCCGGGCTGGACGCGGCTCTGGGTTGGGGCGGGCCGGAGGCCGTGCTGCTGACCACCGAGGCCGGGGCGGTGCCTGAGGCTCGCTGGGTCGCCCGGGCAGTCGCCGCGCTGGCCGCGGGCCGGCTCGACGCCGTGCTCGGCCAGGTGGTGCCGCCGGCGGGGACGGCCGCTTCCGACGCGGCGGCCCGCTATGCCGCGGCGCTGGCGGCAATGGCCGCGCTGATCGATCCCGACCCGGCGGATGCGGAACCAGGCGACGCGGCGCATGGCCAGGCGGCGGCGGCCAGCTTCGCCATCCGCGGCGCCGTGCTGCGCAGCCTCGGCGGCCTGCCGATCGGGCCGGAGGGAGGACTTGCCGGGCTGCTGGCGGCGCTGCACCGCCGTGACGGCCGGATCCGCCACCTCGAGGGGATGCGGGTGGAAGCCAGCCAGCCGCCCCAGGCGATCGAGCCCGCCATGGCCGCCTGGCGCCGGCTGCGCGCCCGCCGCGCGGTGCGCGGCTTCTGGACCGCCGGCATCGGCGTCTTCGAGCGCGAAACGGCGGAGTTCCGGCGCTGGGCGGCGCGGCTCGGCCTCTCGGCCGGCGCGCTCGGCGCGGCGCTCTCGGCCAGCCGCTTCGGCGAGGCCTGGGCGGCGGTGTCGGCGGCCAGCCCGGTGCTGGCGGACCGTTCCTGGCTGCCGCATTCCGCCCTGCCGCGGGAGATCCTGCGCGCCCGGCTGCTGCTGGCGGCCGCCCGCCTGGTGGCGCCCGCCGCGGCCCGGCCGGCGGCGTCGCCCGCCAGCCCCGCCTGACGGCGGGATTTCAGCGCGGCGGCGAGACGCCCGGCAGGGTCAGCCCGGGCGGCAGCTGCATCGAGCGGTAGCCGGGCGGCGCCTGGAAGCGGGCTGGGTCCTGCGGGCCGTAGGCGACCTTCGTCGCCTCCACCGCGCCGGTCCTGCTGCCCCCCTGGCCGTCCCTTTGGCCGCCGCTGCTGCGCAGCATGACGCCATCCGCGGTCAGGCAGGTCTCGCCCCGCTTGTCGCCGTCCTCGTAGCGCCAGACCGTGCAGCGCAGCCCCGCGACGGTGGCGCTGCCGTCCTTGGCGAAGCGGGCGCTGGCGGGCGGCTCGGTCGGCAACGAAAGCCCGCCCGGGCCGGTATTCGCCGGCACCTCCAGCACCGCGCGCTGCTGGTCCATCACCACCAGCATGCGCTTCGCCGCCTGGTCGATCACCGACCACCCCGGCGCGCCCTCGGCATCGACGCGCAGCTTCCGCTCGGCGACCAGCCAGGCCATGCGGAGCTCGTGCCCCTGGCCCTGGCCGGCGGTGACGCGGTAGGTCACCGCGACGTCGCGGGTCGGCACCATGACCGGGCGCTCCTGCGCCGCGGCGGGGAGCGCCGCCAGCAGCAGCGCGGGAAGGATGCGGCGCATCAGTCCTCGTTGGTCCGCCGCGCCAGCACCTCGCGCTTGCCGACATGGTTGGCCGGGCCGACCACGCCCTCCTTCTCCATCTGCTCGATCAGCTTGGCGGCGCGGTTGTAGCCGATGTTGAGGTGGCGCTGGATGAAGCTGGTGGAGGCCTTGCCCTCGCGGCTGACGAGGTCGACGGCCTGGTCGAACAGCCCCTTCTCGCCGTCCGAGCCGCCGGCGATGCCGGACATCGACAGCCCGTCGCCCTCGCCCGGCTCGTCCTCGGTCTCGGTGACCTCCTCGATATAGGCGGGCTCGCCCTGCTCGCGCAGGAAGGCGACGACCTGCTCGACCTCGGCATCGGAGACGAAGGGCCCGTGCACGCGGGCCACGCGGCCGCCGCCGGCCATGTGCAGCATGTCGCCCTGGCCGAGCAGCTGTTCCGCGCCCATCTCGCCGAGGATGGTGCGGCTGTCGATCTTGCTGGTCACCTGGAAGGAGATGCGGGTCGGGAAGTTCGCCTTGATGGTGCCGGTGATGACGTCGACCGAGGGGCGCTGCGTCGCCATGATCACATGGATGCCGGCGGCGCGGGCCATCTGCGCCAGCCGCTGCACGGCGGCCTCGATCTCCTTGCCCGCGACGATCATCAGGTCGGCCATCTCGTCGATGACGACGACGATCATCGGCAGCGGCGCGAGGGCGAGCGGCTGCTCCTCGAAGACCGGCTTGCCGGTTTCCGGGTCGAAGCCGGTCTGCACCTTGCGGGTCAGCACCTCGCCCTTGCGGCGGCTCTCCTGCACCTTCTCGTTGTAGCCGCCGATATTGCGGACGCCGAGCTGCGACATGGCGCGGTAGCGCTTCTCCATCTCGCGCACCGTCCACTTCAGCGCGCCGATCGCCTTGGGCGGCTCGGTCACCACCGGCGCCAGCAGGTGCGGGATGCGGTCGTAGACCGACAGCTCCAGCATCTTCGGGTCGATCATGATGAAGCGGCATTCCTCCGGCCCGAAGCGGTAGAGCAGGCTGAGGATCATGGTGTTGATGGCGACCGACTTGCCCGAGCCGGTGGTGCCAGCGATCAGCAAATGCGGCATGCGGGCGAGGTCGGCGATTACCGGGTTGCCGCCGATGTCCTTGCCGAGCGCCAGCGGCAGCTTGCCGGGATGCCGGGTCCAGTCCTCGGAGCCCATCATCTCGCCGAAATAGACGGTTTCCCGCTTGGCGTTCGGCAGCTCGATGCCGATGACGTTGCGGCCGGGGACGGTGGCGATGCGCACCGCGGTGACGTGCATGTTGCGGGCGATGTCGTCGGCCAGGCCGATGACGCGGGCCGACTTGGTGCCGGGCGCGGGCTCGAGCTCGTAGAGCGTCACCACCGGGCCGGGATTGATCGCGGCGATGCGGCCCCTGACGCCGTAGTCGTCCAGCACCTGCTCGAGCAGCCGCGCATTGGCCTGCAGCGCCTCCTCCGAAGGGCCGGTGCCGCGGCGCGCCGGGGCCTCCTGCAGCAGCGACAGCGGCGGCAGCCGCCAGGGATCCTCGCCGAGCGGCAGCAGTTCCTGCCGGGCCGGCTTGGCGGGCCGGCCCGGCGGCGCGGGCTGGGCGATGCGCGGCTTCTGGCCGGGCTTTTCCGGCTCCGGCGGCTCGGGAGCGGGCCGTTCGGCGGCGGGCCGCGGCGGCGCCGCGCCCGGCTCGGCGCGCGG
>NZ_SMSJ01000156.1 GCF_004355005.1 Dankookia rubra
CAGCAGCTGGTCCAGCAACTCATCAGCGATGTGCGGCGCCTTCCGTCGAGCCATGGGGGAGCTCCTTCCATTCCCTCATGACCGGCAACACACGGAAATGCCGACAGTCCCCGTGCTCGATGAAATCGAGACCAAGCAGGCCATAAAATAGCTCCTGCAATCATCAGAGTTTGCTGGGGCCGCCCTGCAAGCCCTACGCCGGACCATGGCGCTCAAGCAGCGCTCGCTCTCCTTTCCGGATTTGCACTGGCCGATGCGGCTGCTTCAGCGCCCGCCAAGACCCGCGCCACTGGTACCGCGATCTCGACGACGAGACCGGTGCGCTCCCAGTGACGCTCCACCGTTCCGCCAAGCTGGCCCCGCACCGTGGCCTCCACCACCCGCGTGCCAAAGCCTCGACGAGCCGGCGGACAGGCGACAGATGGTCCCCCCTCTTCGGCCCAACGCAGCCGCAGGAGCCCATCCTCGCCCTTCCTTCGGCCCACAATCCAACGCACCTTGACCCGTCCGCCCGGGGTGGACAGCGCCCCATGCTTGGCTGCGTTGGTGGCCAACTCGTGCAGTACCATGGCAAGCGGCTGCACCGCAGGTGGAGCGAGGGCGGCCGGCGGCCCTTCGAAGGACACCATCGGCCCTCCTTTGACGCCGCTGGACCCCGCGCCGAAAGCAGCCAACTCCCGCTCGGCGACAGCGCGCAGGTCGGCGCCCAACCAACCACCTTCCGCCAGGAGTGAATGAACGCGCGCTAACCCGGCGACCCGCGTTTCTGCGGCGGCAAAGGCTCCGGGCTGGTCCCGCGGGGTGAGGCGCAGCACAGATTGCACGACAGCCAGGATGTTCTTCGCCCGGTGGTCCACTTCGCGTACCAGGATGTCCTGGCGTGCTTCGGTTGCTTTGCGAGCCGAGATGTCGCGCATAATCGCGGTAAAGAACCGCTCGCCCGCGGCATCTTGCCAATCAGAGATCGAGAGGTCGAGCGGCACCAGGGAATCGTCCTTGCGCTTCCCTTCAACCTCGCGGCCAACGCCGACCGCCTTCCTCTCGCTGGTCTGTAAGTATGTGGCGAGGCAGACATCGTGATGCGCGTCGTCGTCAGCACAGATGAGCGTAGCGATGTTCTGGCCGACTGCCTCTGACCCGGTGTAGCCGAAGGTGGCCTCTGCGGCGCGGTTGAAGGAAAGCATCGTCCCGCGCTCATCCGTTACCACGATTGCGTCCGCGGCGGTGTCCAGGATGGCGCGTAATCGCGCTTCCCCGACTGCCACCGCCTGAGCCTTTTCGCGGAGCGCCACATGCGCCTGCAATACCGCGGCACGCAGGCGCTCGAACTCCTGGACGCGCACTGGCGGTCCAGCGGGCATGATCTCGGCGGCGCCGCTGGTCGACGCGACGCGCTCCGCCTTCTGCGTCAGCCAGTCGACCGGCCGGAGTACCCGTCCGCCAATCCAGACTGCGACGGCCAGCGCCAGGACCACCGCAGCCATGCCGCCGATCGCCAGCATGGCGAGCGGGCCTCGCAGGCTCGCATGGTAGGTGGACAACGGCTCCGCGACGGTGACAAACCACCCTGCCGCGCCGGGAATGCGTCGGAAAGCCGTGACGATCTCAATGCCACTTCGGTTCGGGCCTCGCAGTGTGCCGGCCTCTCCCTCCTGAGCGCCATCTGTCACCCATCCGCGCACTGTCTGGCCGACGTAGCGCTCGGGTTCGGTGGAACGGGCCATAATCCGCCCATTCCCGTCGACGAGCGATGCATAGCCGCCGTCGCGGGACGCGTGCCCGGCCAACATTCGAGAGATGCGATCCGCTTCCAAGGCGATCCCCAGCGTGTAGGTGACCTGCCCATCCCTGATGACCGGAACATAGACCGGTGCAACCCATCGCCCGGTCACCTGACCACTCAGGAGGTTGCCGATGGCCGGGAGGCCGGTCTCCACGACCTGCCGCGCCATGTCGATCGATTCTCTTTGCTGCCGGTCAGCAAACTCGGCATCGGCCGGGAAATAGGTGTGCAGCAGCAGGGAGCCGCCCGGTGCCACCAAAAAGATGCGGGTGCTGAACATAGCGGCGACTTGCCGCGCTCGCTCGTGGAACGAGGCCAAGTCACCTCCGCGGTCGAGGTCGCGCGCAGTGGCGAGAGTGAAGAGTGCGAGGGTATGCGAGGCGATCTCGGTCTCGACTGCGCTCGCCAGCGCCTTGGCCGTACCTTCGAGCCGGTCATCGAAGGCTTGGCGGTAGCTGCCGACGGCCGCCCAGACGGCGATGCCGCCGACCGCGAAGGCTGGGAGGAGGGATGCAGCCACCAGTGCGACGATGTGCGCCCGAAGGCCCCTGAGTTTGATTTGCTTCAGAGGAAACGCGGGCAGGCCGTTTTCAGGAGATTGCATTACATGCCGGATAATCTACCAGCAGGCTATACATTGCAAGTTTAGATGCGGTTCCGATGCATTTGCCGCCGCACTTACCACCGTCACCTATCCCGCTTTCGACCTCGAACTCATCCTCCCGCTAAGTCACTCATGTCCTCGTCCCGGTTGGTCGATCCACTGTGGGCAACCCGTACCGGCGCAGGGGCGAGCCTCAAGGGTGATGGACGGAGCCGGCTTTTTGCCGCCTCCGTCATCCCTGCGCTTATCCAATCCGTCAGGCGTTCAGGAAGCCAAGACGCTGGATTTGGCAGTGCTGGCGCCACGCTACGGCTGCGGCGGATGCCAGCCGTACAGCGAGGGCACGTCGCTGTGCCTCCGACTGTGGAACCCCCTGGACCACCCAGGCCAGCGCCGTCTCGCCCGCAGTTAGCGCGTCCGCCGCAGCGCCCGCGTGAAGCAGACGAACGGAGGTATTCTTCAGGTCCGCGGTCATTTTGACCACCAGTGTTACGGCATGGCCGGACGTCGGTTGGTTCGCCAAGTGCTGACGCAGCAAGGGAGCGAAATGGACCGCAGCATCCCGTTCGGCTTGATCAAGGCTCGGTACCGCGCGCGGGAGATGTCGGCGGCTGAACCCTGGGATGGGGAGGGCATCGAGGGGCATGATGTAGTTTCCGGACTGGGGGGATGTCCAAGCCACGAACCGGCAGCCCTGGGGGGAGGCAGGCCACGATTCGCTCGCGGTATTATCCAATGAGGTGGTTTCTGCTTGAATAAATTAGCCGTGGGTTGCTGGGAGTTGCGAGCCAACGACACCGAAGCGGTCTCTCTGACGCTGGAGCGGCGCCAGCTGTCGCTCGGCAGAGAGATGATCACTGCTCCGCCGGCCCCGAGCGCTCTTCGCCTCGGCACCGACCCTGATGAGGCTCATAGGCTCGGGCCGGTGTAGTCGAAGCCGTTCTGCAACCATAGCGTGTGATGCCTGTTCTGAACCGGTGTAGATTCGGCGGGTGTCAGATGCCGCGACGGATTCAGTGCAATGTAGCGTTCTCTGAGCATGCCTTGGCGCCGGGCCGCGAAAACAGCCTTGTCGCGGCAAAGGAGAGCCCGACCGGTCGATCACGCGTTGCCCGCGACGCTGCCATTCATGCTGCGCGCAAGCTATACGCCGGAATGACGACCTACCAAGCAGCAAAGGACATGCAGCGCGATCTGCGCTCCTACCTGCGCGGTGCTGGCCGCGCGAGAGGTATCTCGACGAACTCTCAATTGGGGGCAGTGAGCTTCGCGCGGCGCTGCATCGGATCGCATGGACGAACGACGGTAGAGAGCTTTGTTGGCGGCGCATCTACGACATTCTCAGCAGCGGCCCGACGGGTGTGCGGTAAACCCTTAACACTCAGCGTTTCTTGCCGTGTGCAACCGAGGCTCGTCGTGGTCAGAGAGCCCGATGATTGGAAAGCCCGACGGGTCGCTCGGACGAAGACGTTCAATTGAAAGCGTCGTGAGACGACCCTTTTCAAACCAGTCACCATCACAACTTTTGCGTGTGCTACCGCGTTGCCGTTCGAAATACCTATTGCACCTTGGAGAAATTTGAGATTTCGCTTGGTGGCCCGGGGTTCAGTTCCAAGGCGTGACCTCAAAGCGGGATTTCTCGTCTTGCTAGCGAATCGCGCTCATCGGAGCGTCAGACTGGAACTTGCAGCTAAATCACGCGAAACGAAACCGTTCGTTCACACCGGTCGACAGACAGGGAGATTCGCGGTGATGAGTTCAAGTAGTATCGGAAAGCCCCTGCTTATGGCGCCAGAGGTCCGCGCCTTAGCCGAGGGCTTGTATGCCGGTGATTTGGAAGTCCTTTTGCTAACTGTACTCATGGCGCTGGATGAAAACCGTGTCCCGTGTTGCCAAGATGCGGCGAACCGGATTGTTGGCTTTCTGACGCGCCTGTCGAAATACGATGCGGACTTGCCACCTGAGTAACACTGTTGTTCGTATCGTTACCCTTCTACGGTACCTCCGATGCTCTCTCAACCCAGTTTGGCATCGAACGGCTGTCCTTCGTCGTCCCAAGCTGCTTCATTTCGGCCGACCTTGTTCGGCGGCGATGCTACGCAGTCCTTCCTTGATTGTCGCGGCTTGAGGGTGGCGGGCCAATAATGCAGCCTCATGGTGCTTTGCAGCCTCGACCAGCGTAGCGGCGAGGGCAGCCCCCTCGGTGGTGAGGGAGAGGCGAACGATACGATGATCCTGCCTATCGGGGCTTCGTTGAACCACGCGATCGCGCTCCATCCGGTCGAGCAACTTCGTCATGGTGGGTTGCTGAAGAAGGCACCGCTTTGCCAGACCGGTCACCGTCTCACCAGGGCGCTCCAGCAGAACCGCCATGACGCGCCATACAGGCAGGCTGACACCGCGCTCACGCAACTCCTCATCGAAGGCTCTTGAGGCGGCGACAGCCGCCAAAGTTAGCAGGTGCGGCAGGTAGTTTTCAAAGAAGCCGCTGCCTGCGGCCGACGATGCGGACATGACGACCAGCTTCCAAAACGCTCGTGTCGACCTTTCATCGAAATCTGGCCAACTTCCATCAAACCGCATGAGAGCAACGAAAATCTGATCCGCAGCGACCCAGCCCAGAATGAGGTTTTCGGCAACTTTCCTTTGCCAAAAGCCAGAGTGATCGTCGCATGGGACGGCTGAAGGACGGCAATGGCCCTGGTCAACTACATGGTTTACGTCAAGGCAAACGACGAGACCCTTATCTTCCGCCTCGACAAGGACGCGGGTGAGGCGATTCCGATCGGAGTTGAGACTGCGCCGGGGCGCATCGTCGAGTACGCGCGCTTACTAGAGGCGTGGGCCAACAAACAACCGATCCCGCTAGAGGGAACAGCGGCCGAACTCTTCGCCGGCATGCGTGAGGTCTGCCCGACAGGCGCGACAATCGCCATCAACGAGACCGAGGCCAGCATTTTGCATTGAAGCGCCCCTTTTGGCCGACGCTTCCTGAGCGTCGGGCACGATCAGGATGAGACGGCGTCAGTGGCACGGCCTCGTTGAGGAACCCACATTTTGAGCAAAGCATCAGGGGTCATTCTGCGTGTACTCACGCGGCACGGGCATGTAGAAGCCGAGCACTTGGGACACACGGAGGCCGGGCAGCGCCGCTGGCGCATCAAGGGTCTCATGGCAGCCGAGACCTTTGACGGTACGCCGGAGCAGGCCGTCGCAATCATGAAGCGACGCTTGGTGCAGCAGACCAGACGGAAAGCTGAACGGACTGAACCGCGACATTCAGTTCCACTTCGGTAGTTTTAGTGAGTGGGTCCGGCCAGCATATCGATCTGACGCTCGCCATCTTGGCCGGCGTGGGTTTCAGCCACGCCCGGAGGGGCGGGTAGGGGCATCCAATAGGTTGGCTCGCTGTCCAGGCAGGCCCCGCTGTAAGCCGTCGTCCACCCTGCCGCCCAGCATACGGCCACCACATCCTGCCGGATTGGAAGGCCGGCATTGGCCGGTAGGTAGGCAAGGATCGTGCGCCCGTCACGCGGCGCAGTATTGATCGGCTGCCATTTGTCCACCGGCCGTCTCCGTCCTCGGAAGCCACGTCAGAGTGGCCTCTGTCTGATACGCCGGCCGCTTGGGTTAGTTGCATACAAAGTATGAATTACCTGCTCGGTCTGCGTCACGACCTTGACTGTCGACCTGATTCGGTAACAGCGGAGCCGACTGCAATCGACATCCAGAAAGGTCGCAAGGGCGGTGGCGCATACGCCCTCGTACCGGGCGCTCGGCCCGGCAGGCAGACCGGCAGCGCTGGCGAGGGGCGTCGGGCACCCATTCGAGGCCGCCGCCTGAGGTGAGGCGCCCGAAGCACAGGCGGCGCAGCTATGCTGTCTCATCGTCTTCGTTACTGGACGTGAAATCTCAATCTTTGGTAGAAAATAGACCTGCAAACCCCTGTTCATTCGGAAAGCTGCCATGCAGGTTGGCCCCACCTTCGTCGAAGCTGAGTATATGCAGGCGCTCATCGAGATCGGGCGGCTTATAGCCTCCGATCCGGATTGCCGGGCCGCGGACGGGCAAAAGCTGGAAGGGCTGACCCGCCTCGCTGAGGCGTATGAGGCAGACCTCTACCTGCTGGACTTTGCCGATATCGAGGCTCCGTAACTGGCCGACGACCCGCCTCCAAGCCGTACAGCGTCCGGCATGGGGGACGATGTGACTCCCCGCCATGGCAGCCGGCGGAGCCTGCCGCCGTCGAGCAGCACGGGTGCTCTGGCAGTGCACCCTGCGATGTCCGACCACCATACGGGCCGCCGCCGTTCGGTGCTCAGCCGCTCCGCACGACTGCGGCCCGCCAAGGTGGTGGAGTACCAAGTCTTTGGGCTGAGGCCAGAAGTTACTGGCTCGGGACAATGCCGCCTTGATTGCCGAACTCCGGCACATCGCGCCCGCATCGGTGCCGGTCGGTTACGGCGGTCACCCGTCGCCGTAAGGCCATTGCTCCGGCCATCTCGGCGCAACACACCATTAAGCGCCCATGGCCTACGCTCGGACATGGACGGTTTAGCAACGACCACCCACACCTCTGCCGGGCCGGAACTGCTCACCCTGTCGCACCCTGTTCACTGATGGGCGGGGAAGAGTGCCGCGATCATCCGCTACGCCTTTCCTCAGCCGACGAGGGCGCCCCCTCACTGGTGTTCACAGCAGCCCAGTCGGACGAGATAGCGGCAGTTAGACAGACCTACGCGGCGCCGCCGCCCGACACCGTCGTGGCTCCCCGCCAGCAGGGCATCGATGCTCAGGATCAAGGGAAGGCTTCCGCGGTGCTGAAGCAAGACGCGCAGGCGGCCGAGGTGGTGCGATTGACCCAGGCGCTCCAGGACACGAAGCAGGTGCATGCCCTGGAAATCGAGCGCCTACGCGCTCAACACGCCGCCGAAATGCAGAAGTTGGTCGAAACTCTCTGGCAGGCACAGGACACAGCGCGGGCCGCATCGGCGCTGCCTGTGCGTGCCACAGAGACGCCGCCCCTGGAACCTCGACCGGTGGCCGAACTTCAGCCCGCAGCTTTGCCAGCGGGGCAGGCCCGGTTCATGGGCTGGGGAAAACTCTCATTTACCGGTCGGACCTGCGCCGCATTAGAGCGGATCGGCCGGCGATGGGCGACGGCCTTCCGGGCGTGGAGTTAAGTGCCACCCATCGCGGCTCGATAGTCAGGCAATGTCCCCTTGCTGCCTCGGCGCAGCTTAATCGTGACAATGAAATGCAGCCGCAGCGGCTCGCCGGGCCATACCGGCGTATGCCCGTCGCCAACTTCGGGTGCCGGTATGAGGCGCCCAAACCGCGTCTAGTCGGCCGCCGGCTGCGGAGGGACATGCGCGACCTCGCGCACGGTCCTGAGCAGGGCGTGGTGGTCCACCGGCTTGTGCAGAAGAGCAAGCGGGTGAGAGCGTCGGAGAGAAAATCCCTCAGGGAGCGGCTGGGTAATCTGGCCGCGGCGGCGTGAAATAGGAGCGCTGCCGAGCCTTTCGTCACGACGGCTGACGGAAGGC
>NZ_SMSJ01000157.1 GCF_004355005.1 Dankookia rubra
GATCAACGAGGCTCCAGTCGCCTGCCCAGCGCCGATCTATAACAACCGCAACCGCGTCGAGCGCCTCTGGGCGAGGCTGAAAGAGTGGCGAGCCGTCGCTACCCGCTACGAGAAGACCGCCGCATCCTTCCTCGGCGTGCTCTGCCTCGCCGCCACCGCAGATTGGCTCAGGCGCTAACGGGGCCTAATCGAGCCAACCTCCTCGGCCGCCTTCTGACCGTCAAACCCGCGCTGAACACCGAGGAACCCTGTTGTTCCCATTCTGGTCCGGCCGAGAGTCTCGCTAGTCTTCGTCGTAGTGAGATAGTAGGGCAAGGGATATACGGTGCCCCAGTGCAGCCATAGACGACTTGGCCAGCCCTGCATCATTTATTGACACAAATACGCGCCTAAGTTGTATGTTCTGGCATGACATTCAGAAGAATCAGGAACGTATCGCTCACGCCCGAGATGGAAGTTTTCATTGACGACCGGGTCGCGTCGGGACGGTACCGCAGTGCCAGCGAAGTGGTCCGCACCGCCTTACGGCTCTTGGAAGAGGACGAGCGCAAACGGCAGGAGCATGTGCGGAACCCTCGTCGGGAACGCCGTGCCGGTGCCAATGGACACTGAAGGCGTGTCGCTCGCCAATGCGCCCAAGTTCCTCTCCGATGGCGGCGACATGGGGGCGCGCATGCGCGCCCGTGACTGGTCGGCATCGCCGCTCGGTCCGCCGGAGGGCTGGGCGCAGCCGCTCAAGACGCTGGTCGCAGTCATGCTCGCCGCAAACCAGCCGATGTTTATCGCCTGGGGCGCCGGGCGCACCATGCTCTATAACGACGGCTACGCGGAGATCCTCGGATTAAAGCACCCTGGGGCGCTCGGAAGACCGTTTGATCGGGTGTGGTCCGAGATCTGGGGCGAGCTCAAGCCCATCATGGTCCGCTGCTACGCGGGCGAGCCGATCCAGATGGACGACATCATGCTGGTCATGCACCGGCACGGTCACCCCGAGGAGACGCACTTCGCCTTCTCCTACACGCCGGTGCGCGACGAGGCGGGCCGTGTCTCCGGTGTGTTCTGTCCCTGCATGGAGATCACGGCCAGGGTGATGGCGGATCGCCGACAGGCTTTCCGGCTCGGGCTAGAGGAACGACTACGCGATCTGTCCAGCCCGAAGGCGGCCATGGCTGCAGCAGCTGATGCGCTCGGACGGCACCTGAACGCAGCGCAAGTCGGCTACGCCGAGGTCGATGCCGAAGGGCACGCCATCACCGGAGGCGAGATCCACGACGGACGCATCCCAAACTTCCGCGCCGGCCGGTACCGCTTGGAGGAATACGGCCCTGCCATGGCGGCCGACATGGCGGCAGGTCGCGCTGTCGTTGTGCATGATGTTCAGGAGGACGCCCGGACTTCGCCTCCGGAGGCGCTCGCTGCCTACGCCGCAATCTCTCTGCGCGCCTTCGTCGTCGTCCCGCTCGTGAAGGGGGGGCGCCTGACCGCTTACCTTTACGTGGCCCACCCGGAGCCCAGGCGTTGGTCCGACGACGATCTGGCATTAACGCGCGAGGTGGCCGAGCGGACCTGGGCCGCCATCGGGCGGGCGCGCGCTGAGGCCGCATTGCGGGAGAGTGAGGCGCGGTTCCGCCTGATGGCCAACGCTGTGCCGCAGATTATCTGGATCATCGACGCCGCGGGACGCAACGAGTTTTTTAACGAGCAGTGGTTCGACTATACGGGCGCTACATGCGGACCGACATCGGCATCCGAGGTCGCGGCGGAATTCGTCCACCCGGACGATAGAAGCGCCACCACGGCTGCGTTCGTCGAGGCGCAGCGGGCCAGCCAGACCTTCCTTGTCGAGCACCGCATCCGCTCGAAGGACGGCAGCTATCGCTGGTTCCTGGTCCGCGGCGAACCTTTTCGCGACTCCTGCACCGGCGCGATCGCCCGCTGGTTCGGAGCTTCGGTCGACATCCACGACCGCAAGCAAGCCGAGGAAACCAACGCTCGCCTCGCCGCGATCGTCGCTTCGACCACGGACGCGATCATCGGCTTTGCCGCCGAGGACGGGCACATTCTGGCCTGGAACAGAGGGGCCGAGGAGCTGTTCGGCTACGCGGAGGCTGAGGCGCTGGGTGGGGCGGTCGGCCTGCTGGTCCCGCCGGACCTACCCGACGCTGACCCAACCGGGGTGTTCCGCCGCGCCATGGACGGGGTGCGCGTCCATGAGCACGAGACCGAGCGCCTGGCGAAATCGGGCGAGCGCATTCCGGTCGCCGTTACCGCGTCGCGGATGCTCGCGCCTGACGGACGCCCAATCGGTGTCGCGGCGATTTTCCGCGACCTGCGCCAGCGCAAGGCGATCGAGGCACGTCAGGCGCTGCTGGCGCGCGAGGTAGACCATCGCTCCAAGAACGCCCTCGCCGTGGTGCAGACGATGCTGCGGCTGACGCGGGCCGACGATGTACCCGCCTTTGTACGGGCGGTGGAGGGCCGCATCTCGGCGCTGGCACGGGCACAGACACTGCTGGCCGAGGAGCGCTGGGACGGCGCTGCCCTGCACACGATGCTGCGGGGCGAACTCGCGCCCTTCCTGGCCGACCAGCGCGCGGAACTGGACGGCCCGCCGGTGGTGCTGCCGCCTGGCACGGCGCAGCCCCTGGCGATGGCGGTGCACGAGCTGGCGACGAATGCTGCCAAGCATGGGGCCTTGTCGGTGCCGGAGGGCCGCGTCTCGGTCTCCTGGTGCATCGAAGCCAGCACACCGATGGCAACCTTGCGGCTGCGTTGGGCGGAGGGTGACGGGCCGCCGCTTGCCGGCCGACCATCGCGGCGTGGTTTTGGCTCCCGGGTGATCGAAGGCACAGTGCGTGGGCAGCTCGGCGGCGCGGTGTCGCTCACCTGGGCACGGACTGGGCTCGTCTGCCATGTGGAGGTGCCGATCCGACGCAGTCTGGCTCAACCGGGAAGCGAGTGATCGCGCCTACCACCACATTACTCGTGCGATTTAGGTTGTAATGAAAAGTCAATGCCACCGTTGCGGCATCGCCTCGACTACGACGTAATCCTGCACCGCCTGGAAGAGGAAGGGCACCCCTGAGCGACAACCTCGATTGGGTCACGCCGGCCCTCCTCGACGATCTAAACCATGCCGAGCTCGATGCGCTGCCCTTCGGCGTCGTCCAGGTCACCGGCGCGGGACAGATAATCTTCTATAACGCCGCTGAGAGCCGGTTCTCGGGCCGATCCGTCGAAGCGGTGGTCAGGCGCGACTTCTTCCGCGACGTTGCCCCCTGCACCGACCTGCCCGCCTTTCGCGGTCGCTTCCTGGAGGGCGTCCGGCGCGGTGTCCTGGACGAGGGCTTTGTCTTCACGTTCGGCTTCGAGCCCGCTCCCGTGCGCGTCGCAGTGTGGCTGCGTCGCGCACGGGAGCCGGATCGCTACTGGATCATGATCCGCTCCCTGGGCGCGCTGCCGCCCGGCCAGCACCGTCTCGCGCGCACCGCAGCCTCGGAGGCGATTGCCCGGCGCGCCCGGGCCGAGCCAGTTGATCCGGCTGTGTGCGAGCGGGAGCCGATCCACCTCGGCGGCGCCGTGCAGCCACACGCCGCCGTGCTGGCCTGTGATCCCGACATGCCCAATCTGGCGGTCCGGGCCTGCAGCGACAACGTCGCCAGCGCCCTCGGGGTGGAGCCGAGCATGGTGGTCGGCCGCCCACTCGCCGAGGTGTTGCCGGAATACCTGCTGACCGCGGTTCGAGACGCCCTTGCCAGCGGCGCGCTGGCCGATCCTGCTCGTCCGCTGCGCACCACGGCAAGGCTCGGTCTGGACGCCGTGCCGTTCAGCGCTGAGGCACACCTGCATGCCGGCCGGCTCGTGGTGGAGTTGGAGCGCCTGCCGGAGCGCCCGGAGGATTTCGGTGCCGCCACGCCGGCGCAAGCGCGCGACGCCGTCGCCAGGCTGCGTGCGGCCGGCACACTTGCCGAGGCGGCAGCGACGACCGTGCGCGAGATCCGAGCCATGACGGGCTTCGAGCGGGTATTGGTCTACCGCTTCGACCCGGATTGGAACGGCGAGGCCGTGGCGGAGGACAGATCGGCCGACTGGGCCCATTCGCTCCTCGGGCTGCGCTTTCCAGCCTCAGACATCCCAGCGCAGGCCCGGGCGCTCTACGCCAGGAGCCCGGCGCGCTTCGTGGTCGACCGGGATGCCGTCCCTGCCGCGGTGCTCACCGGATCGTCTCCGACCAACGAGGCCGTTGACCTCACCCACGTCCAGTCCCGCGCCCTCTCGCCCGTCCATCTGGAGTACCAGCGCAACCTCGGTGTGAACGGCTCGATGTCGCTCTCGATCATGGTCGAGGGCGCGCTTTGGGGACTGGTCATCGGTCACCACCGGCGACCTCACTACGTCACGCCGGACACCCGGACGCTTGCCGGGCTGGTGACGGAGGCTTTCGCGCTGCGGGTCCACGAGCTCGAGAGCCGGCGACTGTGGCGCGAGCAGCAGGCGTCGCTGACGGCGCGGAACGTGCTGCTCGGGCGGATGGCCGCCGCGGACGACTTCGTTCTCGCAATGACGGCGGGCGACGCGTCGGGCGACGCCACACTGCTAGACCTGCTCAAGGCGGGCGGGGCGGCAATCGTTTCAGGGAACCGGGTCACGCTTGTGGGGATGACCCCGCCGCAGGCAGACCTACCCGGCCTCGCGGACTGGCTGCGCAGTACCCTCCCGCCCTGCGACCGGGTGTACGCGACCGAACGGCTGTCGGCGCACTACGCCTCTGCGAGCGCCTGGCCTGCAGTAGCAAGTGGGTTGCTGGCCGCTTTCGTCGGCGAACAGGAGGGCGGCAGCGGGCGAGAGCACCTCCTGCTCTGGTTCCGCCCCGAAGTGGCCGCGACCGTGGTGTGGGGCGGCGATCCGCGCAAGCCGGTGCGAGCCGACGCAGCTACCGGGGCTGTACTGCCGCGGCGCTCCTTCGAGCGCTGGGTGGAGGAGCGCCGGGGCGAGGCCGAGCCGTGGGAGGCGTGGCAGCTCGACACGGCGGCAGCTTTTGCCGCCGCGATCGCCGGCGTCGTCCTGCGCCAAGGTCGCCGCATCGCGGAGCTCACCGCGGAACGGGAGGCGCTCACCCGGGCGCTGGAGCAAAAGGAGGTGCTGGCGCGCGAGGTCGACCACCGCGTCAAGAACTCGCTGCAGATCGTGGCGAGCGTCATGCGCCTCCAAGGGCGAGCTGTTGCTGACCTTGAGGCCCGGACCGCCTTCGAGGATACCTACGCGCGGGTGATGAGCGTGGCCCGGGTGCACGATAGCCTCGGGCGGTCGGAGGACGTGGAGAACGTAGATCTGGGTGACACGCTCCACCGGCTCTGCCGCGACCTGACGACCGGGATAGCGGGCGCGACGCAGCGCCTCGATGTCAGCGCCGAGCCCGGGTTGATGGTCTCGAGCCAGACCGCGATCGCGCTATCGCTGATTGCGACCGAGCTGGTCATTAACGCGCTCAAGTACGCCTATGCTCCCGGCGAGCCTGGGCGAGTGGAGGTGAGCGCGAAGACGCGGCCGACCGGCGGTGTGGAGTTGCGGGTATGTGACTTCGGACGCGGGCTGCCGGCGGACTGGGCCACGCGGTCGCAGGGCGGTGGGCTCGGGATGCGAGTGATCCGGGCCATGCTCGACCGGATCGGAGCAGAACTTGGCGTGGCCGATGCACCAGGGGCCGGCGCATGCTTCACCGTGTCAGCATAAACGACCAAAGCACGCGCTGCCAAGGTCGCGTGACAGGCGCTTACGCACTTGCACTAAGGACTGCCGCAATCTCACCTTCCCCATAAGTTCCGCACGGTTATGTCACGCGAACGTGCGCTGGTCGTTTGCGGCGCTTGGTGACAGCGAAGGGTTGTGTGACGATGCGATCGGCAGGGGCAACGGCAATATGGCGCTGGTACGGCAGCGGCCGTTTTCCGAGTGGAGAGCCTCCGTGCTGATCGGGTCCATGTGCGCGAGCAAGGCCGGCGGTTCCGGATTGTTCGATCTGCAACGCGATGCCTTGCTCGCCGCTGATGAAGCGAGAGTTCGGCAGCAGCATGTCTGAATTTGAGGGAGTGGCTGCACGCCAAAAGGCGCTCGCCGATTTCGGTGATTTTGCCCTGCACAGCAAAAGTCTCGACGAGGTCCTGACCGAGGCTTGTCAGTTGGTAAGCGAGGCGCTCGGGACGGGACATGCCAAGATCCTCGAGATACAGCAGGACGACCAGTCCCTCCTGGTACGTGCTGGCGTAGGGTGGGCCCGGAGCATCGTTGGAGAGCTGCGCGTCGAGATGGGGGAGCGCTCCTCGGAGACCTACTCGATTGAAGCCGGTAAGCCGGTCGTCACGCGGGACATCCGCGAGGAAGTCCGATTCGAGATGCCTCAGTTCCTGAAGGACGCCGGAGTCATCGCGCTGACAAATGTCCCTATCTTCCTGCCCGGTGGGCGGGCTTATGCGCGAGCACGGTCGAGCTTCGTGCAGGCTGGATGGGGTACCGAGGCGTTGGAGGTAGCGAACCGCCAAACCGCCGAATTACAATCGACGATCTGGGGACATATGTCGGCGCTGGTAAGAAAGCGTGCCGATGCCGTGACATCCTCGCTTATGGCGGCGATCAACGAGATATTCGACGCGAGCACGGCAGAGCGCTTCGCCAACGCTATGACTGTACCACCTGGCCTCTTCTGGCTTCTGATTACCATGGCACTGCTCAGCATGGCGGCACTCGGTTTTTAACTCAGGTTGCGCGGCAATCCCCTACAAATCCTCACCGCGATGTGGATTGTTGTCATAATAAGCATCTTCGATTTGTCGGCTGCGCGCGTTGGCTCACTGCGCACCAGCGTTGCCGCCTATCAGTGGACGATCCAAGGCATTCGAGATGGGGTCGCGATCCCACCGCTGCCAGCGCCAAAATAAGAGAGTCTCCAAAGCGATCAGTGCGACGAAGCAAGCCAGTGCGGTGGTCGGGAAAGACGCGCTCGATATGCTGCAGCGGTACGACGGTGCGCAGGATCAGGTTCCAGTCCGGACTGAGTGTGAGCGGCACTACTGGCTGGAAGTGCATGGTGTAGCGGAATGCCTGTCCGGTGCCGCCGCCGTAGTCGAGATTGCTCTGAAACGGTACACTGATCAGCGCGGCAATCGGGTTGGCGAGTTTGGCAGCAAGGTCGCCGCTATTGCTCTCCTGCGCCGCTGCTCGATCCGAAGCTATAGCGGCAATCGCGCCCGCGATCGCTAAGCCACATGCTGTCCGCCCAGCTGTGCGCATCTCAGCCTGTTCGTTCAGCCTCTTTGGCTTAGTCAAAATTGGAGAAAGGTGACACGCCTTGCTGTGGCGTTATCGAACCATCCGGCCGCCAAGCACAGGGCGTCAGCTTGAGCTGACAGCCGGGTGAGGCGTCGAAAGCAGCTGACTGAATGGATTGTGCCTGCGCTTCTTTTGACAAAAAATCGCAGGCCAGATCGGGTGTGGCGAGCGCGACGCATCGCATGTCTGTCAGCCCGATTGAGAATGGTGGTGCCGGTGGACGGTGCGCTAGGTGGTGTGGACTCTTGGGCTTCCTGAGCCGCCCCTGACATGAATCAAGGCTGCCTGTTTGGAGGTGGCCTTGGGGGTTCTAGGCCCCGTTAGCGCCTGAGCCAATCTGCGGTGGCGGCGAGGCAGAGCACGCCGAGGAAGGATGCGGCGGTCTTTTCGTAGCGGGTAGCGACGGCTCGCCACTCTT
>NZ_SMSJ01000158.1 GCF_004355005.1 Dankookia rubra
CGGGGCGGCGGGCGCGCTGCTGGTGCAGGCGGCGCTGCTCGGCGCGCTGGCCTGGGGGCTGGCCGCCGGCGCCGAGGGCGCGGCGCTGGCGGTGCTCGGCCTGTTCCTTGCGGTGGCCTCGGCGGAATCGCTCGGCCTGCTGCCGCGCGCCGGGGTGTCGCTGGCGCAGGCCGCCGCGGGTGCCCGGCGGCTGTTCGAGCTGGCCGACGCGCCGCCGCCGGTCGCCGAGCCCAGCACGCCCGCGGCCGAGCCGGCCGGCCATGCGATCCAGGTGGAGGGGCTGCGCTTCGCCTGGACGCCCGACCGCGCCCCGGTCTTCGAAGGGCTCGAGCTCGACATCCCGGAGGGTACGCGGCTGGCGCTGCTCGGGCCCTCGGGCATCGGCAAGTCGAGCCTCGTGGCGCTGCTGCTGAAGCTGGCGGCGCCGCAGGCCGGGCGGATCAGCTTCGGCGGCACCGACATCGCCGAGCTGCCGGCGGAGTTTGTGCGGCGGCGGATCGCCTGCCTGACCCAGGATGCGCGCCTGTTCGACGACAGCATCGCCGCCAACCTGCGCATCGCCGCGCCCGCCGCGCCCGACGCCGCGCTGTGGCGGGCGCTCGATAAGGCCGGCATCGGCGAGCTGGTGCGGGCCCTGCCGGAGGCCCTGGCGACCCGCTGCGGCGAGGGCGGGGCGCGGTTCTCCGGCGGCCAGGCGCGGCGGCTGGCGCTGGCCCGCGTGCTGCTCTCGGCCGCCCCGGTGCTGGTGCTGGACGAGCCGACGGCGGGCCTCGACGCCGAGACCGAGCGGGCCTTCCTCGAGACGCTGGAGGGCGTGACCGCCGGCCGTACGGTGATCCTGATCACCCATCGGCTGGTCGGCGTGGAGCGGCCGACGCGGGTGCTGCGGCTGGCCGGCGGCAGGGCCCTGCCGGCGGCGGGGTGACGGGGTTCAGGGAGGGAACACGCTTCCCTCCCCGGCCTTGCCGTCAGGGCAGCCGGTCGATCAGCGCCGCCGCATCCGCCGCCCGCGCCGCCCAGCTTTCCTCCGCCACCGCCGCGCGCCGCGCTGCCGCCGCGCCCGGCGGATCCCCGAACGTCGCCTGCAGCGCCGCGGCGAAGGCCGCCGGCCCCTCCACCTCGGCGACCAGCGCCCGGTAGGGCCGCAGCGCCGGGAAGGTCGTGCTCACCACGGGGCGGCCGGCGGCCAGGTATTCCCGCAGCTTCAGCGGATTGCTGGCGCGGATCTGGGCATTGTCGACGAAGGGGATGATCCCCGCCGTCCAGTGCTGGGCATAGGCGGGCAGCGCCGCATGCGGCCGCGAGCCCGGCAGCAGGATATTGGCCAGGCCCTGCAGCGGCGAAAGGTCGGTCGCGGGATGGCCGATCAGCAGGAAGCGCCAGTGCGGCAGCAGGCGCGCCACCGCGGCGACCAACCCGAGGTCGAGCCAGGGCGCCAGCGTGCCGTAGAAACCCGCCACTGGCCCGCCCTCCGGCATGTCGGCCGCGCGCGGCGCCGGCGTGGCGAAGCGGGCGAAGTCAACGCCGTGCGGCAGCAGGTGGGTCTTCGCCGGCGCGAACCGCCCGGCCAGCAGCGGGCTGGATGCCAGGATGAGGTCGGCGCGCCGCGCGAGCTCGGCCTCCATCCGCAGCGCCGGCGCATGGTCCACCCCGGCCAGCGCGCCGAAGTCGTCGCAGCAGTAGTAGACCACGGCGCTCTCGCCGAGCGCGCCGAGCGCCGGCACGGCCGATGGCAGGGAAGCCCAGACCACCGGCCGGCGCAGCCCGGCCGCCGCCGCCGCGCCGCGCACCGCGCGGCCGATCAGCAGCCGGTTGGCGGCGCGGCCGAGCGCGCCCTCCGCCATCGGGATCGCCAGGGCATTCACCAGCGGGAAGGGCGCCGGCTCCCGCGCCGCCGCCGCGGCGCCGCCGCCCATGACGGCGCGGCGCAGCTTGGCCAGGGCGCGGCCGAGATCGGCCGCCGAGAGCTGCGGCCGGCGCAGGCCGATCGAGTTCACCCAGACCACCCGGCGCCCGGGCGCCAGGTGCCGGATCAGGTGCTGGGTCGAGGAGGGATGCGCCCCCCAATCCTCGCCGAAGACGATGAGGTCGCGGAGCCCCTGCCCCGTCGCGCCGCCGTCAGCCATGCGGGATGGTCCCGTCCAGGGCACGGATGACCCGGCAGGGGTTGCCGGCCGCCAGCACCATCGGCGGCAGGTCCCTGGTGACCACGCTGTTGGCGCCGACCACCGTGCCGCGGCCGATGGTTACGCCGCCCAGCACCGTCACCCCGGTGCCGAGCCAGACATCGTCGCCCAGCACGATGTCGCCGATCTGCGCCGGGGTGCAGGGCGCGCCGGCAGCGCGCGCGACGGGGTCGAGCGGATGGCCGGGATAGCCGGCCAGGAAATTGCGCCCGGCCAAGCGGACATTGTCGCCGAACCGCACCACGGTGCCGACGGCGATGGTGGTCTGCCAGCCGATGTCGATGTTGTCCCCGACCTCGAGCAGCGGCGCCGGCAGCGTCCCCGGCCGGCCCGAGAGGGTGGAGGCGCCGGACAGCCGCACGTCGCGGCCCAGCCGCAGCCGCAGCGGGCCGAGCACCAGCGGCATGCCGCCTTCCAGCCGCAGCCCGGGCGCGGGAGTCTCGACGCGCGAGAGGAACATCGGCGTCCACCAGGCCGCGCGCATGACCTGCGACACGAGGCCGCCGAGCGTCCGGTGCGCCGCGTACAGCGCGCGGTGCAGCGGCCGGACCAGCGGCACCCGCGCTCCGCGCAGCGCCCGGATGGCGGCCCAGGTTGCCCGCGCCGCCGGGGTCTCGCCTGCCTTGATGCTCCGCTTCAGGGCGGCGAGGCTGCTCATCCGATGGCTCCGTGGCGTGGGTCTGGCAAGGCGTGACTGGCGCGATGCGTCGCAGGATGCGACGCGATCCTGGAACGGGCGGCCCGAGCGGACCGGCGCCCGCGATCCGCCCTAGATCTGGACGCCGAGCACCGGCAGCCGCCGCACCCGCGACCGCAGCCGGCGGGCGAGGCCGGGCAGGAAGCCGGCGATGCGGCTCACCTCCCGCTCCAGCTCCTCCTTCAGGGAGGGGTTCTCCTTGTCGTTCAGCACGATGCCCAGCAGGTTGGCGCCGGCGCGGCCAAGCCGGTCCTGCGCCTTCCGCACCGCCTCGGCCTTGGTCTTGCCGGCCAGCACCACCAGCAGGGTGCAGGCGGCGGCGGCGGCGACGGAGAGGCTGCCCATGCCCTCGCCCGGGGAGGCGAGCACCGGCGCGAGGTCGAGCACCACCAGGTCGTAGTCGCGCTGCCAGGCGGCCATCCGCCAGGCGAAGAAATCGCGCTGCTGCCAATTGGCCGGGGCATTCGCCGGCAAGGCCATGACGCTCAGGCCCTCGGCGCCGATCCGCACCGGCTCGCCGGGCGGCAGGTGCATCCCGCAGCGGGCGGCGAGGGTCGGCTTGTCCGCGAAGATCTCGGCCAGCAGCACCGTCTTGCCGGCATGCTCGGCGCGGCGGGCCAGGGCGGCGGCGATGGTCGAGGTGCCCTCCCCGTTGTTCGCCGCGGTCACCGCGACGCAGTGCAGGCCGCTGGCGACCAGGCCGCGCCAGACCGTCTCGATCTCCTCGGAGAGCGCTTCGGGGGCCAAGTCCTTCGGCATGGTCAGAGCACCTTCAGCAGGGCGATGACGGAGAGAATGCTGACGACGTCGCGGAACCCCTCGAAGAAGATGCGCCATTCGCTCTGCGCCGTGCTCGGCACGTAGACGGTGTCGCCCGGGCGGACCACGGGCAGCATCGAGAAATCGCCGGTGCGGGCGAATTTCTGCAGATCGAAGGTTCGCGCCTCGTTGGCGCAGCAGGAAAGGTTGACCACGACGATCCGCGTATCAAGCGCCGTGCCACCGGTGCCGCCGGCCTCGGCCAGCAGGTCGAGGATCGTCATCCCCTCGGTGATCGGGTAGCGGCCGGGCTTGCCGACGGCGCCGAGCACGCGGACCACGTTGCTCGCCGGCGTTTCCAGCCAGTTGCGGTTCCGGTCGGGCACGTAGATCACGTCGCCCGGCCGGATCCGCGGCATCAGCAGGTCGTCGCCGGTCTCGAAGTAGTTGGCCAGGTTGACGCGAGAAACCCGGTCCCGTCCCTCCCCCCGGTGGGTGATGCGGATGTTCTGCAGGTCGGCCGCGGTGGTCGGGCCGTTCGCCGCCGACAGGATGTCGAGGAAGGAGAGCTTGGCGTCGAAGGCGTAGCGGCCGGGCGCGCCGACCGAGCCCATGACGTAGATGCTGCGGTCGGCCTCCTGCCGCAGCCAGGTGCCGCGCGTGTCGTTCGGCGCGGAAAGCTGCTCCGGCACGGTGATCGTGTAGCCGCCGCGGATCACCGGCAGCGCGGCGAAGCGGCCGCCTTGTTCCAGGAATTTCTGCAGGTCGAACCGCACCGGCGCGGCGCGGTCGCCGGGCAGGATCTGCACGGCGGAGGTATCCGCCCGCTCGTTCGGCCCGCCGGCCTGGGCCAGCAGGTCGAGCAGCGACATCTCGTCCGACCATTCGAACCGGCCGGGCTGGCGCACCGCGCCCATGACGCGGACGGCGCGCGTCGTCGGCACCCGCAGCCAGGCCGCGGTCTGCTCGCCCTGGGTCTTCTCCGGGATGAAGACCGCGTCGCCCGGGCGGATCTCGGGCGGCCTTCCGCCGCCGCGCTCGATGAAGCCGCCGAGGTCGAAGAAGTCGATCGTCTTGCCGTCGGCGCGGATGATGCGGACCTGCCGCGTCTCGGCGAAGCGGGTCGGGCCGCCGGCATTGGCCAGGATGTCGAAGAAGCCGGTCCCGGCACGGACCTCGTAGGCGCCGGCGCGCTGCACCTCGCCCATCATGTAGACGACGCGCGGGCCGACCTTCACCTCCTCGGTCAGCACGGGCACGAAGATGGTGGTGCCGCCGGCGATGCGCGGGTTCAGCCGGGCGTCGCCGGTGTCGAGGAAGGTCTTTAGGTTGAACAGCTTCGGCTCGTTCCCGGCGATGATGCGGACCTGCTCGGTGCCGGCGAAGCGGCTGACGCCGCCGGCCCGCATCAGCGCGTCCATCACCGTCATCCCCTCCTTCCACGCGAAGGTGCCGGCCGCGTTCACCTCGCCGAAGACGCGGATGGAGGGGGTGTCCTGGCCGGCATCGCCCTGCCGGGTCAGCGCGCCGGAATCGAAGGGCACCTCGACATTGCCGGTCAGCGGGGAAACGGGGACGAAGATCTCGTCGAGGGTGCGCAGCGCCGGCAGCAGGCTGCTGTCGCCGGTGTCGAGATAGCGCTTGTAGTCGAAGGTGATGGGGCGGCCGTCGCGGCGGACCTGCATGCGGTCGAGCTGCGCGCCGGGCTGCAGCCCGCCGGCCGCGGTGATCGCCTGCTGCACGTTGGCGCCGCGCGGCAGCTCGACCGGCCCCGGCGTGCGGACATAGCCGCCGACGGTGAGCAGCAGCTTGCGCTCGCGCAGCAGCAGGTTGAAGCGCGACAGGTCGCGGAAGCGCTGCGCCAGGATCCCCCGCACCTGCTCCCGCGCCTCCCGCAGGGTCAGGCCGGCGACCGCGACGGGGCCGACCTCGGGCAGCTCGATGCGGCCCTCGCGGTCGATCTGAACGGTATTGGCGAAGCTGTCCTCGCCCGGCAGCACCACCTGCAGCACGTCGCCGACCGCGAGCCGGACCGCCTGGCCCGAGGGCGCATCGGATGCGCCGGCGGTTTGCGCCGAGACCGGCAGCATCCCCGCCAGCAATAGCAGCAGGACCAGCAGGAGGCGGGCGATACGGCGGATCATGCGGGAGGACACTCGAGCGGCAGCGGGACACCGGGGGGCAGCAGCGGCCCGAGCGCGAGGAGCTCGGCCTCCAGCCGGTCCAGGGTTCTCGCCGAATCCCCGTGCAGGCCGCCATAGAATTCGCGCTGGGCGCGGGTGGCGAGGTCGCTGGCCGGGATGATCCGGCCGGTCAGCGCGCCCTTGGCCTGCAATGCCTCGCGCAGCGCATCGGTCCGGTCGACCTGGCAGGCGAGGCGGAGGTGCAGGGCGGCGACGCCCTCCCTGTTCTCGGGCTTCGGGGCGCGGACCTCGGCCATGCCGCCCCCGCCGTTGCGGGGGAAGCTGCACCCGGTGAGCAGCAGGAACAGCAGGAGGATGAGGAGGGAGGCCGGCCGCATGAGCTGTGCGTAGAGGATAAACCCGAAGTTGCGAAGCAACGGAGGCGGATCGCCCCGCAGCGGCCAGGAGGGATCGGCGGGCGGGGCGGCCAAGCGGAGGCCTCAGGCCGCGCGGGCGAAGCCGAGCGCCGCGGCGAAGCCGAAGCCGCGGCGGGCCGGGGCCGGCAGGCCGAGCACCTGGGCGAGGCCGAGTTTGCGGAACATCGCCAGCGGCTGCGCCGTGGCGCCCGTCACCCTCAGCGCGCGCCCCTGCGCCGCGAGGCGCCTGAACAGGAAGGCGACGGCGCCGAGGCCGCAGCCATCCATGAAGCCGACCGCGGCCATGTCGAGCACCACGTCGCCGGTCGTGCCCGTGACCACCTGCTCCAGCACCGGGCGCAGCGCCATGGCGCCGTCGCCGTCGAGCGTGCCGGTGACCTGCAGGCGGAGGCCGGTGCGGTCGTCGGAGAGGAAGGCGTTCATGGGGGGAGTCCTTGTGAAAGCGGTTTCGAAGAGGTTAATCGCAACCCCCATGCCGCCCTCTTCGGCCGCAGCCTGCGAGTCTGGCGCCCGCTGTGGCCGGCAGGCCGCAGGCTGCGTTGCAAAATGCGAGACGCGATGACCCGCGAGATCTGGCTGCTGCTGGACAGTTCCGGCCTGGGCGGCATCGAGAGCCATGTGGCCGAGCTGGCCGCCGGCCTGGCCGCCGCCGGGCAACGGCCGCGGGTGGCCTTTCTGACCGATTTCGGCGCCCACCCGCTGCGCGACCGCCTGGATGCGGCGGGCCTCGCCTGGGAGGCCCTGCCGGGCGGCCTACGCGCCCTGGCCGGCCGGCTGCGCGCGGCCAGGCCGGCGCTGCTGCACACCCATGGCTACAAGGCCAACCTGCTCGGCCGCATCGCCGCGCGGCTGGCCGGCATCCCCGTGGTCAGCAGCTTCCATGCCGGGGAGCGGCCGGCCGGGGCGGTCGGGCTCTACGACCTGGCCGACCGCTGGACCGCCGGGCTGGCGGGGCGGGTCGCGGTCAGCCGGCAGATCGCCGGGCGGCTGCCCTGGCCGGCCGAGGTGGTGCCGAATTTCGTCGCCCTGCCCGACGCCGCGCCGGGCGCCCGGCCGCTAACGGTCGCCTTCGTCGGCCGCATGGTGCCGGAGAAGGGGCCGGACAGCTTCGCCGCGCTGGCGAAGCTTGTCGCAGGCCCACGCTTCCTCGCCTTCGGCGACGGGCCGGAACGCGCCGCGGCCGAGGCCGCCGCCGCGGGCCGGGTGGCATTCCGCGGCGCCGTCCCGGGCATGGCCCCGCATTGGGCCGAGGTTGGCCTGCTGGCCATCACCAGCCGCGCGGAGGGCCTGCCGCTGGCGGCGCTGGAAGCCATGGCTGCGGGCGTGCCGGTCGCCGCCTTCGCGCTCGGTGGGCTGCCGGAGCTGGTGAGCGACGGGGTCGATGGCTGGCTGGCGCCGCCGGGCGACCTGCCGGCGCTGGCCGCGCGCGTGGCCGCCTGGGCGGCGCTGGACGCCGCGGCGCGCGAGGCCGTCGGTAGCTGCCGAAATCGCCCCCGGTAGCCGCGCCGATCTCGAGCGCCATGCGGATG
>NZ_SMSJ01000159.1 GCF_004355005.1 Dankookia rubra
CTGAAAGAGTGGCGAGCCGTCGCTACCCGCTACGAAAAGACCGCCGCATCCTTCCTCGGCGTGCTCTGCCTCGCCGCCACCGCAGATTGGCTCAGGCGCTAACGGGGCCTAAACCCGTTTCGGGTTGCTGGAAGCGCGAGTGGCGTGCTGACGGCGCTCGCGTAAGCGCTCGATCTCAATTTCATTGGCCTGGATGAGCCATACTCCCTGTGGCTGTGTGTGACACGGCACCTTGCGGGCTGTGAGCATGCCGGATCTGACCCACCGATGGATGGTGATGGGTGGCATGCCAAGCCGGACGGCGAGCATGCCGACTGTCCACTCATCAGGCAGCCGATCTGGTATTTCCACCAATGGCGAGCGGCCTGGATCAGCGGGCGACAGACCAAGGCGCTGCAGCAGGTCACGGACCATGCTGGCGTTGTAGGTTGCACGCCGCCTTGGCGACAGCCAGCCTTCCGCATTCAGCGTCGTGGCAATCACCGCTATTTTGTGGCCCTCCTCGTGCAAGGCACGCACGCGCTCAAGAAGCGCCCCATGGTCACTCAGCTGGGTGAGCCTTGCTACGGGCCGGCGTAGGTCATGCCGTGTCTGCGTGCCACCCGCCCAATGGCACTCTACGGCCACCATCTCGCTCTCGCCGTTGACGGTGATAACGACGTGATCCAGCATGAGCCGCGCAATCGCCTGCCGGTCCGCTGTCGTGGTCGTCGGGGCATCCCAGAGCGCCGGCACATCCTCGGCCAACCGACGGATTGCCTCGTGCTCCTCCGCCGAGGGCGGCATGGGCTGCGCTGTCAGAAACCGTTCATACTCAAGCTGGAGACGCTGTTCCTCGGCCAGCGCCGCCTCCCAGTTTCCCTCCAGTGTGCGAGCGACCAGGCGGTTCTCAGGCTCAACGGCGTTGTACTGCCGGCGCGCTCTCTCCGCCTCATAGCGCGTCCGTTCCAGGTGCTGGCGCCACTGCCGGTGCAGCGCCGTGCGTTCGAGCTCGAGATCCTCCGCCAGCTGCAGGCTAAGGCGACGCCCAGGAGTAGGTGAATCGCCTGGTTGAGTGTGGGCTGGTGACGATTCCCTGGAAGGCCGACGCGGCCCATGATGGCGGGATGATCGACGAGAAGCCCATTCGTATCAGGTTCAATGCGGTCGGCTCGACGCTGGATGAGCGCGGTCGGCGGCTGCATGCGGCGGCGGAGGCGGTGAGCGCCGGGCATGGCGGTGTGGCGGCCGTAGCGCGGGCGACCAAGGTGGCGCGGAGCACGATTGGTCGCGGCTTCAAGGACCTTCGCAAGCCAGCCTCGCTTACCGGCAGGATACGGCGGCACGGCGCGGGGCGGAAGGCGTTGGCGGTCAGAGACGCAACGCTGCTGGCAGATCTGGAGCGCCTGCTCGAACCTGCGACGATGGGCGATCCGATGCGGCCGCTACGGTGGGTGTCGAAGAGCCACGAGAAACTGGCGGCGGCGCTGCGCGGGATGGACCATCAGGTGAGCGCATCGACGGTTCCGAAGCTGCTGCAACGGCTGGAATATCGTCGGCACGTCAACCGCAAGACAAAGGATGGCAGCAATCATCCGGATCGCGATGCGCAGTTCGAGCATATCAACGCCTGCGCCCAAGCGTGCCAGGCGGCGGGGTTGCCGGTGATCTCGGTCGACACGAAGAAGAAGGAGTTGGTGGGCGAATTCAAGAACCCCGGTAGCGACTACGGACCCAAGGGCATGCCGATCGAGGTCGATGCGCACGACTTCGAGGACAAGGACCTCGGCAAGGTGGTCCCCTATGGCGTCTATGACGTCGGCGCCAACAGCGGCTATATCAGCCTCGGCATCGATCATGACACCGCGCAATTTGCGGTCCACGCCGTGCGACTGTGGCACGATAAGATGGGCCGCGAGCGTTACCCGCACGCCGACAAGATCATGATCACCGCCGACTGCGGCGGCTCCAACGGCCCGCGCCTGCGGCTATGGAAACTCGAACTGCAAGCGCTGGCCGATGCCTCCGGGCTGACCTTCCAGGTCTGCCATTATCCTCCCGGAACATCGAAGTGGAACAAGATAGAGCACCGCATGTTCTGCCACATCACCCAAACCTGGCGCGCAACGCCGCTGATCAGTCGCGTCGCCATCGTCGAACTCATCGGCAACACCACCACCAAGACCGGCCTGACCGTCCGCTGCGAACTCGACACCGCCACCTACCCAAAGGGCATCAAGGTCTCCGACCAGCAGATGGCAACCCTCAACCTCAACACCGACACCTTCTACCCTGAATGGAACTACACCATCAGCCCAAGGCCACCACAGATGACGCCGTAATTTCTGGGCGTCGCCTTACCTCGAGCGCGCTGGGCGTCAGCGCCTGCAGCATCAGTTTGGTGACCAGCCGATCCAGCGAAGGTCCGCTCAGGGACTGGCAGTTAGGGGCTCCGTAACCCCGTGCCAGATTACGGCAGGTGTAGCGGTGTGGTTTCTCCTTGAGGTAGGCCGGCGACATGCGCTGGCCACAATGGCCGCAGACCAGGAGGGCTGCCAGCAAGGCGTCGCCACCCCGCGGGATGCCCAGCCACGCCGTCTGGTTGGCCGCCATTTGCCTGCGGTTCCGTTCGTAGGTGTCCCAACTGATGTAGGCAGGCAGCCGTCCCTGGAGCAGGACAACGGGCTCATTGCTTAATCTCGGCTGAACCGGCCCGGCCCGAGGAGTATGGCGTCCATAGATGTAGTCACCAGCATAGATCGGGTTTTTCAGTATTCCGGCAAGGGCCGTGCGGCTCGGTCGGTGCCACTCCAACTCGCCCTTCTTGGTCACCGCATTGGCCCGGCATGGCAGATGCAGATCGTGGGCGACGAAATAGCGCAGAACTGCATGGACACTGCGGTAGCGTTCGAAGGTGTCGAACACCAGCTGCACTGTGCTACGCACTTGCTCGTCGTCGCCCAGCACGATCTCGCCGCCACGACTGCGAACGTAGCCGCGCGGCAGCGTGAAGAGCAGCTCACCACGACACGCTTTGGCGCGGCGCCCCTCCTGCATGCGCGCGTTCAGAAGGTGTAGCTCCGCCTCGCTGATCGTACCTTTCAGGCCGAGCAGTAGCCGGTCATTAAAGTTGCTCGCACTGTAGACACCTTCCGCATCAGCTAGAAGGGTGTCGGACAACGCGCATATCTCCAGCAACTGATGCCAGTCGCGGCAAGAACGCGCCAAGCGCGACATCTCCATCCCGAGCACCAAGCCAACGTGACCGAGGCCAACTTCCGCAACCAAACGCTGGAAACCAGGTCGGTCAGCCGCCGAGGCACCAGAGCGCCCGAGGTCGTCGTCGATCACCTCAACTCGCCCCTGCGCCCAGCCGAGACGCTGAGCGTGCTCAACAAGGGCGTATTGCAGCCGGGTCGATTCCTGGTTCTGCTCCACCTGACGCAGGGTCGATTGGCGCACATAGACCATTGCCAGACGGTCCAGGTGACGGCCCTGAACCTTCCCCGAGAGGTCCATTGTCCCTCTCCCTGTTGTCTGCAGCGTGATCACGGCCGGGCACCTCCGCGGCGGGCTTGGCCGCGAGGCGGCGGCGGATCATCTGGCCGAGGAGGACCGCAATCCGCTGCCGGTTCACTGCCGGCAAGCGCACCCAAGACATGGCTGCCCTTGGCGGCGTCAGCCTCATGGCGCCTAGCCACCCATTCAACCAGGGCGAGCAACGCGGTGCGGCCAACCCGCGGTCCCGATGTCGCACGGAGTTGCTTTACGGATGTGTCTGGGGCGGGAGATGGAGGTTTTCTACCTCCCGGCCTACAGCCCAGACCTCAATCCGGACGAGGACCTGAACGGCGATGTCAAGCAGGCCGTCACCGCCAAGCCGCTCGCCCGCAGCAAGGGGCAGCTCAAGCAAGCTGTCGTCAACCACATGCGCAGCCTCTCCAGACGGCCAGAGCGCATTCGCTCCTTCTTCCGCCATCCGCAGTTCCGCTACGCAGCTTGATTCAAGAGCACCGAAGCCGGCTCAATAACGCGGTGAACAGTGCGCAAAAACCTGATTGGCTAGGCCAGAGTCTCTGCTACGGTTGCCCGCCGACCAATAATCCCGGGCTCTCAGTGCCAGGCTGGAAATAGTCGGTTTAAGGAGGAGCCATGGGCGGTCGGCTGGTCGAATCTCCTGTCACTGGCGGCAGCAAGCTGTTGGTCGAGGTGGATGATCCGCAGGTCGGCACTCGGCCTGTCGCTTGCGGGTCAGCCGAGAAGGCCAAAGAGAGCTCAGAGATAATGTTGGGCGTAGAGCGCTTGTAATGCAGTTCCAGGATCTCTCTGCCAAACCCGAGCAGGTCAGTTTTGAATTCGGCCTGAAGTTCACCGCTGACGCTCTGATCGCCAGGACCTCGCTCGAAAGCAACATCAAAGTCACCCTGACCTGGAAGTTCGGTGCTGGCTGATGCTCGGCCGGAATCCCGAACGTTGAGGCAGCAAGTGCGGTGACAGCGCCTCTACAGCAGGGGATCGCACGGGTAAGAGCCACAGCTGCCGCCCCCGTTATTGGCACCGCCTTTCTCATCTCTCCTCGCCACGTCATGACGTGTGCCCACGTGGTGAACCATGCACTGGGCCTGGATTGGAACGCGGCCGCGCGCCCGACTGAGCCGGTCTGGGTCGAGTTTCCCTTCGCGCAGGCCGGCAGTCGGCTCGGGGTCACCGCCGGGGTTGTGGAGTGGCGTGCGCCAGGGGAGGGACCGGCGACGGACATCGCGGTGCTAGAGCTTGAGCGCGACGTGCAGATCCGGCCCTACCGAACATCGACTGGGCCGCCAGAGCGGGGCTGGCGCTTCTGGACCAAGGGCTTCCCTGCGGGCCACGATAGTGGGATGGACGCAGCCGGCGAGGTTGGCACGCCGATCGAGCACGGTCGCCTGCTCACCCGAGGCGACGCGCTCCCGGGATTTTTTATCGAGGGCGGCTTCAGTGGCGCGCCTTTACTCGATGATGGCGCCGCAACTAATGCGGTACTTGGCATGGCGGCCGAGGCTGAACGGGATCAGGGCCGGCGCATCGCAATTGTGGTCCCGGCCGAACAGCTTGAGCTCGCTTGGCCGCCGCTGGCGCGTCCCTACAAAGGTCTTGGAGCATTCCAAGAGGCGGATGCGCGCTTCTTCCACGGCCGGGAGCACGCCGTTGAGGAGCTAGCTAACAAGGTGCGGCAGCTTCCATTCGTTGCCATAGTAGGCCGCTCGGGCAGCGGCAAGTCTTCGCTCGTGCGCGCCGGGCTAGTGCCACGGTTGCGCGTCGAGGCGGAAGCCTTGTGCGTTGTTACTTTCCGCCCTGGAGCACCTTCGCCCGACCCCTTCCGCAACCTGGCCGCGGCCCTGATTGAGGCGACGTACGGCGGTCGCAGTGACGCGCTCGAACTGCTGCGACAGGAGGCGGCGCTTGGAGAGCTAGCAGCCTCACTACGCGGCAATCCCGACAGCATCGTCGAGCACCTACAGCGCCTAACGGCAACGAAATCCCGGCTTCTTCCGCTGCAGCTGCTACTTATAGTCGATCAGTTCGAAGAACTTTTCACAGTCGTTCCAGACCCTGCAGAGAATCATCCCGAGCAGAGCCTGCGGGCCCGCTTCGTCCGCTGCCTTGAGGCGGCAACGGACACAAGCCGCATGCGCGACCCGGCAGCACGATGTGTCATCACGATCCGCGCCGACTACATTGGCCGCGCGCTCGGGATGCGGAAGTTGGCTGACGCGCTGCGGAATGCTGACGTGAAGCTCGGACCAATGACCGCGGCCGAGTTGCGACGAGCCATAGAGGAGCCAGCACGTACGCTAGGGATAACATTCGAAAATGGTCTAGTGGACGAGCTGATGCAGGCCGTGGGTGGCTCGGGTGACGCCTTGCCGTTGCTCGAGTTCACTCTTACAGAGCTCTGGTCGGAGCAGCGCGGTCGGGTGATCCGACGTGCCTCGGCTGTTCGCGCCGCGGAGGCGGACATTGTTTTGGCCTCGGCTCTAACGCGGCACGCTGAGGCAGTATTTGAAAATTTGAGTCGGCGCTTTGGTGAGGCGAGCTGCCGAAAGGTGCTCACGTCCTTGGTCTGGCTAGGCGACCCGAGCCGAGAAGGTGAGGATACACGACGGGTGCGGCGCCGAGGTGAGTTCGGGGCGCGCGAATGGGAATTAGTCGAGCAATTTGCCGGGCAGGACCGACAGGCACGGCTCGTCGCAACCGGAGCGAGTCATGTAAGCGGGGAGCCGACAGCGGAGATCGTGCATGACGCCATGCTTCGGCACTGGAAGCGGCTCCGTGGTTGGCTGGACGAAGATCGAGCCTTCCGCCTATGGCTGCAGAAAATTGAGACAGCCGCAGAAGAGTGGCGGCGCACCGGCGATGCATCGGACCTGTTGCAAGGCCGGCGGCTAATTGAGGCGGAGCGATGGCGGGACGAGAGAGCAGCGGAAGATCTGCGGCCGGTCGTGGATTACGTCGAGGCTTCTGTCCGTCGGCGGGAGATGGAACGGGAGCAACAGGAGCGGGCGCGCCAGGAGCAGATCACCGCACTCAAAGCCGAGCGAGCAGCGGCGGAGAGGGCGGCGCAGGAAGCCGAGGCCCAACGCCGAGCAGCACGATGGGCGGCGGACGAGGCCGTGGCGCATCGCGCGGCAGCCGAGAGGGCAGCGGCTGAGGCACAAGACCATCGGCGACGGGCAGAACTCGCGGCTGCCGAGGCGGATGTCCAACGGGCAGTTGCTGAGGCGGCTCGCGCTCGCGAGCGTAAAATGCAGCGTAGAACCATGGTCTTTGCCACATTTGCGACCCTGTTGGCCATTGTGGCCATCGGCTTATGGTCCGACGCTGATGCGCAGCGCAAGATCGCGAATGAGCGTGCATTCCGTGCACATGTGGTGGGCCTTGCGGGCTTGGCGGATGGTGAGGCTGCTACGGGCGACGCAGTGACGGCTCTCTTGATAGCGCTGCAACCGCTGCTGGAGGTGCCGGACAATGAGCCTCGGGGAACGACAGCAGAGGCAGAGCGGGCTGCCTACAACGCCATGCTGCAGTGGCGTGAGCTGGCCTTAATGCGCGGGCACGTAGGTGCAGTGCATTTGGTTGCCTTCTCGCTGGACGGGCGCCGTCTGGCTACCGCATCCTGGGACGGCACAGCGCGCGTGTGGGACGCACAGGACGGGCGCGAGTTGGCCCTGCTGCGTGGGCACGGCAACGTGCTGCAATCGGTTTCCTTCTCGCCCGACGGAGGTCGCTTGGCTACTGCATCGTGGGACGGGACGGCCCGCCTGTGGGACGCACAGGACGGGCGCGAGCTGGTCCAGCTGCGGGGGCACGGGGGCGCGGTCCTCCGAGCCGCCTTCTCGCCGGACGGACGCCGTCTCGCTACCGCCTCGGCGGACGGCACGGCGCGTCTGTGGGATACGCAGGACGGGCGCGAGCTGGTCCAGCTGCGGGGGCACGGGGGCGCGGTGCACTCGGTCGCCTTCTCGCCGGACGGACGCCGCCTGGCTACCGCCTCGGCGGACGGCACGGCGCGTCTGTGGGATACGCAGGACGGGCGCGAGCTCTTGCTGCGGGGGCACGGGGGCGCGGTGCACTCGGTCGCCTTCTCGCCGGA
>NZ_SMSJ01000015.1 GCF_004355005.1 Dankookia rubra
GTCGGGCCCGCGCTGCCCGGTCTTCAGCCCAGCCGCACCTCGCTCCGCATACCGCTTGCAAATGTCGAACACCCCGGTCTGGGTCAGCCCAACCTGCGCCGCGATCGCACCATAGGTCAGGCCGGCCTGGCGCAGCCCGATCACCTGTCGCCGACGTTCCTCTTGCGCCGCCGCCGGCAGCTTGCGGATGTCCACATGCTTCATGCCCCCAACCTGGACGGATCCTACTCGCCTTCAAGACCGCCCAGGCCGGATCAATAATTGGATGGCGCAGCGCGACGCAGGAAGCGCACCAGCCATGCATGTCCTAGCACTTGAGGACAGCGTGCTTCCAGTGGTGGAGGCCGGGTTGGTCGACCTTGTGGACGACGGCTATGACGTTGCGAAGGGGCTGACGCTGACCCACCTTCCCGGTCACACGGCCCATCAGTTAGGGCTGCGGGTCGATCGCGGAGATGCCCGGGCGATCTTCTGTGGCGATGCGTTGCATAGTCCCGTGCAGATCATCGATCCCGAAGTCTCGACGGCATTCTGTGCGGACCCGCGGATTGCTGCGGCGACCCGGCGCGGCCTCCTTGAGGATGCGGTGGAAGCCAACCGCCTGCTAGTACCAGCTCACTTCCGTGGACACCGACGCGCGCACATCCGCTGCAACTCGGCTGGCTTCGAGCCGGTCTTCAGCTGCCACCCTGGTCAGACAGAGCAGGCAAAGGAATAGACGACGACCAGCGCTTCTACCTTGGCTGGCCGCTCGGCCTCATCGTCGCGCCGAACCCGAACGCGCGGATGAGCTGAGGTCGGCCGCCGGATGGGATCATGTCGGACTATTGCGCCATGCCGGGCCGGAGCAAACGCATCACCTCGGCCCGGTAACCTCGACAACAGTTCTACGGCGTCGCCCAGCCACTCCGCGCCCCGCTTCCCTCGCAGGCGACGAAGTCCGGTGGCACGACCTAGCCCGGCGGCCAGCCGGGATTGCGGCAAGTCCCGACGAAGCCGGGGTAGGCGAAATTTATCGCGGGTTCGATGTCGCATGTGATGGTCGGTTCTTGCCGAACTCAGTCGACAGCGGGCGACAGCACGTACTCGGCGACGCTGGCGCGCCGCATCGCATCAGCCCAGTTTATGAGCGGCGGTGCCGCGGGCGCGGCAGCCGCCGTTGCCACTCGACGGACGAGCTCCCGGAAGCGCTCGTGAGCCCCTGTGGCGATCCATCGGTCCGCCAACGCTGATAGCCGCGCGCTGCTGAGGTTACCAAGAGCGTGGTCGCGGGCGAAGCCGTGCCCGATCGGGATCACCGTCCCGTCCGCTTCAATGGCCAGCGAGGACACCAGGTCGGCGAACAACCGCTTATTGCCTCCTCCCGCACGGGCGGGCGCCGGACCGTCGGTCGGGACCCTAAGCCACGGCACGTAGTCGACCACGATACGCAGGCGACCTCCGTGGCGGTCCCGCGCCTCCGCCGCAAGCTGCGCCGCGCGAATCGCGAGTGCTGCGTCAGGGGGTGCCAGGTCGATCTCGGCGGCGCGGCCCGTCAGGCTGAGTGGGTGGACCTGCAGCGCCACCGCTCCGTTCGCTACGGCGAAGTCAGCGGCCCAGGCGAGGTCCTCCGCGTTCTCGTTGGTAAGAGTAAACAAGATGCCAAACGGGATGCCGGAGGCGCGCAGCTCCGGAAGCCGCTCGGCCATTGCCGCGAAGGCACCCGGGCGGGCACGCATACGGTCGTGTGCCGCGGGCGCACCGTCGAGGCTGACGGCGACGAAGGCGAGGACCCCTTTCAGCGGCTCGAGACGGTGCCTGTCCAGCAACATCCCATTGGTCGTCACCGCCGTGGCGAGGCCGCGCCGGCGGGCGTGAGCGAGTAGATCCGACAGCGGCCGGTAGAGCAGCGGCTCGCCGCCTGACACCGCGACCACGCCGTAACCAAGCTCGGAGGCGTCGTCGAGTGCGCTGCGGAGGAGATCGAGCGACATCTCACCGCGGGCCTCCGGTCCAGAGGACGAGTAGCAGTGGAGGCACCTGAGGTTGCAGCGCCGCGTCACGTGAACCTGGAGCGTGTGTGGCGGCGCGCATCGGAGCTGCTCACCCATCGGAAACCTCCTCTGTCTGGGGCTGGCCAATGCGAACTGGCTGACGGGTAGGCCGCGCCTTCCGCCAACGCCGGCTTCCGGAGTGGCGCGCGAGCCGAGTAAATGGATCTCGCGCGCTCACCCCGGTGGCTATCCGAGTAGGTTGAACTCGTGGATCAGATCAGGCGCGGGAATGCCGTCGATCAGCGTGCCGCCGCCGAGGACGCCTTCGTCGATCAACACGGGGACCTTCAGCTGCTCGCCGGCCGTGAAAACCAGATCGGGCCAAGGCGTACCGAGGTCATGCCAGTCGAATACGAAAAGGTCCTTGGCGGCTAGCTCGAGTGCCTGGAACCTCAAGGTGTCGGGCATGGGTGTGGCCTCCTTTTGGAGTTTGGGGTTTCGACGAGCCCGTGGCCGCCGCCCCGGCAACTGCCGTGTGCCACCGGTGCGAGAGCTTCGATGCACGGACGCCGACAGGCTCGTCCGGCGAGGCCCGTGGCCGCTGTGCGCGGCGGCACGCTTACGCGGTGCCAGGGATCACGAGCCTGGCAAGGGTGATCGCGGCATGCAGGCTTGTTCCAGGGACCGCAGGCCGCCTGCTCCGCGCCGGGCGGTACCCGGCAGTAGCGCGGTGGGTGGACCAGCGGGACATCTCGAGCGTCTGGTCCTGGCAGCCGGCCGAAAGTCGAACCGAATCCGCCATCGTCAGCTGGCAGCGTATCCGCACCCTGCCATCAGGGCCGATACCGTGGGGGTCGGCAGTCACAGGAAAGGCGCAGCGGGCAGAGTCCCTACAGAGCATCCAACAAGACGTGCCGTGCTGCGTTGGTGGGGGATGGCGAAGCCCCTCGTCTCCGATGATCTCTGGGCGGCGATCGCGCCGCTGCCGCCGCCGGAGCGGCCTCGGCGGAATGGCGGCCGGAAGCCTGTCTCGGACCGACCGGCCCTGGCCGGGATCCTGTTCGTGTTGATCAGCGGGATCCCCTGGGAGAGGCTGCCGGCGGAGATGGGCTGCGGGTCGGGCCTGACCTGCTGGCGACAACTGCGGGACTGGCAGGCGGCTGGCGTCTGGTCCCGCCTGCATCTGGTGCTGCTCGAGCGCCTGCACGGCGCCGACAAGCTGGATTGGACAAGAGCATCGCTGGACAGCGCGTCTGTCCCGGCGAAAAGGGGGGTGCAGCGACCGGCCCGAACCCGCCGGATCGCGGCAAGCCGGGCACCAAGCGGCATATCGTGGTCGACGGCCACGGCACGCCACCTGGCCTGACGCTCAGCCCGGCTAGCCGCAACGGCAGCGAGATGCTGGCCGCCACGCTCGATGCGATCCCGCCGGTTCGGCGCCGCAAACCTGGCGGCAGGCCGCGTTGCCGCCCCGGCAGGTTGCCTGCCGACAAGAGCTACAACCATCGCTTCCGCCGCGACGAGTGCCGCCGTCGTGGCATCGTCGCGCGCATTGCGCGCCGCGGCGTCGAGGACAGCAGCAGACTTGGGCGGCACCGCTGGAAGGTCGAGCCGATGCTCGCCTGGATGGTCCGCTTTCGCCGCCTCACCATCCGCCACGAACGGCGCGAGCACATCCACCTCGCCTGCAACGCTCTCCCCGCCAGCATCATCTGGCCGAGGCAAACCAGGCGGTCGGGCTAGACGCTCTTAGGTCTCGCCAGGCCAGCACCGAACCGTCCGCGTCCAGCGTGCCGGGCTGCGTTGCAGGGTCGCGTCCGGGCCGGTCATCGCCGGCACGGTCAGCCCTGGCGTGACGTGGTCGGTCCGGCCGCGGCCTTGATGAAGTCGACGAATGCCCGGAGCGGGGCCGGCACCAGGCGGCGGCCGGGAAAATAGAGGAACGGCCCGGGGAAGGACGGCCACCAAGCCTCAAGCACAGGCTCCAGTGCGCCGCTGTCGAGGTGCGGGCGCAGCCAGTCCTCGAAGAGCGCGACGATCCCGGTGCCGGCGACCGCGGCCGCCACGGCAAGGTCGGTCGCCGCGCCGGCGCTGACGAGCAGCGGCCCCGCGGCATTGATCCTGACGACCTCGCCGCCCCGCTCGAACTCCCAGACGATCATGGCGCCGCTTGCGAATCTGCCGCCGAGGCAGGCATGGCCGAGCAGGTCGCGCGGATGCTGCGGCCGGCCGTGGCGGCGCAGGTAGGCCGGGGCGGCGGCGGTGGCGAAGCGCTGGACGCGCGGCCCGATCGGCACCGCGATCATGTCCGCCTCCAGCCGCTCGTCGTAGCGGATGCCGGCGTCGCAGCCCGCGGCCAGCACGTCGACGAAGCTGTCCTCGGCGATGACCTCCAGCCGGATCTCGGGATAGGCCGCGAGGAAGGGCGGCACGATGCGGGGCAGCACCAGCCGCGCCGCGCTGACCGGGACGTTGAGCCGGAGCGTGCCCGCCGGCCGGTCGCGGAAGCCGTTGACCACGTCCAGCGCGGCTTCCACCTCGCCGATTGCCGGGCCGAGCCGCTCCATCAGGCGCGCGCCCGCTTCGGTTGGCCGGACGCTGCGCGTGGTGCGGTGCAGCAGCCTGACGCCGAGCCGGGTCTCCAGCCGGCGCACCGCCTCGCTCAGGCCGGAGGCGCTGGTGCCGGCGGCCCTTGCGCCCTCGCGGAAGCCCCCGGCGCGCGCCACGGCGAGGAAAGCCTGAAGGTCGCCGAGGTCGGCGCGCATCGTTCGTATTCCTGCACGGGGTGTGCGGATTGTGCCCCGTTATCGCGCAGCGCAACAGGACCTAGCTTCAGGGCCTCAGCAAGGAGCGCCAGCATGACCAGCATCGACCAGGCCGGGACCCATCCGCTCGGCAGCCGCCGCGTGCGGCGGCTCGGCTACGGCGCCATGCAGCTCGCCGGGCCCGGCGTCTTCGGGCCGCCGAAGGACCGCGAGGCGGCGGTCGCCGTGCTGCGCGCAGCGGTCGCCGGCGGGGTCGACCACATCGATACCAGCGACTTCTACGGCCCGCACGAGACCAACCGGATCATCCGGGAGGCGCTGGCGCCCTACCCCGCCGGGCTCACCCTCGTCACCAAGGTCGGCGCCCGGCGGGACGACCGGGGGGCCTGGCTCCCGGCCGCCTCGCGGGAGGCGCTGACCCAGGCGGTGCACGACAACCTGCGCCATCTCGGCCTCGAGGTGCTGGATGTCGTGAACTTCCGCAGCATGCTCGACGTGCACGGGCCGGCCGAGGGATCGATCGCGGCGCCGCTCGCGGTGCTGGCCGATCTGCAGCGGCAGGGGCTGATCCGCCATATCGGCCTCAGCAACGTCACGCCGGCGCAGGTGGCCGAGGGGCGCAGCATCTGCGAGATCGCCTGCGTGCAGAACCAGTACAACCTGGCGCATCGCGGCGACGATGCGCTGATCGGCGACCTCGCCCGCGACGGCATCCCCTATGTCCCGTTCTTCCCGCTCGGCGGCTTCAGCCCGCTGCAATCCTCCGCGCTGTCGGAGGTGGCGGGACGCCTCGGCGCCACGCCCATGCAGGTCGCGCTCGCCTGGCTGCTGCGCCGCTCGCCCAATATCCTGCTGATCCCCGGCACCGCCTCCGTTGTCCATCTGCGGGAAAACCTGGCCGCCGCAGAAGTCGCGCTGCCGGACGAGATGGCGGCCGTGCTGGACAGGATCGCGGCGGAGAATGCAGCGGCCTGATCCGCGCCGGCCTGGCCAGGCAGGGGTGGCGGCTGCGGTTGGGGATGGCTGGCCCGGAGGCCGCGACCGACCATCCGGGTACGGTCGCCCGGCTTTACCTTGCGCGGGGCCGCGAGGGACGGGGCAGCCGGGATGCGTCCTCCCCGGTGATCTGCCGGGGGCCCCCGGTTTCCTGAACGCGGACCAGCCATACCCGGCCCTGGCTGACCAGGAAGGGCGGCAGGCCGTCCCGATGCCCGCCCCGCCTTGGCGGTGCAGGCCCGCAAATCCCCTGGCATCGTTCCAGCGGCGCGTTAGTCTTCCCGCCTCATGCATCTTCCGCTGCGTGCCATCACCGTGTTCCACGCCGCCGCGCGCGCTGGCAGTCTTGCGCGCGCGGCGCAGGAGCTCGGCGTCACCCCCTCTGCGGTCAGCCAGCAGATTTCCGCGCTGGAGGTGCACCTCGGCACCGCGCTGATGGTGAAGTCCGGCCGGCGGGCAACGCTGACCGAGGCGGGCGAGCGCTACTTCGAGATGATCGCCGAGAACCTCGACCGCGTGGCCGACGCGACCCAGGCGATCCGCGGCTATCTTTCCTCGCGCTCGCTCACCGTGCGGGTCACGCCGACCCTGGCGACGAAATGGCTGCTGCCGCGTCTCGGCCGCTTCCTCGACGCGCATCCTGACATCGACCTCCGGCTGGACGCGACCAACGAGCCGACCGACTTCGCGCGCGAGGCGGTGGACATCGACATCCGCCACGGCGAGGGCAATTGGCCCGGGTTGTTCGTGGAGGGCATCGCCGAGGAGCGCTTCCTCCCGGTCTGCGCCCCCGCCTTCTGCCCGCCCGGCAGCCTGGCGCCGGAGGAGTTGCCGCGGCACCGGCTGATCCATTCGGTGAAGTCGCAGATGCAGTGGGGCCGCTGGTTCGCACTGGCCGGCGTACCCGGCCCTGCGAGCTGGCGGCGCGTGCTGTTCGACCGCAGCCACATGGCGATCGACGCCGCGGCGAACGGCATCGGCATCGCCCTGGAAAGCGAGCTGATGATGGAGCGCGAGTTGCGCGAGGGCAGGCTGACCTGCCCGGTGCGCCAGCCGCCGGCGGCGACGCGGATGACGCAGTGGCTGGTCTGCCCGCATGACAGGCTGCGCCGCAGCCAGGTGGGCGCCTTCCTCGGCTGGCTGCGGACCGAGCGCGACCTCTGGCTGGCGCAGTGAAATCATTAGTCCAGCTTCACTATCAGCCCGAAAAACTCGTTTGAGCTAAACGACCCGCCTCTCTACCGTCCGGTCACGGACACGGAACGGGCCGGCGAGACACGCCGGCCGCGGCAACAAGGGGGAAACCGGGTGAACCTTTCGACCATGCTGCAGATGCGTGCCGCCGGCGGCCGCCCGGTGCGCGTCGGCCTGATCGGCGCCGGCAAGTTCGGCTCGATGGTATTGGCCCAGGCGCAGCGCATCCCCGGCTTCCACGTGGTCGGCGTCGCCGACCTCGATGTCGGCAAGGCACGGGGCTCGCTCGCCCGCGTCGGCTGGCCGGCGGAACGCTATGCCGCGCCGACGCTGGCGGATGCGCTGCACTCGGGCGGCACCTGCGTGCTGGACGACGCCGGCAAGCTGGCGGCCTTCGAGGGCATCGAGTGCATCATCGAGGCGACCGGCCACCCGATCGCCGGCGTGCGCCATGCGCTGGCGGCGATCGAGGGCGGCAAGCACGTCATCATGGTGAACGTCGAGGCCGACGTGCTCTGCGGCCCGCTGCTGGCCGCCAGGGCGCGGGCGAAAAACCTCGTCTACTCCATGGCCTATGGCGACCAGCCCGCCATCATCTGCGAACTGGTCGACTGGGTGCGGTCCTGCGGCTTCGAACTGGTCTCGGCCGGCAAGGGCATGAACTTCGAGCCGCGCTACCGGTATTCCACGCCGGATACGGTGTGGGGCTTCTTCGGCTGGACGGACGAGGAAGTGGCCAAGGGCGACTTCAATCCGAAGATGTACAACTCCTTCACCGACGGCACCAAGGCGGCCATCGAGATGGCGGCGGTGGCCAACGGCACCGGGCTCGACTGCCCGGACGACGGCCTGGCCTTCCCGCCCACCGGGCTGCAGGACCTGGCGCAGGTGTTCAAGCCGGCGAGCGAGGGCGGGCGGCTGCCGAAGGCGGGGCTGGTGGACATCGCCGCGAGCCACGAGCCGGATGGCCGCGTGGTGTTCAACAACATCCAGTACGGCGTCTTCGTCACCTTTCGCGCCAACAACGAATACACCCGCGCCTGCTTCCAGCAATACGGCCTGCTGGTCGACAAGTCCGGCTGGTACGGCTCGATGTGGCGGCCCTTCCACATGATCGGGCTGGAAACCAGTGTCAGCGTGCTTTCCGCCGTGCTGCGCAACGAGCCGACCGGCACGCCGAAGGAATTCCGCGGCGATGCGGTGGCCACCGCGAAGCGGGACCTCAAGCCCGGCGAGATGCTGGACGGCGAGGGCGGCTTCGCGGTCTGGGCCAATGCCATCCCGGCAAAGAAGAGCCTGGCGGCGAAGGCGCTGCCCATCGGCCTCGCGCACCATGTGCGGCTGAAGCGCGCGGTGGCGAAGGATAACGTGGTCAGCTTCGACGACGTGGAGATGGTCAGCGATCTCGACGTGGTGGCGCTGCGGCAGGAGATGGAGCGGGGCGCTTGAGCGGCTTCGCCGTCCGCCCCGGCTGCCTGGACGCCTGCCCGGCGATGGCGAGGGACGACGCCCGCCATTCGGCGGCGGACGAACCGGGCTGCCGTCAGTTCGACGTGGTGCTGCCCGAGACCGAGCGGGGCCAGGTGGTGTTCCACGAGGCCCATGGCGGCCGCGCCGGCTTCGACGCGCATCTCGGGACCGCCCACCTCGCGCGGTTCCGCGCCGGCTTCCCGGCGCCGCCCCCGCAGGAGCGCCCGGGGCGCTTCGCCGCCCTGCAGCATGGCTAGCAGCATGCGCATCGGCCTCCTCAGCACCGGCATCATGGGCTGGCCCATGGCCCGCCGCCTGGCCGAGGCCGGGCATGCCGTCGGCGCCTGGAACCGGTCGCCCGGGAATGCCGCGGCGCTGGCCGGGCATGGCGTGGCCCTGGCGGCAACCCCGCTGGCGGCGGTGGCGGAGGCCGAGGTGGTCATCGGCATGCTCGGTTCCGGCCCGGTCTGCGACGCGGTGCTGCTGGCCGGCGGCGTGCTGGCGGCGATGCGCCCCGGCAGCCTGCTGGCGGTGATGAGTTCCATCCCGGCGGAAGCCGCGCGCCGCCACGCCGGACTGGCCGCGGCCCGCGGCGTCGCATCCCTGGACGCCCCGGCGTCCGGCGGCGAGCGCGGCGCGCGGGAGGGCACGCTCTCCATCATGGCCGGCGGGGCCGAGGCGGACTTCGCCCGCGCCCTGCCGGTCTTCCGCCCGCTCGGCCGCGCCACCCATGTCGGCCCCGCCGGCGCCGGGCAACTCGCAAAGCTGGCCAACCAGGTGATCGTCGCCGGCAGCATCGCCACGGTGGCGGAAGCGCTGCTGCTGGCCGAGCGCGGCGGCGCCGACGCGGGCCGGGTGCGGGACGCGCTGCTCGGCGGCTTCGCCGAATCGACGGTGCTGCGCCAGCACGCGCTCCGCATGATCGGGCGCGACTTCGTCCCCGGCGGGCCGGCGAAGTACCAGGTGAAGGACACCGGCACCGCGCTCGGCCTCTGTGCCGCGCTGGGGCTCGACCTGCCGGTGCTGCGGCTGGTGGACCGCCTTTTCGCCGACATGGTCGCGCATGGCGACGGCGACCTCGACCACAGCGCCATTATCCAGGAACTCCGCCGCCGGAACCGATTGGCCATGGACTGACCCGGCCCGCATCCGGGCCGGCCGATAGCAACGACAAGAAGGGGAAACGACATGACGAACAGCGTCACCATCACCCGCCGGGCCGGGCTGCTCGGCCTCGCCGGCGCCGGCCTGCTGGCGGCACCAGGCGTGCTGCGGGCGCAGAACCAGGTCCGGCTCAGCCTCGGCCATGCCACCGCCCCCGGCAACCCGCGCAGCGTGGCGGCGGACCACTTCGCCGGGCTGCTGCGCGAACGCAGCAACGGCCGGATCGAGGTGCGGGTCGCCGGTTCGGCGCAGCTGGGCGACGACCTGGCCATGCTCACCGGCCTGCGCACCGGGACGCTCGACATGTCGGTGAACAGCCAGGGGCCGATTTCCTCCGTGGTGCCGGAACTGGCGGCCTATGGCCTGCCCTTCCTGTTCGGCACCTCCACCGCCGCCTTCCGCACCCTCGACGGACCGGTGAGCCAGGAGGTGGTCCGCAAGCTGGAAGGGATCGGCCTCGTCTCGCTGGGTTGGTGGGACAACGGCATCCGCCACATCACCAACCGCCGCAAGTCCATCGAGACGCCGGACGACCTGCGCGGCATGAAGATCCGCACCCCGGCGGATCCGGCGACCATCGACACCTTCCAGGCGCTGGGCGCCGCGACCCAGCAGATCAACTTCAGCGAGCTCTACGTTGCCTTGCAGCAGGGCGTGGTGGACGGCCAGGAAAACCCGCTCGCCAACATCCACACGGCCAAGCTGCACGAGGTGAACCGCTTCATCTCGCTCACCGGCCACAAGTGGGAATGCTCGCCCTTCCTCGCCTCCCGCATCGCCTGGGGCCGGCTGAACGACGCCGACAGGCGGCTGATCCGGGAGGCGGCGCAGGAGGCGACGGCGCTGAACCGCCGGCTGATGCAGGAAGCCGATGCCAAGCTGCTGGCCGAATACCGCGCCAACCCGGCGGTCACGGTGAACCAGGCCGACCAGTCGCCGTTCCGCGCCGCCACCGCGCCGGTGCTGGACCGCTGGGAGCAGCGCCCCATCGGCGAGTTCGTCAAGCGCCTGCGGGCCGCCGCCACGGCGGCCGCCTGAGATGGCCGCACGGGCGCTGCTGGGGCGGCAGCGTTCGACCGTGCCGTCGCGCCGTGCTGCCATGCGGTGATGCTGCTGTTCGGCACGCTGCTGATGGCGGTGATGACGGCCAACGTCATCGCCCGCTGCCTGCTCGCCAGCGGCGGGCTGGACTGGGCGGAAGAGCTGCCGCAGCAGCTCTTCCCCTGGTTCATCATGGCCGGCGTGGCGCTGGCGGTGCAGCGCGGCGGCCATATCGCGGTGGAATGGCTGCCGGGACGCCTCGGCCGTCGCAGCCGGCAGGCCTTGCTGCTCGGCGGCCTGCTGGTGGTCCTCGCCGATGGCGTGCTGGCGCAGCAGGCGCTGGCGGTGGCCGGGATCGTCGCGGTGGAGCTCAGCCCGGTGATGCGGCTGCCCACCTCCTACGGCTACTGGGCCATCGCCGGCGGCTGCGTGCTGCTGGCGGCCTCCAGCGTCTCGGTCGCCCTGCGCGTCGCCCTGCTGGGGCCGGAGGCGATGCCGCAGCCGATGCCCGAGGAGCAACCGGCATGAGCCTCGTCCTCGTGCTCGCCTTCTGCCTGCTCGCCTTCGCCGCGGTGCCGGTGGCGCATGCGCTGGTCATCGCCTCCGGCCTGGCGCTGCTCTGGGACGGCGGGCCGCCGCTGATGCTGGTGGCGCAGCAGATGTTCCAGCAGACCCAGTCCTTCCCCATGCTCGCGCTGCCCTTCTTCATCCTCGCCGGCACGCTCATCATGGAAGGCAAGCCGGGCGAGGAGCCGCTGCGCTTCACCAGCGAGCTGATGCAGCGGCTGCGCGGCGGCGCGCTGTCCACCACCGTGGTGGGTTCGTGGTGTTCGGCGGGGCCAGCGGCTCGGCAGTGGCGAATGCCTCTGCGCTGGGTTCGGTGCTGATCCCCTGGCAGCGGCGGCAGGGCTTCCCCGCCGGGCTCTGCGCGGCGAACAACGCGACCGCGGCGGTGATCGACATCCTCATCCCGCCCTCGATCCCGATGATCCTCTACGCCGTGGTCAGCAATGTCTCGATCGGCGACCTGTTCATGGCAGGCGTGGTGCCAGGGTTGCTGATGGCCGCCGGCTTCATGGCGGTGTGCTGGTGGGAAGCGCGGCGGCTGCACGTCGAGGGCCGCGCGGAGCCCTTCGGCCTGCGACGCACGCTGCGGCTGGGCTTCTACGCCCTGCCGGCGCTGGTCCTGCCCGTACTCATCCTGATCGCACCGCGCTTCGGCTTCGCCACGCCGACCGAGATCGCGGTCATGGCGGTGCTCTACGCGCTCGTCGCCTCGATCCTGCTCTACCGCGACATGTCCTGGGCGCGGTTCCGCAAGGCCATGGTGGATGCCGGCATCGCCACCGGCATCGTCATGCTCGTCATCATGGGCAGCGCGGCGGCCAGCTGGATCCTCACCTACGACCAGGTGCCGCAGCGCTTCGCCGCCTGGGTGGCCGAAACGCTGCAACACCCCTGGCTCATCATCCTGGCGATGAACGTCATCATGCTGGTCATCGGCGGACCGCTGGACCTGGCGCCGGCCATCCTGCTGCTGGCACCGATCTTCGTGCCGCTGGCCCAGCAGATCGGGCTGGACCCGCTGCAACTCGGCCTGATGATGATCCTAAACCTTGGATCGGGCTCTACACCCCGCCGGTCGGCACCACGCTGTTCATCTCCTCCGCCATCGCCGGCTCCGGCATGAGCGACACGGTGGAGGCGCTGTGGCCCTTCTTCTGGGTAGCCATCGCCCTGCTGGCGGCCATCAGCTACATCCCGGCGCTGACCCTGAGGTTCTGACTGCCTGGCGGGCGGTTCGTGCTTGCCGGCGGACGGTGCCGCGGCGCGGCGCCGGCATCAGCCCGGTCCTTGCACCAGCCGCAGGCGCTCGCCTGGCTGCCGGTGCCGGGACGGCATCCTGGTGGCGGCCGGTCTCCGCCTGATCACCGGTTGCGTTTATGATCGGAAGGTTTTGCCGGGCAGCGGCGCGGACCTGGGCAGTGCTGGTGACCGGCCGGGTGCCGGTGCGAAGGCGACGGCCCGTCCCGCCAGACGCGGCCGGGGCCAGATCGGCCGGCACTCGTTGCTGCCGATCACCGAGAGCCCGGCGGCGGTGGCACCGCCCCGCTTCTCTCGACCCGATCGCGGTAGAGCGCGGCGCGGGCCAGCAGCATGAGCGCGACGGGCGTGGTGACGACCATGAACACCGCGATCAGGATCTCATGCAGGACGAAGCGCGTCTGCAGCAGCGAGAAGAACAGCATCGAGGCCGCCAGTACACTGCCGATCCCGAGCGTGGTGCCGAGGGTGGGCGCATGGACGCGTTCGTAGAAGCCCGGTAGTCGCAGCAGGCCGAAGGAGCCGACGAGCGCGAGCCCGGCGCCCAGCAGCAGCAGCAGGGCCACGACCAGTGCCGCCCAGACGGGCAGGTCGGCCGCATGGGTCATTCGATCACCTCACCGCGCATGAGGAACTTCGCGAGCGCCACCATCGCGACGAAGCCGAGCAGCGTGATGAGCAGCGCCGCCTCGAAGTAGTGTGAACTGCCGGTGCGGATGCCGAAGACCAGCAGCAGCATCGCCGCGTTGACGTTGAGCGTGTCGAGCGCCAGCACGCGGTCCTGCGCCCGCGGCCCGAGCAGCAGGCGGACCACGGCGCAGCCCATCGCCGCCAGCAGCAGCAACTGCGCCAGCAGGACGGCCCAGGCGAGCAGCGCGACGCTCATTCGAAGATCTCCATCAGGCGCCGTTCCCATCTCTCCTTGACGATGCGCACCCACTCCGCTTCGTCGATCAGGTCGAGGACATGCAGCAGCATGGTGCCTTCGGTGGAATCGTATTCCACCCAGACCGTGCCGGGCGTCGCAGTGAGGATGCAGGCCAGCGCCGCCAGACCCTGGGGCGAGCGCATGTCGAGCGGGATGTGGACGAAGCCGGGCCGCCGCGTCCCTGCGACCGACCGGCCGAGGATGATCCGCACCACCGCGACGTTCGAGCGCACCACTTCTGCCAGTACGTCGCGCAGGAGGCCGGGCAGCACGGCCAGGCGGCGCAGCCGCAGGCGGGGCGGCGCCAGCGAGGCCAGCGCCCAGGAGCCGGCGAGCGCGATGGCGCCGCCGAGCAGGACGGCGCCGGGCGAGGCGCTCCCGGCCAGCACCAGCCAGGACAGCAGCAGCCCGAGCGCGATCAGCGGATGCGGCAGGATGCGCCTCATCTCGGGCCTGCCGCCGCCGGCAGCACCGCGCGCAGGTAGCCGGCCGGATCGTGCAGCGCCTGCGCCGCCGCGGCGGCATAGTCGAAGGCCGGGCCGGCGGCCATCGTCAGCAGGGCGCAGAGCGCAAGCAGCAGCGCCACGGGCAGGAACTCCACCACGCTGACGCGGACCGGGATCACGGACGGGGAAATCCAGAAGGCATCCATGCCGGCGCGCACCATGGCCACCACCGTCGTGAGCCCCGAAAGGATCAGCGCAGCCGTCACCACCCAGGCCATCGCCGGCGGCGGGCCGCCGCCCGGCGCCAGCAGCGGCGACAGCATGGCAAACTTGGCCAGGAAGCCGGAGAAGGGTGGCAGGCCGGCCAGCAGCAGCGCGCAGGCCAGGAAGGAGACGCCGAGGGTCGCCACCGCCGCGGGGATCGGCACGCCGACCGCATCCCGCTCCCCGGGCTCGCCATCCTCCTGGTCTTCGCCGGTGCCGAAGGCTTCGCGCGTCACGGCCAGCACGTCGGCGCCGATGTCGCGGCCGCGCTCGACGAGCTCGATCAGCAGGAAGAAGGCGCCGATCGCCAGCACCGAGCCGGCGAGGTAGAGCAGCGCGCCGGCGGTGACCTCTGCCCTCCCCAGGCCGATCGCCGTCAGCAGCGTCCCGGAGGAGACGAGCACGCTCGCCCCGGCCAGGCGCGCGAGGTTCTGGCTCGCCATCACCGCGACCGAGCCGAAGCCGAGCGTCAGCAGGCCGCCGAGGGTGAGCCAGGTGCCGCCGAATCCCGCGGAACCGCCCGCGCCGTCGCCGAACAGCAGCAGCCAGACGCGCAACACCGCGTAGATGCCGACCTTGCTGAGGATGGAGAGGATCGCCGCCGCCGGGGCGCTGGCTGCGGCATAGGTGCCCGGCAGCCAGAAGCCGAGCGGCCACATCGCGGCCTTGACCAGGAAGGCAATGCCGAGCACGGCAAGCCCGGCCTCCAGCAGCGCCCGGTCCGCGGCCGCGACGCCGCGCAGCCGGATGGCCAAGTCGGCCATGTTGAGCGTTCCGGCGATGCCATAGACGACGCTGACGCCGACCAGGAAGAGCAGCGACGCCACGAGGTTGATGACGATGTAGTGCAGCCCGGCCCGGACCCGCGCGGTGCCGGAGCCGTGCAGCGCCATGCCGTAGGATGCCGCGAGCATCACCTCGAAGAAGACGAAGAGGTTGAACAGGTCGCCGGTCAGGAAGGCGCCGTTCAGCCCCATGAGCTGGAACTGGAACAGCGGGTGGAACTGCACGCTCGCGCGGTGCCAGCGGGCCAGCGAGAAGACGAAGGCGGCGAAGCCGAGGACGGAGGTCAGCGCCACCATCATCGCCGAGAGCCGGTCCAGCGCCAGCACGATGCCGAAGGAGGCCGGCCAGTCGCCGAGCCGGTAGACCCGCACCTCCGGCGCATCCGCCAGGACCAGCAGGGCGGCCGAGAGTGCCAGCAGCGCGATCGTCGAGGCGAGGCCAAGCCCGGCGGCCAGCCCGCGCCAGCGGTTGCCCGCAAGGATCATCACGGCGCCCGCCAGCATCGGCACGACGATCGGGGCGATCACCAGGTGGTCGGTCCAGCCGGTCACCGCTCCCGCTCCCGCCCGTCGACGTGGTCGGTCCCGGTCAGCCCGCGCGCCGCGAGCAGCACGACCAGCAGCAGCGCCGTGGTGGCGAAGCCGATGACGATCGCGGTCAGCACCAGCGCCTGTGGCACCGGGTCGGCGTAGCGGGCCAGGCTCCCCACCTCGCCGGGCTGCAGGATGGCCTCGGCGCCGGTGCGCAGCCCACCGGTCGAGAAGATGAAGAGGTTCACCGCGTAGGACAGAAGCGCCAGGCCGATGATGACCTGGAAGGTGCGCGCCCGCAGCAGCAGCCAGACGCCGGAGCCCGCCAGCAGGCCGATCGCCAGGGAGACGACAAGCTGCATCAGTCCTCCCCCACCGTGGCGAGGAACCGCGCCGCGGGTGCCGACGCCGGCGACGCCGCGCGGCGTCCGCGCACGGACTGGTGGGCCAGGGCGACGAGCATCAGCAGGGTGGCGCCCACCACCAGGGCGAAGACGCCGATATCGAAGGCCAGGGCGCTGGCGGCTGGAACCTTGCCGATCACCGGCAGCTCGACATAGGCGAAATAGGAGGTGAGGAAAGGCCGACCGAAGGCCCAGGCGGTCACCCCGGTGCCGACGGACAGCAGCAGGCCCGCGCCGATCCACACCTGCGGCCGCAGCCAGCTCAGCCGGTCCTCGGTCCACTCGATGCCGCCGATCATGTACTGCAGGATCACCGCGATCGCCACGACCATGCCGGCCGAGAACCCCCCGCCCGGCAGGTCGTGGCCGCGCAGCAGCAGGAAGACGGCAACCAGCAGCATGACCGGGAAGAGCAGCCGCGCGAGAACGGCGGGCACCAGGAGCCAGTCGGCCGTCGGCCGCGCCTCGCCCGAGGCCGGCCGGGCTGCTGCCAGGGCATGCTGGTGCAACTGCTGCATCGGGGCCTCGAGGCTGTCCGGCGCGGGGCGGAAGCGGCGCAGCAGCGCGTAGGTGGCCAGCGCGACCGCGGCGACCACGAAGATCTCGCCCAGCGTGTCGAAGCCGCGGAAATCCACCAGCGTGACGTTGACCACGTTGGTGCCGCCGCCCTCGGTATAGGCGCGGGCGAGGAAGTCGAGCGCCAGCAGGTCGGGCGGGGTGCGCGTCATCACGGCGTAGGACAGCGTCGCCAGCCCGCCGCCGGCGCCGACCGCGATGCCGAGGTCGCGCAACCGCCGGGTCAGGGTCAGCACCTCCGGCCCGCGCTCGCCCGGGACGCGCCGGCGCTGCGGCAGCCAGCGCAGGCCGAGCAGCAGCAGCACGGTGGTGACGACCTCGACGGTGAGCTGCGTCAGCGCCAGGTCCGGCGCGGAGAACCAGACGAAGGTCAGGACCACCGCGAGGCCGACGCCGCTGACCAGGATCAGCGCCGCGAAGCGGTGGAACTTGGCCAGCACGGCGGCGCCGAGCGCGCAGGTCCCGCCCGCCGCCCAGATCAGCGCGAGGACCGGGTCGACCGGCGTGGAGGGCAGGTTGCCCGGCCCGAAGCCGCGCTGCCAGACCGCCGCGCCCCCGGCCAGGAAGGCGATGGCGAGGATCAGCCGCAGCTGCGGCTGCAGCCGGCGGGTGCCGGCGATCCCTTCCACCCGGCGCGCCAGCCGCCAGGAGAGGAACACCATGGCGCGCTCGAAGATGCGCCGCCCCTCGAGGTGGTGCAGCAGCGGCTCGCCCTCGACGTCGCTCCGCAGCCGCCGCTGCAGCAGCAGGTACAGAGCGACGCCGCCGGCCAGGGCGAGGAAGCTCATCAGCAGCGGCAGGTTCAGCCCGTGCCAGACCGACAGGCTGTAGTCCGGCACGTCGTTCCCCAGCACGGAGCGCACGGCGATGGCGAGGAAAGGCCCGACCGTTGCGGCCGGCAGGATGCCGACCATGATGCAGGTCAGCACGAGGATCTCGACCGGGAAGCGCATCCAGGTCGCCGGCTCGTGCGGGGCGCGCGGCAGGTCCACCGGGTCGGGGCCGAAGAACGCGCCGTGGATGAAGCGGAGCGAATAGGCGACGCTGAAGGCGCTGCCGAGCATTGCCGCGAAGGGCAGCATGTTGGCGAGGCCGAGCGGCGCGTCGGCCGAAATCGCCTCGGCAAAGAACATCTCCTTGGAGATGAAGCCGTTGAGCAGCGGCACGCCCGCCATCGCTGCCGCCGCGACCAGGGCGAGCCGCGCCGTGAAGGGCATGGACCGGTTCAGCCCCGACAGCTGCCGGATGTCGCGCGTGCCTGTCTCATGGTCGATGATGCCCGCCGCCATGAAGAGCGACGCCTTGAAGGCGGCATGGTTCAGCACGTGGAACACCGCCGCGACCAGGGCGAGCTCGCTGTTCAGGCCGAGCAGCAGGGTGATCAGCCCGAGATGGCTGATGGTCGAATAGGCCAGCAGCCCCTTCAGGTCGTTCTGGAAGATGGCGACGTAGGCGCCGAACAGCATGGTTACCAGGCCGGCCGTGCAGACGATCAGGAACCAGGCCTCGGTGCCCGCCAGCACCGGCCAGAGCCGCGCCATGAGGAAGATGCCCGCCTTCACCAGCGTCGCCGAGTGGAGGTAGGCCGAGACCGGCGTCGGCGCCGCCATCGCGTTCGGCAGCCAGAAGTGGAAGGGAAATTGCGCGCTCTTGGTCATCACGCCGAGCAGGATCAGCACCAGCGCGGTCGCGTACAGCGGATGCTCCCGGATGCGGTCGCCCGCGGCGAGCACCGCATCGAGCTCGTAGCTGCCGACGATGTGGCCCAGCGCCAGCACGCCTGCGAAAAGGGCAAGCCCGCCCGTGGCGGTAACGGTGAGCGCCATCCGGGCGCCGTCGCGCGCCGAGGCGGTATGGTGCCAGTAGCCGATCAGCAGAAAGGAGAAGAGACTCGTCAATTCCCAAAAAAAGGCCAGCTGCACCAGGTTGCCCGACACCACCACCCCCGTCATCGCGCCCATGAAGGCGAGCAGGAAGGCGAAGAAGCGCGGCACCGGATCGGCGTCGGCCATGTAGTAGCGGGCATAGAGCACCACGAGCGCGCCGATGCCCGTCACCAGCCCGGCGAAGAGCCAGGCGAGGCCGTCGAGACGCAGCGTCAGGTTGAGCCCGAGACTCGGCATCCAGGCGAACGTCGCCTGCACCACGCCGCCGTCCGAGACGGTCGGGTAGGCAGCCCACACCATCAGCAGGCCGATGAGTGCGACGCTGCCCGCCATGGCCGCCGCCGTGTTCCGGGCATGGGTGGGTAGCAGGCCGGCCGCGATGGCTCCGACGAAAGGCAGGACCACCAGGGTGAGGAGAAGCAGCGTATCGGGCATCGCGGTGTGTCAGTGTCCGGTTCGCGGAGCGTGCGTCGGATCGGCGCCTTGCGGCGTCACGTCGCCGCCGGGGACGGGCCGGCCAGGAGCGCCACCACGTCTTCCGCCGCTTTGGCGGAGCGCAGGTGCCGGAGCACCTGAGGTTCCCGGAGCGAACGGCAGGTGTCCGACAGGGTCGGCAGGAAGCCCTCGAGCGACGCTTCGGGCCACAGGACAAGGATGACGAGATCCACCGGCTCTTCGTCCCGCGCCTCGAAGTCGATCGGGCGCCGGAGCCGCGCGAACAAGGCCAGCGGCGGAGGATTGCCCTTGAGGGGCGCATGCGGCAGCGCGACGCCCCGGCCAAGCGCCGTGGATCCTAGCCGTTCGCGCTCGCGAAGGGCGTCCAGGATCTCGGTTTCGTCGCGCTCCGACCGGCGAGCCGCCTCGCTTGCCAAGCGCTCGAGGACACCACGCTTGCTCGTGGCATCGAGATCGAGAATGACATCGGCCACGGCGAGGTGGTCTGTGATCCCCATCGCTGTCTCCCATCCGCGGTCCGGTGGCCTCGGCTTGCGCCCGGCGCGAACTGGCCGATGCCCGCCACAGTCTGGGAGCGCGACAGGGACGCGCGAGCAGAGCCAAGACTTCCTGCGCGGAATGCAGGGGCAACCCACACGTCGCACATCAATGAACAGGGACCGCCTACCAAGCGGATTACCGGATGGCAACCAGCGGATCAGGTTTACGAAGTTTCTGGAGGAAGCGTGATCCTGCCGCGCGGCGTCGTTCGGCGACCAGAGGCCTGGCCTGTCCCGAGTCCATGTCGAGCCGGGGCATTCGGTGCGCCGCAGCAGTGCCGACGCAACCGCGCGGAAGCGTCGTGCAAGGGTGACGGTTGGGGCATGGACGCCGGGGTGCGGGGGGCTCCGTCCAGGACCGCACCGCCTTCGATGGGCTTGGTTCGCTGCGAGGATGGCAGGTCCCCGTCCGCTGGCGAACCGGCCATCGGCCCCCTTCAAGCCGAAGCCGCCTTGCCCGGGCCGCAACATGCCTGCCACGGCCGTCCTCGCACCGAGGCCTCGTCCCCTCACGACCAATGCGGAAACGGACTCCGTTGCGCGTTCCAGGATTTTATTAACTTATGGTTGAATGATCCATTGAATATGCCGCGGCATCGATATGCGGACCTGGCCCATGAACGCACCACTCTCCGATGCCACCAGCAGCGGCGACTTCGCCTTCCACGCTCTTTGCGGCCATGTCTCCGTTGCGGGGCTGCAAGTCGACGAGGAAGGCTGGGCGGAGGTGCCCTATGTCCTTCGCGCCCTCAAGGCCGAAGGGCATATTCTGTCCCGGTTTGCTTTCGAGCGGCTCGTCGCGACCGATCCGGCGAGACGCTTCGTCATGTCGGCCGACAGGCACCGCATCCGCGTCGTCCCGCCGCTACCCGCTGCGGCCATCACCTCCGCCGGCACGGCGGCGGTCGAGTAGGGCTCGGGCCGGGAAGCGCGGGCCCGCCGCGCCTTCCGCGGGATCGGATGGCCACCACCGGTGCGCGCCATCGCGGGCAACTCAGGAAGGGGAGCCCGCCGGCCGGCGGGCTCCCCTTCCGGCGGGCCGGTCGCGGGTGTCCAGCCTGGCCGACGAGCAACGGTACCTGACGCACGGCGTCCCGACCTGCGGCCCGCAGGGCCGAGGCGCCGAACGGCACCTGCCGCCGGTGCGGCGAATTCGAGCCGTGCGGGGGCACGGCGCCCGGCGTCCGAGGGGCACGAAGGGATGGCCTTCGTGCCCCTCGGTATGAGTCCGGCATCACCCATCAGCCGCCGGGCCCCTCCGCCGGGGCGATGAGGCTGTGGCACTCGCACCACCGAAGCATGGCCCATGCCGGGTGCAGGTCGACATTGGCCGCGGCCGGGAAGGCGCCCTGTCGCCGCTGCGCCAGCAGCGCGCCGGGCCTCCCCGCTTGCTCCTGGCAGACGCGCGGCGAAGGCAGGTGTCGGGCGGCGATCCGGTCCAGCAGCCCGCCGTGCGGGATGGCGCCCAGTCCCCGCATGGCTTGCTGTCGGCTTGACGCGCCGCGCGAGGAGTGGGCGAGCGGGTCGTCGGCAAGCCGTGCCGAGTGTGCCCGACGAACGGGTTTCACCGCAGATGTCCCGCGTGAAGCATCGCTCGGGAATCCCGTGAACGGCATCGCCCCGAGGCGCAATGCGGCGCGTGCCGACGCGACGCGGGGCCCCGATCGGGCAAGCGCCTTGGCACATGCTGAATGAAACATGCATCCTGCGGCACCGATTGCCGTCGGAGGCGTGCATCACGGCAAGATAATATGAAATAACTGCCGCGGCCCGGCACAACCCGCGATCCGTTTCCATGTTAAATGCAGTGCCTTGTTCATTGCCCCGGGTCCTGGTGTCGCTCTCACCGGCCCTGGTCGCATCCGCAAGCCCGGAGCCACATGTCTGAAGCTGATCGCGTCTTTTCCCGCATGACCACCCCTGGGCGCCCCCGCTCCGCGGAGGATAAGCAGTTCCTGCACGTCACCTCGCGGCGGCGTGGTGCCGTTGCCGGGCAGAGCCGCGTGGTCGAGGTCGTCCACCGCAGATCGGGCGGCATGGCAGCCCCGGCAGAGCCGGCGCCTTCCGCATCCTGGCCCGAGGGGGACCAGGGCCGCTCGGCCTTGGCCCTGCCGTCGGCCGAAGATCCCGCGCCTACCGCGGCCCCCGTCGCGCCGGTCGGCCATCTCATGCCGGGTTGGGAACCGCTGCTGCGGCCGGTCGAGCCGACCGAACCGGCCGGCAAGATCCCGGCGGGCATGCGGTCCCGGCCGCCGGTCGCCAAGCCGGAACGGCCGGTGAAGCGAACGGCATCGACCCCACGCGCCTTCGCCGATCCCTTCGCCGTGGACGACAGCGGCGCGAACTGCATCCGCTGCGGCTACCTCGTCTCGCCGGCACGCGAAAAGCGCGGCTTGATGACCTGCGCGCGGTGCCGCTAGCGCGGCTGCCGCAACGACGCTTCGCCGGACACCGCGCGACCGGAGGTGGGGCCCATGGCACCGGCGGCGGCAACGCGCGGGTGCCGGCCCCGGTGCTCCGACAGCCGGCGGCACCATCTCGGCCGGGGCCCATCCATCCGGCGGACCGGCGGTATCCCGTCGACGGGTCGGCCCTGCGTCCCGCATGCCCCCATCGTCTGCGGTGACGGCGGCGGCCTGAGAGGCAGACGCCACATCAGGGGCTCGACACATGGCCCGGACCGACACCGTGGCCGACCTGCTGGGCGAGGCAGCCACCCATGGCTTGGCCACCGCCTGTTCCAGCGGCTGCGTCATCGCCATCGAGGCCGGGCTCAGCCGGCTCGTCTGCTGAGCAGGATCGAGCCGGGCTCGGCCATGATGCGCCGGGCAGGGCCTGCCGCGTCGCAGGATGCCGGCGCCGGATGTCCGCCCGATCCGCCGCGATCCAGCTCCCAGCCCCACAGGCGCCGCGGCGGGGTACAACCCGGCCGATGAAGTCTCCGCGCAGCAGGCACCCCGTCACGGGTCACCTGCAACGGGCGACAAGGACCATGTCGGCGCTGCTGTCGATCTGGCGTCCGGCACCGAAGGACGCCAAGCAGACGGCCGCCGTGGACCGGGTGACCGCGGTCGCCGACTTCGGCTCGAATCCCGGAGGGCTGCGCATGCTGGTCTACGCGCCGGCCCGGCTGCCGCCGGACGCCCCGTTGATCGTCGTGCTGCATGGCTGCCAGCAGGACGCCGCCGGCTTCGCCGCCAGTGCGGGCTGGCTGGCCCTCGCCCGGCGCCTCCGCTGCGCTTTGGTCCTGCCGGAGCAGACGGCCGAGAACAACCGCGGCCGTTGCTTCAACTGGCACCGCCCCGTCGATGCACGGCGCGGCGGCGGAGAGGCCGGGTCGATCCGGCAGATGGTGGCTGTCGCGACCAGGCGCTTCCGCTCCGACCGGCGACGGGTGTTCGTCGTCGGCCTGTCCGCCGGCGGGGCGATGGCCGCGGCGCTGCTGGCCGCCTACCCCGCGACATTCGCCGCCGGGGCCGCGATAGCCGGCATGCCGGTCGGCTCGGCGAGCAGTTCCGCCATGGCGCTCCTGCGCATGCACCGTGCCGACCCCTACCGCAGCCGCACCGCCCTGGCGGCCGCCATCCAGGTCGCCGTCCCCGCCCGCCCGGCGCGGTCCTGGCCACGCCTGTCGATCTGGCAGGGCGGCCGCGACCGCACGGTGAACCCGGCCAATGCCGAGGCCCTCGCCGCCCAGTGGGCCGCGCTGCACGGCTTCGACGCGTCGCCCACCACCGAGACCGCGCCGGCGCCCGGCATCCGGTGCCGGGCCTGGGGCAGGCCGGGCCGCGCCGCGGTCGAGCTCTGGACCATCGCGGATATGGGGCACGGCTTCCCGGTCGACCCGCGTCGCGCGGACGGCGAATGCGAAGGGCCCTGGGTGGTCGATGCCGGCCTGTCGGCGGCTCGCCGCATCGCGGCGTTCTGGGGCATCGACCGAGGATAGCGAGGGCCGGGGGCGACGATGCCCGCCGTCGCGCAGGGCGTCGCCGCGGTGCTGCCGCGGCCATGCCCGGTTGCGGCGCGGGTGACGGTCGCGCGGTCGGCGCCGCGCGTCCCCTCCCGGCAGGCAAGGCTTGGTCCCGGCGGACCGGTCGCGGTCGGCCGGCGGAACCCGATCCAGCATGCCCGCGGGGAGCAGAGCACGCGGACGAGACCTCGGTGGCAGGGGGTTCCGCCTTGAACGGGCCCGGGCACCCTCCATATACCATCCACACAGATGGTAGGGGGATGTTGTGGGGATGGCCGACAATGTGCACGAGTTGCGGCCCAGGACCGGCGGCGACACCGAGAAGATCACCATCAACCTCGGCTACGTCGATCTCGGCCATATCGACCTGCTGGTCCAGGACGGCTTCTACTCGAACCGCACGGACTTCATCCGCACCGCGATCCGCAACCAGGTCGAACGGCATGCCGACGCGACCAGGCAGTCGGTCGCCCGGAAAAGCCTGGATCTCGGGCTGCGGCATTTCAGCCGCGCGGATCTCGAGGCGGTGCGCGCGGCGGGGCAGCGGCTCGACATCCGGGTGCTGGGCCTCGCCAGCATCGCGGCCGATGTCACGCCGGAACTCGCCCAGGCGACCATCGCCTCGATCTCGGTCCTCGGCGCGCTGCAGGCCAGCGCCGCGGTGAAGGCCGCGCTCGCCGACCGCACCCGCTGATCGGCCCCCGCCGCACCGCGTCCCGCCGACTGCCGTCCCGCATCGGACGGCGACCACCCGCTTCCACCACCGGCATTCCCCGACGGGATGCAGGCCGGGTCCGCTTGCGACCAGGGCTGACCCGCATCCACGCATTGAAGGCACCAGACATGAACGCGATACCCCCGAACCACATGCTCGAGGCGACCCGCCTCACCCGCGAAGGCAAGCTGACCGAAGCCTCCGCGCTGCTGCAGCGCCTGTTCCGTGGCGAGGCGCCGGACGACAGCGCGGCCACCGGGCCGCAGGACACCACGGCACCGGCGGCCGGGCGCCAGCCCCGCATGTTCGACGTCGATCCCGAGACGGGCGAGGCGTCGGGTCCCGCGCCCGCTCCGGACCTCCGCAAGGCAACAGCCGGGCGCTGGCCCAGCGGTGGCCTGGGCGCGGCCACGATGCCGCAGCCGCGGCAGATGCCGGAGGCGCTGCGTGGCTTCCTCGACCAGATCGGCCAAGGCGGCCTGGCGGAGGGCCTCGGCGGACTGGCGCAGGGTCCGGTGGCGCGCGCGGCCGGGCCGTTGCCGGACGGCGCCCAGTTCGTGGCCGGCAGCTTCGCCAACGACGCCGGAAGCCGTGGCTACAAGCTCTACATACCCGGCCGCCATCGCGGCCAGCCGGTGCCACTGGTCGTCATGCTGCACGGCTGCACCCAGTCGCCCGACGACTTCGCCGCCGGCACGCGGATGAACGCGCTGGCCGAGGAGCATGGCTGCCTGGTCGTCTATCCCGGCCAGACCCAGGCCGCCAATGCGCAGAAATGCTGGAACTGGTTCAGCCCCGGCGACCAGCGGCGCGACCTGGGCGAGCCCGCGCTGATCGCCGGCATCACCCGCCAGGTCATGCGCGACCACGCGGTCGATCCGCGGCGGGTCTATGTCGCCGGGCTGTCCGCCGGCGGTGCGGCGGCCGCGATCATGGGGCAGGCCTATCCCGAGCTCTACGCCGCGGTGGGCGTGCATTCCGGGCTGGCCTGCGGCGCGGCGCGCGACATGCCCTCGGCCTTCGCCGCCATGCGGCAGGGCGCCCCGGCGGCGCAGCAGGCACATCGCGGCGTGACCCCCGACGACCACCGGCGGATCGTGCCGACCATCGTGTTCCATGCCGACAAGGACCATACGGTGAACCCGCGCAACGCCGACCAGGTCATCGCCCAGTCCGCCGCATCCGGCGACCTTCGGACCGAAGTGCTGCGCGGGCAGGTGCAGGGGGGCCACCGTTACACCCGCACCCTGCACACCGACGCCGGCGGCAAGCCGGTGCTCGAGCAATGGCTGGTGCACGGCGGCGGGCATGCCTGGTCCGGCGGCAGCCCCGCCGGGTCCTATACCGACCCGCGCGGCCCCGATGCGTCGCGCGAGATGCTCCGCTTCTTCCTGGAGCACCCGCAGGCCGGCAAGGGCGCGTGAGCGTGCCGGCGCGGTCGCAGGTCGTCCCGCCGGGACGGCGTCCGCGTCGACGCACCGCGCGCCAAGGACCGCAGGAAGGCAATCCCCTGCCCAGGCCGGGGACCGCCCGCTCCAGGACCGGCAGCCACGGCCATGACCGTGCCGCCGGGGCCGGCCCTGCGGCGTTCTGAAGCCCATCCCCTTGAGGTCCCCATGATCCGCCACCCGACCCTCGACGCATCCGCGGCGCCGCGCGCCGCACCGAACCTGCGGTCCCCTGCCCGGCTGGAAATCATCGCCGACCTGCTCGACAGCCGCTGGCGCATCCCCGGCACCGGCATCCGCTTCGGGGCGGACGCGCTCCTCAGCCTGCTGCCCGGCCTGGGGCCGGTCGTGTCCACGGTGCTCTCCGGCTACCTGATCTGGGAGGCCCGCCGGCTCGGCGTCTCGACCGGGACGGTGCTGCGCATGGTCGGCAACGTGGGGCTGGACGGGTTGATCAGCGCGGTACCGGTGGCCGGTGCGGTCGGCGACGTCTTCTTCCGCGCCAATCGGCGCAACATGGCCCTGCTCCGGCGGCATCTCGCCCGGCCGGCGTGAGGACGCGCGACGGCAGGCCCGGGCCGGGCGGCCTTCCGGACTCGCGGCATGACCGTCCTGGAGATCGCCCGCCTGGGCCGCTCGTCCTGCGCGGACGCTGCCCGCCCGTCGCCGGTCCCGGCGCGCCGGAGATCCGCCGCCCGGTGCGCGGCGCCCTCGAGACGCTGGCGGACGCGCCCGGGGCGGGCCTCGCCGTGCCGCAGGTCCATCTCCCGTTGCGGCTCTCCGTCTTCCGCATGCGGCTTCACGGGAATGCCGGGCGATGCCGTCATCGGCAATACGCCGATGGTCGAGCCGGCCGGGGCTTCAGCCGATCGGCGGGCCCAGCACTTCGATGCCGTTCTCGGCGCAGATCTGCGCCAGCCGGGCCTGCATCTCCGGGGTCGGCTCCTGCGGCTCGGGCAGGCTATCCGACGGCGCCACGACCGAGGCTGCGCGCAGCATGGCCTCGAACCCGCCCGTGCTGACGATGAGGACGCGCGCGCCGCCTGGCGACAGGACCTTGAACCCGTGCGGGATGCCCCGGGCGAGGTGAACCACATCCCCCGCCTTGGCATGCAGGATACGCTCCGCCTGCTTGCAGCGGATCTCGCCGTCCAGCAGGTAGAAGGTCTCGTCTTCATCATGGTGCACGTGATAGGGCGGCCCGAAGCCGGCCGGCATTCTATGCTCCGTGATCGAGAAGCCGCCTTTATGCTCTGCCCTGGCGAGATGCACGGTGACATGGCCATTCATGAACCAGAGGCTTCTGGCTTCCGCGGTTCGGGACATGGCTTTCTTTCCCCCAGTTGGCACGTCAGCCGCCATCAGCGCCGGAAGCCTATTCCATCTTCCGTCGTCGGCAAAATGTCGCCGTCTCGCGGGGCCAGTCCCGCCGCCGGCCCTGTCGGCACGTGCGGCGCGCAGGACGCGGAGCGTGCGCCACACGGCCCGGCCATGTGCGCCCTCGCCCTGGGGTTGCCATCACCGCATCCTGGCCTGCCTTCCGGATAAGGCGAGGCCCTGGGCGGAGGGCGCGGATCCGTGGGCAAATCCGGCCGGATCGCGTCCGGCACGGGCCAGTTCGATCCCCTGGTGCCGGACCGCCGGCGCCCAAGGCCGGATGGGTTCTGGGCATCGGGGGACGCCTCACGCGGAAGCTTCGTTGATGTTCACCGGGACGGCGCAAACCCATGGTGGCCCGACCCGATGCACGCGGCGGCTTTTCTTGCGCCGGCGACTCCGCTCAGGACAGCAGGCTAGCCTTGCGGACCCGGCATCTGGATTGCCTCGGCGATTTCCTCGGCGCGATCGGATCGCCGTGCCAGTCGGGTTGTCACTGGCTGCGTCGCTGATCGGCGTTGGGCAAGGCCGCCCGGAATGATCTGGCTGCCCTGCAGGTGTTCTCCCGCAACCGGAGCGTTACCGCTTGGGATCCGTGGGACAACCAGCGGCACGGTGACAAGTCCACCGGCACCTCACAGCGGCACCATGCGCCCGACCCGGCGGCCGCCGAAGACATGGACGTGGAAATGCGGCACTTCCTGGCCGCCGTCCTGGCCCATGTTGGACAGGATGCGGTAGCCCGTCGCCTCCAGCCCCTGCCCCTTCGCCACCGCCGAGACCATCCGCCAGAAACCGGCGATCGCGGCATCCCCGGCGCCGGCATGGAAGTCGGCGGCGCTGACCCAGCGGCCCTTCGGGATCACCAGCACATGCACCGGCGTTTGCGGCGCGATGTCGTGGAAGGCGAGGGCGTGCTCGTCCTCGGCGATCCGCTTGCAGGGGATTTCGCCGCGCAGGATGCGGGCGAAGATATTGGCGTCGTCGTAGGGCGGCAGGCCGGTGACGGACATGTCGGTGGGTCCCTCGGTGGTGGCAGCAAGGCAGGGCCGGGGAGGAAACGGCATTCCCTCGCCAGGTCCCTCCCTTCCTTTCCCTGGGCCGGCGCTCGCCACGCGGTGGCTGCCGGACTCGGAGAAACAGATGGGGATCCGGGGGAACGCCTTCCCCCGGCCTTCACGGCAGCTTGGTCGTCCGCGCCGCCCGCACGATCCCCTTGGGCCGCGCCGCCTTCTCGGCGATGCCGCTGATCCCCTCCCGCCGGCGCAGCTCGGCCCAGACCTCCTCCGGCCGGATGCCGGCATCCACCCAGACCACCAGCAGGTGGTAGAGCACGTCGGCACTCTCGAGGATCGTCTCGGCGCGGTTGCCCTGCACCGCCTCGATCACGCATTCCACCGCTTCCTCGCCCAGCTTCTGGGCGACCTTGGCGGTGCCGCGCGCCAGCAGCCGGGCGGAATGGCTGGCTTCCACGTCGCCCGCCGCGCGACGGTTCTCCACCGTCTGCCAGAGCCGGTCGAGCACCGTGGCGTCGCCGCCGGTCACCGCCAGGTCCAGCGGCAGCAGGTGCCGTGCTTCCGCCTTGCGGACCGCCCTGGGTGGCTTCTTCGCCTTGGCCGCGACATTGGCCGGCAGCGGCAGCAGGGCGCGCTTCTTGGCCGGCTTCTTCTTCGCCTTGGTCGGCGCGCCGGCGGCCAGCGGCAGCGCGACGCGCGCCTTGGTCAGCTTCTTCTTCGCCGTCTTGGTGGTGTCCTTGCCCATTCAGGCAGCCTCCGCGAGGGGGCGCACCGGCAGGCCGGCGGCGGCCAGCGCCGCCTTGGCATCCGCGATGCGGTACTCCCCGTAGTGAAAGACGCTGGCCGCGAGCAGGCCGCTGGCGCCGGCCAGGGCGCCCTCGACGAAATGCCCGACCGTGCCGACCCCGCCCGAGGCGACCAGCGGCAGGTTCACCCGGGACCGGATCGCCCGCAGCAGGTCGAGGTCGAAGCCCGACTTGGTGCCGTCCCGGTCCATCGAGGTCACCAGCAGCTCGCCCGCCCCGGCTGCGGCCATGCGGTCCGCCCAGCCGACGGCGTCGATCCCGGTCCCGCGGCGGCCGCCATGGGTGAAGACCTCCCACCGCCCCTCGGCGACGCGGCGGGCATCGATCGCGACGACGATCGCCTGGCTGCCGAAGGCCTCCGCCGCGCGGGTGACCAGCCCGGGCTCGGCCACCGCGGCGCTGTTGATGCTGCACTTGTCGGCGCCGGCCAGCAGCAGGCGGCGGACGTCCTCCACCGAGCGCACGCCGCCGCCGACGGTCAGCGGGATGAAGACCTCGGCCGCGGTGCGGGAGACCACGTCATACATGGTGTCGCGGTTCTCGTGCGTCGCGCCGATGTCGAGGAAGGTGACCTCGTCCGCGCCCTCCCGGTCGTAGGCCCGGGCCTGTTCCACCGGGTCGCCGGCATCGCGGAGCGAGACGAAGTTCACGCCCTTCACGACGCGGCCGTCCTTCACGTCGAGGCAGGGGATGACGCGGAGTGCGAGCACGGGTCCACCTGTGCAGGAATAGGGTGCGCCCAGCGGCGCGGGAGGTGCGCTTGCGGCGGAATGCGCCGGGGGTCAAGCACGGATCGGGGGATCGCGCCGGCCGCCGGAAAGGGCGGTCGCGACCGGGCGTCCGGGGCAGGTCACGTGGCATGAAGTCGGCTTTTCCAGGGTTGCACAATCCTGGGTTGCCGCAATGCCCCGACCGGCGCATCCCGCGCCGTCGGCGCCGAGCGCCGGCCGCCTTTCCTCGCGCTGCCGCCGGCCCATGCCGGCTTCGCCCGCGGCAATGCCGGTGCCTGGAGCATCCGGAACCCCTTCCATGCCGCTGGCGCCATAGTGTAGCGCCGCGCGGTCGCCTCCGGCGCTATGGCGGGGTGGTGCAACGCAATATCCTCTCCCCGCCCCCCGCCGAGGCCGCCTCCCTGCCGCAGGACCGGGAGGCCGGCGCGCCGCCCCGGCTGGGCCGCGCCCTGGCGCGCACCGCGGCGACGCTGGCCGCCTTTCTCGCCGCCTGCGGCCTGGTGCTGTGGTTCGCGCGGGACAGCGATGCCGCCGCCGCCGCGGCGCTGCTCTCCCCGGTGACCATCGCCGCCTGCCTGGGCTTGTCCTTCTGCAACTACCTGGCGCGCGGGGCGCGCTGGGTGGTGCTCGGCCGCGCCTTCGGCGTGGCGGCGCCGGCCCGCGCCCAATTGCTTTATTTCTTCGCCGGCTTCGCCCTGACCGTGACCCCGGGCAAGGTGGGGGAGGTGGTGCGGCTCTGGCTGCTCAACCGCCACCACGGCGTGCCCTATACCCGCAGCATGCCGCTGCTGGCCGGCGACCGGGTAATGGACATGGTGGCGATCTGCCTGCTCGCCCTGGCCGGTGCGGCGCTGACCAGCCAGTACGTCGCGGTGACCGCGGTGCTGGCGGTGGTCTGCGTCGCGCTGCTGGCGGCGCTGACCCATGCCGGGCTGCTGCTGCAGGTGGTGGACTGGGTGGAGCGCCGGGTGCGCCGGGCGCCGAAGCTGTTTGCCCGGGCGCGGGAGGTCTGCGCCACCCTGCCGGCGATCGGCCGGCCCGCGGTGCTCTGGCCGGCGCTCGGCCTTTCCCTGCTGGGCTGGCTGGCGGAATGCCTGGTGCTGATGCTGGTGCTGCATGCGCTGGGCACCGCGATGGGGCTCGGCGGCAGCATGCTGGTCTTCTGTCTCTCGGCCGTGGCCGGGGCGGTCTCGCTGATGCCGGGCGGCCTCGGGGCGGCGGATTTCAGCCTGCTCGGCCTGCTGCGGCTGGTCGAGGTGCCGGAGGCGGCGGCCATCGTCACCACCATCCTGGTGCGGCTCGCGACGCTGTGGTTCGCGGTGGTGCTGGGCTTCCTGACGCTGCCCTTCGCGCTGCGCCGGAGGTGAGGCAAGGCCAGGGCGGAAGTATCCTCCCTGGCCCTCCTCTGTTTCTCTGAGTCGGGACTCGCTGCGCGGTGGCTGCCCGACCCACAAAAGGGAAGGGTGGGGTTTGGGGAGGGAACACCTGTTTCCCTCCCCAATCTTTTCCTACCAGCGCGGGCCCCAGCCATAGCCGCGCGGCGGCTCGTAGCGGCGCTCCTCCCGCATCCGGTGGCGCTGCCAGGCCCATTCGCGGGCCCGCCGGGCCTCGGCCCAGTTGCGGCGCGCCTCGTGCTCGCGCCAGCCCTGGTCATAGCCGTAGGCGGGGCGGCCGTAGCCCCGGCCGCCGCCACCCCAGCCATCATGGGCGGAAGCGGCGCCGGCAAGCAGCGGCAGGGAGGCAAGGGCGGCGAGAAACGCGGTCCTGATCTTCATGGCGGCACCCTCCTGAGGAGCCAGGATCAGGAGGATGCCCATGCGGCGCGGCGGGGTCAGGGCCGCGGCATGGCGGCGCGAAGGCAGGGGGTGCCGAAGTGTTTCAGCGCGACGCGACCAGCGCCAGCGCCGCCGCCGGGTCGATCCGGCCGTCATAGAGCGCGCGGCCGATGATCACGCCCTCGATCCCCTCGGAGGCCACCGCGGCCAGCGAGGCCAGGTCGTTGAGCGAGGCGACGCCGCCCGAGGCGATCACCGGCAGCCGCACGGCGCGGGCCATGGCCAGCGTCGCTTCGAGGTTCACCCCGCCCAGCATGCCGTCGCGGTCGATGTCGGTGTAGATGATGGCCGCCGCCCCGGCATCCTCGAACCGCTTGCCGAGGTCGGTGGCCGGCACCGTGGACACCTCGGCCCAGCCCTCGGTCGCCACCAGCCCGCCGCGGGCATCGATGCCGACGGCGACGCGGCCGGGATAGGCGCGGCAGGCGGCGAAGGCGAAGTCCGGGTCCTTCACCGCGGCCGAGCCGAGGATGACGCGGCGCACCCCGCGTTCCAGCCAGGCCTCGACCGTTTCCATGTTGCGGATGCCGCCGCCGAGCTGGACCGGGACGCGCGGGATGGCGGCGATGATGGTCTCGACCGCGGCGGAATTGGCCGGGCGGCCGGCGAAGGCGCCGTCCAGGTCCACCACATGCACCCAGGGGAAGCCGATCGCGGCGAATTTCCGCGCCTGCGCCCCCGGCTCGGCCGAATAAACCGTCGCCTGCGCCATGTCGCCGCGCTTGAGGCGCACGACCTGCCCGCCCTTGAGGTCGATGGCGGGATAGAGCGTCAATGCCATGTGACTATTGTCCCGATTCCGAAGCGCGCCGCCAGTGGCGGCGCCCTGCGGATCGCGCCCCTGGCCTGCGTTCTCAGTCGCCTGCCGGTCCGCGCCCCCCGCAGCGCGGCTGCGGGTATCGCGGTCAGGCCGTTAGCGACCCATCACCTTCCCGGTGCTGCGGCCGCGGCCGGGCTCCAGAAGCTTGAAGTAGTAGTGGCCGGCAACCGTCCGCCCATCGACGCGCGCATAGGCGGGGTGGGTGCCCCAGCGCTCATAGCCCAGGGCCTCGAACAGCGCGATGGCGGTGGACTGCGTCTCCCGCACGTCGAGGTTCACGACACGGTGGCCGAGCGAGGCGGCGCGCTCCTCCAGCCGGCGGATCAGCAGCCGGGCCAGGCCATGCCCGCGGGCATAGGGGGCGATGTAGGCGTGGGTAAGGGTGGCGCCGAAGGCCTGCGCCTCGTTGTTGCGGGGCGGGCGGACCAGCTGCGCGCTGCCGACCACCATGCCGTCCAGCTTGGCGATGAACAGCTCGCGTTCCGGCACCAGCAGCACGCCGCGGAAGTGGCGCTGCAGCGCGGCGCGGCCCTGCGGCTCGACCCAGCCGAAGCCGCCGCCCTCGATGATCGCGGCGTCGGTCGCCTCGCAGAGCTCGGCCATGTCGTGGTCGTCGAGCTCGGCCACCCGCTCGACCGAGAGCTCGGGCTGCGGCGGCAGGAGGGCTTCGGCCATGTCGGCCGGGCCGCGAGGGTTGCTCATGGCGTCCACCGGAGGAAATTGGCGAGGATGCGCAGGCCCACCGAGGCGCTCTTCTCGACATGGAATTGCGTGCCGGCGACATTGCCGCGCCCGACGATGGCAACGACGGGCCCACCATAGTCGGTGGTCGCCAGCACCTCCTCGGCACGATAGGCGCTCAAGGCATAGGAATGAACGAAATAGGCGTGCTCGCCGGGTGTTATTCCCGCGAGGAGCGGATGAGCCCCGGCCCGGAAGTCGAGCGTGTTCCAGCCCATCTGCGGCAGGGGCAGCGGCGCGCCCTCCGGACCCCTGGGCGCCATCGGCGCCATCTCGCCCTTGATCCAGCCGAGCCCGGCGGTGACGCCGTGCTCCAGGCCGCGCTCCGCCATGATCTGCATGCCGACGCAGATGCCGAGCAAGGGGGTGCCGGCGGCGACCTGGCGCTCAAGCGTGTCCACCATGCCGGGCAGGGCCGTCAGGCCGCGCATGCAGGCGGCGAAGGCGCCCTGGCCGGGCAGCACCAGGCGGTCGGCCGCCGCGGCCTCGGCCGCGTCGCGGGTGACGGCGGCGGTCACCGTGATGCCGGCCATGCCGGCGGCGCGGTCGAGCGCCCGCAGCACCGAGGCGAGGTTGCCCGAGCCGGGATCGACGACGGCGACCCTCATGCCGGCAACGACCGCGCCAGGTCCGGCCGGGCATCGAGCAGCCGGGCCAGCGCCGCGTCCTGGTCCGCCGCGGCGACCACATGCGCCGCGGGCCGGCCGCGCCGGGCGAGCGCCGCGCGGCGCAGGTCCTGGGCATGCGCGCCGATCAGGAATTGCAGGGCCAGCGCCACGGGCAGCGCCGCCGCCTCCGGCACGAAGGCGGCCAGCAGCAGCACCAGGCCGAGATAGCCGATCGCCTCGAGCCAGAGCCGGTGCAGCAGCAGCCAGGGCAGGGCGAAGAGGAAGGCGCCCCAGGCGAAGCCTTCCCGCACCAGGACGGGCATGCGCCGGGCCCGGGCCGGCGTCGCGGCACCGCGCGGCAGGTGGACGGTCCAGATGCGCATCAGGCCTCCAGGACCCCCTTCGTGGAGGGCACTGCATCGGGACTGCGCGGGTCCGTCTCCACCGCCATGCGGAGGGCACGGGCCAGCGCCTTGAAGCAGGCCTCAGCGACATGGTGCGCGTTGGTGCCGGCCTTCAAGGTCACATGCAGGGTAATGCCGGCATTGAAGGCGAAGGCGCGGAAGAACTCCTCGAACAGCTCGGTGTCCATCTCCCCCACCTTGTCGCGGGCGAAAGGGACCGACCAGGCGAGGAAGGGGCGGCCGGAGATGTCGATGGCGGCCTCGGCCAGCGCCTCGTCCATCGGCAGCAGGGACTGGCCGTAGCGGCGGATGCCGCGCTTGTCGCCGAGCGCCTTTCTCAGCGCCTGGCCGAGCACGATCCCGACATCCTCGGTCGTGTGGTGGAAGTCGATATGGAGGTCGCCCTTGGCCTCGACCGCGAGGTCGAGCAGGGCGTGGCGGCCGAGCGCGGTCAGCATGTGGTCGAGGAAGCCGATGCCGGTGGCGACCCGCACCTGGCCGGTGCCGTCGAGGCTGACGGTGGCGCGGATGTCGGTCTCGGCCGTGGTGCGGCTGACGGTGGCGGTGCGGGCGGCGCTCATGGCCGCTTCCTACGCTTCGGGGCGGGGGGTCGCAACGGGCAGGTGGGAAGGGGGCGGCATCGGGCCGGCGGAACCGGCCCGGATCAGGGTGACGCCCGGCGAAAGCACCGGGGGACAGTGCGGTTTCGTGCGGACACCCGGGGCCCTGCGGGCGCATGGTCCGCGCATCGTCCGCAGCGCCCCCCGGCGCGGGCGACAGAGAGAGGCCAGTGCTCCCGCCGACACCGCGTCGCAGGAGGCTTCCTTGCACCTTGCCGACCGATCCCTCGCCGCCCCGCGCAACCGGCTGCTCGCGGCCCTGGCGCCCGGGGACCTGGCGCGCCTGCGGCCGCGGCTCGACGCCGTCGCGCTGCCCTGCCGCAGGGTCCTGCAGCTGCCGGACGAGCCCATCGCGGCGGTCCTCTTCCCCGAGACCGGCTTCGTCTCCATGCTGGCCGAGATGGAGGACGGCGACGCCGCCGAGGTCGGGCTGGTCGGCGCCGAGGGCATGATCGGGCTGCCCCTCCTGCTGGGGGCCGACCGGGACGACGTCGAGGCCATGGTGCAGGCGCCCGGCACCTTCCTCCGGATGGAGGCCGAGGCCTTCCGCGCGGCGCTGGAGGAGTTCCCCGCCTTCCACGGGCTGCTGCTGCGCTACGCCCTGGTGCATCACGGCCAGGTGGCGCGCACGGCGGCCTGCAACGGGCGGCACCCGACCGAGCAGCGGCTCGCGCGCTGGCTGCTGATGGCGCATGACCGGGTCGAGGGGGCCGAATTCCCCATGACGCACGAGTTCCTGTCCATGATGCTCGGGGTGCGCCGCGCCGGGATCACGGTTGCGGCCGGCCAGCTGCAGAAGGCGGGCTTCATCCACTACGAGCGCGGCTGCATCGAGGTCACCGACCGCCCCGGCCTCGAGAGCGCCTGCTGCGAATGCTACGGCGTCGTCCGGCGCACCCAGGACCGGCTGCTCGGGCCGCCCGCCGGCGGGAGGGGTTTGCCGCGCCTGACGCGGGCGCCGGCCGGGGGCGGCCGGTAGCCTGTTCGGTCATCCGGCCGCGGGGCCGTTGCCCAGGCGCCCCTAAAGGCCCACATGCGGCGCCATGTCCGCTTTCCATAGCTCCGCCGCGCCGGACCCGCTGGGCTGGCACGGCACCACCATCCTCTCCGTCCGCAAGGGTGGCACCGTCGCCATGGCCGGGGACGGCCAGGTCTCGCTCGGCCAGACCGTGGTCAAGGGCAATGCCCGCAAGGTCCGCCGCATCGCCAATGGCCGCGTGCTCGCGGGCTTCGCCGGCGCCACCGCCGATGCCTTCACCCTGCTGGAACGGCTCGAGGCCAAGCTCGAGCGCTTCCCCGACCAGCTCGAGCGCGCCTGCGTCGAGCTGGCCAAGGACTGGCGCTCCGACCGCTACCTGCGGCGGCTGGAGGCGCTGCTGGCCGTCGCCGACGGCAAGCGGAGCCTGCTGCTGACCGGCCAGGGCGACGTGCTGGAGCCGGAGGACGCGGTGATCGGCATCGGCTCCGGCGGCAACTACGCGCTGGCCGCGGCCCGCGCCCTGCTGCCGGTCGAGGGGCTCTCGGCCGAGGAGATCTGCCGCCGCGCCATGCGGATCGCCGGCGACATCTGCGTCTACACCAACGGCAACGTCGTGCTCGAAACCCTGGAAGCTGCGTGAGATGACCGTGGAAGCCGTCAACCTCTCCCCGCGCGAGATCGTCTCCGAGCTCGACCGCTACATCGTCGGCCAGAACGACGCCAAGCGGGCCGTGGCGATCGCGCTGCGCAACCGCTGGCGCCGGCAGCAGCTGCCCGAGGGCATGCGCGAGGAGGTGGTGCCGAAGAACATCCTGATGATCGGCCCGACCGGCTGCGGCAAGACCGAGATCGCCCGGCGCCTCGCCAAGCTGGCCAATGCCCCCTTCCTGAAGGTGGAGGCCACCAAGTTCACCGAGGTCGGCTATGTCGGCCGCGACGTCGAGAGCATCGTCCGCGACCTGATCGAGGTCTCGATCACCCAGACCCGCGAGGCGTCGCGCAGGAGCGTGCAGGCCAAGGCCGAGCTGGCGGCCGAGGAGCGGCTGGTGACCGCGCTGGTGGGGGAGGGCGCCTCCGGCGAGACCCGGATGAAGTTCCGCCGCATGCTGCGCGAGGGCATGCTGGAGACGCGGGAGATCGAGGTCCAGGTCAGCGATGCCGGCGGCGGCATGCCGCTCGGGATGATCGACCTGCCGGGCGCGCAGGGCCTGCAGATGCAGAACATGCAGGAGATGCTCGGCAAGATGTTCGGCGGCAAGACCAAGCCGCGCAAGATGACGGTGGCCGAGGCGCGGCAGGTCCTGCTGAAGGACGAGGCGGACAAGCTGGTCGACCAGGAGCAGCTGACCCGCGAGGCCGTGGCCAATGCCGAGAACAACGGCATCGTCTTCCTCGACGAGATCGACAAGATCGCGCGGGGTTCCGAGAACGGCGTGCGCGGCGGCGACGTCTCCCGCGAGGGCGTGCAGCGCGACCTGCTGCCGCTGATCGAGGGCACCACGGTGACGACGAAGCACGGGCCGGTGAAGACCGACCACATCCTCTTCATCGCCTCCGGCGCCTTCCACCTGTCGAAGCCGTCCGACCTGCTACCGGAGCTGCAGGGCCGGCTGCCGATCCGGGTCGAGCTCTCGGCCCTGACGCGGGAGGATTTCCGCCGCATCCTGACCGAGCCGGAGCACAGCCTGGTCAAGCAATACGTGGCGCTGCTGGGGACCGAGGGGCTCAGCCTCGACTTCACCGAGGACGCGGTCGACGTGATCGCCGACCTGGCCGCCGACATCAACGCCAAGGTCGAGAACATCGGCGCCCGCCGCCTGGCGACGGTGCTCGAGCGGCTGCTGGAGGAGATCAGCTTCACCGCCTCCGACCGGCGGGGGGAGAGCGTGCCGGTGACCGGCGCCTATGTGCAGGAAAAGGTCGGGCCGCTGGCGGGCAGCGCCGACCTCAGCCGCTACATCCTATAGCACGGCCGCCGCAACCGGCGCGGCGGCCGCCAGCGAATCCCACCACGGGCAGACGCCGCTCATCCGCACGTAGTTGCCGTCCATGACCTGCAGCGGCGCCCGCCGCGCCGCCTGGGCCGGCATCGGCGGCGCCTCCGGCGGCGGCGGGCCATCGGCTAGGCTTTCGAACAGCCCCTGGTGGCCCCAGAGGCTGCCGACGCTGGTCATCGCCTGCGGCTGCCACCCCGGCGTCACCTCCCGCCCGCCCCAGCCGTATTCCACCAGCAGCGGCGAGGGCGTGCGCATGTAGAAGGAGGTCATCAGGTCGTTGGGGTGGCGGCCGAGCTTCACCGCGACCTGCCCCTCCTCCTGCTGCGCCAGGTCGTAGCAATGGCCGACATCGTCGAAGGAATAGAGTTCCACCAGCAGGTGGTGCGCCGCCCGGCCCGGCCCCTCGACGATCGCCAGGCTGTGGTGCCGGGCGTTGACGTGCAGGAAATAGGCGGTGACCGGCGCCTCGACGTAGTCGCTGATGCGGAAGCCCAGCAGGCCGCGGTAGAAGGCCAGCACCGGCGCCACCTGCGGCACCATCATCAGCACGTGGCCCATGCCGAGCGGCCCGGCGCGGAAGCCGGCGATGTCGCGGCCCGGGCGGAAGGGCGCATCCGCCACCTGCCCGCCGTGAAAGGCCTCCACCCGGTTGCCGGCCGGATCGGCGAAGGAGATCAGGCCGCCGACGCAGCGCTGCGCCGCCAGCGCCCCGCTCTCCCGCCGGACCGGCGTCCCGGCGGCGTCCAGCCGCGCGGCCAGGGCGTCGAGCGCGGCGGCATCCGCCACCTCCCAGCCCATGACGCATTCGCCCTCCGGCTGGGTGCCGTCGATCAGCAGGCGCTGCCGGCGGTCATCCATGCGGAAGGCGCGCTGCGCCCCGCCGCGGTCCACCGCCTGCAGGCCGAGCCGGCCGGTGGCGAAGCCGGTCCAGTCCTCCACCCTGGCCGAGCCGAGCGACAGGTAGCCAAGCGCCTGCACCGTCATGCCTTCCTCCCGCCGATATCCGTGCCGCGCGGCCGGTCCGCGCCCGGCCCCGCCCGCCGCACCGTTTCGCCGAGACTAGCCAACGATCCGCATGGGTTGCAACGCGCCGGATGGGCCGTCCCGGCCGGCACCCGTCCTGGCGCAGGCGCTCCGGCCGGCGGCGCCGCGGCCTTCCGGGAGCGCCGGCGCGACCCCATCTTGACGCTGCGCGAACCGATCCTGCGCGCCCGGGTTCTGCCATCATCATGAACGACACCGACCGCCACCTTCCCACCGTCACCCTGCCCGAAGCCGCCCTGGCCGAGCTCGACTCCGCCGTGGTGGTGCTCGAGGGCACCTCGCTGCCCGTCCGCCTCGCCGCCCTGGTCGGCGGCTCGGTCGAGGCGCTGAAGCGCCGCCTGCCGGAGGTCGCCCAGCGCGGCCTCGACGATGCCGTGCGCCGGGCCCTCGAAGCCGCCATGCAGGCGGCGCTCCGCAGCGACCCCGGGCGGGCCGGGCCGCTGCCGAACGATTGGCTGCATCGCGGGCTGATCGCGGCCTCGGGCATGGCCGGCGGCGCCTTCGGCCTGCCGGGCACGCTGCTGGAATTGCCGGTCTCCACCACCCTGCTGCTGCGCCAGGTCGCCGCCGCCGCCGCCGAGCAGGGGGAGGACCTGGCCGACCCCCTGGTCCAGGCCGAGTGCCTGAAGGTCTTCGCCTTCGGTGGCCGCAACCCCGGCGACGACGATGCCGAGAGCGGCTACTTCGCCCTCCGCGTCGCGCTGGCCGAGGCGGTGCAGACCGCGGTCGGCCGCGGCGTCGCGCAATTCCTGCCGGGCTTCCTCGGCGCCATCGCCGCCCGCTTCGGGGCGCCGGTCGCCTTCAAGCTCTCGGCCCAGGCGGCGCCGGTGATCGGCGCCGCTGGCGGGGCGGCGGTGAACCTCGCCTTCCTCGAGCATTTCCGCGGCATCGCCCGGGCGCACTTCACCATCCGCCGGCTGGAGCGCCGGCATGGCCCGGCCCTGGTGCGCGCGGCCTACGAGCGGCTGCGGGACGGCGCGGTGCTGGCCTAGCGCAGATCCCGATCCGGTGGAGCCACCGGATCGGGTGACGATGCCCGCAGCACCAAGCCGCCGGAGCGGCTGCCGTCCGCCTCGGCTCACGGCAACCGCCCTGGCGCTCAAGATCCGGCGGATGGTGCCCATGCCGGGGTCGGGACAGGACCGGCTCCGGCCCTCGACGGCATGCGGTCCGAACGGGACCTATGGGCGCCGTGCCTGGAAGAAGGTCTTGCCCCCACGTTCGAACCCGGCGGTTTCGTAGAAGCGCAACGTCGCTTCCTGTGTCGAGCCGGTCGCCAGCATGACCTTGTAGCAGTTGGCAGCCCAGGCGGCGTCCAGCGCCGCCGCCAGGACCCGATGCCCGAGGCCGCGCCGGCGATGCCCGGCATGCGTCACGACATTCTCGACAAGGGCATAGGACATGCCGCCTCTCGTCAGGTTCGGCACCATCACGAGCGTGCATGAGGAAACCAGGCGGCCGTTCTCCTCCGCCACGAGGACGGTCGTAAGCCCGGATCGGAGAAGGGAGGACCACGGCGCCGCGGCCGCCGCGGGGCCGACGGGCGGGTCGTCCGGGTTGAGGTGGCGGTAGAGTTCCAGCATGCCGTGCAAGTCGCCGTCCGTGGCGGGGCGGATGATGATGTCGTGCATGGTCGCCAGGATAGGGCCGGAGACCGGCGGGTACCAAGCGCCGGGCCGCATCCTCTCGGGCGGATGCCGGCCGGCGTGATCCGCTCGCCTCGCGGCCGTCATGGGGCGGCCCGGTTTGAGCCAGCCCGGCTTGAGCCAGGGCGAACGGCAACCGCGCGGGCGCGGCCCGCGGCCCGGCATCCGCCATCGGGGCGGGGCCGCCGCCTTTCCCGGTCGCGCTGCGATGAACCCGGCCTGAAGCGGAATTCACGCGACGCCGGCGGCAAAGCGCCTATGTTTTGCGAGCCATTCGCAATTGCAGGTGCCCATGTCCGCCTCCATCGCCGTCCAGGCCGCCCTGATCCTGTTGCGGGAAGGCCTGGAAGCCATCCTGGTCCTTGCCGCCCTCGCCGCCCTGCTGCGGAAGCTGGCGCCGGAGCGCATCGGCGCGCTCTGGGCGGGGGCCGGGCTCGGCCTGCTGGCCAGCCTGCTGGCCGCCGGCGCCTATGCCGCCTGGCGGGGCGGGGTGCATGACGACTTCGTCGAGGGCATCACCTGCCTGGCTGCCGCCGGGCTGATGCTCTGGACCGGCGGCTTCCTTTGGCGCCGTGCCGACCCGCGCGCCTGGGGCGCGGCGCTGACCCGGCAGGCGCAGGCGGCGCTGAGTGCCGACCGGGTGCCGGTGGCGCTCGGGCTGATCGGCTTCCTCGCGGTGTTCCGCGAGGGGGCGGAGACCGCGCTGTTCCTCGCCGCGCTGGGGACGGAGGAATCGATGGCCGGCATGCTGGCCGGCCTCGCCGCGGGCGCCGCGGGCCTCGCCCTGCTCTGGTGGCTGCTGATCCGCGCCGCGGTGCGCATCCCGCTCCGGCCGCTGTTCCGCGCGACCTCGCTCTTCCTGCTGTTCATGGCGGCGCGGCTGGTGGCGGCCGGCATCCAGGAATTCCAGGAACAGGCGCTGGTCTCCTTCAACCCGGTCTCCCTGCCCGAGGTCGCCGAGGCGATCGGCGTCTCGCCGAGCTGGGAAGGGCTGGCGGCGCAGCTCCTGGTCCTCGGCGGGGTCGGGCTGGTGCTGGCCTGGCCGCGGCGCGCCGCCGTGCCGGGCCACGCCGCGGCGGAATAGCCCGCCCGGGGCACCCGGACCGCGCGCGGGTTCATCGCCCCAAGGCACTCCGCCGCGGGAAGACGCCGGCCTGGCCGGGGCCAAGGGCCGCCACCGGCCACGACGCGATCCGCCGGTGGACCGAGGCCCGCGGCGGCTGCCCGGCCGTCGCGCAGGGCAGCGGGGGCCGCGACGGCGGGGGCCTGCCGCGCCCCGGCCGCGCCGGACGGCGGGCTGCAGCCGGCCGGCCGGGCGAGCCTCTTCCCCGCCGTCGACGACCGGAGGCTGGCCTTCCCGCACCAGGACCGGACCGCCGGCGGGACGGAAGGCCGCTTCTTGCATGTCGTCCGCCGCGACGCGGCGCGCGGGCGGGCGGGGCTGCCGTCGCGCTACAGCCGCAGCACCGACCGCAGCAGGAAGGCCACCGCCCCGACCGCCGCCACCCCCGCCACCCAGAGGGCGACGAACCACAGCAGCCGGGAGCCCAGGCGCCGCGCCACGGTCAGTGGTAGCCGTGGCCGGCCTTCACCTTGCCGCGGAAGAGCCAGTAGGAATACGCGGTGTAGCCGAGGATGATCGGAATCAGCACCGCCGCCCCCACCAGCATGAAGACCTGCGAGGCGCGCGGCGAGGCGGCCTCCCAGATGGTGATGTTCGGCGGCACGATCATCGGCCACATCGAGATGCCGAGCCCGGTATAGGACAGGAAGAACAGCCCGAGCGCGCAAAGGAAGGGGATGCCGTCGCGCCAGACCAGGCGGCGGTTGTCGGGGTTGTGCCCCGCCTCGGCCAGGCCGCGGAACAGCCGCCAGGCCAGCACCACGACCAGCACCGGGACCGGCAGCGCCGCCAGGATCCAGGGAAAGTCGAACCAGCGGGCGCGGAAGGCCGGCAGCAGGAAGGGCACCACCAGGCTGACCACGCCGATGAAGCCGAGCGTCAGCACCGTCATCCGCCGCGCCAGGGCCTTCACCTGGTCCTGCATCTCGCCCTCGGTCTTCCAGACCAGCCAGCAGGCGCCGAGCATGCCGTAGCCCGCCAGCACCGCCAGCCCGGTGACGACCGAGAAGGGCGAAAGCCAGTCCCACCAGCCCCCGGCATAGCTGCGGCCCTCCACCTTCACGCCCTGCACCAGGGCGCCGAGCGCGACCCCCTGCGCGAAGGCCGCGACATAGCTGCCGCCGGAGAAGGCGCGGTCCCACCAGAGGTGCTGCCCCGGCGTCGCCGCGCGGAAGCGCATCTCGAAGGAAACGCCGCGGAAGATCAGCGCCAGCAGCATGATGATGATCGGCATGTAGAGCGCCGGCATGATGGTGGCGTAGGCCAGCGGGAAGGCGGCGAAGAGGCCGCCGCCGCCCATCACCAGCCAGGTCTCGTTGCCGTCCCAGACCGGCGCCACGGTGTTCACCGCGAGGTCGCGGTCCTCCTTGCCGTGGATCCAGGGGAACAGGATCCCGACGCCGAGGTCGAAGCCGTCCATGCAGACATAAAGGAAGACCGCCGTGGCGATCACGAAGGCCCAGATGGTGGCGATGGTCTCCGCGCTCATGCCCCCTACTCCGCCGGTTGCGGCCGCGCGTCGTGCACGCGGTCCGGATCGGCCGAGGCGGCCGGGGTGATGCCGGCGGTACGGATCGGCGGCTCGGACTCGACGCCGAGTTCCTGCGGCTCCGGCGGGTGGCGGAAGAGCCGGAAGAGGTACCAGATGCCGGCGCCGAAGACGACGAAGTAGACCGCCATGAACAGCACGAGCGAGGTCAGCACCGCGGGTGCGGCGATCGGGCTGACGCTGTCGGCGGTGCGCAGCAGGCCGTAGACGGTGAAGGGCTGCCGCCCGGCCTCGGTGGTGATCCAGCCGAAGGTCACCGCGATCAGCCCGGACGGCCCCATCGCCACCGCCCAGCGCTGGAACCAGGCGCTGTCATAGAGCCGGCCGCGCCAGCGCAGGAACAGCGACACCGCGCCGAGCGCGATCATCAGCATCCCCATGCCCACCATGATGCGGAAGGACCAGAAGACCAGCGGCACGTTGGTCGGCCGCTGGTCCTTCGGGAAGTCCTTCAGCCCCTTGATCTCGCCGTCCAGGCTGTGGCGCAGGATCAGGCTGCCGAGATAGGGGATCTCGACCTTCAGCTTGGTTTCCTCCCGCTCCATGTCCGGGATGCCGAAGAGGATCAGCGGGGCCGGCGCCTGGGTTTCCCAGTGGCCCTCCATCGCGGCGACCTTCTGCGGCTGCTTGTCGAGCGCCCAGAGCCCCTGGGCGTCGCCGAAGAAGGCCTGCGCCGGCGCGACCGCGGCGGCCATCCACATCGCCATGCTGAACATGGTCCGCGCCCGCTCGTTCGAGCGGTCCTGCAGCACGTGCCAGGCGCCGACCGCGCCGACGATCATCGCGGTGGTCAGGAAGGCGCCGGTGATGGTGTGGAGGTAGCGGAAGGGAAAGGATGGGTTGAAGACGATCGCCCACCAGTCCTCCGGCATGAAGCGGCCGTCGGGCGCGATGGAGAAGCCCGCCGGCGTCTGCATCCAGGAATTCGCCGAAAGGATCCAGAAGCCGGAGATCAGCGTGCCCACCGCGACCAGGCAGGTGGCGAAGAAATGCAGGCCCTTCCCCACCCGCCCCAGGCCGAACAGCATGACGCCGAGGAACCCGGCCTCGAGGAAGAAGGCGGTCAGCACCTCATAGGCCATGATCGGGCCCAGCACCGGCCCGACCTTGTCCGACCAGGTCGCCCAATTGGTGCCGAACTGGTAGGACAGCACCAGGCCGGAGACCACGCCCATGGCGAAGTTCACCGCGAAGACCTTCAGCCAGTAGCGGAAGAGGTCGAGGTACCTGGCGCGGCCGGTCCAGAGCCACAGCCCTTCCAGCACCGCGAGAAAGCTGGCGAGGCCGATGGTGAAGGCCGGGAACAGGAAGTGGAAGGTGACGGTGAAGGCGAATTGGAAGCGCGCGAGGTGCAGCGCATCCGGGAAGGCGTCCCACAGCATCGTCCGAGGCCCCATCGGCGTATGGGCACCTTAGCCGCAGGAAACCAGGGACGTTCCCTTTGCCCGGAGGGGGCGGCGTCACGAAAACCGGAGCGGCAGGGCCGCCCGGCGCGCCTCAGGCCGCCGCGCGCAGCGCCTGCGGCCGCACCGTCTCCACCGACCAGACCCCGACCACCTGGCCGAGGTTGCCGGCGACGAGGTGGACCATCTCGGCCGGCATGGCTTCCAGCACCAGCTCGACCTGCAGGGCGTCGCCCTGGCGGACGGCGTGGAAGCTGTCCGCCACCAGGTCGCGCTTGGCCAGCGGCTGCAGCAGGCGCGGCAGCAGCCCGGGCGAGGCATCGGCGGTCAGGACGAAACGGACGGAGACGAGATCGGACATCGGGGCGGTTCCATGAGCGCGAGGGGAAGGGACGAACCCGGCGGCGCGGCGCGCCACCCCCATGGGCAGCGCGGCTCAGGCGGCCGGGCTGGTAATTCGCGCGGTACGGAATCCGATGGTCGACATGGCCATCAGCCTAGCCCGGCCGCCCCCCGGCTGTACAGGGGCGAAATCCCGACAGGGCGAAATCCCGGCGGGGGCGAAGTCCCGGCGTTCCCGCGGTCAACCGCATGTCAGTGGCCATGCGCCCCCGCGGCGCCGAGAAGGGGCCTTCCGCCGGCCACCCCGGAGACCTGACGTATTGCCCGACGCGGCCGAGACCGCCCCCCGTGCCCTGGCCCGTGCCGCCGGCGCGCCTGCCTCCCCCTGGCCCGGCTTTGCCCGGCCCGGCTTCGCCTGGACCGGGCTCTGCCTCTGCCTCGGCGCGCTGGTGGCGGCGGTGCTGGTGCTGGCGCCCTACCCGCCGCTGCAGGACTTCCCCGAATGGGCCTACCAGGGCCACCTGCTGGCGCGGCTGCTGCGCGGCCTGCCGATCGGCGAGATCCACCTGGCCACGACGCCGGTGCCGAACAGCTCGGTGCAGCTGCTGCTCGGGCTGCTGTCGCTGGCGATGCCGGCGGCCCTGGCGGCGCGGCTGTTCCTGCTGGGGCTGGTCGGCGCCTCGGTCGCCGTCTCGCTCGGGCTCGGGCGGCGCTGCCAGCCGGCGGCGCCCGGCGCCTTCGCCGCGCTGCTGCTGGTGGCGGTCTTCCTGAACGCCGCCTTCTGGAACGGCTACGTCAACTTCCAGCTCGGCATGGTGCTGCTCGGCGCCTGGTTCCTGCTGCCGGAGGCGCGGCGGGCCAGCCCCTGGCCCATCATGGGCTTCGGCCTGGTGATCTTCTTCACCCATGCCATGGTCTTCTTCGCCTTCTGCGCCCTGCTCGGCGCCACGGCGCTGCTGGACCGGCGGCGGATCATCCCCACCGCGATCGGCCTGCTGCCGGCGGCGATCCTGACCGGCTGGTACATCGCCACCGATGCCGGCGGCGGCGCGACCGAGACCAGCGCCACCGGCGGGCCGGCGGCCTTCCTCGCCTACAAGCTCTATACCGTCGCCAAGCTCGGCCCCTACCACAACTTCGTCTTCGGGGAGGGCGGCGACATCGTCACCCGCCCGGCGGTCTATTGGGCGGGGGCGGCGGTCAACCTGGCCTTCGCCGCAGGGCTGGCGGCGCTGCTCGGGCTCGGGCTGCGGGCGGCGATCCGCGGCCGGCGGCTGGCCTGGGCGCCGTTGCTGGCGGCGGCCGGGCTGCTGGCGCTCTTCGCGGTGCTGCCCGACCTGGTGCAGAACGTGGTCAACCCCGGGGAGCGGCTGATGCTGCCGGCCCTGCTCATGCTGCTGCTGGTGCTGCCGCTGCCGGCGGCGCTGGTCCGGGCGCTCGGCCTCGGCGCCGTGGTGCTGGGAGCCTGCCTGCTGCTGCTGCTGGCGACCGACCATGCCTGGCGCGAGCCGGTGCACTACACCGAACTGCGCGCCGAGACCGCCGGCCTGTTCCGCCACCGCCCGACCGCCTTCGCCTGCAAGTGGCAGGAGATGCTGCGGAGCGCCGCGGCGGGCGACCTGCCGCGGGAGCCGCTGGCCTTCCGCACCAGCCTGCTGATCGGGACCACCTCGGCGGGGTGCACGGGGAAGCCGGGGTGAGCGAGGTTGGGGAGGGAAAGGTATTCCCTCTCATGGGTCGGCTGCCGCCGCGCGGCGGGTGCCAGGCTCGGAGAACTGGATGAAGGGTTGGACGCCAAAGGCGTCCAACGGGAGAATGCCTTCTCCCCGGCCTTTTTCACCCGATCTGCACCAGCCTTCCGCCATCCACCGGCAGCGCCACCCCGGTGATGTACCCCGCCTCGTCGCTCGCCAGGAAGAGCGCCGCATTGGCCACGTCCCAGGCGGTGCCCATGCGGCGGCGCAGCGGCACCTTGGCGTCGCGCTCGGCCGCCACCTCCGCCCGGGTCTTGCCGGTGTGGCGGACGCGGGTATCGACCGCCATCGGCGTGTCCATCAGCCCGGGCAGGATGGTGTTGCAGCGGATGCCGTGCCCGGCATTCTGGTTCGCCACCTGCTCGGTGAAGGCCAGCATCGCCGCCTTGGTGGTCTTGTAGGCGACATAGGGGTAGCTCTCGACCGCCGCGGCCGAGCTGATCGAGAGGATCACCCCGGCTTCCTGCCGGCGCATCACCGGCAGGGCGTGCTTCACCGCCATGACGAAGCCGCGGAGGTTGACGGCCGTGACGCGGTCGAAGGCCTCCTCGGTGATCTCGGTGGGCGCGGCGTCGCCGCCCGCGAGCGACATGCCGACGTTGTAGTGCAGAATGTCGACCCGGCCCCAGAGCCGCACCGCCTCGGCGATGGCGGCGGCCATCTCGGCTTCCCGGGTCACGTCGGCCTGGAAGGCGGCGGCGCCCTGCCCGGCCTGCGCGGCGGTGTCCTGCGCCGAGGCCAGGTCGCGGTCGACGCAGAGCACGCGGGCGCCTTCCTGGGCGAAGCGGATGGCGGTGGCGCGGCCATTGCCCATGGTCTCGCCCGGGCTCTGCCCGGCGCCGATGATGATGGCGGTCTTGTTCTCGAGCCGCATGCGGCGTGTCCCCCTTCTGAGAGGGCCATCATGGCGGCAGGAAGCAAGGCCGGGGAGGAGGTATTCTCCCTTTGGACACCTTTGGCGTCCAACCCCTCATCTATTTCTCTGGGTCGGCACTCGCCGCGCGGCGGCACCCGACCCACAGAAAGGAAGGGTGGGGCTTGGGGAGGGATACTTTCCCTCCCCAACCTTCCTCAGAATGTCTCGCGCGGCGGCCGCGGCCGGCGCGGCGGGCGGGGGCCGCTGCCGAACTGGTCCTGCTGGTGCGAGGGCAGCCGGCGCTCGCGCGGCGGCGGCGGCGGCGCCGCCAGGTCGGCCTCCAGCTCCTTGATCTTGGCGGAGATCGAGACCCGCAGCTCCGGCGAGGTATGCGGCTTCATCGTCCGCATCGTCTCCTTCAGCTCGGCGAGGAGGCGGACCTTCTCCTCCCGCGTGCGCTTCAGCGGGCGGTTGTCGGAGAACTGGCCATCGAAGGAACGCATGTGACTTCTCCCGGGTGGGCCGGCATGCGGCGGCCCCTTCCCCCCAATTGAGCAAAGGCGTGCGGCCCGTGCCGCTGAAATGCATGGTGCCGGCGCGGGGTTGCCGCGCCGTCCCCGGTTGGGCGAAGGCTCAGATATCCAGCATCAGCCGGCGCGGGTCCTCGATGCTTTCCTTGACCCGGACCAGGAAGCTGACGGCTTCCTTGCCGTCGACGATGCGGTGGTCGTAGCTCAGCGCGATGTACATCATGGGGCGAATTTCGACCTTGCCGCCCACCGCCATCGGCCGGTCCTGGATCTTGTGCATCCCGAGGATGCCGGACTGCGGCGGGTTCAGGATCGGCGTCGACATCAGGCTGCCGTAGACGCCGCCGTTGGTGATGGTGAAGCTGCCGCCCGCCATTTCCTCGAGCTTCAGCTGGCCGTCGCGGACCCGCTTGCCGAGGGAGCCGATGGTCTTCTCGATCTCGGCGAAGCCCATCCGGTCCGCATGGCGCAGCACCGGCACGACCAGGCCGTTCGGCCCGCCGACGGCGACGCCCATGTGGACGAAGTTCTTGTAGATCAGCTCGTCGCCCTGGATCTCGGCGTTCACCGCCGGAAACTCCTTCAGCGCGGCGACGCAGGCCTTCACGAAGAAGGACATGAAGCCGAGCCGGACGCCGTGCTTCTTCTCGAAGACCTCGCGGTACTCGGTCCGCAGCGCCATCGCCGCGCCCATGTCCACCTCGTTGAAGGTGGTCAGCATGGCGGCGTTGTTCTGCGCCTCCTTCAGCCGGCGGGCGATGGTGATGCGGAGCCGGGTCATCTTCACCCGCTCCTCGCCCTCCTCCAGCGGCCGCTGCGCGGCCGGCTTGGCGGCGGCCGCCGGCGCGGCGGCGGGACGGCTGAGGAAGTCCAGCACGTCGCCCTTGGCGATGCGGCCGTCCTTGGCGCTGCCGGCGCCGACCTGCTCGGCCGAAAGGTTGTTCTCCGCCATCAGCTTGGCCGCGGCGGGCAGCGGCGCATGGGTGCCGGGGACGGCGACGGGGCCGGCCGGGGTGCGCGGCGTCTCGACCTTCGGCTGGGCGGCGACGGGCGCGACCGGCTCCGGCTTCTGCGGCTTGGCCGCGGGGGCGGCGGCGGGGGCCGACTTCGCGGCCGCGGCGCCGGCGGCGATGCTGCCGAGCACGGCGCCCGGCTCGACCTCGGCGCCCTCATTTGCGCTGATCGATTCGATCACGCCGGCGGCCGGGGCATTGACCTCCACCGTGACCTTGTCGGTCTCGAGCTCCACCAGCGGCTCGTCCACCGCCACGGCCTCACCGGCCTTCTTCAGCCAGCGCGCCACGGTCGCGGTGCTGACGCTCTCGCCCAGGGTGGGCACCAGGATATCGGTCGCCATCGTCGTCTATCGCCTCTCTGCACGGTGCCCGGGGATCACTGCCCCAGGGCGTCCCGCACCAGGGTTTCCTGTTCCGCTGCATGCACCTTGGCGAGGCCGGTGGCCGGGCTCGCCGCTTCCTTCCGGCCGACGTAGTCCGGCCGCTTCGCCTTGATATCCAGGTCCTTCAGGACCTTCTCCAGCCGCCGGTCGACGAAGGTCCAGGCGCCCATGTTCTCGGGCTCCTCCTGGCACCAGACCACCTCGGCATTCTTGTACGGGGCGAGGGCCGTCTTCAGGCTGTTCACGGGGAAGGGGTGGAGCTGCTCGACCCGGATCAGCGCGACGTCCTTGACGCCCTGGTCGCGGCGGGCCTGCAGCAGGTCGTAGTAGACCTTGCCGGTGCAGAGCACGACGCGCTTGACGTCTTCCTCCGGCGCGATCGCGTCGATCTCGGGGATGACGTACTTGAAGGCGCTGCCCGGGCCGAAATCCGCCAGGGAGGAAACCGCCAGCTTGTGCCGCAGCAGCGACTTCGGCGTCATCACCACCAGGGGCTTCCGGTAGTTCGACTTCAGCTGCCGGCGCAGCGCGTGGAAGTAGTTGGCGGGGGTGGTGAAGTTGCAGACCCGCATGTTCCGCTCGGCGCAGAGCTGCAGGTAGCGCTCGAGGCGGGCCGAGGAATGCTCGGGCCCCTGCCCCTCGAAGCCGTGCGGCAGCAGCATCACCAGGCCGGACATGCGCAGCCACTTGGTCTCGCCCGAGGCGATGAACTGGTCGATGATGACCTGGGCGCCGTTGGCGAAGTCGCCGAACTGCGCCTCCCACAGCACCAGGGTACGCGGGTCGGCCAGCGAGTAGCCGTAGTCGTAGCCGAGCACGCCGAACTCGGAGAGCAGGCTGTTGAAGGCCTCGAAGCGCGGCTGGTGGTCGCGGATGTTGTTCAGCGGCACGTATTCCGCCTGGGTGACCTGGTCGACCAGCACGGCGTGGCGGTGGCTGAAGGTGCCGCGCTGCACGTCCTCGCCCGAGAGGCGCACGCGGTGGCCTTCCAGCAGCAGGGTGCCGAAGCCGAGCGCCTCGCCGGTCGCCCAGTCGATGCCCTCGCCCGATTCGATCGCCTGCTTCTTGGCCTCGAGCTGGCGGGCGATCTTCGGGTTGACGTTGAAGCTCTCCGGCACCTGGGACAGCGCGCTGCCGACCTCGCGCAGGGTCTCGAGCGGCACCGCGGTCGGGTGAAGCTGCTCGACCTCGGCGCCGACGGCGACCGCCTGCAGGCCGGACCAATGGCCTTCCAGCCAGTCCGCCTTGTTCGGCTTGAAGGTCTGCGCGGCCTGGTGGGCCTCCTCCAGCGTCTGGTTGAAGGCGTCGAGGATCGCCTTCGATTCCTCGGCCGGGACGCTGCCCTCGGCCGCCAGGCGTTCCGCATAGACCGTGCGGGTGGTCTTCATCTCGCGGATGCGGCCGTACATGATCGGCTGGGTGAAGGCCGGCTCGTCGCTCTCGTTGTGGCCGTGCCGGCGGTAGCAGACGATGTCCACCACCACGTCGGTCGAGAATTCCTGGCGGAACTCGGCCGCGAGGCGGGAGACGAAGACCACCGCCTCGGGGTCGTCGCCGTTCACGTGCCAGATCGGCGCCTGCACCGCCTTGGCGATGTCGGTGCAGTACAACCCGGAATAGGCGTGGGCCGGGACGGTGGTGAAGCCGATCTGGTTGTTGGTGACGATGTGGACCGTGCCGCCGGTGCGGTAGCCGATGAGCTGGCTCATCGCCATGGTCTCGTAGACCAGGCCCTGGCCGGCGAAGGCGGCGTCGCCGTGCAGCAGGATGCCCATGACGCTGTGGCGGCCCTTGGTGTCGCCCGCCATGTCCTGCCGCGCCCGCACCTTGCCGACCACGACGGGATCGACCGCTTCGAGGTGCGACGGGTTCGGCTGCAGCGAGAGGTGGATGGTCCGCCCGGCGATCTCGATGTCGGTCGAGGTGCCGAGGTGGTACTTCACGTCGCCCGAGCCCTGGACGTCGTCCGGGTTGGCGCCGACGCCCTTGAACTCGGAGAAGACCTGCGTGTAGGGCTTCTTCACCACGTTCACCAGCATGTTCAGCCGGCCGCGATGCGCCATGCCGATGGCGATCTCGTTCACCCCGGCCCTGGCCGCGGTCTCGATCACGGTCTGGACCGAGGGGATGGTGCTCTCGCCGCCCTCGAGCCCGAAGCGCTTGGTCGAGACATACTTCTTCGCGCAGAAGGCCTCGAAGCCCTCGGCCTCGGTCAGGTGCTCGAGGATCTCGCGCTTCCCCGCCTTGTCGAAGGCGGTGGTCCAGGGGGCGCCTTCCATCCGGCTCTGGATCCAGAACTTCTGGCCGGGGTCCTGGATGTGCATGAACTCGACGCCGATCGGGCCGCAATAGCTGGCCCGGCAGACCGCCATGATCTGGCGGACGGTGGCGGTCTCGAGGCCCAGCACGCCGTTGATGAAGACCGGGCGGTCCCAGTCGGCCTCGGTGAAGCCGTAGGTCGCGGGGTCAAGTTCCGGGTGCGACTTAGGCTGCTGCAGGCCGAGCGGGTCGAGCTGCGCTTCCAGGTGGCCGCGGACGCGGTAGCTGCGGATCAGCATCAGGGCGCGGATGCTGTCGAGCTGGGCATTGCGGATGGCGGCCGGGTCGGCGGCCGCGGCGGGGGCGGCCTTGCCGCCCTTCGGCGCCGGCGGCGCCTCGGGCTCCGGGGCGAAGCCGCCGCGCGGGCGGGGCGCCCAGGAGGCGCCGGAGGCATCGGTCAGCACGGCGCGGGTGTCGTCGCCCAGCGCGTCGAAGAGTTCGGCGAAGGACGGGTCGACGCTGCCCGGCTTCTCGACCCAGCGGGCGTAGAGGTCGGCGAGATAGGCGGCATTGGCGCCCGTCATCGCGCTGGCGAGGATGTCCACTCCGGCCATGGTCTTCTCCGTGCCGGCCTCTGCGGGCCGGCGTCCTTCGTCAGGTCTGTGCGTTGAGGCGCGCGGCCCCGGGAAAGGGGGCCGCGCGCTCCATAACATAGTCACTGTGGCGGCGTTGCGGCAGACCCGGCCTTGATCCAGATCGACCCCGCATGGCTGCCGCGCGGTTTTCGGCCCCCCGCGTTAACCCTTCAGCGCCTTCACCATGGTCGAGCCCAGCGCCGCCGGGCTGTCGGCCACGTGGACGCCGGCCTGGCGCATCGCCTCGAACTTCGCCTCGGCCGTGTCCTTGCCGCCCGAGATGACCGCGCCGGCATGGCCCATGCGGCGGCCCGGCGGGGCGGTCGCGCCGGCGATGAAGCCGACCACCGGCTTGGCGTTCGGCCCCTTGTTCTCGCGCGCCAGGAACTCCGCCGCCTGGATCTCCGACTGGCCGCCGATCTCGCCGATCATGACGATCGACTTCGTCTCGGGGTCGGCGAGGAAGAGCTCCAGCACCTCGATGAAGTCGGTGCCCTTGACCGGGTCGCCGCCGATGCCGACGCAGGTGGACTGGCCGAGCTTGGCCGCGGTGGTCTGCGCCACGGCCTCGTAGGTCAGGGTGCCGGAGCGGGAGACCACGCCGACCGAGCCGCGCAGGTGGATATGGCCCGGCATGATGCCGATCTTGCAGGCATCGGGGGTGATGACGCCCGGGCAGTTCGGCCCGATCAGCCGGGACTTCGAGCCCGAGAGCGCCCGCTTCACGCGCACCATGTCGAGGACGGGGATGCCCTCGGTGATGCAGATGATCAGCGGCAGCTCGGCATCGATCGCTTCCAGGATCGCGTCCGCCGCGAAGGGCGGGGGGACGTAGATGACGCTGGCATTGGCCTGCGTCTTCTCCACGCAATCGGCCACCGTGTCGAAGACCGGCAGGCCGATATGCGTGGTGCCGCCCTTGCCCGGCGTGACGCCGCCGACATAGGTCGAGCCGTAGGCGATGCCCTGCTCGGCATGGAAGGTGCCCTGGGCCCCGGTGAAGCCCTGGGTCATGACGCGGGTATCGGCGTCGATCAGGATCGCCATGGCTCAGGCCCCCTTGACCGCGGCGACAACCTTCTGGGCCGCGTCGGCCAGGTTGTCGGCGGGGATGATGGCGAGGCCGCTATCGGCCAGGATCTTCTTGCCGAGGTCGACATTCGTGCCCTCGAGCCGCACCACCAGCGGCACGCTCAGGGTCAGCGCCTTGGTCGCCGCCACGATGCCCTCGGCGATCATGTCGCACTTGGCGATACCGCCGAAGATGTTCACCAGGATCGCCTTGACGTTGCTGTCCGAGGTGATGATGCGGAAGGCCTCGGTCACCCGCGCCGCATTGGCGGTGCCGCCGACGTCGAGGAAGTTGGCCGGGGAGGAGCCATACAGCTTGATGATGTCCATGGTGGCCATCGCCAGGCCGGCGCCGTTCACCATGCAGCCGATCTCGCCGTCGAGCGCCACGTAGTTCAGGTCGTTCTTGACCGCCTCGAGCTCCTTCGGGTCCATCTCCGTGTCGTCGCGGAGCGCCTCGAGGTCCTTGTGGCGGAACAGCGCGTTGTCGTCGAAGGAAACCTTGGAGTCGAGCGCCACGATGTCGCCCGCGCCGGTGACGACCAGCGGGTTGATCTCGACGATGGCGCAGTCGAGCTCGATCACCGCGCCGTAGAGCGCCGTGACGAACCTGGTGAAGGCGCCGACCTGCTTGCCGGTCAGCCCGAGCCCGAAGGCCAGCTTGCGGCAATGGAAGCCGGAGATGCCCGAGGCCGGGTCGACCGCGACCTTGAGGATCTTCTCGGGGTGGTGCTCGGCCACCTCCTCGATCTCCATGCCGCCCTCGGTCGAGGCCATCACGGTCAGGCGGGAGGTCTCGCGGTCCACCAGCAGGCCGAGATAGAGCTCGCGCTTGATGTCGCAGCCATCCTCGACATAGACGCGGGAGACGACCTTGCCGGCCGGCCCGGTCTGCTTGGTGACCAGCGTGTGGCCGATCATCGCCGCGGCGGCGGCCTTCACGTCGGCGGCCGACTTCACCACGCGGACGCCGCCCTTGCCGTTCGGGTCGTCGGTGAAGCGGCCGGCGCCGCGGCCGCCGGCATGGATCTGCGACTTCACCACATAGACCGGCCCGGGCAGCTTGGCCGCGGCCGCCCCGGCCTCCTCCGCCGTCCAGGCCACATGACCGTCGAGCACCGTCACGCCGTAGCGGCGCAGCAGCTCCTTCGCCTGGTATTCGTGGATGTTCATCCGCTCACCCTTCGCATGGGTCGGCCGGCCGGCCGGGTCGAAATCTCGGTGCCGCTCCGCGGCGGGGTGGCCAGTCTACCGGCAAGTCCCGGCCTTGGCCGGATAAAGGAAAGGCCGGGGCAGTGCCCCGGCCCCCGGTCTCAGACGCCGAGCTTCTTGAAGTCCTCGATCAGCTTCTTCACCGCGTCGCAGGAGGCATCGAAGGCCTTCTTCTCCTCGGGCAGGAACTGCACCTCGATGATCTTCTCGACGCCGCTGCCGCCGATCACGACGGGGACGCCGACATAGAAGTCGCGCAGCCCGTATTCGCCGTTCAGCATCACGGCGCAGGGCAGGACCCGCTTCTTGTCCTTCAGGTAGGCCTCGGCCATGGCGATGGCGGAGGCGGCCGGGGCGTAGAAGGCCGAGCCCTTCTCCAGCAGCTTGACGATCTCGCCGCCGCCGTTCGCGGTGCGGGCGACGATGGCGTCGATCTTCTCCTGCGTCGTCCAGCCCATCTTCACCAGGTCGGGGACGGGGATGCCGGCGACGGTCGAGTAGCGGGTCAGCGGCACCATGGTGTCGCCATGGCCGCCGAGCACGAAGGCGGTCACGTCCTCGACCGAAACGTTGAACTCCTGCGCCAGGAAGAGCCGGAAGCGGCTGCTGTCCAGCACGCCGGCCATGCCGACGACCTTGTTCGCCGGCAGGCCCGACTTCTGCTGCAGCGCCCAGACCATGACGTCGAGCGGGTTGGTGATGCAGATGACGAAGGCGTTCGGGGCATAGGTCTTGATGCCCTCCGCCACCTGGCCCATCACGCCGGCATTCTTGGTCAGCAGGTCGTCGCGGCTCATCCCCGGCATGCGGGGGAAGCCGGCGGTGACGATGATGACGTCGGCGTCCTTGATCGCGGCATAGTCGCCGGTGCCGGCCATGGCGCTGTCGAACCCGTCGACCGGGCCGGACTGCATGATGTCGAGCGCCTTGCCGGCGGCGACGCCCGGGAAGACGTCGAACATGACGACGTCGCCGAGCTCCTTCAGGCCGATCAGGTGGGCCAGGGTGCCACCGATGTTGCCGGCGCCGATCAGCGCGATCTTCTTGCGGGCCATGAGCCGTCCTTCGTCAGGATCGTTGGAATATTGCGGCGCACTCCTACTCCCCGCCGTTCAGGGCGACAAGGCACGGCGCGGGGGCGCAATTGGTGCAAATGCCCAGGGGATGCCTTGCGCGGGGTCAAATCCCGGCCGTCCGGGGGCGATCCGGCCGGGAGCCGGCATCAGATCGGCATGCAGCGGACCACGTCGTCATGGCCGCGGGCGAGCGTCGCCATGGTGCCGTCCGGGCATCCGCTGGTCTGCACCAGGGCGGCCGGCGGCAGGCCCTGGGTCCAGCCGAACCGCACCGGCGCCAGGCCGGCGCCGCGGCATTGCCGCGCCTTGCGGGAACAGGCGGCGGGCGCCGCGCCGGGCCGCCAGGCGGCCTGCTGCAGCCGGGCCTGGGGCGCCTTCGCCAGGCCGGGGCGGGCTTTCGCCGGCGCGGCGGGGCCGGGCGGCGCCTTGGCCGGGGCGGCGGACCGCGCGGGATGGTGGCTGGGCGCCGTGGCCAGCGCCGGGCCGGTGGCGAGCATCAGGCCAAGCAGGGCCAGTATCGGCAGGCGCATGGAGTCTCCCTTTTGGGTGGCCGCGAATCCGTGATCCTTATTGCTGAATGTTACGACGTGGTGTCAAGACGGCTCAGGGCAGGTGCTGCAGCGACAGGTAGTCCTGGCTCTGCATCTCCATCAGCCGGCTGGCGGTGCGTTCGAACATCGCCGCGTTCTCGCCCTGTTCGTAGAGCGAATCGGGCGGCGCCGCGGCCGAGGCGACCAGCTTGCAGCGGTGCTCGTAGAGCGCGTCGACCAGGGTGATGAAGCGCCGGGCGCGGTCGAAATTCTCCGGCCCCAGGCGGGGGATGCCGTCCAGCACCAGGGTATGGGCATGGCTCGCCAGCGTCAGGTAGTCGGCCGGGCCCAGCGGCCTGCCGCAAAGGTCGTCGAACTCCGCCCGCACCACCCCGCGCGCCTCCTCCGGCAGCTCGACCGCCCGGCCGAGCACCCGCAGGGTGCAGCGCTTGCCCTGCTTCACCCCGGCCAGCTCGAGGAAGGCGGCGTCGAGCGCCCGTTCCGCCCGGGCGCCGAGCGGGCTGTGCCAGGTCGGCAGGCCGCGGATGCGCTCCCGCCGGTAGTCCCGCTCGGCCGCCAGCGTCAGCACGACCAGCCGCTGCTTGATGAGCGCGATGAAGGGCAGGAAGGCATCCCGCCCCGGCTTGCCCTTGAACAGGTCGTCCGGCGCGGTGTTGCTGGTCGCCACCACCACCACGCCGCGGGCGAAGAGCGCCTCGAACAGCCGGCCGAGGATCATGGCGTCGGTGATGTCGTGGACCTGGAACTCGTCGAAGCAGAGCAGCGCGGCCTCGGCGACGATGGCATCGGCCAGCGGCGGGATCGGGTCGGCCTCCCCCGGGTGGGCCTGCTTCCAGCGGTGGATGCGCTGGTGGCAATCCTGCATGAACTGGTGGAAGTGGATCCGCTGCTTGCGGGGCACCTCGGCGCAGGCGAAGAACAGGTCCATCAGCATGGACTTGCCCCGGCCGACCTCGCCGACGAGGTAGAGGCCCTGCGGGGTGCTGTTCTCCGCCTCCGGCACCGGCTTGCGGCGGAAGAAGCGGGCGAGGAAGCCGTCCGGCTCGGGCGGCTCCACCTGCGGTTCGTAGCCGCGCAGCCGGCGCCAAAGGTCCTGCAGGGTCTCCGCCGCCAGCGCCTGGGCGGGGTCGGGCTTCAGCAGGCCCTTGGCGATCCGGGCGCGGTAGGCGGGCAGCGGGCCGGCCGGCCGGAGGGCGGTGGAATTCGTGTCCATCGCAGGCCGGGATAGACCCGCGCGGGGCGGCCGACAACCGGGAGCGGCCTGGCGGCGATTCGACCGGGCCTCGACGAAACCCGGCCTGCTGCAGCGGGCCTGGGCGCCTGCCGGGACCATGCTCGGGAGGGCCATCGCCATGCGCCCGACCCGGGCCGCCCCTGACCCCGCCCCTGCCGCGACGACCCCCCGCCGCCGGAGCTGGCGCCCTTCCGCGCCGCGGCGGGACGACCCCTGCCCCTGGGTCGCCGCCGCGGGCTGCCTGCGGCCCGCGGCCCTGCCCGCGCTGCGGCGGGATTTCCCCGTGCTGCCGCGGCCCGGCTACCACCCGGTCGGCACCTTCACCCCGCGCGGCGCCTTCGCGCGCTGCTGGCCGAGGCACGGGCACACGCCCCCCGTCGGGGAGCGCCGGGTGGTGCAGGTGGCCTGGCTGCGGCACGCGGCGGCGCCGGCGCGGAAGACCAGCCGCGGCAGGCCGGCCTGGTGGCTGAAGGGGGTCTTCGGAGTTGCCCTCGGCGGCCCCGGATGATAGGACTATAAGCCGCAAACGCCACCGCTTTGCCCGCCAGCAGCGGAATCCGCGGTTGAAAAATTCAAATCCTGAATTCCAAAGCCGGGAGGCGCAGCGGGGCAGGCCGGCCGCCGGGTTGCGGCCGAAGGGTCCGGATCGGCCTCAAGAATCTTCGGGCGAATTGAGCGGATTTCAGGGTTCAACCGGCTGAAATCCTGAAGGTCGGGGAGGGAGTGCTCGTCTCCCTCCCCGACCTTCCCGCTACTTCTGCCGGGCCATGTAGTAGGCCAGCGCCGCCACCTGGGCATCCGTCACGCCGTACATCACGGCGTTCATGTTGGTGTCGGTCCCGTGCCGGGTGCCGTCGCGGTAGCCGACCAGGGCATGCACCAGGTAGTCCTCCCGCTGCCCGGCCAGGCGCGGCATCTGGGCGCGGCCGCGGTAGTCCGGCAGGTGGCAGACGCCGCAGCGCAGCGTCTCCGACAGCGCCGCGCCCTCGGCCATCCGCGCCGGGTCGCCTTCGGTGCCGCCGGCGGGCGGGCCGGGGGGCAGCGACATGTAATGGGCCGCGATGTCCTCCACCTGGGCATCGGTCAGGCCCTGGGAAAGCTCGTTCATCGGCGGCGCGATGCGGATCCGCTCCCGCAGCAGGATCAGCTGCAGGGTGATGAACTCGTCCGTATGCCCGGCGAGCGAGGGGATGTTCGGCATGCTGGAGACGCCGGCGGCGCCGTGGCAGGTGCCGCACTGGCGTTCCTGCACCAGCGCCCCGCCGCGCGCCGCGTCGCCCGCGGCCGATGCGGGCAGGAACGGGGCGGCGGCCAGCACGGCCGCCGCCAGCAGGCTTGCCCGCATCCTCACTTCGAATAGGTGATGCGGTAGATCGCGCCCGACTGCTCGTCCGAGACGAGCAGCGAGCCGTCCGGCAGCTGCTGCACGTCGGTCGGCCGGCCGAGGAAGCTGTTGCCCTCGAGCAGGCCGCCCATGAAGGGGCGCATGCTGGGCTTGCCCTGGGCGTCGAGCGTGACGTTCACCACGTCGTAGCCGGCCCGCTGGGTGCGGTTCCAGGAGCCGTGCCGGGCGATGAACATGGAGTTCCTGTACTCGGCCGGGAACATGTCGCCGGTGTAGAAGCGGATGCCGAGCGCCGCGGTATGCGCGCCGAGCAGCAGCGCGGGCGGGCTGAATTCCGAGCACTGCCGGCCCTTCACGTCGGGGTCCTGCATGGTGCCCATGTGGCAATAGGGGAAGCCGAAATGCTCGCCCAAGCCGCGCACGACGCCGAGGCTGTCCTGCGGCTCGTCCTCGCCGGCCCAGTCGCGGCCGTTGTTGGTGAACCAGAGCTGCCCGGTGGCGGGGTGGTGCGCCATGCCGACGCTGTTGCGGACGCCGCGCGCCACGACCTCGCGGCCCGAGCCGTCCGGGTTGAAGCGCAGCAGCAGGGCGTGCTTGTTCTCGTCCACCGCGCAGATGTTGCAGGGCGCGCCGACCTGCATGTAGAGCTTGCCGTCCGGCCCGAAGGTGGCGAACTTCCAGCCGTGGTGCTCCTCGGTCGGCAGGCCGAAGGCGGCGGTCAGGTCGGTGGGGGTGCCGGGGGCGTCGAGCTTCCCCTCGATGCCGTCGTAGCGGAACACCTTGTTGATCGCGATGACATAGAGCGCGCCGTCCTTGAAGGCGATCCCGTTCGGCTGGGCGAGGCCGGAGGCGATCGTATGGGTCTTGCCGTCCTTCACCGCATAGACTCGGCCGATGGTGCGGGTGCCGATGAACAGCGTGCCGTTGCTGCCCAGCGCCATCATCCGCGCGCCCGGCATGCCGGAGGCGAAGAGCTCGGCCTTGAAGCCGGCGGGCAGGGTCAGCTTGCCGACCGGCACCTGGTCGGCCGGGGTCATGGTCAGCTTCGGCGCATTGGGGGCGAGGGGGGAGGCGGCCAGGCTGTCCGGCCGGCCCTGCTGCCAGCCGGGCGGCGCCGGGGCGGGGGCGGGCTGGGCCAGCGCCATGGCCGGCAGGGCCAGCGCCGCGGCCAGTCCGGCCGCGATCCATCGCTTCGTCATTCCAGGTTTCCTCCCATCGCGCCCGGGTTCCGGGCATCGGCCATGACGATGGGGGGGAGCTTGCATTTCGGCAAGGCGTTGCGCGCGGGTCTCGATCCGACCCGGGGGCGAAGGCCGCTCACGACATAAAGACATGCTTATGTCTCGCGCTTGCTGCTGGCCTCGGACCCTGGCCCGTGCTACGGGCCGCCCGACAGAATGAGGACGCAGACCATGGCCGCAGCCGCCGACTACCTGGTGAAGGACCTTTCACTGGCTGATTGGGGCCGCAAGGAAATTGCCATGGCCGAGGACGAGATGCCCGGCCTGATGGCGGTGCGGCGCGAATACGGCCCGTCGCAGCCGCTGAAGGGCGCCCGCGTCGCCGGCTGCCTGCACATGACCATCCAGACCGCCGTGCTGATCGAGACGCTGAAGGCGCTCGGCGCCGATGTCCGCTGGTCCTCCTGCAACATCTTCTCGACCCAGGACCACGCCGCGGCCGCCATTGCCGCCGCCGGCACGCCGGTCTTCGCCGTGAAGGGCGAGAGCCTGCCGGAATACTGGGACTACGTGCAGAAGACGCTGGAGTGGCACGACGGCGGCGAGCCGAACATGCTGCTCGACGACGGCGGCGACATGACGCTGCTGGTCCACTACGGCCTGCGCGCCGAGCAGGGCGACGTTGCCTTCCTCGACAAGGCGACGAACGAGGAGGAGGAGGTCTTCTTCGCCCTCATCAAGAAGCTGGTGCAGACCAAGCCGGGCTGGTTCGCCAGGCTCGCCAAGTCGATCCAGGGCGTCTCCGAGGAGACGACGACGGGCGTCCACCGCCTCTACATCATGGCGAAGGAAGGGAAGCTCCTCTTCCCCGCGATCAACGTGAACGACAGCGTCACCAAGTCGAAGTTCGACAACCTCTACGGCTGCCGCGAGAGCCTGGTCGACGGCATCCGGCGGGGAACCGACGTGATGATGTCGGGCAAGGTCGCCATGGTCGCGGGTTTCGGCGATGTCGGCAAGGGCAGCGCGGCGTCGCTGCGCAATGCCGGCTGCCGCGTGATGGTCAGTGAGGTCGACCCGATCTGCGCGCTGCAGGCGGCGATGGAGGGCTACGAGGTCGTGACGATGGAGGATGCCGCGCCGCGCGCCGACATCTTCGTCACCGCGACCGGCAACGTCGACGTCATCACCATCGACCACCTGCGCGCGATGAAGCACCGCGCCATCGTCTGCAACATCGGCCACTTCGACAGCGAGATCCAGGTCGCCGCGCTGAAGAACTACAAGTGGACCAACGTGAAGCCGCAGGTGGACGAGGTCGAGTTCCCCGACGGCAAGCGCATCATCCTGCTGTCCGAGGGACGCCTGGTGAACCTCGGCAACGCCACGGGACACCCGTCCTTCGTGATGTCCGCCAGCTTCACCAACCAGACCCTGGCGCAGATCGAGCTGTGGTCGAACCCCGGCAAGTACGAGAAGAAGGTCTACGTGCTGCCGAAGCACCTGGACGAGAAGGTTGCCGCCCTGCACCTGGAAAAGGTCGGCGCCAAGCTGACCAAGCTCAGCCCGCAGCAGGCCGGCTATATCGGCGTGCCCGAGGAAGGCCCCTTCAAGGCCGAGCAGTACCGCTACTGAGGGATCGCGGCCCCGCCCGCGAAGTCGGGGCCGCGAGCCTTCCTACCGGTTCATCGCCACGGCGAGGAAATTCGCCATGGAATCCTCGGAGACCCGGAACCACTGCGCCTGTTCCTGGCGGTGCTTCTCCCAGTGGTCCCAGACGCGGCGGAAGCGCGGGTTCTGCTCGGCGATCTCGCCGTACAGGTCCTGGGTCGCCTTGTAGGCGCCGAGCAGGATTTCCCGCGAATAGGGCCGGAGCTGGGTGCCGGTGGCGAGCAACCGCTTCATCGCCGGCGGGTTCAGCTCGTCGAACCGCGCCATGGACCAGTGCCAGACCTCGGCGCCCGCGGTCTCCATCGCCTGCCTGTAGTGCGCCGGCAGGGTGTCCCAGGCCTTCAGGTTCACCATGATGTCGGTCGAGGGCGCGTATTCCCACCAGCCCGGGTAGTAGTAGAACTTGGCGATGCGGCTGAAGCCGAGCTTCTCGTCGTCGTAGGGGCCGATGTACTCGGCGGCGTCCACCACGCCGCGCTCCAGCGCCGGGTAGATGTCGCCGGGCGCCAGCTGCTGCGCCACCACGCCGAGCTTGGTCATCACCGCCCCGGCCAGGCCGGCGATGCGCATCTTCAGCCCCTTCATGTCCTCCAGCGTGCGGATCTCGCGCCGGAACCAACCGCCCATCTGCGCCCCCGTGTTGGTCGCCGGGATCGCCCAGACGCCCTGGTCGGCATAAACCTCGCGCATCACCTCGCGGCCACCGCCCAGGTGCAGCCAGGACCACATCTGCCGGCTGCTGGGACCGAAGGGCACCGCGGTGCCGAAGGCCAGCGCCGGGTCCTTGCCGTAGTAGAAGAGCGCCGGGGTGAAGCCGCACTCGACCGAGCCCTGGCCGACCGAATCCATCACCTGCAGCGCCGGGACGATCTCGCCCGGGCCGAAGGGGGTGATCTGGAAGGCGCCGTCGGTCAGCTCCTGCACCCGCCTGCAGAACAGCTCGTGCGCGGCCCAGAGCGTGTCGACCGATTTGGGAAAGCTGCCGGGGCAGCGCCAGCGGATCCGCGGCTGGGCACTGGCGAGGCGGGGTGCGGCCAGGCTGCCGGCGCCGGCCAGGCTGCCGGCGACGATGAAGCGTCTTTGCATGGTTGTTACCTCCCTGCGCCGTCGCCGGCGCGAAGGCAGGGTGCGGGGGCCGCGCCAACGGCGGCAACCGAATTCGTAACATCGGCAGGGAGCAGCATGTTGCGGTTGATGCGGCGGCGGCGTGATCGCCGCGCCGTCGCTGGCGCGCCGCATTGCGCCGCGGTGCCGCAGCCCCATCTGGCACCGGCATGATCCTCTCCGGCATCGCCCTCTTCGCCACCGCCCTGCTGCTGGGCGGCATGGTCTTCTTCGCGGTCGCCATCGCGCCGCTGGTCTTCACCCGGCTGCCGCCCGAATGGGCCGGGCGCTTCATTCGCCAGGTCTTCCCGATCTACTACCTTTGGGTGCTCGGCCTTTCGGCCGCCGCGGCCGTGGCACTGCTGCCCCTGCGCGGCTGGGACGCGCTGGCGATGGCCGCCGTCGCCGCGCTGGGCGTCTGGCTGCGGCAGGGGCTGATGCCGCGGATCAACCGGCTCTCGGATGCGGCGCAGGCCGGGGATGCGGCGGCGAAGCCCCGGTTCGACGCGGCGCACCGGCTGAGCGTGGCGCTCAACGCGGTGCAGATCCTGGCGGCGCTGGTGGTGCTGCTGCGCTTCGCCTGAACCGCTTCAGTCCCGCGCCTTGCGCGCTTCCTGCCGGACCAGCGCCAGGAAGTTGCGCGCCGCGGCGGAGCCGCCGTCGCGCCGCGCGACGATCGCCAGCACCGCGCGCGGCACCGCCTCCCCGGCCAGCTTCCGGTAGGCCAGGCCCTCCAGCGCGACGCGGCGGGTGGAGGCGGGGACGAGCGTGACGCCGAGCCCGGCCGCCACCAGGCTGAGCGCCGAGGTGACGCGCGGCGCCTCCTGCCCGAGCCGCGGGCTGAAGCCGGCCGCCAGGCAGCCGGCCAGCATCGCCTCGAACAGCGCGGGGCCCTGCTGCCGGGCATAGGCGATGAAGGTCTCGCCCGCGAGCGCGGCGAGCGTCAGGGCGGGCCCGGCCTCCGCGGCCAGAGGGTGGCCGGCCGGCAGCGCCGCGACCATCGGCTCCTCCAGCAGCCGGTGCAGCACAAGCCCTTCCGGCAGCGCCGCCTCGGCGCGGAAGAAGGCGATGTCGAGCCGTCCGTCCTGCAGCCGCTCCACCAGCTCGGCCCGCAGGCATTCCTCGAGCGTCAGGGTGACCAGGGGCCAGGCCTCCCGGAAGCTCCGGATCACGCCGGGCACGAAGGGGTGGAAGGGCGCGGTGGGCGGCACGCCGACGGCAAGCCGGCCCTGCTCGCCGGCCGCGATCCGCCGCGCCGTCGCCGTCGCCGCGGCGAGCCGGGCGAGGATCGCCTGCGCCTCGCCGAGGAAGGCGAGCCCCGCCTCGGTCGGCTCCACCCCGCGCGGCCGGCGGCGCAGGAGCTGGACGCCGAGCTCGGCTTCCAGCGCCCGGATCTGCTGGCTCAGCGGCGGCTGCTGCATGCCCAGCCGCTCGGCGGCCCGGGTGACGTGCCGCTCCTCGGCGACGGCGACGAAGTAGCGGAGGTGCCGGAGTTCCATGCCATATCCGCCGCATATGGATTTCGCTGCGGGCCGATGATGGTCCGAATGCCTGGGCCGATCCATCCTGCCGGCCAGCCCCACCGGAGATCCGCCGCCATGGAGCCGACCCGCCGCCTGCTGCTTGCCGCCGCCCTGCCCCTGGCAGCCCTCCCCCTGGCCGCCCTTCCCCTGGCAGCCCGGGCGGAGGCCTGGCCCGCCCGCCCGGTCCGGCTGCTGACCGGCTTCGCCCCCGGCGGGCCGATGGACATCGTCGGCCGGCTCATGGCCGGCTGGCTCGGCGGGGTGCTCGGCCAGCCCGTGCTGGTGGAGAACCGGCCGGGCGCCGGCGGCAACCTGGCGACGGAGGCCGTGGCCCAGGCGGCGCCGGACGGCCATGTGCTGCTGCTCTGCGGCCCGGTGAACGCCATCAACATGGCGCTCTACCCGCAGCTGCCCTTCGACTTCGGGCGCGACATCGCCCCTGTCGCCGGCATCGCCCGGGTGCCGCTGGTCATGCTGGTCCACCCCGGCGTGCCGGCCGCGACAGCGGCGGAGCTCATCGCCCTGGCGCGGGCCCGGCCCGGGCAGCTCGCCATGGCCTCGTCCGGCAACGGCACGCCGCAGCACCTGGCGGGCGCGCTGTTCCAGCAGGCATCCGGCGCCGCGTTGCTGCACGTGCCCTATCGCGGCTCCGGCCCGGCGCTGGCCGACCTGGTGGCGGGGCGGGTGCAGGTGATGTTCGATGCCCTGCCCTCCGCCATCGGCCATGTCCGGGGCGGGCGGCTGCAGGCGCTGGCGGTGACCACTGCCGAGCCGGCGGGGGCGCTGCCCGAGCTGCCGACACTGGCCGCGACGCTGCCGGGCTACGAGGCGAGCTCCTGGTATGCCATCGGCGCCCCGCGCGGGACGCCGGCGGAGACCGTGGCGCGGCTGAACCAGGCGGTCGGGGCCGGCCTGGCCGACCCGGGAGTTGCGGCGCGGCTGGCGGAGCTCGGCGCCACGCCCATGCCGCTCCCGCCGGCCGAGCTCGGCGACCTGTTCGCCGCCGAGCTGGCGCGGTGGGGGCGGGTGATCCGGGAGGCGCGGATCACCCTCGACTGAGGCGCCCGGTCAGTTCCGCAGGGCGGTGGTGAAGCCGGCCTCGGTCTTCGCCGTGACCTCCTCGAGCGTCACCTCGGGCGCCAGCTCGACCAGCCGCAGGTCGGTCTCGCCGCGGCGGGCGAGCTCGAAGACCGCGAGCTCGGTGATCACCATGTCGACCACCCGGGCGCCGGTCAGCGGCAGGTTGCAGGCCTTGAGCAGCTTCGGCTTGCCTCCGGCGGTGTGCTCCATCAGCACCACGACCTTCTTTACCCCGGCGACCAGGTCCATCGCCCCGCCCATCCCCTTCACCATCTTGCCGGGGATCATCCAGTTGGCGAGGTCGCCGTTCTCGGCCACCTGCAGCGCGCCGAGGATCGACAGGTCGATATGCCCGCCGCGGATCATGGCGAAGCTGTCGGCGGAGGAGAAATAGCTGCTGGTCGGCAGGGCGGTGATGGTCTGCTTGCCGGCATTGATCAGGTCCGGGTCCTCCTCGCCCTCATAGGGGAAGGGGCCGAGGCCGAGCATGCCGTTCTCGCTCTGCAGCTGCACGTTGAAGCCGGCGGGGACGTGGTTCGCCACCAGCGTCGGGATGCCGATGCCGAGGTTCACGTAGAAGCCGTCCTGCAGCTCGCGCGCGGCGCGGGCGGCCATCTGGTCACGGGTCCAGGCCATGTTTCCGTTCCTTCGCTGACCAGGGGTTACGCCACGCCGCCGGCTGCGGCCGGCTCGCGCCTGCGGACGGTGCGCTGCTCGATCCGCTTCTCGTAGCCCGGCGGGCACTGGACCATGCGCTTCACGTAGACGCCGGGGGTGACGATGTGGTCGGGGTCGAGCTCGCCCGGCTTCACCAGGTGCTCGACCTGCGCGACCGTCACCTTGGCCGCGGTCGCCATCATCGGGTTGAAGTTCCGCGCGGTCTTCCGGTAGATCAGGTTGCCCTCGGCATCGCCCATATAGGCATGGACGATGGCGAGGTCGGCGACGATGCCCCGCTCCTGCACATAGGTCTCGCCGTCGAACTCGGCCGTCGGCTTGCCCTTGGCGACCTCGGTGCCGACGCCGGTCTTGGTGTAGAAGGCCGGGATGCCGGCGCCGCCGGCGCGGATCCGCTCGGCCAGCGTGCCCTGCGGGTTGAACTCGATCTCGAGTTCCCCGGCCAGGAACTGCTCGGCGAAGGTCTTGTTCTCGCCGACATAGCTGCTGATCATCTTGCGCACCTGCCGGGTCTTCAGCAGCAGGCCGAGCCCCGCGTCGTCGATGCCGGCATTGTTCGAGACGATGGTGAGGTCGCGCACCCCGCTGTCGCGGATCGCCTCGATCAGCAGGGACGGGATGCCGCAGAGGCCGAAGCCGCCGGAATGGATCATCATGCCGTCGCGCAGCAGGCCCGCGAGGGCTGCCTTCGCGTCCGGAAACACCTTGCCCATGCGCACCTCTCCTGGTTTCGGCCGAACCGCCGGGGGGGCAAACTAGTCACGCGGGGGCTGCTGCGAAAGTCCCTGCAAAAGAGGCCCCGGGCCCCTTGCAGACCCGCCGGGCCAGGGTTAAAAGCCGCCTCCTTCCTGGGGGGCCATAGCTCAGTTGGGAGAGCGCTTGAATGGCATTCAAGAGGTCGTCGGTTCGATCCCGATTGGCTCCACCAGTTCACCGAAAGGCCTGACCGCGGAAGCGGCCAGGCCTTTTGCGTATCAGGGGATCTGATCCCAGGCCCGGCCCGGCAGAGCGGCGCCTGATCGGCGGTGCAGCAGTACGACCCGTTGCTGGCCGCGCGGATGGCGCCGCTGCGGGCCGGCGCGGCGCCGGCAGCGCTGCAGCCCGGCGGGCATCTGGTAAAGGCGGTGACGGCGGGGACCCGTCCCGGCTTCGGCCGCTGGCTGGCGCTCGGGGGCCGCGCCGCCCCGCCGCCCAGCCAGGCGACGGTCGAGGCCGCGCCGCTGGCCGCAGGCTTCATCCTGCACGTGACGGAACCGCTCGGCGCCCGGCCGGCGGCGGCGGCCGAGGCTAGGTTGCGCCTGCTGCGCGGGGCCGTCGCAGGGCTGGCGGCCGGCGGTCAGGCCACCGAGACGACGCGGTAGGAGAATTCGGTCCCGTCCGGCTCGCGGATGGTCACGTATTCCCCGGGGCGCAGCTGCCCGGCATTGCGGATCGTGGCATGCAGTGGCGCGTCCGCCGCCTCGCCCGGGGCGGGGAAGAGCCGGATGGACCAGCTTTCGGTATCGGGGTCGAACAGCATGTCGCCGTCGCGGGCCGGGCCGCCGGGCCAGATGCGCCGGGCATGCCAGGGCTTCGGGTCGGCCAGCCAGGCCTCGACGTCCAGGTGCCCACCCGGGGTCAGCGCCACGGCAATCTCGTAGCGGTGGTTGGGGCTGCCCTGCGGGAAGCCGGGGCCAGCCGCCACGACCAGCGTCACCATCGGCATCCCGTCGCAATCCCCCCCATGCCGTCGCGCCGCCAGCCGGCGGACTGCGGACCATCGAACTGCCGGAGCAACGCTCGCGGACCGCGGCGGTTCAGATCGCCACGCGGACGCCCAGTTCCACCACCCGGTCGGACGGGATGCGGAAGAACTCGGTCGCCGGGACGGCATTGCGCGACATCAGGGTGAAGAGCCATTGCCGCCAGTGCGACATCTTCGGCACCACGGCGGCCACCAGCGTCTCCCGGCCGAGGAAGTAGCTGGCCTGCATGGCCTCGTAGGGCACGCCGTCCTGCTTCAGTGCCTCCAGCTCGCGCGGGATGTGCGGGCTTTCCTGGAAGCCGTAGCGCAGGATCACCCGGTAGATGGCGGGCGCCAGTTCCGTCACCTCCCGCCGCCGGTCGGGACCGACCTGGGGGATGTCCTCGTTCAGGACGGTGACGAAGATCACGCGCTCATGCAGGACCTTGTTGTGCTTCAGGTTGTGCAGCAGCGCGCCGGGGACGTAGTCGGCCTGGCCGGTCATGAAGATGGCGATGCCGGGGACGCGGATGGTGCGGCTCTGCGGCAGCCGGGCCAGGAAGGACTTCAGCGGCAGGCTGTCCTGCCGGAAGCGGGAGAAGAGCAGGTCCCGCCCGCGCTTCCAGGTATGCATCAGGATGAAGAGCCCGGCGCCGAGCACCAGCGGGACGTAGCCGCCTTCCGGGATCTTCAGCACGTTGGAGGCGAAGAAGGCCGCGTCGATCATCAGCAGCGGCACGAAAACCAGGGCGACCAGCGCCGCCGGCCAGCGGAACTGCCGGCGGAAGACCAGGATCGCCAGGGAGCTGGTGCAGACAAAGGTGCCGGTCACCGCGATGCCGTAGGCGGCCGCCAGGTTATCCGAGGTATGGAAGGACAGCACCAGCACCAGCACCCCGGCCAGCAGGGCGAAGTTGACCTGCGGCAGGTAGATCTGCCCCTCCTCGGTCTCCGATGTATGGTGCACCACCAGCCGCGGCAGGAAGCCGAGCTGGACGCATTGCCGGGCAATAGAAAAAGCACCCGATATCATCGACTGGGACGCGATGACCGTCGCCACGGTCGCCAGCACCACCAGCGGCAGCCGCAGCATCTCCGGCGCCAGCAGGAAGAAGGGGTTCTCGAGCGCGGCCGCGTCGCCGAGCAGCAGGGCGCCCTGGCCCATGTAGTTCAGCGCCAGCGCCGGCAGGACGTAGAAGGTCCAGGCGAGCTGGATGGGCCGGCGGCCGAAATGCCCCATGTCGGCATAGAGCGCCTCCGCCCCCGTCACCGACAGCACGACCGAGCCGAAGGCGATGAAGGCGGCCAGCTTGTAGTGGACGCAGAAGGTGATGGCGTGGTGCGGCGAGATGGCGCTCAGCACCTCGGGCTCGCGGACCACCTCGATCAGCCCGAGCAGGCCAAGCGAGCCGAACCAGAGCGCCATGACCGGGCCGAAGATCCGGCCGATGCTGTGGGTGCCGCGGTACTGCACCAGGAAGAGCGCGATCAGGATGACGACGGAGCCGGGGATGATCAGCGGGTCGAAGGCGGGGGAGATGACCTTCAGCCCCTCCATCGCCGAGAGCACCGAGATCGCCGGGGTGATGACGCCGTCGCCGAAGAACAGGCAGGCGCCGATGATGCCGAGCAGCATGACGATCTGCCGCGACCGGTCGCTGCCGGCGACCCGCTGGGCCAGGGCCATCAGCGCCAGGATGCCGCCTTCGCCCTTGTTGTCGGCCTTCAGGATGAAGGTCACGTACTTCACCGTGACCGTCAGGATCAGCGACCAGATGATGAGCGAGAGGATCCCGAGGATCTCCCAGCGCTCGATCCCGTCGGCGGAGAAATGCAGCAGCGCGGCGCGCAGCGCATAGAGCGGGCTGGTGCCGATGTCCCCGTAGACGACGCCGAGCACGCCGAGCAGCAGGGGAAGCGAGACCGCCTTGGCATGGGCGGCGGAGGGGGAGGCGGTCAAGCGGGCGCTCCGGGGGGAGGACGGCGCGAAGGCTTAGGCTTCCGCCTGTGGCCTTGCAAGGCTGCCGTCCCCGGCGCTTCCCGGGACGGGGTCAGTGCCCCCGCAGGATCTGGCTGAGGAAGAGCTGCAGCCGCTCGGTCTGCGGGTTCTCGAAGACCTGGGTCGGGGTGCCCATCTCGACGATCTCGCCGCGGTCCATGAAGACGACGCGGTCGGCGACGGTCCGGGCGAAGCCCATCTCGTGCGTCACGCAGATCATGGTCATGCCGTCCTCGGCCAGGCTGACCATGGTATCCAGCACCTCCTTGATCATCTCCGGGTCGAGCGCCGAGGTGGGCTCGTCGAACAGCATGATCTTCGGCTTCATGCAGAGCGCCCGGGCGATGGCGACGCGCTGCTGCTGCCCGCCGGAAAGCTGGCCGGGATACTTCTTCGCCTGTTCCGGGATACGGACCCGGGCCAGGTATTCCATCGCCAGCTCCTCCGCCTGCTTCTTCGGCATGCGGCGGACCCAGATCGGCGCCAGGGTGCAGTTCTCGAGGATCGTCAGGTGCGGGAAGAGGTTGAAGGACTGGAAGACCATGCCGACCTCGCGGCGGATGTCGTCCAGCGCCTTGACGTCGTCCGACAGCTCGATGCCGTTGACGACGATGCGGCCTTCCTGGTGCGTCTCCAGCCGGTTGATGCAGCGGATGGTGGTGGACTTGCCGGACCCGGACGGGCCGCAGATCACCACGCGTTCGCCGAGCGCCACGTTCAGCGACACGTCGCGCAGCACGTGCAGGGCGCCGAACCACTTGTTGACCTTGTCCAGCAGGATGGCCGGCGGGGCATCCGTGCGGGCGCGGGAGGCGACGTGTTCCAGGGTCTCGCTCATCGTGTATCCCCTTCAGCGCGCGCGGTGGCGGTTCAGCTCCGCCTCCAGGCCCTGGCTGTATTTCGACATGGCGAAGCAGAAGACGAAGTAGATGGCGCCGACCGTCAGGTAGACCTCGATGCCGAAGCCCTGCCAGGCCGGTTCGATGATCGCGGTCTTGCCGGCGGTCAGCAGGTCGAAGATGCCGATGATGAGGACGAGGCTGGTATCCTTGAAGAAGCCGATGAAGGTGTTCACCAGCGGCGGGATCACCATCCGCAACGCCTGGGGGAGGATGATGAAGCCGGTCTTCTGCCAGTAGGACAGGCCGAGCGCGTCGGCCGCCTCGTACTGGCCCTTCGACAGCGACTGCAGGCCGCCGCGGACGACCTCGGCCAGGTAGGCGCCGGCGAAGAGGATGATGGCGAGCTGGGCGCGCAGCAGCTTGTCGATGTTCATCCCCTCCGGCAGGAAGAGCGGGAACATCACGCTGGCCATGAACAACAGCGAGATCAGCGGCACGCCGCGGATCAGCTCGACGTAAAGGACGCAGAGCGCCTTGATCGCCGGCAGGGAGGACCGCCGCCCGAGTGCCACGACGATCGCCAGCGGGAAGGCGAAGGCGAGCCCGAAGGTCGCCAGGATCAGGGTGATGACAAGGCCGCCCCAGCGTTCCTGCGGCACGTAGGTGAGGCCGGCGACGCCGCCCCACATCAGCACGCCGATCAGCGTCAGCACGCCAATCCAGACCAAGGCCAGCTCCTTGCGCCAGAAGCGCCGCATCGCCGAGACGATGTAGAGCCCGACGAAGAGCAGGACGCAGAGCGCGGGGCGCCAGTGTTCCTCATACGGGTAGGTGCCGAACAGGATGAAGCGGTGCTTCTCCGTGATCACCGCCCAGCAGGCGCCAATCCCGCGCAGGTCGCGGCAGGCCTGGGTCTGGTTGTCCGGCACCGACCAGACGGCGTTGACGATGCCCCATTCGACGAAGCCAATCGCCCAGCGCACCAGGAAATAGGCCACCACCAGCGTGACCGCGGTGTTGATCCAGGAGGAGAAGAGGTTGGCCCGCAGCCAGGCCGGCAGCCCGATCTGGCTGGCCGGCGGGGTGCGCGGCGCGGCCTTGGGCACCTTGGCGGCGGCGGTGTCCAGCGTGATGTCGCTCATGGCTCAGCGCTCCACCAAGGCGATTTCAGCAGCGTGGCTGGCCCTCGGGCCAGCGAGGGCAAACGACGACAATGCGCGCATCACCGTCACCTCTCCACCAGCGCGATGCGCGCGTTGTACCAGTTCATGAAGAACGAGATCGACAGGCTGATGGTGAGGTACACCAGCATGATGATGGCGATGCCCTCGATCGCCTGGCCCGTCTGGTTCAGCGTGGTATTGGCGATCGAGACGATGTCCTGGTAGCCGATCGCCACCGCCAGCGAGCTGTTCTTGGTGATGTTGAGGTACTGGCTGGTCATCGGCGGGACGATCACCCTGAGCGCCTGGGGCAGCACGATCTGCCGCAGCACCTGACCGGGATGCAGGCCCAAGGCCTGCGCCGCCTCCCACTGCCCGCCCGGGACCGCGAGGATGCCGGCGCGGACGATCTCGGCGATGAAGCCGGCGGTGTAGAGCGTCAGGCCCAGCAGCAGGGCAAAGTATTCCGGCGACATGTTCAGGCCGCCCCGGAAGTTGAAGCCGCGCAGCGCCGGCCAGTCCACCACCCAGGGCGCGCCGAGCGCCGCCCAGACCGCGACCGGCAGCACCAGCATGGCGCCCACCGCCACCGGCCAGACCGCGCGCGGCCGGCCGTCCTGCATCCGCTTGGCGATCGCCGCGCGGCGGTACAGCCAGGTGCCGGCGGCGCCGAGCAGGAAGGCGATCAGGGCGAAGGAATGCGCGTCCTGCCATTCGATCCAGGGCAGCTTGAGCCCGCGGTTGGACAGGAAGACGCCCTGCACCGGGTTCAGCGCCTGGCGCGGCCCGGGCAGGCCCTGCAGCAGCGCGTACCAGAACAGCAGCTGCAGCAGCAGCGGCAGGTCGCGGATGACCTCGACGTAGACCGCGGCGATCTTGGCCAGCAGCCAGTTCTTCGACAGCCGGGCGATGCCGATCACGGTGCCGAGGATGGTCGCCAGGACGATGCCGACCACGGCGACCTTCAGCGTGTTCAGCAGGCCGACGGTCAGCGCCCGCAGGTAGGTGTCGGTCGGGCTGTACTCGATCAGGCTCTCGGCGATCGGCAGCCCGGCTTCGCGGCCGAGGAAGCCGAAGCCGGTGGCGATGCGCCGGACCTCGAGGTTGTGGACGGTATTCGACCAGAGCCACCAGACGATGGCGCCGATGACGCCGACGACCAGCACCTGCCAGACGATGGCGCGCACGCGTTCGTCCGACCAGGACAGGCGCAGCGGCCGCCTGGGCGGGGCCCGCAGCGACCTCGGGTCGATGGTGGTCTGCGACATGGCGCGCCCTTCTGTCCTGGTCAGGCTTCTCGGATGCGGGGCCGGCGCGGGCCGGCCCCGCAGGCTCTCAGCGGAACGGCGGCGAGTATTGCAGCCCGCCGGTGGTCCAGAGCGCGTTCGGCCCGCGCTGGATGCCGATCGGCTTCAGGGTGCGGTCGAACAGCTCCCCGTAGTTGCCCACCGCCTTGACGACGTTGACCGCCCAGAGCTCGGGCAGGCCGAGCATCGGGCCGAGCCCGCCATCCTTGCTGAACATGCGCTTCACCTCGGGCCGCGGGTCGTTCGCCATCTTGTCCACGTTGGCCTGGGTGACGCCGAACTCCTCGGCACTCAGCAGCAGGAAGTGGGTCCAGCGGACGACATCGGCGAAGCGGGCATCGCCCTGCCGCACGCCGAGGGCCAGCGGCTCCTTGCTGATGACCTCGGGCAGGATCAGGTGGTCGTCCGGCTTCGGCTGGGCCGAGCGGGTGGCGGCAAGGCCGGAGACGTCGGTGGTATAGGCGTCGCAGCGGCCGGAGATGTAGGCGCCGACGATCTCCTCGAGCCGCTCGATCACGACCGGGGTGAACTTGATCCTGTTGGCGCGCGACCAGTCGCTCAGGTTCTGCTCGGTCGTGGTGCCGGGCTGCACGCAGATCGTCGCGCCTTCCAGCTCCTTGGCCGACTTCACGCCGAGGCTGGTCTTCACCATGAAGCCCTGGCCGTCGAAGAAGTTGGTCGCGGCGAAGTCGAGGCCGAGCGAGGTGTCGCGCGACAGCGTCCAGGTGGTGTTGCGGGACAGCACGTCCACCTCGCCCGACTGCAGCGCGGTGAAGCGCACCTGCGCCGTGGTCGGGACGAAGCGCACCTTGGTCGCGTCGCCGAAGATGGCGGCGGCGATGGCGCGGCAATATTCGGCATCGAAGCCGCGCCAGACGCCCTGGCTGTCCGGCTGGGCGAAGCCGGCGAGGCCGGTATTCACGCCGCAGACCAGCTGGCCGCGCGACTTGACCGCATCGAAGGTATTGGCGGCGCCGGCCGGCGCCTGCGCCCGGGCAAGCCCGGGCAGGACGAGGCCGAGGCCGAGCGCCACGGTGCCGAGGGCGCGCGCGAAGGAAAGCCCGAAGGGCTGCATATAGTGTTGTCTCCCGTTCCTGCCGCCTTGGGCGGCTGTCCCTGTTGGTTCTGTCCAGCAAATGCTGCGCCAGCAGGGCCGGGGAACGCAATGCGGCATTGCCCCGCTGCGTCCCCGGCCCCGCCGGGACCAACGCCGATAGCAGAGCGCGGGGCGCATGCGAAGCAGGCCGCAGAACCGGGGGTTTGGCCAGGGGTGCGCGGGAAACCGGGTGCGAGGGAAACAGGCGGGCCCTGCCCAAAGCCGGGGCGGTGCAGGCGCTTCGCCGTCGTCCGGGCCAGGGCGGCATGCCGGGTGTCCGGTCCGGCAGGCCGTCCCGGCCTGCCGCCTGCAGGACGGGTCGATGCCTTCGGGGGGCCGCCCTGCGGCGGCCTGCGCTACCGCGGCCTGCGTTCAGACATGACCGCGGCGCCGCCGTAGCATCTTGTTGTCAGGGCGGATCCCGGCGTCCACGCTCTCCCGCCCTCCGCGCTAGAGCAGATCCCGATCAGGTGGGATCACCTGATCGGGTGAAGATGCTCTGAACACAATGACCTAGAGCATTGGCCGTGAACGCATGTGAGCGGAAAATGCTTTAGCCGGGCGGGACGTGCCGCGGCAGGCGGAGCCGCAGCCCGGTCCCCTCCGCCGCCGCCGACCCGCCAGCGGCGCGGAAGGCCTCGGCCACCGCCTCCAGCGCGGGCGGGGCCGGGCCGGCGGGCAGGGCCAGCGTCAGCTGCCCGCCATCCGCCTCGGCCGCCACGGTCAGCGTCAGCGCCAGGCCGCGCGGCTGGGTCTCGGCGATCTGCGCCGCCAGGGCCAGCAGCGCCTCCTCCAGCGCGGTGCGTTCCAGCAGCACCGGCGGGTCGGCATCGGCCAGGGTGACGGAGAGCGCGCCGGGACCGGACAGGATCATCTGCAGCAGCGGCTGCAGCGCCGCCAGCGCCTCGCTCAGCCGGATCGGCGCGACTTCCCCGGCCGGGCGGCGGATGAAGGCCAGGATGGCGCGGCTGGTGCCCTCGAAGCGGCGGGCGGCTTCCTCCACCCGGCCGAGCTGGCGTTGCGGCGCGCCCTCGGCCGCGCTGCGCTTCAGCATCTCGAGGTTGGCGAAGATCACGGTCAGCAGGTTGTTGATGTCGTGCTGCACGGTGCGCGCCAGCCTGGCGGCCGCCATGCCCCGCTCCGCCTTGCGCCGCAGCGCCTGGTCCTCCGACTGCATCGTCCGGTCCCGCCCCTGGCCCCAGGTCCATCTACCACGTGGCATCTAACGCGTCGCGGCGCGACCGGCACCCACGCGTGGCGCGGAATTCCTGCCGGATTGCGACACCGGGATTATAATCCGGACTCCGTGATGTCGTGGAAGAGCCGCGCCGGCAGGCTGCCGCCGCTGACGCTGTCCATCGGCCGCGCATCGTCGTTGCCGAGCCAGATGCCGACCACGCTGCCGCCGCCGGCAGCACCGCCGCCGGTGAGGCCGATGAACCAGGCGTCGCGGAAATCCTGGGTGGTGCCGGTCTTGCCGGCCACGCTGCGGCCCCCGACGGCAGCGGCCCGGCCGGTGCCGTGCGACACGGCCGCTTCCAGCATCCGCCGCATCGCCGCCGCGTCCTCCGCCGCGATCGCCCGCCGCGGCGCCGCGCGCGGGACCGGCAGGGCGGCGCCGGTCGCCTGCGCGCCGGCGATGCCGAAGGGCGTGATCCGCATCCCGCCATTGGCGAAGCCGGCATAGGCCGCAGTCAGGTCCAGCAGCGTCACTTCCCCGGTGCCGAGGGCGATCGAGGCGTCGTTCGGGAAGCGGCCGTCGAGCCCGAGGCGCCGCGCTGCCTCGGCCGCCGCGCGCGGGCCGCCGGCGCGGAACAGCACCCGGACGGCCGCGGTGTTCACCGACTGCGCCAGGGCTTCCTCCATGCTGATCTCGCCCCGCGGCTTCCAGGTGCCGTTGCCGGGCGACCAGCCGCCGAGGCTGAGCGGCGCGTCGGAGACGTCGTCCTCGGGCCGCATGCCCTTCTCGAGCGCCGCCAGGAAGACGAAGGGCTTGAAGGCGGAGCCGGGCTGGCGCCGGGCGGCGGTCGCGCGGTTGAACTGGCTGGCGCGGAAGTCCCGCCCGCCGGCCATGGCGCGGATCGCACCCGTATTCGCGTCCAGCACCACCACGGCGCCCTGGCTGACTCCGGCCCGCGCCCCGGGCCCGGCCAGCAGCGCCTCGAGCCGAGCCTCCACCACCGCCTGCAGCTTCGCGCTCAGTGTCGCCCGCAGCACCAGGTCGGCATTGCCGGGAAAGGTCTCGGCCAGGTCCTCGAGCGCCCAGTCGGCGAACCAGCCGGCCTGGCGGGAGGCCGGCGGCGGGATCCGCATGCGGCCGAGCTCGGCCTCCATCTGCGCCTTGGTGATGGCGCCGGTCTCGACCATCGCCTCCAGCACCTCGGAGGCGCGGGCGACGGCGAGGTCGGGCGAGGCGCGGGGGTTCAGCCGCGACGGCGCCTTCGGCAGCCCGGCCAGCATCGCCGCCTGCCAAAGGTTCACCCGCCGCGCCGGGACGCCGAAGAAGAGCCGCGCCGCGGCATCGACCCCATAGGCTCCGGCGCCGAGATAAACCCGGTTGAGATAGATCTCGAGCAGCTGGTCCTTGCCGAAGCGGCGCTCCAGCCACAGCGCCAGCAGGGCTTCCTGCACCTTGCGGCGGGTGGTGCGCTCGGTCGTCAGGAAAAGGTTCTTGGCGAGCTGCTGGGTCAGGGTGGAGCCGCCCTGCACCACCTCCCCCGCCCTCCAGTTGGCGAGTGCGGCGCGCGCCAGGCCGATCGGGTCGATCCCCCAATGGCTGCGGAAGCGGCGGTCCTCCACCGCCATCAGGGCGGCGGGCAGGGTGGGCGGCAGGTCGCGCAGCCGCACCGTTTCCCCATAGAGGTCGCCCTGGGTCGCCAGCATGGCGCCGTCGGCCGAGAGCAGGGTGACCGAGGGGCGGCGGGTGGCGGCCGGGATGCCGTCCACCCGCGGCAGGTCCCAGGCGAAGAAGAGCAGCAGCAGGAACAGCGCGATCGCGCCCCAGACCAGCCCCTGCACCAGCCAGCCCAGCAGCGATCGGCCACGGCGGCGCGGCGGCCGGGCGGCATCGGGGCGGGGAGGTGCGACTGGTGCCGGACGCGGCGACCGCGGCGCCGCGGGGGCGGCGGGGCGGCGCGCGCGGGCGGGCTGGGCCGGCGGCATGTGCGCCACAGCATAGGATGCAAGGACGTCGGGCGCCAATGCTTCGGCGATCGACCCGGACGGTGGAACCGGCGGAGCGATCCGATCGAGCGGCATGCAGGACGCCGGCGTCGTACACGGGGAGGCTGCCATGTCGGGCACCGCAACAGCACCCGCCCAGCCCTCGGGCACGGCCGCTCAGCAGATCCTGGAGTTGCAGGCGGCTGGCCGCATCCTGCGCGCGTACCTCGCCCGCCACCCCAATCCGCAGGTGCCCTGCGGCACCGGACTGCCGCTCGGCGGGTCCGGGCCCGACATCCTGAACCAGGGCGCCGCCGCGATCCTCGCCAATGCCGGCCTGGAGCGCGACCTGGTGGCGACCGTCGAATGCCTGAGCCGGGCCGCCTTCCCTGCCACCGTCGAGACGATCCGAGTCACCCGCGACTTCATGGCCACGGGCCCGGCCGCGACGCCCGGGGCAAGGCGCACGCGGCGGTGCCTGCGCGTCGGCGTCGGCGGCGTCGTGGTGCTTCTGGTGGTGGCGATGCTGCTGTCGATCCTGCTCCTCATGGGGCTCGACGACGGTCGCCGCACGGTCGGACAGCTGGACGCGCTGCGCCTGGAACTGGCCACCGCCTATGGCGACCTGGCCAAGCTCAATTTGAAGACCGACTGGGTCGTCGTGCAGGGCAAGGGCGGCAAGCCCGTAGCCTTGGAGGCGCCGGCCGCTGCCGGCGACGCCCCGGCCGCTCCGGATGCGCCGGTCTTCGTGCCTTACTGCGACCCTCCAACGCTCGACGAAGACACCAAGGGGGAAGACAAGGAGGCACTGGCGTCCTACCCGACGAACGCGCAGTGGCGCCGTGCCAGGACGCAACAGGCGGAGCAGAGCTGCAGCCACCTAGCCCAGCTGAAGCTGCGGGAGGAACTCGTCTTCACCCGCCTGGCCGCCTGGAACTGCCAGATGCTGTTCTTCAATCCGTTCGACCTGCTCTCGGCGACCCGGCCCAAGCAGGACGCGGCCTCCGGCAAGCCCGTTCCCGCCTATTGCGCCTGGCCGCCGGTCGAGCTGCACAAGACCTTGAGCCTGAAAGACTGGTCCCGGACCGAGCTGCGCACCATTGCCAGCATGGCGATGATCAGTGGCTACATCCTGCCGGTGCTGCTGGGGGGCATCGGCGGCTGCGTCTACGTGCTGCGGCGGATCGCCGACCGGGTCGCCACCCACACCCTGGCCATGAACGACGGCAAGCACGGGCTCATGCGCGTGATGCTCGCGGCCACGCTCGGCGGATTGCTCGGGCTGGTGTTCGGCACGGACGTGCCGGTGCACCTCGGTGGCTTCAGCCTCTCGCTTGCTGCCTGGGCCTTCTTCCTCGGCTATTCGCTGGAAGCGGTGCTCCGTCAGCTCGATGCCGCCATAGGCGCCATCATCAGCAAGCTCCAGCCGCAGGCGCCCCCGCCGAAGGCGCCGCCCGGCGGGCAGCCGCCCTGAGGTGGTGATCCATGCCGCCGGCCGGCCGCTTGGGCGTCTTGCGCCGCGCATGCTAGGGATTCCCCAGGGACGACGTTCGAGGGGAAACGCGTGGACTACAGCCACATCATCGTCGGCGGCGGCTCCGCCGGCTCGGTGCTCGCCAACCGGCTCTCGGCGCGGTCCGCCAACCGCGTGCTGCTGCTGGAAGCCGGGCAGGACACGCCGCCGGGCCAGGTGCCGAAGGAGATCGAGGACACCTATCCCGGCACCGCCTATTTCGACCCGCGCTTCCACTGGACGAAGCTCAAGGTCCGCACCCAGGTCGTCTCCCACAACAACCCCGACGCCGCCCCGCCGCCGCTGCGCAAGTACGAGCAGGCGCGGGTGCTCGGCGGCGGGTCCTCGATCAACGGGCAGATGGCCAATCGCGGCGCGCCGACCGATTTCGACGAGTGGGAGGCGCGCGGCGCCGCCGGCTGGAACTGGGACGGCGTGCTGCCCTTCTTCAAGAAGGTCGAGCACGACCTCGACTTCGCCGATGAGTGGCACGGCCGGGAGGGCCACATCACCGTCACCCGCATCCCGGCCGAGCGCTGGTGCGACCACACCAAGGCCGCCGGCGAGGCCTTCCGCCTGGCCGGCTTCAAGTACCTGCCCGACCAGAACGGCAGGTTCGAGGACGGCTACTTTCCTGTCACCGCCTCGATCGACGGCAGGAAGCGGGTCTCGGCCGCGGTCGGCTACCTGAACGCGCAGGTGCGGGCGCGGGAGAACCTGACCATCTCGACCGAGACCCAGGTCAGTGGCCTGCTCTTCGAGGGCAACCGCTGCGTCGGCGTCTCCGCCATGGTGAAGGGGCAGCCGCGGGAGTTCCGCGGGGCAGAGGTGATCCTCTCCTCCGGCGCCATCCATTCGCCGGCCATCCTGCTGCGCAACGGGATCGGGCCCGTCGGCCACCTGCGGGAGATGGGAATCGAGGTGCGCTCGGCGCTGCCCGGCGTCGGCCAGCGGCTGATGGACCATCCGTCCATCTCGCTGTCCTCCTTCATTCGCCGCCCGGCGCGGCTGACGGATGCGCATTCGCGCCGGCACATCCTGCTGGGACTGCGCTATTCGTCGGGGCTGCCGGAGACGCCGAAGGGCGACATGTTCGTCGCCGTCGCCAGCAAGTCGGCCTGGCACGCGGTGGGGCAGCAGGTCGCCTCGCTGCTCGCCTTCGTCAACAAGACCTACTCCGAGGCCGGGCAGGTGCGGCTGGCCTCCACCGACTGGCAGGAGGAGCCGGTGGTGGAGTTCAACCTGCTGTCCGACCGCCGCGACCTGGACCGGCTGATGAGCGGCTTCCGCATGCTGGCGGCGATGCAGCTCTCCGCCCCGCTGGCCGCGGTGACCACCGACCCCTTCCCGGCGGCCTATAGCGACAAGGTCCGCGCCATCGGCGTGGTGAACGAACGGAACCGCTGGCTGACCAAGGCAGTGGCGGCCCTGCTCGACGGGCCGCCGGCGCTGCGCAGCTGGATCATCGACCGCTACGTGGTGGAGGGCTTCACCTTCCGCCAGGTGATGGAGGACGAGGAGGCGCTGGAGGCCTTCATCCGCAAGGCGACGATCGGCGTCTGGCATGCCAGCTGTTCCTGCCGGATGGGGCGGGACGACGACCCGATGGCGGTGGTGGACAACCAGGGCCGGGTGCGCGGGATGGAGGGGCTGCGGGTGGTCGATGCCTCGATCTTCCCGGTGGTGCCGTGTGCGAACACCAACTTCCCGGTGCTGATGACGGCGGAGAAGATCGCCGACACGATGCTGGCGGGGGGGTAGGCCGGCTACGTCTCGCGGAAGGCGATGGCGTTGCGCAGCGCATGGGCGATCTGCTCCATGCGCCGCTCGAAGCCCGCCGACGCCTGTGGCCGGCCTTCCTGTTCCGCGCCGATCACCCCGCGGAGCATCGAGCCCTCCAGCTGGGTCGCCATCTCCTCCATGGCGGCCAGCGCGGCCGGGGTGCCGCCACCGCCGATCGCCGCGCGCAGCACCGCGATCTCGCCGAAGGCCGAGGCCAGCGCGGTTTCCAGCGCAACGATCTCGCCGCGCAATTCGTCCAGCTCGTCCTTGGCCATGCCGTGCCCGTCGCCGAGGGTGTGGTGCATCCTGCGCGGAAGCCTGCCGCGCTTCCAGGCGCCGCGACGCAACGACGGCCGCCGCGGTACGTTTCCCCGGCATGGCAAACCCCTGGACGAAGAAGAACCCTTTCCTCAGCCTCTGGCTCAGCGCCGCCAATGCCTGGGGCGGGGCGGCGCGCGGGGCGATGACGGCGGCGGCGAAGCGGCAGATGGCGGCCGGGGTGAAGGCGGCGGCCCGGCCGAAGCCGCCGGCCCGGAAGCGCTGACCGCAGCGGCCCCGGGGCCGACCCGGTGCCGGCCGCCGGCCGTCGAGACGGGCGCCGCAGCGGAACCGGCCCAACCATGGTTGCGGCCTTCGACCGCACCGGGACTGCGGGCCGGGCGCAGCGGCGCAGGGCCCTACGGCTTCTCCGTCCCGAAGCCCATGACCAGCTCATGGATCCGCGCCGGGTCCGACTGCTCCATCACCCGCCGGGCGAAGCGGGCGCAGTCGGAAATGTCGAGCGACCGCACCGCCTGCTTGACGCGGGGGATCGCGCTGGCATTCATCGACAGCGAACGGATGCCGAGGCCGAGCAGCAGCGGCACCAGCCGCGGGTTGCCCGCCATCTCGCCGCAGACCGAGACCGGCATGCGCAGCCGCAGCGCGGCCTCCGTGGCGAATTGCATCAGCCGCAGCACCGCGGGGTGCAGCGGGTCGTACAGATGGCTGACCTCCGCCTCCGCCCGGTCCACTGCCAGGGTGTACATGGCGAGGTCGTTGGTGCCGATCGCAAAGAAATCAGCCTCCAGCGCGATGGCGTCCGCCGCCAGCGCGGCGCCCGGCGTCTCGATCATCACGCCGAGGTCGGGCAGCTTGTCCGGCAGGTGGACGCCCTTCCGCTTCAGCCGCTTGGCGACGCGCTCGTAGATTTCGCGCGCCTGCTTCACCTCGGACGGGTTGGTCACCATCGGCAGCAGGACACGGACCTGGCCGCGGTCGGCGACCCGCAGGATGGCGGCGAACTGCGCCTCCAGCAGCTCCGGCCGCTTCAGCAGCAGCCGGAGGCCGCGCAGCCCCAGCGCCGGGTTCGGCCCGGCATGGGTCGGCGCGATGCCCTCGCCCAGCGCCTCCATGTCCTTCTCGCCGCCCCAGTCGAGCACCCGGATGGTCACGGGGTCGCCGCCCATGGCCTCGAGGATCTGGGCATAGGCGTCAGTCTGCGCCTCCTCGCCCGGCAGGTCCTCGCGGTTCATGAAGAGGAACTCGGTGCGCAACAGGCCGATCCCCTGGGCGCCGGCCTGGGCGATCAGCGGCAGCTCGGCCGGGATCTCGAGGTTGGCCTGCAGCTCCACCGGCTCGCCGTCCGTGGTCACCGCCGGCAGGCGGCGCAGCTTGGCCAGCTTGGCGCGTTCCTTGGCGAAGGCGGTCAGGGCCTCCCTGCCCTTGTCCAGCGCCGCCTGGCCGGGACGCAGCACGATGGTGCCGGCCAAGCCGTCCAGCACCGCCTGGTCGCCGCGGGTGACGCTCTCGGTCAGCCCGACGCAGCCGAGCACCGAGGGGATGCCGAGCGCCCGCAGCATGATGGCGGTATGGCCGTCGGCGCCGCCCTCGGCGGTGGCGACCCCGGCGATGCGGGAGGGGTCGAGCAGCGCGGCATCCGCCGGCGTCAGCTCCTCCGCCACCAGGATGGCGCCTTCCGGCACCTCCTTCAGGCTGCGGAAGGGCGTCGCGGTCAGGTTGCGGGTGAGGCGGCGGGCGATCTCCCGCACCTCGTCGGCGCGGCGCTTGAGGCCGGCGCGGTCGTCGTCCTTGTTGGCCATGATCGCCGCGGCGATCGCCTCGGCCTCGTCCTGCACCGCGGTCTCGGCCGCCAGCAGGCCCTGCTCGATCCGCTTGCGGGCGCCGCGCAGCAGCCGGGAATTGCCCAGCATCAGCACATAGGCATCCAGCAGCGGCGCCAGCTCCTCCTGCGCCTCCTCGGGCAGGATGCCGAGCCGGGTCTTCAGCTTGTTCAGCTGCTTGCGCGACAGCGCGGTGGCATCCACCAGGCGCTGCCGCTCGGCCTCGACCTGCCCGGCCGGGATGGTCCGGCGGGGCGCCTCGGCGGGGATCTCGGTGGTGTCGTAGACCGGGCCGATGGCGATGCCGGGGGCAATGGGCAGGCCGCGGATCGCCTGTTCCTTGGTCTTCCGGGCGGATGGCTTGCGCGGCGCCTCCTGGCCGCGCTCGGCGGCGCGGTCGGGGGACTTGTCCGGCCCCTTCGCGCTCAGCCCCTCGGGCGCCTCGACCTTGTCATTCTTCATGGAAACCGGCCTCGACCAGGCCGGCCACCGCCTCGAGCGCCTCCTTGGCATCCCAGCCCTCGGCTTCGATCTCGACCGTGCTGCCCTTGCCGGCGCCCAGCATCATCAGCCCCATGATGGAGCAGGCCGGAACCTTCTGGCCCTCGCGGGAGACCTGGACGCAGGCGGAGAAGCGCTCCGCCAGGGTGACCAGCTTGGCGGCGGCGCGCGCATGCAGGCCGCGGCTGTTGGTGATGGTCAGCGTCTGCCGCAGCACCATCTCCCCCTCGCCGCAGCCGGGGGTGGTGGCGGCATCGATCGATTGGGTTGCGGTGTGGCTCACGGCTTGTTCCCTCCGGTGGCGCTGCCATTGACCCGCGCTATCCCGTTCGGGATGTCGCCGGCGGCGGCGATGTATTTGCGGCCGGCCGCGGCGGCGTGGTCGACCGCCTCGGCCAGGGGTTCGGACGAGCGGATCTTGGCCAGCTTGACCAGCAGCGGCAGGTTCACCCCGGCGATCACCTCGACCTGCTTCCGGTCGGCGATCGAGACCGCCAGGTTGCAGGGCGTGCCGCCCATGATGTCGGTCAGCACGACGACGCCGTCGCCCTGGTCGACCGCCGCGACGCTGTCGCGGATATCCTGCCGGCGCTGTTCCATGTCGTCGTCGGGACCGATGCAGACGGTGGCCACGGCCCGTTGCGGGCCGACCACATGTTCCATGGCGAGGCGGAGTTCATCCGCGAGGCGGCCATGGGTGACGAGAACCAATCCAATCATGGGGTGCGTGTCAGGGCCTCCCGACCCCCCGTCCCGGCCTGTGCTGCGGGGACGTCATCTCCGTCGGGGCCCTCCTCGGGCGCCGCGGTGCGGTGGCCGGGATCACCCGCCGGGTCCATCCCGGCAAGCTCCCGCTGGACAAGTTCCCGGTGCGTCACATCGGCGCGCCAGCCCGCGCCCCTGAGATGGGCGGCCAAGCGTTCGGCCACAAGGACCGAGCGGTGCTTGCCGCCGGTGCAGCCTAACGCGACCGTGAGGTACTTCTTGCCCTCCGCCACGTAGCGCGGCAAGAGCGGATCGATGAAGCCCACAAGCCGGGTCCAGAATCCCGGGAAATCCGGGTCGCCCTCGACATAGGCGGCGACCGGCGCGTCCCGCCCGGTCTGCGGCCGCAGCGCCGGGACGTAGTGCGGGTTGCGCAGGAAGCGGACGTCGAAGACCAGGTCGGCCTCGCGCGGCAGGCCCTTGGGGAAGCCGAAGGACATCACCTGGATCGAAAGGCCCGGCGTCCCCTCCGGCCGGAAGCGCTGCTCGATCATCTGGCGCAGGCTGGGCAGCGGCAGGTCTGAGGTATCGATCACCAGGTCCGCCGCCTCCCGCAGCGGGGTCAGCAGCGCCGATTCCCGGGTGATGCCGTCGATCACCCGGTTGCCGAGCGATCCGCCCGGCGCCAGCGGGTGGCGCCGCCGAGTCTCGGTGTAACGGCGCAGCAGGATGGCATCCTCGGCGGTCACGTAGACCAGGGTGACGGCGATGGCCGGGTTGCGGCGGAGGCGCGCCAGGGTGACCAGCGCCTGGGTCGGCACGAAGCCGCGGGTGCGGGTGTCGATGCCGGCGGCGATCGGCTCCTCGCCGTCCTCGACCAGTTCTTCAAGGACCTTCAGCGGCGGGTTGTCCACCGTCTCGAAGCCGAGGTCCTCCAGCACCCGGAGGATGGAGGCCTTGCCGGCGCCCGAAAGCCCGGTGACCAGCACCACCGGCCGGGCGCCGGGGGCATGCGGGCCGGGCTGCCCCTCGCTCATGCGCCCATCCGCGGTTCGAAGGCGCCGGCCTGCTGCCGGGCCAGGCCGAGCGCGGCGTCGAGCGCGAGGCCGAGCCGGGCGGTGGCCGAGGCGGCGAAGGCATCCAGCCGGATGACGGGCAGGGTGATCCCCGCCTCGGTCCAGCCCTCGGGCTCCGGCAGCCGGTCGATCGCCTCCCGCGGCACCAGCCGGGCGACCAGCCGCAGCGTCGCCGGGGCGGCGACCGCGAGGTCGCGGAAGATGCCGAGGCCCCGCACTTCCAGCATGCCGTGCAGCGCCGGCGGCGGCGCGGCGCGCAGCGTCTCAGCCTCGGCCGAAACCGCCACTTGGTCGTCGGCCACCAGCCGCCAGCCCCGGTCGATCAGGCGCAGCACGAGATCGGACTTTCCGGACCCCGGAGGGCCGAGCAGCAGCACGGCTTCCGCCTCACGGGCGACTGAACTGGCATGGAGCAGCATCCCGGTCGCCACCAAACAGGCGGCCGACCTTGGCAGAAACCCCCGGCGGTTCCAAGGGCACCCGCGGTTGCGTCGCAGCATCGGGCATGCCACCCCTGACCCATCATGTCGAGCCATCCCGACCAGGCGGCGATCCGTGCCGCTGCCCACCGTATCGCTCCCTACATCCGTCGCACGCCGCTGCTGCGCCTGGCCGGGGGCGATCTCGGCCTGCCGCAGGATATCGTATTGAAGCTGGAATTGCTGCAGGCCAGCGGTTCCTTCAAGCCGCGCGGCGCCTTCAACCGCATGCTTTCGCGCGAGTTGCCGCAAGCCGGCGTCATCGCGGCGTCCGGCGGCAATCACGGTGCCGCGGTCGCCTATGCCGCCCGCGCCCTGGGCGTCAGGGCGGAGATCTTCGTCCCCGAGATCACCGGCCCGGCCAAGCGGGCGCGGATCGAGGCCTATGGCGCCCGGCTGGTGGTGGGCGGGGAGGCCTACGACGCGGCCCGCCAGGCCAGCGAGGCGCGGGCGGCGGAGACCGGGGCGCTGCAGGTCCATGCCTATGACCAGCCGGAGGTGCTGGCGGGCCAGGGCACCGTGGCCATGGAACTCCAGGCCGATGCGCCGGGGCTGACGCATGTGCTGGTGGCAACCGGCGGTGGCGGCCTGATCGGCGGCATGGCCGCATGGTATGCCGGCAGCGGTGTAGGCGTGGTGAGCGTGGAGCCCGAGGGCTGCCCGACCCTGGCCACCGCGCTGCGGGAAGGCCGCCCGGTTCCGGCCCCGGTCGGCGGCCTGGCGGCCGACAGCCTGGGCGCCCGGCAGGTCGGCGCGCTGATGTTCGCGGTGGCCAGGGATCATGTGGCGAAGGCGGTGCTGGTGCCGGACGCCGCCATCCGCGCCGCCCAGCGCCTGCTGTGGGAGGCGGCGCGGCTGGTCGCCGAGCCGGGCGGGGCGACGGCGCTGGCCGCCCTGCTGTGCGGCGCCTGGGTGCCGCCGGCCGGGGCGCAGGTCGGCGTGCTGGTCTGCGGCGGCAATTGCGACCCGGGCAGCGTCGCCGGGTAGGGCGGAACGGCGCGGCCGCCCGGGAAGGCCCGGCCGCCCTGCCTTCAGCGCGACAGCAGGAAGGCCAGCATCACCACGCCGAGCACGATCCGGTACCAGCCGAAGGGCGTGAAGCCGATCCGCCCGATCACCGAGAGCACCCAGCGCACCGTCACCAGCGCCACGACGAAGGCGGCGACGAAGCCGACCGCGATCTGGCCGAGGCCCTCCAGCGCGATCTGGTCCCGGACCTTCAGCAGGCTGTAGGCGGTGGCCGCCAGCATGGTCGGGATGGCGAGCACGAAGCTGAACTCGGCCGCCGTCTTGCGCTCGACCCCCAGCAGCAGGGCGGTGATGATGGTGGCGCCGGACCGCGAGGTGCCGGGGATCATCGCCAGGGCCTGACCGAAGCCGATCAGCAGGGCCGGCACCGGGCCGATCTCCGGCACCGAGCGGATGCTCGGCACCTTCCGCAGCCGCTCGATCAGGATGATGGCGATGCCGCCCGCGATCAGCGTGGTGCAGACCACGTAGGGGCTGAACAGCCGCTCGGTGATCGTCTTGTGCAGGGTCGCGCCGATAACGGCGGCCGGCAGGAAGGCGAGCAGCAGGTTGGTGACGTAGAACCTTTCCCGCCCCGGCCGCCACATGCCGCGGGCCAGGCCGAGCAGCGTGTCGCGGAAGACCCAGATGACGGCGCAGATGGCGCCGAGCTGGATCGAGATCTCGAAGACCTTCCCGGGCGGTCCCTGGAAGCCGATCAGCTCGCCCAGCAGGATGAGGTGGCCGGTCGAGGAGATCGGCAGGAATTCGGTCAGCCCTTCAAGCACCCCCATGGCGAGGGCGGAGAGCAGCGCGGCGATGTCCATGAGGCGATGGGGTCCCGAAGGCAGGAGGCGCCCATGTACCGGAGCGCGGGGCGCGGCGTCCATCGCGCCGACGCCGCGCGCCCCTGCGTTCTTCGCGGGGCCGCCGTGCCGCCCCGGCCTTGACCGTTGCCGCGGCGCCCCTGCCACCCCGGGTCCTGCGGTCGCCGCGGCGGCTGCGCCGCCCCGGCTCGGTGGCTACCGCGGCGGCTGCGCCGCCGCGGGGAAGGCGAAGTTGTCGAAGCTGCTCTCGGCCACCCGGAACCACTGGTACTCCTCGTCCCGGTAGGCCTTGTACGACGCCCAGATCTTGCCAAAGCGCGGGTTCTTCGCCCCCATCTCGTCATAAAGGGCGTGCGCCTCCTTCCAGGCCGCCTGCATGATGTCGCGCGGCCAGAAGCGGAGCTGCGCGCCCGCCACCACCAGCCGCCGCAGCGCCTGCGGGTTCAGGTGGTCGTAGCGCGCCAGCATGTCGGCATTGGCCTCGCCGCAGGCGACCTCGATCGCCGCCTTGTAGGGGGCGGGCAGCGCCTCGAAGGCGGCCTGGTTGGTGATCAGGTGCAGGTGGGCGCCCGCCTCCCAGAAGCCCGGCGCATAGTAGTACTTCGCCACCCGCACGAAGCCGAGCTTCTCGTCGTCATGCGGCCCGACGAACTCCACGGCATCCAAGGTGCCGCGCTCGAGCGAGGGATAGATGTCGGCGGCCGCGATCTGCGTCGGCACCGCGCCCATGCGGCGGAAGATCTCGCCCGCCAGGCCGGCGACGCGGAACTTCAGCCCCTTGAGGTCGTCCACCGACTTGACCTCGTTGCGGAACCAGCCGCCCATCTGCGCGCCGGTGTCGCCGGCCGGGAAGCCGATGATGTTGTAGTCGCGCAGCAGCTCCGCCGCGAGCTCCCCGCCGCCGCCATGGCTCAGCCAGGCCAGGTTCTGCCGGGCGTTCAGGCCGAAGGGCAGGGCGGTGAAGAAGGCGAAGGAGGGGTCCTTGCCGGTGTAGTAGTAGACTGGGGTATGGCCGCCCTCGATCGTGCCGGCCTGCACCGCGTCCAGCACCTGCAGGCCGGGGACGATCTCGCCGGCCGCGAAGAAGCGGATCTGGAATTTGTTGTCGGTCAGCGCCGCCACCCGCTGGGTGATCCGCTCCCCGGTGCCGTAAAGGACATCGAGGTTGCGCGGGAAGGCGGAGGCGATGCGCCAGCGCACCTCCGGCGCCGATTGGGCGAGGGCGGGGGCGGCAAGGCCCGTGGCGGCAAGGCCGGCGCCCGCGGCGCCGAGAAGGATGCGACGGTGCATGGCTTATCTCCCGGAAGGAGCGGCGGTGTAATGCGGATGCCGGGTGGGGAAAAGCCTGTCGTTCCGGTGCCGCCGCTCGCCGCCATCAACCCTTGGGCAGCCGTGCCCTTCGTGGCGCTCGCCGGCTGCGTCGATGCGATCGGCTGGCTGCGCTTCGACCAGCTTTTCGTCAGTTTCATCAGCGGCACCAGCACCATGCTGGGGATCGCCGCGGCCGAGGGACATGCCGGACGCGCCGCGGCGCTGGCGGCCGTGATCGGCCTGTTCGCCGGGGGCGCGCTGCTGGGGGCGGTGCTGGGCGCCGCCGCCGGCCGCTGGCGCAGCCCGGCGGTGCTCGGCCTGGTCGCGGCGCTGCTGACCGCCGCCCTGCTGGCGCCTCCGGCCGGCACCTGGGAATTGCCGCCGGCCGCCTGGGCCATGGTCCCGGCCATGGGCATGCTGAACACCGCCCTGCCCGGCGTCGGCGGCATCACCTTCGTCACCGGCGCGCTGTCACGGGCGATGGAGGGGCTGGTGCAGGCCCTGCTCGGCCGGGCCCGGCACGGCGCCTGGGCGCAGCAGGCCGCATGCTGGGCGGCGATGGCGACCGGCGCCCTGTCGGGCGCGCTGCTGCAGGGCGCCTGGGGCGATGCCGCGCTGGCGGTGCCGGCGACCGCGGCGCTGCTCGGCGCGCTGGTGCTGGGGGAGCGCACGGTCGCTGCCGCGGCTGCCTGAGCGCACGCGGACCCTTGCCGAAGCGCACCGGTCCCGGCAGGCTCCGCGGCAAGCGCCCGGCAGGGCGCGCCAGGGAGAATCCTCACCCGATGAACCGTCGTCATCTCGTCGCCGGCGCCGCCGGCGCCGCCGCCCTCGCCGCGCCGCTGCTTGCCTCGGCCCAGCCGAAGCTCCGCTGGCGCTGCCCGAACAGCTTCCCCCGCACGCTCGATACCCTCTACGGCGCGGCCGAGATCGTCGCCCGCCGGGTGCGGGAGATGTCGGACGGCGCCTTCGAGATCACCGTCTCCGGCCCCGGCGAGGTGGTGCCGGCGCTGCAGATCCTGGACGCGGTCGGCCAGGGCTCGGTCGAGTGCGGCTTCACCTCGGCGCTGTTCTACTTCGGCAAGGACCCGAGCTTCGCCTTCGGCTCGGCGCTGCCCTTCGGGCTGAACAGCCGGCAGAATTTCGCCTGGCTGAACTATGCGGGCGGGCGCGACCTGCTGAAGGACGTCTTCGCCGAGGCCAATATCTGGCAGATCCCGGCCGGCTGCACCGGGGCGCAGATGGGCGGCTGGGCGAAGAAGGAACTCCGCACGCTGGAGGACATGAAGGGGCTGAAATTCCGCATCGCCGGGCTCGGCGGCAGCGTGATGCAGAAGCTCGGCGTGGTGCCCCAGCAGATCGCCCCGTCCGACATCTACCCGGCGCTGGAGCGCGGGGTGATCGACGGCGCCGAATACATCGGCCCCTATGACGACGAGAAGCTGGGCTTCGGCCGGGTGGCGAAATTCTACTACTACCCCGGCTTCCAGGAGGCCGGGCCGAACACCGACTTCATGGTGAACCTGAAGGTCTGGGAAGCGCTGCCCAAGGCTTACCAGGGCATGCTGGAGACCGCCTGCGCCGAGGCCTACCACGCGACGGCCGCGAAATACGACGTGGCCAACCCGCCGGCGCTGCGCCGGCTGGTGGCGCAGGGCACCCAGCTGCGCGCCTATCCGCGGGAGATCATGCAGGCGCTCTACAGGGCGTCGCAGGAGCTCTATGCCGAGATCGGCGCGCAGAACGCGCGCTTCAAGAAGGTCCACGAGCACTGGGACCGCTTCCGGGTGGAGCAGGTGCAGTGGTTCCGCGTGGCGGAGGACAGCCTGGCGAATTTTCAGGCGGTGGCGACAGCGCCGAAGTAGGACGGCCGGCTGCCGCCGTGCGGCAATTGCCAGGCCCCCAGACGTGGGATGGGACCAGGGAGGACACCGCCGCCCTGGCCTTCTCAGTCGCCCTTCAGCCCGATCTCCCGCACCACCGCGCCCCAGCGCGCCCAGTCCTCGGCGATCGTCCGGGCATACTGCGCGCGGCCGCGGCCGACCGCATCGGCGCCGAAGCTGCTCACCCGCTCGACCACATCGGGCAGGTGCAGGATCGCGTCCACCTCGGCCGCCATGCGGTCGAGGATCGGCTCCGGCACCCCGCGCGGCGCCATCACGCCGCCCCAGAACAGCACCTCGTAGCCCGGCACCGTCGCGGCCACGGTCGGCACCGCCGGCATGGCGGCGGCGGGCTGCGCGCTGGTCACCGCGATCGGCCGGATGCTGCCGTTGGCCAGCAGGCCCTTGGTGGCGAAGAAGCTGTCATGCGCGACGTCGACATCGCCTCGCACCAGGGCGGTGAGGGACGGCTGGTTGCCGGTATAGGGCACCAGGGTGAAGTCGACGCCGGTGCGCTGGGTCAGCAGCGCCATGGCCAGGTGGTTGATGCCTCCGGTGCCGGGATGGGACACGGTGACCGGCCGCTGCCGCGCGAGGGCCAGCAGCTCCGGCAGCGTCCTCGCCGGGAAGTCGGGGCGGGAGACCATCAGCAGCGGCGAGGACTGCGCCATGGTCACCGCGGCGAAGTCGCGCACCGGGTCCAGCCCGCTGCCGCGGTTGACCATCAGCGTGATCAGCGTGGAGGTCGAGGCATAAAGGAAGCTGGTCCCGTCCGGCGCCGAGCGCGCGACGTTCTCGGCCGCGAGCAGGGTGCCGGCGCCGGGCCGGTTCTCGACCACGAAGGCGGTGCCGGGGATGCGTTCGCCGAGCTTGCCGGCGATGAGCCGCGCCATGATGTCGTTGGCGCCGCCGGCGGCGAAGCCGACGACGATGCGGACCTGCCGCCCCGGCCAGGCCTGCGCGGCCGCCGGCCGGAGGCCGGCCGTGGCCAGCAGCGCCGGCGCCCCCAGCAGCGCCCCGCGCCGCCCGATGAGATGTCCGATCCGCGGCACGCCGTCCTCCCCAGCCTTGTTGCTTGGGCGTCAGGCTAGAGCAGATCGCAGGAGGGTGCGAAGGCCCGGACGCGTGAATCTGCTCTCCCGACGACGGGGGGTGATGGGTCGTGTCGCCGCGCCATCACCTACCGCGCCGCCTCGACCCCCGGGATCGGCTGGGTCGGCCGGCCGAAACGGCCGCGCAGCAGGTCGACCCCGTGCTGCGGATGCGCCAGCGGGCGCAGGTCCTCCCGCGCCCGGCGGCGTTCGGCGGTGTCGATGCCCATGCGGCGGTCGCGCGCCTCGACCAGGCCGGGCTTCGCCTCGCCTTCCCGGTTGAAGGACCAGGCGAGGTGCGGCGGGCCGAGCGGCAGGCTGTCCGCCGCGGTGTCCCAGACATGCCAGGTCTTGCCGTAGCTGTTCATCTTGCCGGCCATCAGCGCGTGCTCGGCCGCTGCCGGGATGCCGGGCGCGACCAGCTGGCCGGAAAGGATCTCGGCGTTGTGCGGGTGCCAGTATTGCCTCTCCTGCGGCGGCAGGGTGGCGAAGAGCCGCTCGGCGATGATGAACTCGATGCCCGTCAGGTTGGCGTTGCGCGTGTTGCCGTCGAACAGCGCGCATTGCATCAGGTCCTCGTTCACCACGTGGCAGAAGTGGTGCGCCTCCATCTGCTGCTCCGGGTGGTCGCGCATCGGGTGGAAGCCGACGAGATAGACGTCGAGGTTCGTGACCGGCGCGTCCCGCTGCAGGGCCGAGGCAGCGGTGGCCAGCGCACTGGTGCGCGCCGTCTCGGGCGCACCGGGCGGCTGGGTTGCCGGCCCGCTGGCGCCGGAGCCGGTGCAGCCGGCCAGGGCGAGGAGCAGGGCGGGAACGAGGTGACGGCGGGGCATCGGCAGGGCATCTCCGGCATGGCGTTCCCCGGGCAACGGCCTGCCGAGGCGGCGGGTTGCGCGGCGCCGGCCCGCGATCGTCCCGGGGCGACACGCGCGGGAGGGGAATCGGCGGCGCGGCATCGGTCTAGGCCAAGGCGTCGATCCGACCTCGGTCAAGTGTCGCGTGAACCCTTCGCCGGGCCTGCGCCTTGGTTACTGCATGCGACCGGTCCCTGGCCTACCTCGCCGCACCGCTATTCGACGCGGATCTTCCCGGCACGGGCGATGGCACTGAAATCCGACTTTTCCGCGCGGATGAACTCCAGCGTCTCCGCCGGGGTCGTGATGCGGGGTAAGGCGCCAAGGTCGCGGAAACGGGCGACGGTGGGTGCCTCCTGCAAGGCGCGGTTGATCACCTCGTTCAAACGCTGAATCGCCTCGGGCGGAGTGCCTTTCGGTGCCATGAAGGCATACCAGGCAACCCATTCCCGCTCATCGAGGCCGGTTTCCAACACCGTCGGCACCTCCGGCAACCGCTCCGTCCTATCGCGCGAGGTGACCGCGAGCGCGCGCAACCGACCACCTGCAACGTGACCGGAGCTGGCGCCCAGGCTGTCAAGGACGATCGGCACCTCGCCCGCGATAACCGCCAGCAGCGATTGCGGCGTGCTGCGATAGGGCACCGCCGGCAGGTCCAGCCGGTGGCGTCGCTTGAAATCCTCCATCACCAGGTGCGGGATGCTGCCCGAGGCCGGCAGGGCGTAGCGCCAGATCCCCGGTTCCGCCTGCACGCGGGCGACCATGTCCGGCAGGCTGCGGAAAGGCGTGGCGGGGTTCACCAGCCAGACCAGCGGCGAGGTTACCGCGACGGCGATGGATGCCAGGTCCTCCACCGGGTCGAGAGGCATGTTGGGATAGACACTCGTCCCTATGGAGATGGCACCGACATGGGCGAACATGAAGGTGTAACCATCGGGCGGGCTGCGCTGCAGTTCCTGCATGCCGATCGTGCCGTTGGCGCCCGGCTTGTTGTCCACCACCACCGGTTGCCCGAGCAGCTCCGACAGCCGCGGCGCCAGGATGCGGGCATAGACCTCGTAGCCGCCGGGGGCGCTCGGCACGATGCAGCGGAGGGCGCGGCTGGGCCAGGGTCGGGTCTGGGCGGCGGCCGGAAATGCGGCGAGCAGCCCGAGCGCCGTGCGACGCGGCAGGTGCATGGGTGTTTCCTCTCCCGTGTTCCGCCGATCGAAGCAGGAATGCCGAAGAGAGGGAACCGCCCGCACTGCGCGGACGAATGCACCCTGTCGGCTGCAAGTCGGCCACTGCACTGGATCGACAATCCTTGACCCCGAGCTGCGAGGCCTCGGGTTCTGGCTTGTCCCAGCCGGCCAACCACCCCTACGATTTCGCATCCGAGCCACAACAGCACCGGAGGAAACCACCATGGCCCTTACCAGGCGCCGCGCCCTCGGCACGTCCATCGGCGCTATGGCGAGCGGCGGCATCACCCGGACCTGGGCGCAGACCGGCGGCAGCGGGGCGCGGCCGAAGCTGAAGCTCGGCATCATCACCGACCTTGCCGGCCCCTATGCCGATCTGAACCGCCCATCCATGGCCTGCGCTCAGCAGGCGCTTGAGGATTTTGACGTCGCCGGCCGCGGCTGGGACGTGGAGATCCTGCTGGGCCAGCACTTCGACAAAGCCGACAACGCCGTCACCATCGCTCGGCAATGGTTCGACCGGGAAGGCGTCGACGCCCTGTTGGACGTGAATACCTCCGCCACCTCGCTCGCCGTTGCGGCCGTGGCGCGGGAGAAGAACAAGCCCCTGCTCCTTTCTGGTCCCGGCACGACGGAGCTGACGGGACGACAGTGCTCGCCCAACCACATCCATTGGACCTGGGACACCTACATGCTGGCGCGTTCCAGTGGTGCAGCCGTCGTGCAGCGCGGTGGAGCGAGCTGGTACTTCGTGGCCGCCGACTACTCCTTCGGCCAGCAGCTGGTGAAGGATGCTTCCTCCGTGGTCGAGGCGACCGGTGGCAAGGTGCTGGGCAGCACCTTCTACCCGTTCCCCACCACCACCGACTTCTCCTCCATGCTGGTCCGCGCCAAATCGTCCGGCGCGAAGGTACTCGCGCTCGGCAATGCCGGGGCCGACCTGCAGAACTGCATCAAGCAGGCGCAAGAATTCGGCCTTAACCGCAGTATGACCATCGTCAGCCTGCTGACCTACGACACGGACGTGCGCGTACTGGGACTTGAGGTTGCTCAGAACCTCATCACCACCCAGGCCTACTACTGGGATCTCAATGACCGCACCCGTGCCTTCAACGCCCGGGTCAAGCCGAAATCGCCGGAGCTCTGGCCGAACATGGCCAATGCCGGCATCTACGCGCAGACCCTGCACTACCTGAAGGCCGTGGCCGACATGGGCGTGCCGGCTGCCAGGGCCGACGGCGCGGCGGTGATCGCGCGGATGAAGGCCATGCCGACGGATGACGACTGCTTCGGCCCCGGCCGGATCCGCGAAGACGGCCGCAAGCTGCACCCGGCCCATCTGATGCAGGTGAAGACGCCGGCCGAAAGCCGGGAGCGGCACGACGTGTTGAAGCTGCTGGCGACCGTGCCGCCCGACCAAGCCTTCCGTCCGCTGAGCGAGGGCGGCTGCCCCTTCATCAAGGCCTGACAAACGTCGCAGAGATGGTGCGAGCTGAAGGTTGCGAGGCACCGGCCGTGCCAACCCGCTACATGGAGCGGCTGCTTGCCGGCCGCGGTGTTATGTTGCGCTGCCACGGGCGGCAGGGCTGATAGCACGCGGCTCGGGAGAACTGCGGCCTCGACCGGGCTGATGCCCAGCACCTCGGGCCGGCTTGCCCGACCGCGAATGGCGTTGAAAGACATGGGGCAAACCGCATCAAAAGCATTTGCATAGCCAGAACGGCTCGCCGCGGGCTTCGTTAGTCCCGAGCTCAGTGTTGCCGCGAGCCCGCGCTGGCACACTGGCCGGCAAGCCGTCCGCTCTGGCCACGGCTGCTGCATATGCCCGCGGGCAGGAGGCCCGCCCGCGTGCCGTCCGATGCATTTTCCGCCCTCGGCCCCCGCTCGCTGCTGGATGGCATGCTGGCCCTCGCCTTGGTCGCTGCCGTGCTCTGGCTATGCGCCGTGGCGGCCGTTTGGGGCCGGCAGGAGAAGCTGATCTTTCGACCGGATGCGCGCCCACTCGGCGAGATTCCCGCAGAACTCGCCGCAGTTCGGTTCAGGCGGGCTCGCGTTTGGACCCGCGACGGGCTTGAACTCGCCTTCTGGGCAGCCGAACCGCTGCTTGGCATGCCCACTCTGGTGCTGTTTCACGGCAATGCCGGCAATGCGGCCGACCGTGCTCCGGCTCTCGCGCCTTTCGCGGCCGCCGGCTACGGCGTGGTCCTGGCGGAGTACCGCGGCTATGCCGGCAATCCAGGCTGTCCATCCGAGACAGGCTTTCTCCGGGATGCGCGGGCCTACCTCGGATGGGTCGCTTCGACCTGGCAGGAGCCGTCACCGATCCTGTGTGGCGAAAGCATCGGCTCAGGCGTCGCGGTGCGGATGGCCATGGAGCAGTCGGTGCGTGCGATCATGCTGGATGCACCATACACGTCGGTCGCCGATCTGGCTGCCGCGATGTACCGTTGGCTGCCCGCACGCGCCCTGCTGCGTCACCCCTTCGACACCCTGTCCTGTCTGCCCCTGGTTCGAGCGCCGCTGCTCGTGGTGCATGGCGAGGCGGATCCGCTCATCCCGCCCGAGCACGGGCGACGGGTTGCTGCCGCAGCGGGCGGCCCGGCCGAGTTCGTGTTGCTGCCTGGCATCGGCCATCCCGTACTGGGCAATGATCCTGCCGGACATGGCGCCGCCGCCGTGCGTAGCTTCCTGACGCGGCTCGCTCGGGCGACGGATGCGGCGGCTGGAACTTGAACAGGAGGTGGCGAAGAGCGCAATCATGTCCTGCCGGTCTCCCCGCGGCAATACCGCGACATGAAGGACCGCAATGCGGCGCCCGCGACCACGCAGTTGCGCGCCGGGGGGAGTCCGATCCACCTCGGCGAGGTCCGCCGCGGTGTCGCCCAGGTCGCGGATGAGATCGGCAAACTTGAGGCCTTCAACAACCGGCTGCGGGCGGAGTGCCTCAATGCCTCCTGGTTCCTGTCGCTGGCTGATCCCCATGACAGGTTGGAAGCATGGCGCGGGGAGTACAACGACGAACGGCCGCATGGGTCACTGCGGAACCTGACCCCACGGGCGTTCGCCGATCAGGCTGAACAAGCCAGACGAGTTGCGTAGCCCTCCGGACCAGAGCAGGACCAGGACCACGGCAATGGCCCGCGAAAACTCCACCCGGATCACTCGATGGGGACTGGTCACCGGCCAGCCCTGCTCATGGACCGTTGACGAACTCGGCCTGAGTTGGCTTGGTTGCCCGCGGGCGTGATGGCGGGCTTCGGATGGCTCCTGCGGTTCAGCACGGGTCGATCAGCCGTTTGCGGCCGGTGCGGTGCGGCGCTGTCGGCAAACCACGCAACACCCTGCCGAGGATGCCGCGCGTATCGGCCGGATCGACCACATCGTCGTAGGCGAAACGTCCCGCGACCTCAAGGGCCGTGTTGTAGGCGCGCAGCTCTGCGGTGCGCTCGCGGTGCACCCCGGCGCGCTCCGTTGGATCCTCGATCGCCTCCAGTTCCTGCCGGTGGATAATGCTTGCCGCGCCTTCCAGTCCCATGCCGCCGAACTCGGCAGTGGGCCAGGCCAGAAGGATGCTCGGGTGCAGCGGACGGGAGCCCATGATGTAGTAGCCAAGACCATAGGCCTTGCGCAGCACCACCGTCAGAATTGGCACCGTCGCGTTGGCCAGCGCGGTCAGCAGCCGAGCGCTGCGGCGGACCAGGTTGGTCCTCTCCACCTCCGGTCCGACCATCAGCCCGGGCGTGTCGCACAGCACCAGCAGGGGGATGTCGAAAGCGTCGCAGATCTGCACGAAGCGCGCCGCCTTCTCCGCTGCCGGTCCGTCGATCGCACCGGCGAGGAACATCGGCTGGTTGGCGATGACGCCGATCGCACGGCCCTCGATCCGCGCCAGCGCCGTGACCATGGCACGGCCGAAGCCCGCTTTCAGTTCCAGCACGCTGCCGCGGTCGGCGATACCGGCGATGACCTTGCGCACGTCATAGGCTCGGCGCGGGTTCTCCGGCACCAGGTCACGCAACGCAGCGCCATCCGGTGCCTCACCTGCCTCCGTAGCGGGCCCAAAGAAGGCAAGGTAGCGCCGTGCCGTCTCGATCGCTGCCGCCTCGTCCTCCACCAGCACGTCGACGGCGCCGGAGGCGACGTGCACCGCGGCGGGCCCGATCTCCTCCGGCGTCAGCTTCAGCCCCAGCGCGGCTTCGACCAGCGGCGGGCCGGCCATGCCCATGCAGCCATCCTTGGTCATGATCAGCAGATCGCACATGCCGGCCAGGTTGGCATGGCCCGCGAAGGCACGGCCGGGGACGATGCCGATGGTCGGCACCAGGCCGGACAGCCGCGCGAAGGTCACGAAGGTCGAAGACGCGCCACGACCCTCCACCCTCATGTCATGCGGCCGCGCCCCGCCGCCATCCAGCCAGCAGATCACCGGCAACCGGTGCTGCTCGGCATGCGCCAGCATGCGGCTGATCTTGGCGTGGTTGTTGGCACTCTGCGTGCCGGCATAGACGGTGTAGTCATAGCCGACGACATCTGCGGCACGGCCGCCCACCTGGGCATGGCCCATGACCATACCATCGGCGGCACCGGCCATGCCGGGCAGTGCCGGCCGCACCAACCCGCCATATTCGACGAAGCTGCCGGGATCGGCGAGCGCTGCCACAGCTTCCCGCACCGTCCAGCGGCCGCGCTTGCGCTGCCGCGCCACCGCCTCCGGCCGTGCCGGATCCAGTAGCGCAGCGCGGGCATCGAGCACCGCCTGCAGCGTAGCGCGCGGTGCACCCTGGTCTGCGTCCGCCATGCTGTCCTGCCTTTTCATTGTGCCCGTATATTCGCGGCGCGGATCACCTCGCGGAAAGTCGCGCGATTCTGCTCCATCAGCCGGTTCAGCCCGGCAGAATCCGCGAAGCTCGGCACCAGCCCGTTTTCCATCAGCTTGTCCCGCACGTGCGGATCCTCCACCGCCCGGCGCAACGCCGCTTCCCATTGCCCCACCACGTTCGCCGGCATGCCGCGCGGGGCACAGAGGCCGAACCAGGCATAGGTCTCGAAGCCCGGCACGTCGCGGGAGATCAGCGGCGTCTCAGGGAAGAAGGTTTGAGCCAGCGGGTCGCCGAGGCCGATCAGCTTCAGCCCGCCATTGCGGATCTGCCCGATCGTGTCGCCCAGATTGGTGACGGTGAAGCCGATCCGCCCGCTGACCAGGTCGAGCAGCGCGGGCTGCGAGCCGCGATAGGACACATGGATCATGTCCGTGCCCGTCTTCTGCTTCAGCAGTTCTCCCGCCAAGTGCTGGACCGAGCCGACGCCGGGCGAGGCGTAGCTGATCTGTCCGGGACGCCGACGTGCGTCCTTGACGATGTCGCGCACGCCTTCCCAGGGGCTGTTCGGTGCGACGACCAGCCCGAAGGTGGTGCGCGCCATCATGCCGATCCCCATCAGGTCCTTTGCCGGGTTCACCGGCAGCCTGGTATCTGGCAACTCGGTGATGATGGTCATGTTGCCGGTCGTGCAGAACAGCACAGTGTGGCCATCCGGCGGGCTGGTCGCCGCAGCCTCTGCCGCGACCATGCCGTTCGCGCCGGTGCGGTTTTCCACTATCACCCGCTGGCCGAGCATGGGCGACACCGTATCCGCCAGCAATCGCGCCGCGATGTCGCCCGACCCGGCAGGGGCGAAGCCGTAGAGCATGCGCACCGGCCGGTCGGGGAATTCCGCCCGGGCGGTGCCGGCGGCCAGCAGCACCAATGCCGCGGCCACACGCAGGAAGCCTCGCATGCGCTTTCCTCCCTTGTCCGCCTTCGGACGGGCTTCTCGTTCCGCCGCATCCTGCCGCCCCGTGGCGATGGCGCCAAGAGATACTTGCTATCCGACCAGCAAAATGCCTAGGCTCGGGGCAAGGCGGCCGCGGCAAGCGGACCGTGCGGGAGGAGTGCAGCGCCATGCTGGCCCGACGAATTGCCTGAAATCCGGCTCGACCGCCGCATGCCGCCGCTCGACCGTTGCGTGCTCCGCCCGCTGCTGGACCGTCATGTGCGGGAGCGACCGGACAAGGACTGCGTGACATTCGAGAACGGCCCCAGATGGACCTACCGGGCGCTGCGCGACCGCGTCGCCGCCGTGGCGGCAGGACTGCAGCGCCAGGGCGTGCGTCAGGGCGACCATGTCCTGGTCTGGTTGCCGAACGGGCCGGAGGCACTGCTGGTCTGGTTCGCCGCCAACTGGCTCGGCGCGGTGCAGGTGCCGCTGAACATCAGCTATCGCGGCCGCATCCTGGAACATGTGCTGAGCATCGCCGACGCCGCCCTGATGGTGGCCGATGCTGGCCTGCTGGACCGGCTGCGGGACGTGGCACTGCCGGACACGCTGCGCCGCATCGCCGTGGTCGGCGGGGCACCGCGACTGGTTGCCGGCCTCGAGGTGATCGACGCCGCCGCGATCCTGCAGGCAGAGGGCGAGCCAGAACCACCCGAGCGCCCGATCCTGCCCTGGGACACCCAGAGCATGATCTACACCTCCGGCACCACCGGCCCGTCGAAGGGGGTGCTCTGTTCCTACATGCACTACACCAGCAGCGGCATGGCCTTCCCCTTCGTGCGGGAAGGCGACTGCGGCTTGGTGACGCTGCCGCTGTTCCACATGGGCGGCACGGGGTCGGTCTACCGCTACCTGCTGCGCGGCGCTTCCATCGTCATCGCGGAATCATTCCGTACTCAAACATTCTGGGAGGTGGTCCGGCGCCACCGCATCACCTGCGCCTCGCTGCTCGGCGCCATGACCTCCTTCCTGGTGAAGGCGCCGCCAACGCCGCAGGACCGCGACCATACGCTGCGCGCCCTGACCATCGTGCCGCTGACCGAGGAAGCGGCGGTCTTCCGCGAGCGCTTCGGCGTCGAGGTCTGGACCACCTTCAACATGACGGAGATCGCCTGCGCCATATTCAGCGAGGTCAACCCGACCCGCATCGGCGGTTGCGGCCGGCCGCGCCCCGGCATCACCGCCCGCATCGTCGACGAGAACGACTGCGAGGTGCCGGTCGGCACGGTGGGCGAATTGGCGCTGCGCAGCGACATACCCTGGTCCATGAATCACGGCTATCACCGCAACCCGGAGGCGACCGCCCGCGCCTGGCGCAATGGCTGGTTCCATACCGGCGACGCCTTCCGCCGCGACGAGGCCGGTGAGTTCTTCTTCGTCGACCGCATGAAGGACGCGATCCGCCGACGCGGCGAGAACATCTCCTCCTTCGAGGTCGAGGCGGAGATCTGCGCTTACCCTTTGGTGCGGGAAGCCGCGGTGGTGGCGGTGCCGAGCGAGTTCGCCGAGGACGAGGTACTGGCGGTAGTGGCGCCGATCCCGGGCGCGCAGATCGACCCCGTCGCGCTGATCGAATTCCTCGCGCCGCGCCTGCCGCATTTCATGGTGCCTCGCTACCTCCGCATCCTGCCGGAACTGCCGAAGACTCTGACCGCGAAGGTGGAAAAGCATCTGCTGCGGGCCGAGGGGCTTGGCCCCGACACATGGGACCGCGACAAGGCCGGCATCCGGTTGCGGCGGGAGCGCCTAGGCGGGGAGACCGGATGATGCGCGCGCTGCTGCTGTTCCTGATGCTGCTGAGCGGCGCCGCGCAGGCGCAGGACTTTCCCGCGCGGCCGCCGCGCCTGGTCGCCGGCTTCGCCGCCGGTGGCACGCTCGACATCGTCGCGCGGTTGATGGCGGAGGCCATGTCACCGCTGTTGGGCCAGCGCGTGGTGGTGGAGAACCGGCCGGGCGCCAACGGCTTGATCGCCGCCGAAGGGGTGGCGCGCGGCCCGGCCGACGGCTACGCCCTGCTGGTCTGTCCGATGGGTACCATGACCATCAGCCCGCAGTTGCCCGGCGCCGCGCTGCCGATCGATCCGCCCAAGGATCTGGTTCCGGTCGCGACCATGATTGCCGCGCAGCACGCGATGGTGGTGGCGGGCAACGCGCCCTGGCACAGCGTGGCAGAGCTCGTCGCCGCCGCGCGCGCCGGGCCGGGCACGGTCAGCTACGCCACCGCCGGCGCCGGATCCGGTCAGCAACTGTCCGGGGCCTGGCTGGCGCGGCTGACCGGGACGGAGATGACGCCGGTGCCCTATCGCGGCATGGCGCCGGCGATGCCCGACATCATCGCCGGCCGCACCGGCTTCGCCATCACCAATATCGGCGATGTCGCCGGTCAGGTCGCCAGCGGCGAGTTGCGCCTGCTGGCGGTGGCGAGTGCCGGCGGCTCGCCGCTCTATCCCCGGGCGCCGTTGCTGGGCGAGATCGTGCCGGGCTTCGAGGTCAGCGGCTGGATCGGCCTTTGCGGCCCACGCGGCCTGCCCGAGCCGGTGGTCGCCCGTTGGGCCGCGGCGGTGGCCCAGGCGCTGGAAGACCCGACCATCCTCGCCCGCCTGCGCGACGGCGGCATGACGCCGCGCTACGAGGATGCCGCCGGCCTCGCCCGCACCATGGCGGCCGACCGCGCCAAATGGGGCAAGGTGATCCGGGAGGCGAATATCCGTGCCGAGTGAGGCCGAGACGTTGGAGGCGCTGCTGCGCCGGCGCTTCAGCTGCCGCGGCTTCCGGCCGGAGCCGGTGCCGCGCCGCGTGATCACCCGCATCCTGGAGATGGCGCAGCGCACCGCGTCCTGGACCAACAGCCAACCCTGGCAGATCGAGATCCTCGGCGGCGCGGCGCTGGAACGATTCCGCGCGGCGCTGCATGCCCACGCCGCCTGCGGCGCCGAGCCGACGCCGGACATCCCATTCCCGCGCGAGTACCGCGGCGTCTACCGCGACCGCCGGCGGGAAACCGGCTTTGGCCTCTATGCCAGGCTCGGCATCGCCCGCGACGACATGGCGGGCCGCACCCGCCAGGCGCTGGAGAATTTCCGCCTGTTCGGCGCGCCGCATCTGGCGCTGGTCACCACGGAGGAGGCGCTGGGCACCTACGGCGCCGTCGACTGCGGCGGCTGGGTGGCCAATTTCATGCTGGCGGCAGAATCGCTCGGCGTCGCCAGCATTGCCCAGGCGGCGATCGCCGCGCATGCCGGCTTCGTCCGCGCGCAGCTCGGCCTGCCAGCGGATCGCCAGCTGGTCTGCGGCATCGCCTTCGGCTTCGCCGATCCCGACCACCCCGCCAACGCTTTCCGCACCGGCCGCGCCGGGCTGGACCAGGCCGTTACCTGGCACGACGACTAGAGAGGAGCCGACCTTGGCAGCGATCCGCGTGAATTCCGAGATGGCCGGCAGCATCTGGAAGCTGCTGGTCGCGGTGGGCGACGAGGTGGCGGAAGGCGCCGACCTCCTGCTCCTGGAATCGATGAAGATGGAAATCCCCGTGGCTGCGCCGAGATCCGGCAAGGTCGCCGAGATCCGCGTGGAGGAAGGCGAGACGGTGGCGGAGGGCCAGTGCCTGCTGGTCCTGGCCGGCTGATGCCGGACGCCAGGCTGCCCGCGCCGGAGGATTGCGTGGTCCGCGCGCTGGTCGACCGCCGCGCCGCGGCGACGCCGGACCGGCCCTACGCGCTGTTCGACGTCGACGGCACGACCTGGACCTATGCCGAGCTCGCCCGCTGGACGCGGCGCTTCGCCGCCGGCTTCCAACGATTGGGGGTGAAGCAGGGCGACTTCGTGCCGTGCTGGCTGCCGAACGGGCCGCATGCCCTGGCCGCCTGGTTCGGACTGAACTACCTCGGCGCCGTTTATATGCCGGTGAACACCGCCTATCGCGGGGCGCTGCTGCAGCATGTTGTGGCGCTGTCGGGCGCCAGGCTGATGGTCGCCGATTCAAGGCTCCTGCCGAGGCTGGCGGAGATCGACACGGCGAAGCTGCGGCAGGTGGTGGCGGTCGGCGAATCGCCGCCGCCTATCGCCGGGCTGGAGCTGCTGGCGGAGGCAGCGCTAACCGGGGCGGGCGAGGAGTCCACGCCGCCGCCGCTGCCGATCAATCCCTGGGACACACAGGCGGCCATCCTCACCTCGGGCACCACTGGCCCGTCCAAGGCCGTGCTGTGTTCCTACGCGCAATGGTGGGCGGCCGCGAAAGGGCATACCTATCTCGATGCCGACGACCGGCAGATGGTAACCTTGCCGCTGTTCCATGTCGGCGGCACCTCGCCCTGCTTCAACGCGCTGGTGCGCGGCGGCTCCGTCGCCATCGTCGGCGCCTTCGACACCGCCAGCTTCTGGGACAGCGTGCGACGCACCGGCACCACGGCGATGACGGTGCTCGGCACCATGGCGTCCTTCCTCGCCAGCCAACCGGCCTCGCCGCGCGACCGCGATCACCCCCTGCGGAAATGCGTCATCATCCCGCTGAACCAGGCAGCGCTGGACTTCGGCCGCCGCTTCGGCGTCGACTGGTACAGCACCTACAACATGACTGAGCTGTCCTGCCCGATCTTCACCGAGCGCAACCCCAGGACGCCCGGCACCTGCGGCCGGCCGCGCCCGGGCTACCAAGCACGCGTGGTGGACGCGAACGACTGCGAGCTGCTAGCCGGCGAGGTGGGGGAGCTGGTGCTGCGGAGCGACATGCCCTGGGCGCTGAACCACGGCTACCACGGCAACCCGGACGCCACCGCGCGGGCCTGGCGCAACGGGTGGTTCCATACCGGCGACGCCTTCCGCCGCGATGCGGCGGGCGAGTTCTTCTTCGTCGACCGCATCAAGGACGCCATTCGCCGCCGCGGCGAGAATGTCTCCTCCTTCGAGGTGGAGCGCGAGATCGCGGCCCACCCCGATATCCGCGAGGCAGCGGTGGTGCCGGTCCCGGGCGAGCATGGCGAGGACGAGATACTGGCCGTCGTCTCCTGCGTGCCAGGGCGCCGCGTCGCCCCCACCGAGCTGATCGAGTTCCTCCGCCCGCGGCTGGCGCATTTCATGGTCCCGCGCTTCATCCGCTTCGTCGATGGCCTGCCGATGACGCCGACCCAGAAAGTGCAGAAGCACCTGCTGCGTGAGCAGGGCCTGACGCCGGATACCTGGGACCGGGAGGCCGCCGGCATCCGCATCCGCCGCGACAGGCTGGATGCCGCCCCGCTTGGCGCGCCGCAATGAACGCGCCGCTGCGCCGCACCCAGCTCGCCCGCCGCACCGCCTCCGATGGACGGCTGCTCGCGGCGGCGCTGCGCCTGGTTGCCCGCGGCGGCTCGGCCGGGACCAGCCTTGCCTCGATCGGGCTGGAAGCCGGCTTCAGCCGCGGCCTTCCGGCGGAGCGCTTCGGCAGCAAGGCCGCTCTGCTGCTGGCGCTGATCGACGCCATGGAGGCCTGGGCGGAGGACAATGTCTTCGCCGGGATGCCGGCGGAAAGCGGCCTGGACGGGCTTCTCGCGCGGGTCGAGGCGCATTTCCGCGGCTGCATGGATGGGCCCGAGGCGGTCGGCGCGCTTTACATCCTGTCGATGGAATCGCTGACCGTGGTACCCGAATTGCGCCCGCGCCTTGCCGCCTATTTCCAGGGCTATCGCCGCGCATTCGAGCACCATATCCGCAGCGGCCAGGCGAAGGGCGAGATCCGCGCGGAACTTGACCCGGCAGTCGAGGCCACCGTCGTGCTCGGCATGATCCGCGGCCTGGTGACGCAATGGCTGCTCGACCGCGAGTCAATCGACCTGCAGCGGGCGACCCGCGCGGCCCTGGAGGCCTGCCGCAGGTCGCTGCGGGCGGAGCCGCCGCGATGACCGCGGTGGAAGCAGCGCGCGCCTCGCTGCAGGACGCCGCGCGCGAGGCCGCCCTCGCCCGCCAGCGCGACCGGGGCAAGCTGACCGCGCGCGAACGCGTCGCCGCGTTGCTGGACGCCGGCAGCTTCCTTGAGGTCGGCGGCTTCGCCACCGCCGAGCCGGACGGCGAGGCGGGGCGCCGCCAGTCGCCGGCCGATGGCGTCGTCACCGGCACCGGCCGGATCGAAGGCCGCGCGGCGGTGGTGGTGGCGCAGGATTTCAGCGTGGCGGGCGGCAGCATCGGCCGGCTGGGCACGGCGAAGACGGTTCATGCGGTCGAGACGGCCGTCGCCCGCGGCCTGCCGCTGGTCATGCTGCTGGATGGCGGCGGCCACCGCATCCAGGACGGCCAGGATGCGCGCAGCTTCGCCCATGCCAGCCCGCTGATCCGGACGCTGGCGCGCGCCTCCGGCTGGGTCCCGCTGGTCTCGCTGATGCTCGGCCCCGGCTTCGCCGGCCCAACCAACTTTGCCGGCCTGTCCGACCTGGTGGTCATGGTACGCGGCATCTCCGCCATGGGCATGGCGGGACCCGCGCTGGTCAAGGCCGCGACCGGGGAGGACATCGACCAGGACGCGCTGGGCGGCGCCGACGCCCAGGCGCATGCGCATGGCCTGGCCGATCTCGCGGTCGAGGACGAGGCCGCGGCCTTCGAGACAGCACGGCGCTTCCTGTCCTACCTGCCGGCCAGTGCGCGGGCGCCGCAGGCTGTTCGGCCCTGCGTGGACCCCGCCGACCGGCGCGACGAGGCCTTGCTGCACCTCGTGCCCGAAGACCGCCGCCGCGGCTTCGATGTCCGCCTGGCCATTGCCGGCATCGCCGATCGCAACAGCGTCTTCGAACTGAAGCCGCGCTACGCCGCCAATATGGTGACCGCGCTGGCGCGACTGGACGGGCGCCCGGTCGGCATCCTCGCCAACCAGTCGCTGCGGCTGGGCGGCATCATCGATGCCGCGGCGGCGGAGAAGGGCGCGCGCTTCATCGCCTTTTGCGATGCCTACAGCATCCCGCTCGTGTCCCTCATCGATGTGCCCGGCTTCCTGATCGGCTCCGGCGCCGAACGCAGCGGGCTCGGCCGGCGCAGCGCCAAGCTGCCTTTCGAATGGGCGCATGCAACGGTGCCGCGTATCTCAGTGGTGCTGCGCAAGGGTTACGGGCTTGGCTATATTGCCATGGCCGGCGGCCGCAGCATGCAAGCGGATGCGGCTTTCGCCTGGCCGAATGCCGAGATCTGCGCCATGTCGATCGAGGGATCGGTCGATGTCGCCTATCGCCGCGACTATGCGGCGGCGCCCGACCCGGCAGCGCGGCGGCAGGAACTGATCGACGGTATCCGCGCCCGCACCGGTGCGCTGCGTGCGGCGGAAGGCTTCGGCCTAGATGACGTGATCGACCCGCGCGACACCCGCGCCCGAATTATCGAGGTGCTTCGGCAGGCCGAGGGCCGCGAGCATGGCGGGATGCCGCCGAAGAAGCGCGCCATCCCGCCGATCTGAGGGATGCTGTTAGTTCAGCGTGATGCCCCGGCTGCGGATCAGCCGTCCGTAGGTATCGAGGTCGCGCCCGATCAGAGCGGCGAACTCCTCGCGCGTCGTCGGCTCCACCTGCATGTCGGCCATGGCGCGCGCCTGCACCGCCTCGCTGCGGATGGCCGGCGTCAGCACCTCGCTCAGCCGCTGCAGCATTGGCTCCGGCGTGCCGACCGGTGCGACCATGCCGTGCCAATAGCGCCAGACGAAGCCTGATACGCCCTGCTCGACAAAGGTCGGGATGCCGGGCGCAGCCGCCAGGCGTTCCGGCGTCGAGATCGCCAGGACTCTGAAGGTGCCGCTGTCCAGATGCGGCAGCAACGTGGCGAGCGAGCCCGCGAAGAGCGGTACGCGCCCTGCCAGTAGCTCCGTCACGATCGGCTGCTCGCCGCGGAAGGGCAGGTGCACGAGTTCCACGCCCATCTCGCTCTGGAACATCTCCATCATCAGATGCGGGCTCGTGGCAATGCCAGCCGTGGCATAGGCCAGGCCGCGCTGCGTCCGCAGCGTGGCGACGGTGCCGCGCAGGTCGCCGCCGGGCAGCGTTCTCGCCGCGGCCAGGACCAAGGGCCCACGATAGGTAACGCTGAGCGGCGCGAAGTCCTCCGGACGGTAGGGCAGGGACGGATAAATATGCGGGTTTATGGTGAGGATGCTGGAGGTCAGCCAACCCAGCGTCAGCCCGTCCTTCGGCGCCCGCGCCACAGCCTCTGCTGCAATCAACCCACCAGCGCCGGGCCGGTTATCGAAGACGACCGGTACGCCGAGCGCAAGCCGCATCTGCTCCGCTACCATGCGCGCAAGGACCTCAGTCGGTGCGCCGCCGCCGAATGGGTAAATCAAGCGGATCGGTCGGTCGGGCCAAGCCTGGGCGCGTGCGGCGCGCGGACCGGGCAGTGCTGGTGCCAGAAGTGCAGACAAGGCCCGCCGACCAAAGCCATTTTTTGACGCTTCGATCATCGCGTCCTCCACTCCTTGCGGCCGCGGCGTTGCGTTGGCGGGATGCGTTCTTCTGCCGCACGGCGGCTCTCACGCTACAGCAGGTGGGGCGACCTCGAAGCGAGGTTCACGGTCGCCGGCTGGATCCTGACCTCCGCTCCCCCGCACCTGGTGACTGTGACTCTGGCGGCTCCCTGCCATTGCGGCAAGCCTCTTCCAATCCGCGGCCGGCGGGGCTTGTCGCGGGTCATCCAATACTCGGGCCCTGACGCCGCCATAGGTCCGACAAGGCACTTTGCCGAACGAAAAGGATGTCCAGGGAACCCTGCTATCATCACCACCGACCGTCCGCCCGGGGCTGCGGCCTCAGCGACCCACGCGAGCCGGTTCGCAGGTCGGTCTGGGATTGGATCGGCCGCATCGGGTCGGCCAGGCCTCAAGGCGCTTGCAACAGGCGCCGACCGCGAACCCGTTCATCAGCCTTCCTGCCAGCGTCGGGCGAAATCGGCCGGTTCCTCGGCGCTGCGGTCGGAAGCGGCCCAGAAGGTCGTGCCGCCCCGGCTCCAGCGCACCGAGTTGTAGCCGCGGCGGCTGCCCGCGCCCGGGGAGCGGTCGAAGCGGCCGCCATCCGGCCAGACAAACAGGCCGATGACATGCTGCCGGCGCTGGTAGACCAGGGCGGCGGCCGGCCGGCCGGCAAGGTAGTCGGGCCGCCCCCGGCGAGCGGGAGCCCCGCCTCCTTCAGGTCCTTCACCGGCGGCGCATCGTCGAGCCGGCCATCGAACCAGGGCTTCATGGTATGCTGGTCGGTGGAGGCTCCGTCCGTCGTCGCGGCATCCTCGATCGTCCAGGCGAGGGCATAGGTGCCGAGCAGCAGCGCAACGGTCGCCCAGTGCATCGTCCGCATCGGGGCGGAAAAGCCAGGATTGCCGCCGGCACTCATCGCACCACCACCATGCCCTGCATGTGCGGATGCAGGGAGCAGAAGCAGCGATAGGTGCCGGGCTGCAGGAAAACGAAGGCGAAGCTGTCGCCGGTGTCGAGCGGCGGCGAGCGGATCAGGCGCGGCGCGTCGCTTCCCATGACCGTGTGCGGGATGTCGTCCCGATGATCCAGGTGACGCAGCTGCCCGTCGATATCGTGAGTTCCGCGGGCGCGAAGGCGAAGTTGTCGATGGTGACCAGCGCCTCGCCGGCGGCACGCGCGCCGGTCACAGCCAGGCTGGAGGCGCCACCAAGGACGGCGAGGAGGATGCGTCGTTGCATTTCGGCTCTCCGCGATGCCGGCGTCAGGCGCCGAGCGGGGTGTCGGCGATGGCCAGGCCTGCGCGTCCCTCGACGCGGGCGATCCGCGTCACGCCGAGGGTCGCGCGCAACCGCCCGGCGGGCAGGTCGCGGATCGGCCCAGGCGACGGGGCAGTCCCCAGCGCCGGCTGCGGGAAGGCGGTGTGGAAGGCCAGGTTGCCCTCCACCTTTTGCATGACTTGGTGGATATGCCCGTTCAGTACCGTCACCGGGTCGAAGCGACGCAGGAAACCCAGGGCCTGGGCGCCGTCATCGGTGCCCCAGCCCCATTCCGCGCTGACCAGCCAGAGCGGCACATGGGCAAAGACCACGATCGGCTGGCTCGCCGCGCGGCCGGCCGGGTCGCGCTCCAGCCAGGCCAGTTGCTCGGCGCCGAGGTTGCCGAGACCACCCGCCTTGAGGTCCTGCACGTTGTTGAGGCCGATGAAACGCGCGCCCTGCTGGCCGAAGCTGTACCAGCCGCGCGGCGCGCCCGGGGTGAAGCGCTGGAAGAACTCGGCACGGTCATCGATGAGCACGTCGTGCTCGCCCGGGACGTGATGCGCGTCGAGCCCGACCTCGCGGATGATCTGCTGCGCGGTGTCGACCTGCGCAGGCTTTGGAAGCTGGCTGACGTCGCCGGTGTGCAGTATCAGCGCGGCACCTTGCCGCTTCTGCACGGCGACGAGGCCGATCGCCTCGCGCAGCGTGCCGGGCGTGTCGGTGTTCGGCGCGGCGGCGCAGCGGATACGGCAGTCGCTGATCTGCACGAAGCCGACGACCCAATTCGTTGCTAGGACGTGACCACGAACGGCTGCCGGAAACAGGGGAAGCCATGATCCAGGCAGCCATGTCGCAAATGATGCTCCGGCGCATCGCCGCTTGATGGTCATTCCCACATGGTCAGTCAGGAAAAAGCCCAGGGGCCGGACGCCGACGGCGTCGACCGGGAGAATACCGTCTCCCCGGCCCTGCTTCCTACCGCCGCTCCGCAGGCAGCCGCCACAACAGGTAGAGCATGATCCCCATGGCTGGCAGCGCCGCCGCCGTGGTCAGCAGGAAGAAGCCCGGCCAGCCCAGCGCCTCGGCCAGCCAGCCGGAACTGGCGCCGAGCGTCCGCAGCGGGAAGGCCGCCAGCGAGGACAGCAACGCATATTGCGTCGCGGTGAAGCTGCGGCTGGTCAGCGCCGAGAGCCAGGTGAGGAAGGCGGCGTCCGCCAGCCCGTCGGTGAAGTTCTCCACCCCGACCTGGGCCCAGAGCATCGGCATGGAATGCCCGGCATTCGCCAGGGCCACGTACATCAGGTTCGACAGCATCTGGCCCAGGCCGGTCGCGACCAGCGCCCGCCTGACGCCGATCAGCCCGACCAGCCAGCTGCCGGCCAGCGCGCCGCCGAGCGTGGCGAACATCCCGAAGACGGTGGCGACCGTCGCCACGTCGTCCCGCGTGAAGCCGAGCGAGCGGTAAAAGGGCGTGGTCATGATGCCGGCCAGCGCCTCGCCCAGCTTGAACAGGGCGATGAAGAGCAGGATGCCGAGCCAGAGCGGCCGGCGGGTGAAGTCGAGAAAGGGGTCCAGCACCGAGGCGCGCAGCCGCGCCCGCCAGCCCGCCGCGGCGCGGACGACGCGCGCCGGCTCCGGCCCCAGCAGGGTCGCGGCGAGGCCGGGCAGGATCAGCGCCGCGCCGTAGAGGTAGGCGCCGGACCAGCCGAAGGGCCCGGCCAGCAGCAGGGTCCCGGCGCCGCTGGCCAGCAGCGCCATGCGATAGCCCCAGACATAGGCGGCAAGGCCGTAGGCCTGCGCGGCGTCGTCCTCGCCCAGCACCTCGATGCGGTAGGCATCGACAACGATGTCCTGGCTGGCCGAGAGGAAGGCCACCAGCGAGGCCAGCAGCGCCGTCGTCATCGGGTCGATGCGCGGATGGGTCAGCCCGACCGCGGCGATGCTGACGACCAGCGCGAGCTGGATGGTCAGCAGCCAGCCGCGGCGCTGCCCCAGCACCGGCGGCCGCAGCGCATCCAGCGCCGGCGACCAGAGGAACTTGTAGGCATAGGCCAGGCCGATCAGCGCGGTCAGGCCGATGGCCGAGAGCGACAGGTCGCTCTCGGCGAACCATTGCCGCAGCACCTGCCCGGCGACCAGCGGCAGCGGCACGCCGGCGGAGAAGCCGAGCACGAGCATGAGGAGGAAGCGCCGGTCCCGCCAGCGGGAGGCGGGAGCGGATGCGGGATCGGCCATGCCCGCCCGCTACCAGACGGCGAGGCGAATCGCCACCGCCTTCGCGTCTATTCGCCGATGTTCAGCAGCGCCCCGCGCACCCGCGCATCCTCGAACTGCCGCATGAAGACCCCGGCCATCACCACCATCCAGAAGGCATCCAGTGCGAAGGCGGCGCCGAGATGCCCCCAGGCGATGGTGCCGTCCAGCAGCGCCGCCCGCATGCCCTCGAAGACATGCGCCGAGGGCAGGGAGTACGCCACCGGGTGCAGCCAGGCCGGCAGGACCGAGACCGGGTAGAACACCGCCGAGAAGGGCGTCAGCCCGAACAGCACGGACCAGGCCAAAGCCTCCGCCCCGGCGCCGTAGCGGAGGATGAGCGAGGTGACGCCGAGTGCCACGGCCCAGCCCATCACCAGCAGCGCGGCGAAGAAGGCGACCACCACAGGGCCCATCGAGAAGAGCCCGAAATGGTAGAGCAGCCAGGCCAGCAGCACCGCGGGGGAGACGCCGATCAGCACCCGGATTACGCTCATCGCCATCAGCCCGGCGACCAGCTCCCGCGGCCTGAGCGGGCTGACGAAGACATGGCCGAGGTTGCGCGACCAGATCTCCTCGAGGAAGGAGATCGAGAAGCCCATCTGGCTCCGCAACGTCACTTCCCAGAGCAGGACGCCGCCCAGCAGCATCCCGGCGGCGATGCCGGCGGTGTCGTTCTGCACGCCCGCGAGATAGGCGGTGACGAAGCCCCAGACGACCATCTGCAGGATCGGCCAGTACATCAGCTCCAGCAGCCGCGGCCAGGACCGACGGAACAGCGCTAGGTGCCGGTAGACCAGGCCCCAGACGCGGCGGAGCGCGGCCGCCGCGGCGGAACGGCGCGACGTGTCACCGGTCATGCCGGGATCTCCTCGCGCCCCCGGCCCCGGGCGATGTCGAGGAAGACCTCCTCCAGGTCGTCGCGGCCGTATCGCGCCAGCAGGTCCGCCGGGCTGCCCTGGTCCACCACCCTTCCCTGCTTCATCATCAGCACGTGGCCGCAGAGCCGCTCGACCTCGGCCATGTTGTGGCTGGCCAGCAGGATCGCGCAGCCGCTCTCGGCCCGGTAGCGCTCCAGCCAGGACCGCACCCAGTCGCCGGTGTCGGGGTCGAGGCTCGCGGTCGGCTCGTCCAGCAGCAGCAGCGCAGGGCGGTTGATCAGCGCTTTGGCCAGCGCGACGCGGGTCTTCTGCCCGGCCGAGAGCTGCCCGGCCGGCCGGTCCAGCAGGTCGGTCAGCTGCAATTGCGCCGCCAGTTCGGCGATCCGCCGCCCGGCCTGCGGCACGTCATACAGGTGCGCATAGACCCGGAGGTTCTCCGCCACCGAGATCCGCGACGGCAGGGCGATGTAGGGGGAGGAGAAGTTCATCCGCGCCAGCGCGGCGAAGCGGTCGCGCGCCATGTCGTGGCCGAGGCAGGCGATCCGCCCGCCGCTCGGCACCAGCAGCCCCAGCAGCATGGCGATGGTGGTGGTCTTGCCCGCCCCGTTGCCGCCCAGGAGCCCCCAGGTGGCGCCGCGCGGCATGCGGAAGGACAGGCCCTCCACCGCCGCCGCCGTGCCGCCGGGGTAGCGCTTGGTCAGCCCCTCGGCGAGGATCGCGGGCGTCGCATCGGCGTCTCTGTCCATCGGCCGCCATATGCGGGCGGAGCGGCGCCGCGCCAAGCGGCAATCGGCGGCGGGTCCGGGTCAGCGCGGCCGCAGCAGCCTTCCCTCGAAGAGCGCCACCCCCGCCTCCCAGCCCCAGCCGATGGCGGCCGCGCGGTCGGCGCCGGTCAGCACCACCCGTCCCTGCGGCAGCGCCGGCCCCAGCGCGGCGAGGTCCGGCGACCAGGGCAGCCGCAGCAGGTCCACCCCCATCCGGTCCGGCGGGCAGGCGGCCAGCAGCTCCGGCCCCGGCAGGTCCAGCGCCAGCCGGTAGCCGCGGGCCCGGGCGAAGTCGCGGGCGAAGGCGAAATCCTCCGGCGCCGCCAGCGCATCCTCGGCCGGCAGCGCCAGCACCGTCGCCGCCCGCGTCGCCACGTCCAGCAGCGCGTCGAGCCGGAGGAACTCCGCCTCCGCCAGGCTCGCCGCCGACAGGACCAGGCCGAGCGGCCCGCGCCGCCGCGCTTCCTCCGGCCGGGACAGCTCGGCCAGCAGGCGGCGGTCGAGCAGCCGGCGCAGCCGGCGCGCCAGCCAGGGCGCCGCGCCGGGGTCGAGCGCCGGCGCCGTCTCCGCCCGCAGTTCCGGCCAGGCGAGCCGCCATTCATCCCATTCCAGGGCAGGCCCCTCGCCGCCCCGCTCCAGCCGGCAGACCGGGTGGCGGCGCAGGAAGCGGGCCAGGCCGGCACCGCGCAACGCGGCTTCCAGCGCCGCCAGGTCGCCCGGCCCGAAGCCCGCGCCGGGCGCCGGGCGCGGCCTTGGTGCCGGCGGCGGCCCGAGCGAATCCTCGACCGCCGCCAGCAGCGCCGCGGCATCCCGCGGCAGGTCCAGCACGGCATGCAGCGGCGCCTCCGCCGCCTCCTCGCCGAGCAGGATGGCCAGCACCGCCTCGGCCTCCCGCAGGTGGCGGCCGCCGGGCGGGGTGACCGCGACCAGGTCGCCGTTCGGCAGCTCGAACAACCGGCTGCGGACCGGGCGGAGCGCGGGCTCCAGCGCCTCCCGCAACAGGCGGCGGTGGTGGCCGCGGCGCAGCCGCGGGGCAAGGCGCGAAAGCCGCAGATGCAACGCCTGGCGCGGCACCTCGGCCGCCACCGCCTCCCGCACCATCTGGGCCAGGGCCAGGGCATCGGCCGCCGCCGGCTGGCCCTCGGCCAGGGCGGCGAGGCCGAAGGGCACGGGGCCGAGGGGGGTGGTTGCGGGCCGCATCAGGCCCGGCGGGCCAGCAGCAGCCCGGCCGACCGGGCGAAATCCCGCGCCGCGGCGTTCTCGGCCCCGACCAGCAGCAGCCGGGCGGGGTCGATGGCGGCCAGCCGGGCGGCCAGGGGGCCGGGTGCCGCCAGGGCCGGCGACCAGCGCAGCAGCAGCAGGTCGGCGGGCAGGTGCCGGGGCTCGAGCAGGCCGAGCGTCGCCGCCTCCAGGCCATCCATTGCCAGGGACCAGCGGCGCTCGGCCAAGCGGCGGCGGAGCTCCGGGAAGCCGGGATCGGCGGCCAGCGCCAGGGGCAGCACGGCATGCGCGCCGGGCGCCGCGGCCGGGCCTGGCAGGCGGTCCCGCGCCACCGGGATCAGCCGCAGCCCGGGCAGGTCGCGCGCCCAGGCGCCGAGCCCGGGCAACAGCCGCGCCGCCATCCGCTCCGACGCATGCGCCAACAGGTCGGGATCCGCGGCCATCGGGCCGAGCGCGGCGGCGATCGCCGCCTCGTCCAGCCGCAGCCGCATGCCGCGCGGCGCGCCGTCCCGCGCGGCGACCAGCGGTTCGGCCCGCAGTGCCGCCTCGGCCGGGACCGCGTCCAGCGCCTGGTGCAGCCCGGCCGGCGACGGCGGGCCGGGCGGCGCCGGAGCCGGCGCCGGTGCCGGGTGGTTGGCGGCGGCCCAGGCCAGCACCGCATCGGCATCGCCCGGCAGGTGCCAGACCGGCAGCGGCCGCGCATCGCCCGCCAGCCCGCCGAGCGCTGCCGCCGCCCGGCGCGCGACGCTCGGCGAGCCGCCGAGCAGCAGGCTGCCGCCACCGGCCGAGCGCAGCAGGCTGCCGCCGCCGGTTGCTGCGGCGTCCAGCAGGATGGCTTCGGCCATCCGCCAGCGTGCCCCCCCCGCGCCGGGGCCGAAGCGGTCGCGCGGCGGCAGCAGCAGCGCCGCCCG
>NZ_SMSJ01000160.1 GCF_004355005.1 Dankookia rubra
AAACTGATCCAACGCTCAACTTAGACGATCAAATACGGGAGGGAGATGATCTCCGGCAACGCCGAAATCAGCGCTCGCCAGCACGATGCTGTGTTGCAACGAACGCGTGCTGGTTCAGAAAAATTGCACGCAATGGTTGAATCAGGACAGAATGCTTCACGAGTCATCGGTGAGGCCGAGCGGTGCGACGTCCAGGGCAATCCGGCGGCTCAGTGCTGGCCGATAGGCATCTCGGTAGGCTCCCGGGGTCCCTGCCCTTCCCTGCCCGTTTGGCAGTGCCATTGCCGCCTAAACGGACGTGCCAGAACTGGTCATGTTTCGTGACGCGAGATGGCAAAGCAATCAGCCGCGTTGCGCGTACCTGACGCTGCGCCGCGGGTGCTCACGCCGCCGCGCTGCGATGCTCCGTGTCTGCCGCCGCCATGACGTGGCGCAGGTCTGCCAGAAACGCATCTCCTGCTTGGGTCTGCTGCACAAGCACGCTGCGGCGATCCATCGGGTCCACCTTGCGCCGGACGAGACTCAGTTCACCGAGCCTGTCCAAAGCGCGGGTGATGGCGGGCTTGGAGACGTTGAGCCCTGCTGCCAAGCCGCGCACCGTAGGCGGGCCAGCGGTCAGATAGACGGTCAGGAAAACGCCAAGCTGGCGGCTGGTGAGATCCACGTCGTCACGCCTGACCAAGGCCAGGATCGTCTTGTGCAGCACCTGCGTCAGTGCGTCATCACTCATCGCAGCTATCATGGTCTGTTCTCCTCGGCATCAAGAGGATGATGCCGAGGTTTTCGTTCCGACCGCGAGGTGCGGCTCCGTCGCAGGTGCGCGGGCGTGGTTTTGAGACCATCGCGCCCGAGGTCATAGACCGGAAGAGCACAGGAAGCCGACGTGCTTCTAACCACTTGGCGGCTTTCGACCGCGATTGTGGATCTCCCTCGCCTAACACGCGGTCTAGGCAGTTATCAGAGGTGAAGCGCGGCTCACGACATGCAGGCGCGCGCTCACCGGTTCTGCTGCCAAAGGTGGTCGGTGTCCGGTGGCACGACCTTTAGCCCAAGCCGCTCGGCCACCGCCTGCAGGGCGGCCAGGTCGCCAGCCCGCCATTGCCGGCGGCGCAGCAGGCCGGCAGCCTCGGCCGCCGGCAGGCCAATCGCCGCACCGACCGCCGCCGGCGTGGTGATGCCGCGATCTTCCAGGTGGCTGTTGATCGTGTAGCGCAGACGAATGGCCATCAGTCGTTCGGCCTGTCGGGTAGGGTCACGCATGTCCCCTGCCCTACCGCCACCCTGCGGCGACGACCAGTATGTCTGGTCCGCGGCGAAGGAACGTGAACATGCCCGAAGACGTCAGGAAGGATCTCGATATGGACAGCGTCGCCCGGCGCGATTTCATGATCGCATCGGCCAAGGCGGTCGGCACTTCCACAGCCCTGGTCTTGGGCACCAGCCCGGCCAGTGCGCAAGGCGGGGCAACGCCACCGGCGGCTTCCCCCGCGCGAACCACCTACACTGGCGACATGATCGACGGGAAAAGGGTCGTCACTGCGCTGGACGTGGACGACCTGGAGCCTGGCCGAAAGCACCTCCTGTATTTCCGGGGCGTAGCGACGCCCACCGGGCAGCACTGGCACGTGTCCGTGAAGGTCGCTCGCGGGGCGAGGCCGGGCAAGCGCGTCATGCTCGTGAGCGGCGTGCATGGCGATGAGATGAGTTCGATCCATGCCGTCCAGACCGTGATGAACCAGCTCGACCCGGTTGCGATGTCGGGCACCGTGATGGCGGTCACGGACGTGTCCCGCCCGGCTTTGGAGAGCATGCAGCGTCGTTGGCCCAGTTCAGGCCGGGGCGTCGATCTGATCGACATGAATCGGGAATGGCCGGGCAACGAGAACGGCGTCACAGCGGCCAGCCGACACGCGGGCCTGGTGTTCAATCGCCTGCTGCGCCCCAACGCCGACTACGCGATCGACTTCCACACGGGGACGACCGGCTTCGAGGTCACGGCGTTCAATATAGGCGAAATGGGCGTGCCGGCCGTTCGGGCCATGCTGGAGCTGTATCCCGTCGGCCAGATCTATGACAATCCAGTCTATCCGGGTGTGCTGCACAACGCCTTCATGGAAGTGGGCATCCCATCCTTCACACCAGAGATCGGCGCTGCGCGCGTCCTCGATCCGGGAATGATCGCGCTGTTTGTCGAAGGCACGATGAACGTCCTCAAGCACCACGGCATCCTGGCCGGACCGATGGGACGCACGGCAAAAGACGTGCGCGTCTATGTCGGTAACTCTGCCTTCCCGATCCTGGCCACGGCTGGCGGGCTTGTGGAGTTCCTCGCCAAGCTCAATGACCGGGTCGAGGCGGGGCAGAAGGTCGCTATTCAGCGCAACAGCTTCGGCGAGGTGGTTGCGGAATATGCGAGTGGCGTGACCGGGGAGATCACGGGGCTGCGCAGCGACGCCATGTCCGAGCCCGGCAATCCACTGGCCTTCATCCTGTTCAACCGGCCGGAGCCGAGGGAGCCTGCGAGCTATCCCGAGTGATCGGCGGCGGCCGGTACGGTCACTAGCAACTGGCGCGCGCCAGGTAGGGTGGGACGGTTTGGGGCCGGCCGCAGCGTGGCGCGGGATTGGTGCCGGCGCGTCGGAAACCCGCTTCCGACCGCGATTGTGGCAGCCCTCACCTAACGCGCGGGAAGCGGCGATCGCGCGCATCCTGACAACATCTGTGCCCGGCCGTTTTTGCACAATCGCCAGTCAGCCCGCAGCACCTTAGCCCTAACAATGAGACGGTTGGTTAACGACTCTATATTATTACGGTGCAGATGTTCGCTCCGCGCTCATCTTGGTCATCAGCTTGTCGCGGTCGAGTTCCCGGAATCGGACAAAGCGCTCCAACCCTGGCTGACCGAGTTGGGTGGAGAGCGGAGTTTGAGCGGCTCGGCCGGCCGGCAATCAACTCATGCTTCAAGACCGCAGCGGTCCCAGGAAAGCGTCTTGTCGCTGCAACCGGCGGGTTTCAAGCAGCGTATCAAGTTCTATGTTCACTGCACACCCCTCCCCGGTTTCCGCGGATGCCCTGCTGGCCCTAGGCCACGCCTTGCGTGACGCCGGCTATCATTTCACCACGGTCACACCCAATACCCATGCGCGGGTCAATGTCCGTCCCGAAAACGCCGAGGCGCAGTGTCTAGCCGACGTCTTCGGCTGGAGCCGGCCTTTTCGACCCAGCCTCCTGCCATCCCCGATGCTCGACATCATGGAGCAGGGAGGTGTGCTGGTCCGGGACAGCAGATATTGCCGTAGCTTGGTCCGCGTTTCGACCCTGGACGGGGAACTCTTCTTTCATTCCGCCTTTCCGACCACGGATGCGGATTCCGTGTTCTTCGGCCCAGACACGTACCGTTTCGCGAACGCCATTCGCCGTGCGTTGCGGGAGCGTGACCGGCCGGTCTGCCGCGTGGTGGACATCGGTTGCGGTGCCGGTCCGGGAGGCATCGTCGCGGCAAAGGTCCTGCCCGACGCCGAAGTATTCATGGTGGACATTAACGAGGCAGCGCTTCGCCTAGCCCGCGTCAACGTCCAGCTTGCCGGCGTCACAAAGGCCGAGGCACGCCGCAGCGACTTGCTTACGAGCTTGGAGGGAAGTTTCGACCTCATAGTGGCGAACCCGCCTTACCTCGTCGATCCTGCCCAGCGCGCCTACCGGCACGGCGGTGGGCCGTTGGGGGCGGATCTGTCACTCGCCATCCTGGACACCGCCCTGGAGCGGCTTTCTCTTGGGGGTACCCTGGTGCTCTACACCGGTGCCGCCGTCGTGAACGGTGAGGACCCCTTCCGGGCCGCCGCGGCGGATCGACTTTCGCGGAGCGGGGCGCGCTGGGCGTACCGCGAGATGGACCCGGACGTCTTCGGCGAGGAGCTCGAGGCCGAGGCGTACCGCCACGCCGATCGAATCGCCGCAGTGGTGCTCACGGTCGATCAGGACAGATAGGAACGACATGCCAGACGGCTTCTTCAACAGCGACGGCCTGATCACGGCCGAAACCGCGCTGCAACGCAACCTCGCCGCCTTTAACCGCGAGCGGTTCGACCCGGCACTGCCGATGGTGGACTGGAGATCGGGCATCGACCGCATGGCGGAAGGGCTGCGCGAGGAGGGCGCGTTCTTGGAGGAGCGTCGCGCCGCCGTGTCGGCCCGTGCCGCCGAGGCACCGCGTGACGCGGACAAATTCGTGCGCTGGTTCGAGGCGCTGGAGAAGGACGGTCCCGGCCAGCATGACCCGCTGTTCCCCTGGCTCGCCAAGACCGCGACCATGGAGCAGATGCGTTGGTTCCTGACCCAAGAGATCGCCGGCGAAGCGGGGTTCGAGGATCTCTCGGCCCTGACCCAGGTCAAGCTGCCGGTGCGGCCGAAGCTGGAGATCGCCCGCAATTACTGGGACGAGATGGGCCGCGGCAACCCGAAGGGCATGCACGGCCCGTTGCTGGAGGCGCTGGCGGAACACCTCGGGCTCGAGCCGAGAGTGGAAACCACGGTCTGGGAGGCGCTTGCCCTGGCCAACGTCATGGCCGGCCTCGCGGCGAACCGTCGCTATGCCTACCATTCCGTGGGGGCGCTGGGCGTGATTGAGCAGACGGCGCCGGCCCGTGCGGCGCTGGTGGGCAAGGGGCTGAAACGGCTGGGCGTGCTGTCGGGTGACCGTCACTACTTCGACCTGCACGCGATCTTGGACGTGAAGCACTCGGCCGCTTGGAACAGTGAGGCCATACACCCGCTGGTAGCGTCTAATCCTGTACTCGCGCCGGCGATCGCGGAAGGGGCATTGATGCGCCTGGAATGCGGCGCTGCATGCTTCCAGCGCTACCGGCAGGAATTCGAAATCTAATGGTCACGGCAACGGCCGACGCTTAAGCGGCGTCGGCTGCAAAAATGGTACCTGGGCGTGCGCTCCAAACGTTCGCTCAGGGTTGAGGCTGGCGGCGGCTGACCCCCGACTTTCATTGGCCGACGCTGACTGCGGCCATGAAGCCGACGAAAATGAGCGGCACCCTCGTTTCATTACGTTGCCGGCGGATGCAGAACTTTGCCAATACCGTGTCAAAGGCTGGCGTACTCATGCCGAAAATTATTGGCTTGAAATGAGGCGGGAGGGGGAGTGAGGGTTGGTCCCACGTTTGCCAACACGTGAGTCAGAGGACTAACCCGCTTTTTCGGTTTGCCTGCCTATTAATTCGATTTCGGCGCAGCGCTTCCCGGTCCGACATTGCTCGCTCCGGTCGAGTGGGGGGGCGTTGGACGCGGAATACGCCGCGCTTCCGGCGCCGTCGGAGGCTTATGGAGTGTGAGACGCCGCTCGCGTTAGTGCGGGGCATCTGTGAAACAACGTCATGCCTGGATGGTTTTAGCTCCATCTGCCGCCTGGGGGCGTATAGGCCATGATAGCGACGCGTGCCTTTGCTCTGGTGGTGGGGAGCTTCGTGTTCGGCTTGGTCATGTCACTGTTCATGGAGCCGGCTGCGGTCTTTGGAAGCACTCTGCCCATTGCGCCGACAGTATGGACGTATGACATTCAGCGCGGGCCTTCGCAGGCTTGCGCGCCACTGGCTGATAGGCTCGTACGCAAGGTTATGCGTGGCTATGAGGTGACGATTGCCCCTGGCATGCACCCGATGGTGCCGTATGAGGCCAGTCAGGTGTCAGCCTTCATCCTGCACGGCAACGGCCGCGTCCGGCTGTCAGGTGACGGTCGCCGGCATGTCTGCATCAATGGCGCCGGCAAGGTCTTCGCGGTGTATGTGCCGGCAACGGCCGAGTGATGGCCCTAGCATGGGGCTTTGCTACGCGCCCTCGCCGACGCGGGCTGAACGGAGCTCGGCGCTGTGCATCGTCTACCTTTTGCTGCTCCTCGCAGGCCACGCTCAACAGGAATAGATCAGAAGGCCTGCAGGCCGCTCGCGGGGAGGTCACGGATGATTAGACGCGAGCGAGTGGCCTCACGAAGCTCTGGCGCCGGGTAGACGGACGTGGGCATGCGGACCTCTTGGCGTCGTGCTGGGCCTGTCGCCATCCTGGCCGCGACCAGCTTCGCCGCCCTTGCTGCGGCGGCGCAGGAACGGCCGCCTTTCTCGCCAACCCGAGACGTGGCCGTCACCTACCGCGTAGAGAATGACAAACAGCCTACAAACGCGCGCTTGGCGTGGTCGGCCGAGCTGCGCGCGCTGCGGGCCGACCTGCCTGCCGGTACACCTGCATCCTTTGGGGGGATACCCTTGCCGCCCGGCGCATGGGTGGTGGTGGACCTGCGCGCTGGTCGCGCGTTTGCCGCGGACGATCGCACCGGTCTCGTGATCGACCTGCCGCAGCTCGCGGTCCGAGCCCAGGCGGGTGAGCGCGCACTCGCTGGCGCCCGCGCACACCGCGAGGGGACGAGCCGTGTCGCCGGCCTGCCCTGCACCGTCTGGCGGCTGGAGCCGCCGGCAAGATCGCCGGGGCGCCGCTCGGTACGCGTCTGTCTGACAACTGACGGTGTGCCGCTGCGCGCCGAGGAGGAGGGTCGCAGGGCCCGTGCCGAGGCAACGAGCATCGTCTACGGTCCACAGAACGCAACCCGCTTCCAGCCGCCCCAAGGAGGCATAACGGGAAAAATGAGCGGCACTCTGAACAAGGCGCTCGGGGGCATGCTGCGGGGGCTGCTCGGACCTGGACCTTGACCGCTGGCTGTTCGAAGTGAATACCGCTTGGGAAGAAGCGTGATCGGCGACTGCGAGAGTCACGCAGCCCGGAGAGAGGCACGGTCGCACCCTGTGGATAGGATCAGGACGGCGCCAATCCAGGGCTCCTCCGCCCTCTCCTGAGCCATCCGACACTTGGTCACCTTAGAAGGGCTGGAACGTAGGCGATGGGTGCTAACCCAACCCTGGCGGTGCCATTTTGAGATCGGCCCAGCTACAGCTCACGCAGCACTTCTCGCACACACCTTATGGATGCTTAATGGCCCTCCCAGTAGACCTGATCGGCGCGATCTTCCTCGGCCGCGTGGTGCCGCCGCTGGTCGATAATGACGCTGGCCGCGTCCTCGGCGGGCTGGCCGGTCTCATAAGGCGTTTCGGCCTCGACGCGCTGCGCGGTCGGTTCCCCGGCGGTACGCAAAGCTTCGTTCACGCGGTCCCAATAGGTGCTGAACGGGGGCTGGCGGGTGGGATTGCGCATTGTGCCGCTCCTTCTTTCCATACTGCGCGGGTCGGTAGATAGCGCGGCGGAGCTGCGCATGATGCCCATTAGAGCAGCGCAATTCTCAGCCCAAAGTCATCAGCCATAAGCGTCTAGCCGTAAGCGGCGTCTAAGGACCCTTGCCGCCTTCGGGTGAGGCTGAGGGCGTCTTCGGATCGGCCCAGTGCCAGGACATCAGCTCGTCGATGCGGTCATTGGGCCAGCCGTTGACGAGGCGGGTAAGCAGGTCGGTGAAATAGCGCTGCGGGTCGAGGCCGTTGAGCTTGCATGTGTGGATGGCCTCCGCGGTGCAAGAGCGAATCTGGAGCTTCTGACGTCGGGTCGGCGGCGTGCATGTGTCCGGCCTACGAGAGGCGGCACACGGCCGCCGGCCTTG
>NZ_SMSJ01000161.1 GCF_004355005.1 Dankookia rubra
CGCCGACCATCCCGTCAGCCGTGTCGCCGAGCTTCTGCCATGGAACCTGCCAAGCGACGCAGACGCCGCGGCAACCTGACGGTCGATCGCCGCGTCACCGGACGCTTACCCATCACCTGCACCAAGGCACGCCGCTGCGGGGCGCTCGACCCGCTGAAAGTGCGGCCGACGGCGTTATATTAGGCGTCGCGCGATGCTCCCTATGGCGTTTCTTTTGGCAGTTCACCGCCGTCTGGTCGGCCGTCACCTCCACCGGCAGGATCGCCGGACCAAATTAGCGTTTCGCCAAAGGGGAACAACATGTCGGACAACCCGGCCGTAGAGGCCGCCGAGAGGGCAACGGAGAACAGGCGCGTGGCGCTGTTGATCGCTGCCCTTGCGCTCGCTCTGGCTCTGACCGAGGTGGCGGGAGACGATGCGAAAACCGAAGCGCAGATGAAGAACGTCGCGTCGGCGAACCTCTGGGCCTTCTTCCAGGCTCGGACCATCCGCCAGACCGTCCTCGCGGCCGAGGCCGATCGCGCGACCTTCGATGCTACCCGGATTTCCGACCCGGCGGCACGCACCGCTCTTGAGCAGCAGGTCCAGAGGTGGCGCGCCACGATGGCCCGCTGGGAGAGCGAGCCCGAGACGGGCGAGGGACGGCGCGAACTGATGGAGCGGGCCAAAGCGGCGGAGGCGGAGCGCGACAGGGCCATGCACGACGACGGCCGCTACGACACCGCCTCTGCCCTGCTGCAAGTCGGGATTGTGCTGGCATCGGCGGGAATCATCACCGGCATTGTAGCGCTTGCCTGGGTGGCCGGGGCTTTGGGGATCGGTGGCGCGGCCCTGTCTGCCCTTACCTTCGCCGGACTGGTGTGAGTCGGGAAGCGGATCAGTGTCGGATCACTTGTACCAGCGGGCATCCCGCAGCCGTACGTAGCGGTGCTGGCCGATCCGGCGGGCGGTGACGACCTTGCCCGGACGCGCCCAACGCGGGCGGACCGAGCGCGGGTTGTAGAAGTGGCGGGCGCCGCGCGTGATGTCCGTCGGGCTGGGGTTGGCGACCACGGCCATCGCCCGCGTGAGCGCGCGGTCCCACGCCGCGTCGTCGCGCGGGATGAGGCGCTGGACCTTGTAGCGGGTCCACGAGAACTGCGCCCGCTCCCAGACTACGGAGCAGTACGAGCGCTGCTCGTGGAGCGCCCGGTTCCGGGTCACGAGCGCGACGCTGATCTGGTCGTGCCGAGTGGAGCCGCGCGCCTCGTGGTAAACGTTCAGCGCGGTGCAGAGCACTTGCCGTCGCAGGCCGGGCGGAAGGTCCATCACGGGGTGGTTGGCCTCCGCGGCGTGGGCCGCCGCTACATCTATCATGCGGGCCGCTTTGCTCGGCCGTCCGGCCGCGTCGGCCGATGCGGACGCGAGGACGACGGCCCCGCCGAGGCAAGCCAAGGAGATGGCCCGGGACAGCATGTGACTCCCCTGCTACCTTCCCCAGCAATTCATGATGGAGCGGCGCCATCTCGACCGCAAATCAAGTAAGAACGCGGCCCCCGAGCCGTCCGCGTGCCCTCTACAGCATGCGCATGGGAACTCGGCGGGCCATGAAGCGACCCGGGCCAACGAGGGCGAGGACTGCTTCGGTGGTGAACCCTTATAGGCAGGCGTAACCAGCACGAGGATACCGCACGCGAGGCGGGCCGCTGCACGATGTCCTACCGTCGCCCGCCGCCGATCCTTAACTCCACCACGATCTCGACCGGTCGCTCGGTATTATCGTCCTTACAGCGAACCTCCGCTCACGCCGCCCAGCGCACCTCCTTGGGAAGTGCCGTGTACTCTTTCGTCAGACGCCGCCGTCCACCCACTCGGTATCGAACGCTCCACCCTGCCCACCCTCGGCTTCGTCGCCGAAGGTCGCCGCATCGACCAACAACTCGCCCATGGTGACATCAGGAGGGTCGGGGATCAGGTCGGCCATGTTTACCGCGACTCAATCACGCACTCGCCTATTGGCGAGCACGGCGTCCGTGCGACTGGCGACGATGCTGACCGAAACCGGGCGATGGTCCTCGCCGACGAAGGCGTAGTAGGCCCGGAACCCCGGCAGGTCCGCAGGACCGGCACCAGCCCCTCACCGACGCGCCGGGCTACTGTGTTTGCTTCTGCCCGGGCCGCATACCGTCGGATGACAACAAACACAGCCGTCCTCCCCATTCTTCTCGTCTGGCCGACGCGGGAACGCGGCGCCCCCGTCCGAGCAATGGTCAACGAGGTTGATGCCCGCAGCCCGGACGCACGGTTCAGAGGTGGTCCAGACCAAGGGTCCCGCCCCGCACCATCGCCCCCGTCGGGCGTTGAGGCATTTGAGTACGGCAGAGGTTGAGAGATGGCCGGACACGTCGCGGGTTGGCTGCTTCACCCGGAGGACCGGGAAGCTCTCATGGCGGTGTTCCCGCCAGCCTACTCGCAGGTGGTGGCCCACCACGTCACACTCAGGGCCGGGGTTTCGCAGAACTTCCTGCTCCCGACCGAGACCGAAGGTTTCGTCGTGGGCGTGGCGGATGACGGCGCGGGTGCGCAGGCGCTCGTCGTCGAGATCGGCGGCACCACGCGGCGGCCGGACGGCTCCACCTATCACATCACGTGGTCACTCGGGTCGGGCCGCAGGCCGGTGGAGAGCAACGACGTGATCCGCGCCCGGGGCTGGATCACGACAGGGGAACGACACCGTGTCCGGCTAGAACCGAAACTGGTCCGCTGACGCCGAAGCCAGCGCGCGCCTGAACTGGTGCCGCTACGGCGCCGCACCGTTACCGGGCATACTCCTCGGCCGCCCCGACCAAGGTGCCCCGCTGTCAAAGCCTGACTGGGGCTGGTGAGCCAGCCCGCTACTTGACCGGCGGACTGACGCGCGCGATTTCGGCCAGCCGCTCCTGATAGGTCCGCCACGCCCTGTACACCTCACCGAGGAAATCCGTGAGAGCGTGCTGAGCGTGTTTGTTGATCGACACGCCTCGGGGATGGATGGCAGCGAGATTGCCGAACACGCCCTCCTCGACCAGTGCCTTAACCTCGGCATGCGAGAGCGTGTCCGCGTCCGTCTCGACCATCTGACCGGTGCGGATGTGGTAGTGGCTAGGCTGCCGATCCGGATCGGAACGGAACACCCTCTCGAAGGTGTTGTCGCCCTCGCGCCACCGATAGCCGAGCAGGTTGCGAACGCTCTCGGGGATGGTGGACGGGCTTGGCATGCGGACCTCCGGGTGCTTTTGACGATCCCCATAGCGCCGCGGATTTGGGGGTGGTTGCCGAGGGTCGGGGTGATCCCGGCCCTCCGTTGCAAGCGCAGTTTCCTTGTCGAACTGGTCGTTCGAGTTGTTCTCGAACCATTTCTGCGACCGTGGGCTCGGCCTCCCTGGCATCGTGCAATGAAATGTCGGTTCGACCCCGCGACCCTACGGGCGGCGCTCAGCGAGCCTGCCGTGGCCGCCGACGATGACGCCATTGGTGTCGCCGGAAACGGCCCACCAGCCAGCGAGTGCCTGCGAGTCGGGTCGGTTCCCTGATCCACCGCGGTGGTGCGGCGGAACGTACAGGACCTTTGCCCGCTATCACCTGACGGAGGAACATCCTGCTCGAACTTGCCATCGTACTCGTGCTCGTCCTGCTGAACGGCGTATTTGCGCTCTCGGAACTCGCCGTGGTCTCTGCCCGGCGATCCCGCTTGCGCACCATGGCTGCGGCCGGTCACCCGGGCGCACGTGCCGCACTAGCCCTCGCCACCGATCCGGGCCGCTTCCTGTCCACCGTCCAGATCGGCATCACACTCGTCGGCATTCTTGCAGGCGCCTTCTCCGGCGCCGCCCTCGGTGGGCGACTGGCCGCGTGGCTTGCGGGGCTTGGGTGGCCGACCGCGGTCGCCGATCCGGTCGGGTTCGGAGCCGTGGTGGCACTGGTTACCTACCTCTCTATCGTGGTCGGCGAACTCGTCCCCAAGCGCCTCGCGTTGCGGAACGCGGAGGGGGTCGCTTGCGCCGTTGCCCCGTTCATGTCCGGCCTGACGCGCGTTGCCGCTCCGACGGCATGGCTGCTCGACGTGTCGGCCAACCTCATTTTCCGCTTGCTCGGCCGCGCCGAGGAGCCCGAGGAGAGGGTGACTGAGGGCGATGTGCGCGCCGTCGTAGCCGACGCCGAGCGGACTGGCGGGATCGAAGGCGTCGAGCACCGCATGATTGCGGGCGTGCTGCGGCTCGGGGACCGGCGGGTCCGCGCCGTCATGACACCACGAGGCGAGGTCGATTGGATCGACGCAGCGGCGGGTTCAGAGGCGGCACGTGCTGTGGTCCTTCGCTCGCCGCACTCCCGTCTGCCGGTCGGAGATGGATCGCAGGACGCTACGGTCGGCGTCGTGCGCTCGCGCGAACTGCTCCCCGCGCTGCTGCGGGGTGAAGCACCGGACGTGCGGACGATGGCCAAGCGGGCGCCAGTTGTGCCCGACACGGCCGACGCGCTCGACGTGCTGTCGATCCTGCGCGAGGCCGAAGTGCCGATGGCCCTCGTGCACGACGAGTACGGGCACTTCCAGGGCGTCATAACGCCGACCGACCTGACCGAGGCAATCGTCGGCGCCTTTCGTGCCGACATTGACCCTGGCGACGAGCCGATGGCGGTGGAACGGAGTGACAAGTCCTCGCTGTTGGCGGGCTGGATGCCAGTGGATGAGATGGGGGAGCACCTGCACATCGCTCTCCCGGTCGAGCGGGGCTACGAGACCGTCGCTGGGTTCGTTCTGCACGCAACTGGACGGCTGCCGCGCGTCGGCGAGGCCGTGGAGGCCCAGGGGTGGCGCTTCGAGGTGATGGACCTCGATGGCCGTCGCATAGACAAGGTGCTGGCCGCCCCAGTGCAGCCCGGCGTCGCGGGCGGGGCGGCGCCGTTCTTCCTCCCGGCCTGGGGACGCTGCGCCAGCAATCGCGGAACGGTCAACGCGAACCGCAGGCTCGCCGGAGGCTTCCGCGCAGTCGGCGTCCTCGACGGTCGCCTGAAACTCTTTGACTCAGACAGAGGTGGCCCCGTGCAGAGCCTTGGCCGCTTCGGCGACCACCCCTAACGAGATGCGTGCTTCCAGCAACCAGTGACTGCATGGCAAAGACCAAGAGGGAGAACAAGCAAGGCGAAGCTCGACGCGATGTCGCCTTAGAATTGCGAGGCACACATAAAACGGCTGCGTGCCTTCGCAGCACGGACCACCGGCCTCCTGGGCAGGCTCAAGTGCGAGGGCTGACCTACTGCGGCCGGAAGATGTCGGCCGCGATGAAGGTCACCGTCTCCCTGGTGTCGTTCCGCCACCAATGGGTGGTGGAGCGGTCGGACACCACGGCCTCGCCCTCGGGCACGACGCGCTGCTGATCGCCGCGGAACTCCGTGGGGCTGCCTTTCAGGATGAACTCGACGGTCGGGCGGTCGCGGTGGTTGTGGACCGGCAGGATGCCGCCCGGTTCCAGCGTGACGAAGCGCAGCCGCAGTTGCCGTCCCGCCATGCCCTCGATCTCCGGTCCGAGGTCGAGCGTCACGATCTTGGGGGTGGCCAGCCCGACGGCTTGAGTCGGTGCGGTCTGCTGCGCGACCACCGCTCCCCCGAACCCCAGCCCCGCGGCAGCGATCGCAAGGGCGATTGCTTTGCTCATCCGCATGAACGCCTCCTTTTGTGGGCGTGATGAGATTACGGCGCGGGAAGAAGGGCGGCTAGGTTTTCTGTTTTAACAGCGGCTTGAACCGGAGGCCCACGGGAACAAGAGCGTCCCATGACCATTGGCACCACTGCCGCACGAGATGCCCACCGGCAACTCGATTAGCTCGATTGTGTTACCGAGGCTACGCCGGACCTCTCCCTGTCGCCACGTCCAACACCCTCTGATCCGATGCTATTCGGGCGAGGCGCAGGAGCGTTGGAACGAACTGCCGCATGTGGAGGCCGAAGGTCCGGTCGAACCCGCCCACTCCCTTCCCGCAAGAATGTACCTCGGACATGCCCTCCTCCACGCATACGGTGACAGACGGGTTCCATCATCGGGCGGCGGGCCGGGTCCGCTACCGCCGCCCGCTGGCAAACCTGATCTCCACATCGATCTCGATCGGGCCACCCGTGTCGCCAAGGGAGCGCCGCACCTCCTCGCGCATGGCACGGCGCCCCTCATCAGGAAGGGCGACGTACGCCTGCCCGGCCGTGCCCCAGCCGCGCTCGTAGGGCTCGAAATAGGCGTCGAAGGACGGCTTCTCGAAGCGCTGGACCTCGGTGGCGACCTCCACGTCCCGAAATCCCGTGTCGTCGAGCAGCGTACCCAGCCACGCCGCATCGCCGAGCGAGAACATGCGGGTGGTGGCCTCGGCGAGCGGTGGCGCGTGGCGGGCGAGGGCGAGAAAGACCGGCCCGTCGTAGGTGCGCGTGGCGGTCGTCGGGACGGACACGGCCACGCGCCCGCCGCGACGCAGCACGCGGCGGAATTCAGCGAGGCCGCGCGTCGGGTCGGGGAAGAACATCAGCCCGAGGCCGCACACCACAGCGCCGAAGCTCTCATTGGGGAAGCTCATAGACTGGCCGTCCTCAAGGGCGATCGTGACGTTCGGTGCGTCGCCCAGTCGGGCGCGTGCCCGCTCGGCCATGGCGGGCGAGATGTCGGCCGCCGTGACGTGGCCGGTCGGATCAACGGCGGCCAAAGCTGCCTCAGCAACGAGCCCCGTGCCGGTGGCAACGTCGAGGACGTGCATGCCCGACGCGAGACGGGCAGCGCGGAGCAACGCCGGGACGAAGCGCGCCGAGACGTGGGCAAAGGTCCGATCGTATCCGGCCGCAGCGGCCTCGCCGTAGGTGAGTTCCGTTCCCATCTTTACCTCCCCGGCGTGAGGTGGGCAGCGCGTAGCACGGAGGGGACGATCCGCAGCGTCATCTCGCCGACGCTGCGGTCGTATTCGACCGCGGCGGTCTCGCGGAATTGGAGTTTGGCCATGGACGGGTCCTCGCTACGTGCTATCAGCGCGCCGCGGTGAGAGCAGCGTTCGAGTCCTCGAACAGCCGCGCGACCTTCTCTTTGTCGTAGGGCCGCTCGCACAGCGTCTCTGGGTCCCACTCGCTCTTGTCAATCTCGAAGAAGTCCCCGCCCCAGTAGACGTGGATTGCCCCCGTCAGGCGCGGGATTGGGTTCGTCACCGAGTGGATGATGTCTTTGCCCAAGATGGCGCAGTCGCGCGCTGACAGCGCCTTCCCTCCGGCAGCCTCGATGCGGCCGACCCCATTCTCCTCAACACCGACGCGACGCCAGAAGGTGTTGTCCTCCCGGCCTGTGTAGATGCCAATCACCGCTGCCATGCGGTGATTGTGCGGCATCACCGTCATGCCCGGCCCCCAAACAAGATTCAGGATTGTGAGGTCCGGTGCGTGGTGGAGGACATTGAGCCCAGCGCGTTGCGGCTCGCCAAGAGTGCGCATTATTGATCCGACCTGGGCGGTCTTGAAGGCGAGTAGGATCCGTCCAGGTTGGGGGCATGAAGCATGTGGACATGCGCAAGCTGCCGGCGGCGGCGCAAGAGGAACGTCGGCGACAGGTGATC
>NZ_SMSJ01000162.1 GCF_004355005.1 Dankookia rubra
TCGGCGAGGCGACGGCGGCCGAGGCGCGGGCGCGCGGCTTCGCCCGGGTCGAGGCCGCGGCCGGCGATGCCGCGGCGCTGGCCGGGCTCGCCGCGCGGACACTCGACCCCGCCGCCGGCCCGCTGCTGCTGGCGGTGGGGGAGGGCTATGGCGCCGATCTCGCCGCCGACCTCCGCGCGCGGGGCTTCCGCGTGCTGCGCCGCATCGCCTATGCCGCCCGCCCGGCGCCCGCCCTGCCGGCGGAGGCCCTGGCGGCGCTGCAACGGGATGGTGAGGTCGTTGCCGTGCTGTTCTTCTCGCCGCGCTCGGCGCGCTGTGCCATGTCCCTGCTGAAGGCTGCCGGCCTCGCCGAAACCGCGGCGAGGACGGTGGCGTTGGCGATCAGCCCGAGGGTCGCCGAGGCGGCGACCCGGGTCCTCGCACCCCTGGCTTGGCACGCGGTGCGAATCGCCGATCGGCCCGACCAGGACGCATTGTTGGCATTGCTCGGTCCCAGGTAGGCTGCACCCGATGAGCGAATCTCCCGAGACCCCGCCCCCCCAGGCTTCGTCGGCCGCGTCCGCGCCGCCCGCCCGCAATTCCCCGCTGAGCCCGCCCGCGCCGAAGCGGCTGGACCCGGCGGCGGTCATGATCGGCGTCGGCGGCGTCGTGCTGCTGCTGGCGGTCTGGTGGCTGCTGACCACGCCGCGCGCGACCAGCGACGCCAGCATCGACCCGGCCCGGGTGGCGCAGCTGGAACAGCGGCTCGGCGCGCTGGAAGGCGTGCGGGGCGAGCTCGGCACGCTGGGCGGCCGGCTGCAGGCGCTCGCGCCGATCGAGGGCCGGGTTCAGGCGCTGGAGACCAAGCCGGCCCCGGCCATGCCGGACCTGCGCCCGCTGGAGGGCCAGGTGGCCTCGCTCGCGGAACGCGCCGCGGTCGCCGAGCGCGCCGCCGCCCAGGCCACCGACCGCGCCGCGGCGAACGAGCGCCGGCTGCAGGGGATCGAGCAGAAGCCCGCCTTCGACCCCGCCGCGGTCGCCCCGCGCGCCGCCTTCGACGCGCTCGGCAACCGGGTCGAGGCGCAGGCCGCCCGCATCCAGCAGCTCGACACCGATCTCGGCCGCCGGCTGCAGGAGGCGGCGAAGGCCGACGAGCAGCGCGAGCAGGCGGCGCAGCAGGCCATGCAGAAGACGCTGCAGGAGATGAAGAGCAGCGACGAGGAGCGCGAGAAATCCGCCCGGCAGGAGGCCGAGAAGCGGCTGAAGGCGCTGGAGGACCAGCTCGGCCAGCGCATCGCGGCGGTCGAGACCGCGCAGAAGCAGATGAAGGAGCTCGAGGACCGCACCGCCCGGCTCGCCGCGATCGACCGGCTGCGCGGCGCGCTGACCGCGGGCCAGCCGCTCGGCGAGGGGCTGGCCAAGGTCGACCAGCCGCCGCAGGCGCTCGCCCGCTTCGCGCAGTCGGCGCCGCCGACCGAGGCCTCGCTGCGGCTCTCCTTCGAGGATGCGGCCAAAGCCGCGCGTGCGGCCTCGGATGCGGCGATGCAGCCGGACGGCAGCAAGGCGGGCGTGGTGGACAGCGCGCTGTCACGGCTCGGCGGGCTGGTCACGGTCCGGCGCGGCGAGCAGGTGGTCTGGGGCGATGCCGCGGAGGCCGAGATCGAGCGCGCCCGCCGCGCGCTGGAGGCGGGGGACCTCGAGATGAGCCTGACGCATATCGGCAAGCTGCCGCCGCCCGCCCGGGCCGCGATGCAATCCTGGGCCGACCAGGCCCGGTCGCTGATCGCGGCGCGCGCCGCGCTGCGCCAGCTGGCGGCGGGCTAAGCCGATGCGGACCGCCATCACGATCCTGCTCGTCCTGGTGCTGGGCGTCGCCGGGGCGATGTACCTGGCGCAGCTCGGCGGCACGGTGGAGATCAAGGTCGGCGACGCCTGGATCGGGACGAGCTTCCCGATCGCGCTGCTGCTGCTGGCCACCTTCTTCCTGGTGCTGCACGGCATCCTGGCGGCGATCGCCGGGATCCGCCGCTGGCCGCAGCGGATGCGCGCGAAGCGCGCGGCGAAGCGCCGGGCCGAGGGCGATGCCGCCGTCACCCGGACGCTGATCGCGCTCGCCGCCGGCACCGCCGAGGCGGCGCGGCTCGAGGTGCGGAAGGCGCGCAGCTACCTCGGCGACACACCGCAGACCCTGCTGCTGACCGCCGAGGCGGAGCGGCTCTCGGGCCGCGAGGAGGCGGCCTCGGACGCCTTCCGGCTGCTGGCGCAGCGCGACGACGCCCGCTTCCTCGGCCTGCGCGGCCTGCTGCGGCAGGCCATGCAGCGGGGCGACTGGGACGCGGCGCAGGCCTTGGCGAAGGAGGCCGAGGCGGTGCAGCCCGGCGCCGCCTGGCTGCGCGAGGAACGCGCCCAGCTCGCGCTGCACACGCGCGACTGGCGCGAGGCGCTGGCGCTGCAGGCGCCCGACCTGCCGAAGCCGGTGCTGGCGCTGGCCGCCGCGGCGCAGGAGCCGGACCCGGCCAAGGCGGCCGAGCTGGAACGGCAGGCCTTCCAGGCCGACAAGGCCTTCCCCCCGGCGGCGGTGGCGCATGCCAACCGGCTGCGCGCCGGCGGGTCGTCCCGCCGGGCGCGCGGGGTGCTGGAGGAGGCCTGGAGCGCGTCCCCGCATCCCGACCTGGCGGTGCCCTACCTGGCGGACGAGCCGGATGACCTGAACCGGGTGAAGGCGGCCGAGGGGCTGATCCGCCGCAACCCCAATGCTGCCGAAAGCCGGCTGCTGCTGGCCCGCTCGGCGCTGGCGGCCGGGCTGACCGGCCGGGCGCGCACCGCGCTCGAGGCGCTGGTGGCTTCGGGCGAGGCGGATCGGCGGGCCTACCTGCTGCTGGCCGAGCTGGAGGAGGCCGAGCACGGCGAGAGCGCCGAGGCCCGCGCCGCGCAGGCGAAGTGGCTGCGCCAGGCGGCCGCCGCGCCGCCCGAGCCGCGCTGGCGCTGCGCCCATTGCGGCACCGACCACGCCGCCTGGGCGCCGGTCTGCAGCGCCTGCGACACGGTGGGGCAGATCGGCTGGACGAAGTCGGCGAAGGCATCGGTGCCCGCGGCAACGGCGGCCTAGCGCGGAGGGGCATAAAGCCGGCGCGGGGCGGCGAAGGGGCGTTGCCCTTTCGCCGCCCCGCGTGTATCTCCCCGCGACCCTGGCCCGACGGGCCCGCGATGCCGACTTAGCTCAGGGGTAGAGCAACTGATTCGTAATCAGTAGGTCCGGGGTTCAATTCCCCGAGTCGGCACCATTTCTTCCCTGACATACCGCCAAACTTTGCTTTTGGGGCGTCAGTTGGCGCTGTTGGTCAGCCGATCCTGTGGCCAATTCTGTGCCGCTCGCTCCATGGCGATATGGATGTCTTGGGTTCGGAGATGGCTGTATCGGGTGGTCATCTGCACAGTCGAGTGACCGAGAATGCGGCTCAGATGATAAAGGTCGCCGCCCGACTGGATGAACCATGATGCGAAGGTGTGACGGAGGTCGTGCCATCGCAGCCCGGTGATCCTGGCGCGCCGGCAGGCGGCGGCGAACCCTTTCTTCACGTCGCCATACCGGCCGCCGTCCGCCTTGGTGAACAAGTAGATGGCATTCCTCGGCCGATCCTTGTCGGCGATGACCCTCTGGATGGCCAGGATCGCGGCGTCGCTGAGGGGTACCCGGCGGGGGGTCCCGCTCTTGGTTCGGTCGAGCACGATTTCACGCCGCGGCAGATCGATCGCCGTGACGGTCAGACTGAACAGTTCCTCCTTCCGCAACCCCGTCGCAGTGGCGAGGACGATGGCCGGACGGACATGCTCGGCGGCCTCGGCCAGTAGGGCCTCATACTCGGCGTGCGTCAGGAACCGGGTCCGGGGACGCGATTCCTTCAGCGATCGCTTGTTGAATATCGTGACCGGATTTGTGTCCAGCCATCCCCACCGGATCGCCAGCGTACACATCGAACTCAGATAGGCGAGGTCACGACGGACCGTGGTGTCGCTTACCCCATCCTTCTTCCTGCGCGAGACGAATTCGGCGATCAGTCGCCGGTCGATGTCGTCGAGATAGCGTCCCGCGAAAACTCGGAGGCACGACCGGTTAGATGTTGCGTAGCAGGCTAAGGTTTTGGGACGGATCGACGCCTCATCGAGGAATCGCGCAGCAGCATCTTCATAGAGATGGCGAGGGCGATCACCACGGGCCTTGGCTGCGTATTCCCCTAGCAGGCGTTGAAGGAATGCTGCGGCCTCCGGCTTTTTTGCAGTATGAGCAGAGCGACGAACATGATGCCCGTTCACGCGAAACCGAACCCAAAACACCCCGCCTCGCTTGTAAACCGACGCCACTCAACCCTCCGACCTCGATGACTTGAGGGATGGGAGCATGGCTGGGATGGATCGGCTAATTTAATTCGAGGAAACACTGAATTATTTGAACGCTGGCTGCCGGATTTTTCCCTGCATATTCCTACGAGATCGTCGGGCGATTTTCGCCTCGGCGATCTGACGACCAGCAGGTCGATGTCAGCCGGGCCGTCACAAACGGAATCCTGCGCGCGACCATCCAAGCAATCACGACGCCGAGGTCGGCACATTCCATCCGACAGCCTGGGCCATTGTCGGCGATCGCCTGGGAGAGTTCGTCGACACCATCCTGCGGATGATCCGGCACGTCGTTCTCAACGATCGCCGGACCGGCCTCAACATCGCCGCCTTACCTGTCACCATGATTTCGCCACCGCCTGGGGCGACGACCTCGGCCGCGCTAATCATGTCGGTCAACCGCCGCGGACGATCATGTTTCATGGTTACGCCGCGGGACAAGCTGGCGATTTCGACGATCCGGAAGTAGCCTGTCCTGCATCGGCACCATGGTGGTGAGCCGGTTCGCTGATGCTGATCTGCTCGTCACCGCCCGGCTGACCGCGCGATTCCTCCTGGCCGGCATGGTCGTCGAACCCTGGGCTACGATCCAGGACCGGCAGGCTGACCATCGGCATCACGGCATTGCCGTTCGTCGGCGCGCGGTTCGGCGGCTGACTTCGTCCCGGCCGGCTCTGTCGGCGCCATCGTCGAGGGCTGCCGATGACCGACGCTTCTGCCTTAGGGTCGGGTCGAAGGTTGTGGGCAATCTGCTAATCGGTGGCGTGGGCTGCAACCTCCAAACCGGCGTGGGGTGGAGTTTGCTTCTTCGCTTCTCCACCTACTGGAGCCATTTCGGAAGACTATCCGGAAATTGGATTTGGAATTTCTAAATTAAATAATTTCTTCACAAAGAAGGGCGAGAAGGTGAGAAGGACGGCTAAATCCCTTATGGGACCTAGCTTTTTCCTTCTCACCCCACCGCGCTAGGTGGTCGGGTTTCTCATAGAAAAAACATTGCCACCAAGGTGCAGGCTGCGCCTGATCCGCTCCATGGGCGTCTCCGTTGCCACCCACCCCTCGGGCCGCCAATCGCCGAACACGAGATCACGAGTCTGCTCGGCCATCTCGTTGAGCATGATGCCGCGCAGCTTCTCCGCTAACGCCGAGACCAACGCTTCGTCACGCAAATAAACAGTGATCCGGACATTGCGGTTGTCGTGGCCAGGAGCCGCCGGCATCACCCCCCAGTAGCGGAACCCGCCGGCCTCCAGCCCACCCTTGATCCCGCGGGCGTTCGCACGGTCCTGCTGGCTGTCGGTCGCGTGGTCCTGCACCTCCCTGGTGCAAACGACCGAGCGCTTGGCATACAGGCCCCGCTCGCACTCGTCGGCCAGCCATTCATTGCCGCGGCGCCTGGAACAGGTCGACGAGTCGCTGAGCATGTACGACCTCGACCGCAATCACCGCGAACCGAGCGAGGCAAACCGGGTGCTGATCGGCTAGCTTTAAGCATTTGAGAAAGCTTACAATTTTGGCCGACTGTCCGCCTACGCATCATCCCACTCGACCTGCCCGAACGGCGATTTTTGGCGTGCGTCTCCGATCCAGTGTGCGGTCGGCGCCCAGTTCCCGCCGCCGCCGCACGACACTTATTGGCGCGATCGTCATACCCCACAGGCCGGCAATAAGGCTGGCTGGAGTAGGACGGACGAAATGACGGACGATAGGGAACGCTGGAGCGGAATCCAGCCGGCTTTGACCCGGATCGGTTCCTGGTCGGGCGACACGAGGCTGGATTGGGCGAGCGCTTGGGTGATCGCGGAGGTCAGCGCGGCCGTCGGTGACTCGCCGCAGATTGCCAACACCTTCGACCGGCTGACGTGGTACGACCCCTCGGGAGAACTCTTGAAGGTCGCTACCGCCCGACTTGATGACAGCGGGGCGCTGGTGGAGTTGCGGGTGACCCGTAAGTTCCAGGCACGCGAACTCCTGGCGCAGCGCTTGCGCCGCTGGATGATCGACGACGAGCCCAATTAGGCCACCTCCGGCTGGCTTCTCTCCGAAGCCGAACAGGAGGCCACGCACCATCGGGTGCGTGGCCAGGATTGCTGCCAGCAGTGCGCCTCGACCCGCGAGAGGCTCCACACCACCACGGTGCCGATCGAATTTGCCCGTCGCTGCATCCTTGCGGGATCGCCCTCCCGGCGGCAGGGTACTGGACCCTTTTGACGGGTCTGGCATTGCCGCGTTCGCCACCCGAGCCTGCGGTCGATCATCGATCATCGACCATCGTCGAACTGAACAAGAGATATGCCAAGCTCGCACGCGACCGGCTGAATCTCAGACAACAGTGATCGCTTCAGGTGCTGGGGTACCCGCAGCCGTCTGCCGTCGCCGAGAAATCCGAATGCTAATGCGAATCACGCGGGCTCCTTGCATGCTCCGGCTCAGACTGCTCCACAACACGCCGAGATAAATACCCGCATCATCAGGAGGAACGAAGATGCGCGTAGAGATCACTATCGACCCCCAGGACCCCCATCGAGACCTCGTGCGGGAAGATGCGGAGTTCTGGTTGGGCAACCGCGCACGCGCGGCATGGCGCGTCCGGGAGGATGAAGATCTGAATGGACGCGAGGTGCTGACCTTCGAGTTCACTGACCCTTTGGATGCATTCGATTTTCACCATCGGATCGCCCATGCCGAGCACCGTGGGAAACTCGTTTGATGCGGGCCTGGGAGTTCATCAGGCCCGAGTTTGCTCTAGGCGGCGACGCCCTCCGGACCGACATGCTATCATCTGCATTTGGCCGGCTTTTTGCCACCTCCGTTTCCCCTGCGTGTTGCCAATCTGTCAGGCGTTCAGGAAGCCAAGACGCTGTATCTGGTAGTGCTGCCGCCACGCAACGGCTGCGGCGGATGCCAGTCGTACAGCGAGGGCACGTCGCTTAGCCTCCGACCGTGGAACCCCCTGGACCACCCAGGCCAGCGCCATCTCGCCCCCGCTCAGTGCGTCGGCCGCAACGCCCGCATCGATCAGACGAACGGAGGTGCCTTTGAGGTCCGCGGTCATTTTGACTACTAGGGCCTGTCAGTCCCTGAGTATTGCCCCATCTACCTGGGATGATTGAAGAAAGCAGGCCACGAGTTCTGACGGATGCGCAATGGGAGGTGCTGGCGCCACTCATTGA
>NZ_SMSJ01000163.1 GCF_004355005.1 Dankookia rubra
GACGGTCGCTATTCGGTCGCCGACGTCACCTTCGGCTCGGGCAAGGACAGCGTCACGGTCGAGGGCATGGCGAAGCTGGTGCTGCATGCCGGCAGCGGGGCGGCGACCGCGATCGGCGGCGGCGGCAGCGACCTGTTCGACGCGGGCACCGGCACCGGCAACTTCACCGGCGGCGCAGGCAAAGACGTCTTTGCCTTCAACGCCCGTGACGGCCATGCCGTGATCCAGGACTTCACCGCCGGGGTCGACAAGCTGAAGTTCGCCGGCCTGACCAGCGCCGACATCCACACCAAGGCGGCGACCGAGGGCGGCGTCTCCGGCCTGCTGGTCACCTACGACGCGGCGGCCGACAGCGTCTTCCTGGCGCATGTCACTAAGCTCGCAGCCTCGGACATGCTCTTTGCCTGAGGCTGTGGTTCTCGCCGGGTCTCGCGCCCGGCGATCCCGAGAAGGGCGTCCCCGCGAGGGGGCGCCTTTTTGGTCAATGTCTATCGGTTGGATGCAGCAGACACACCGGCCGCCAGTGCCCAGCCGATGCTCTTCGCAAGCACCATCTATTTGAGATCGGATCCCGACCATGGCCGACATCCTGCTCTTTCCTGCCGAGCGAACCTCGACCGCAGCGCACCGCAGTGATGCGTCGCGGCCGCCAGCTGTGGCACCGCCTGACGCCGAGACTTGGTCGGAGGACGACGCGGGAGACAATGGCGACCTCGAGATGGTGGCCAGTCTGGCCGCCGCACCGTGCCAGTCGCTCGTCGGCCTGGTCGACAAGATGCAGGTCCTGGTCACCCGCCTCGCGCCGGACGATGATCCTGATGCCGGCCTGTGTCTCGCCGAAGCAAGCCTGCTGCGGTCCGTGCTGCACGACCTGCGAGTGTTTGTTATGGATACTGCCTTTGCGGCCCAAGGTGCCGGCCTCTTGCTGTCGCGACGCTAACTGTGGTGCCGCTGGATGCTGATCTCCTGCAGGGAAGGAGAGGGCGCGGCAGGCGGCCGCCGACGGAGTGACAGCTATTTTTGGTGGCGAGGCGAGCAGTATGTGGCCCCTCCTGGCGCCGGATTCGCCGGCCGTGCCAGCGCATTCGTCACCTCTGATAAGGCCCGATTATCAGAGCATAGAGGCGCTTGCCCCAATCGCCGCAAGCTGCTGGAATCTCCCGATGTCCGACCTGCCCGCCCGCACCCGACCGCCGCCCCTGCCCAGCGCGGCCGAGGCCGCCGCCTACGCCGCCGCGAGCCTCTCGGCCGCCACCCGCCGGGCCTACCGCGCCGACTGGGCGGATTTCTCCGCCTGGTGCGGCCAACACGGCCAGCAAGCGCTGCCGGCGGCGCCGGAGGCGATCGCCGCCTACCTGGCGTCCCTGGCCGCGACGCACGGCCGCAGCGCCCTGCGCCGCCGGCTCTCCGCCATCGGCCAGGCGCACGCGCTGGCCGGGCATCCCTGGAACCCCGGCCACCCGGCGATCCGCCACACCCTGCGCGGCATCCTCCGCCGGCACGGCGCCCCGGCCCGCCAGGCCGCGGCGCTGACCACCGCCGAGATCCGCCGCCTGGTCGCCGGCTGTGATCGCGGCCTCGCCGGCCGCCGCGACCGCGCTCTCTTGCTGGTGGGCTATGCCGGGGCGCTGCGGCGGAGCGAACTGGTCGCCATCGCGCGCGAGCATCTGACCTTCACCGGCGAGGGCCTGCGGCTGCTGCTGCCGCGCAGCAAGGGCGACCACGACGGGCAGGGGGCCAGCCTCGGCATCGCCCGCGGCACCAAGCCGGACACCTGCCCGGTGCGGGCGCTCGAGGCCTGGCTGCAGGCCAGCGACTGCCGCTACGGCCCGGTGTTCCGCAAGGTTGACCGCTGGGGCACGGCCGAGAGCCGGGCGCTCACCCCGGAGGCGGTCGGCACCATCCTGAAGAAGCGCGCCGCGGCGGCCGGCCTCGGCGTCGGCGCACTTGAGCGCCTCTCGGCGCACGGGCTCCGGGCGGGCTTCGTCACCGCGGCCTACCAGGCCGGCGCGCGCGACGAGCAGATCATGGCGCATACCCGGCACAAGGACCTTAAGACCATGCGGTCCTACGTCCGCCGCGCCAAGCTGCTGACCGAGAGCCCGGTCAAGCTGCTCGGGTTGTGAGTGCCGCCGCAGGCAGGGAAGGAGAGGGGAGCGCGTCCGCCCCGAACGACGGCGTCCTAGCGCTGCCGCATCCCGACTGGCTGTACCACCACCTGCGGGTCACCGGCGACCCGGCCGCGGTCGCGGCCTTCCGGGCCGCGGCCGCCGGGTCCGGGGTGATCCCCTGGGCGGACAGCGTCGGCAGCGCCGCCGAGGACTGGTTCCACCTTCTGGCCGCGCCGCCGGCGCCACAGCGGCGGAGCCTCAGCCTGGAGGGCTGCCGCATCCTGGCCGGCCAGCTGCGCGATGCCGCCGAGGCGCGGCAGCGGCTCCTCGCCGAGCGCGCCGCCGCCAGCCGGGCCTGCCCGCTCGACCTGCACCGGCTGCTGCCGGTGCCGGACCGGCTGCTACGGCTCGGGCCCGATCATTCGGAGAGCCGCGCCTGGCTCTGGGCCACCTGGGGCACCACCCAGGCGCTGCGCGGCGTGGTGGAGCTGCCGGTGCCGGGGCGCGGCAGGCCGCGCCAGCTGGACCCCGGGCTGGTCTGGCTGGGCTTCTGGGCGGCCGACTGGACGCCCTGGCCGGCCATCCTCGCCCTGCGCAGCCGCTGGCCCGGCCTCTCGATCGAGATCCGGCCACTCTACGATGGCCCCTGAAGCAGAGGAGGCCACGACGCCGGCCGAGGCGCCCCGCGCGGCGGTCGGCAACAGCGGCGCGCCAGTGCTGCGCTTCGAGGCCTGGGAGGGACCGCTCGACCTGCTGCTCGAGCTGGCCCGGGCGCAGCGGGTCGACCTGGGGCGGATCTCGGTCACCGAGCTCGCCACCCAGTTCGTCGCGGTGCTGGACGCCGCCATCGCCCGCCGGGCGGTGCCGCTTTCGCGCCTGGCCGAGTGGACGATCATGGCGGCCTGGCTGCTGGTGCTGCGCTCGCGCCTGCTGCTGCCGGCCGGCACGGCGGAGAGCGCCGCAGCCGAGCGCGAGGCCGCCGACCTGCGCCGGCGGTTGGCGGACCGGGAGGCGGCGCGACGCCTGGCCGACTGGCTGGAGCGTCGGCCGCAGCTCGGCCGCGATATCTTCGCGCGCGGGACGGCGGAGCCGGAAGCGGCGGGCGAGCCCGCGGCCGACGTGACCGAGCTGCTGCGGGCCTGCCTCAAGCTGCTGCAGGTGCCTATGCGCGAGCGGGTGTACCGGCCGCGGCCGCCGCTGCTCTGGCGGGTGCCGGACGCCCTGGACCGCCTCCGTGCCCTGCTGCCGGACCTGCCCGAGGGCGCGACGCTGGAGCAGTTGCTGCCGCCGGCGCCGGCAGGGGAGGGGGCTGCGCTGTGGCGCCGCAGCGCGTTGGCCAGCACCCTGCTCGCCGGGCTCGAGCTCACCCGCGAAGGTTCGGTCAGGCTGGAGCAGGATTTGGCGTTCGAGGCGATCCAGGTAAGCCCAGGCGCGCCGTCCAGGCCCGGCTGCGCGGTCGCCCGATGAATGCGCCGCGCTGCACCCTTGCGGCTGACCGAGGAGTCTGGCGCGCCCGGCGGCGCTTGCCAAGATCAAGGGCACTGGCCGCATGCCTCCGTCGTGCCATGCGTGACCATGCTCGCGGCGTGGAGCTTGTCGTCGAGAACCTGACCGTGCCCTTCAGACCATGAGGTATCCAGTGACCCCGGACGGTAGGTACTTCGTGGTCCGTGGACGCCTGTGGCGCTGCTCAAATCCAAAGCTGAGCGATGAACGACGCACTGAATTGGTGAAGGCGCTCATGTTGGCTCGACGCGCGAAGCAGCAAGCCATGCGCGTCGGCGACAATGCCGCGCGTGAAGTGGCGCGTTCACAGGTAGAAGCGATAAAAGTTGCCCTGGGCGAGCGAGGACCAGTCTGGTGGGATGATGGCACGCCTGATTTTGACAGGCACCTTGCGAGAACGACACCTTACGCGGAATGGTTTGCAGAACTCTCAAGGCGCACGTGATCGCGCTTCCCGCGTGTTAGGAGTGGTGTTCCACAATGACGGCCGGCTGTGGGGTTCGGCCACGCCAGTGTCATTTCATGTTGCTCGGAAGCCAGCGCGAAGCCGTTCACCCTGAACACCGATACCGTCACCCGCGACTTTGTAGTGCGACCGGTTGTTGAGACAGTCGACTGCGCTGTTCAGACGGCCAAGGGTAGGTTGGCCGGTGGGCATTGAGCAAGGCCGCGTTGCTCGGCGCGGATCTGGCTCGGGGTGCGGTAGCCGTACCGGGCGACGAGCCAGGTGGCGTTGTAGTGGACCACGAAATCCTGCAGCCCGCGGCGCAGCTCTTCGATGGTGTCGAAGGTGTGCACCCATAAGAAGTTCTCCTTCAGGGTAAGGATGGTCGGAGCACTGCTCCGACGGCCGCGACGCCATTGCCCTCGGGCTGGCGGTGTGAAGGAGGGCGAGCTCTCGATACCAAGGAAGCTGATCTCGTCCTGGAAGTCGCCCGACATGTAGTTCGAGCCGTGGTCGTGCCGGAGGGAGAGGCCCTTGGCCACGTTCTTTTCGACGCCGCCGAAGTGGCGCAGCACGCCCTGGCGGACCGGCTCGAGTGCCTCGAAGCGGTTGCCGGAGCGGGCGGCATGGTTGCCGACGCACTCGCCGGAGCAGTGGTCGACGGCGACGACACCCGGGCCCGACCGTCTCTGATGGTCACGGTCTCGGTCATGTCGGTGCCCCACATCGTGTCCACCACCGTAGTGGTGATGGTGCCGTCATGGGCGCGCTGCTCGGGACGGCCGACGCGGTGCGGCGCGAGCAGGCCGTGCTGGCCCATCAGGCGCCGGACCCGGCGGGCCGATGTGCGGATGCCAGCATGGCGCAGCCGGGCCCAGATCTTGCAGTAGTCCTCACCGTGCAGGCGCGAGCCGAGGATCTGGGTGCGAATATGCTCGAGCAACGCGGCATCAGAGCAGGCACCGGCCGGATCCCGGCGTGTCGGACTGGCCGGTGCCGCAGGGTCGGGCGCTGCGCGATGGCGGTAGACCGTGGCGCGGGAGAGCCGCCAGACCCGGGCGACCCTGGCCGGGCCGTAGGCGCGGCCCGTGGCCGACGACATGGCCCGCCTCACCGCTTCGACCTCCGGCGGGCCAAAGGGCGGCTGCCCTCGAGGGCGGCAATCTTCTGCTCCAGCAGCTCGTTGGCCATGGTGACCTCGCCGAGCTTGGCCTTGAGGCGGAGCAGTTCCTCGTCGCGGCTGTCGCGCTCGCGCTCTTTCATCGCCGCCTCCGCCGCGACCAGGGCGCGGTCGCGCCACTCGCTCAGGCGGGCGACGGTGACGTTGAGCTCGCGGGCCAGGGTCTCCAGCGGCTCACCGCGCAGCAGGCGGGTGACGGCGGCCAGCTTGCGCCGGGCGGAGTTGCGACGCTCCGGCCCAGCACCGCCCGTGGGGGCGCCAGCGTCAGCGTCAGCGTTCTGGGCGCCCGCCGGCGCCCCCACGGGCTTGTCGCTGTGGTTCTGGTCCATCGGTCTGACCTCCGGTTGCGGTAATCCCTACCGCAGCCGGCTGTCTCATCGAACCGTGCCGCACCCCATGCGACGGGCTATACGTCGTGTGTCAAGCGATAGCAGGATAATGGCGGATGACATCCGACCAGCGAGTTGATACCTCATTCCGCTAGCATGCCAAGCGATTTTGTTCCGGCAAGATATTGCAACGATGGCAGTGCTCTGGACAATTTTGCACTTGTCCTATTCGATTCGAAATCGATCTTATATCCAGGATATGTGCCAATAAGTTTCTTTACATTTTAAGATATATAGGCATTATGGCGTATCACTCACTTTTGGGCGTGCCATGTTGTTGAATTTTCGGTATAAAAACTATCAGGTTCAGGCGGCGGTGTATCTTTACCGGCAACAACATCGAATCACGTCAGGCACTCCCGAGAACACTATCTCTGACGATCGGTTAGTAGTAGATATAAGCATCAATTCCAGCTTCCGATGCACGGACTTGCTGGAAAACAACGCTTTCTGAGTTGCTGGCGCTCTGCGGCACTCATCGCGCGCAACTCGACCGTCGGCGCTTCTTCACCGCAGCCACACTAAGGTCTTCTAATGGCCAATCCCACGCTGATCAACGTCAACTATGGCCAGCTAAACTTCGGCACCAGCCAGACCAAGGTGGGTGATGGTACCCATACCGGAGATGTTGTTCTTTATAGCAATGTTTACACGTCAGCCGGTATAGCTGTAGACGCGGTAGTTCGTACTTTATCAGTCGATCCGCGAGTAACCTTCAACAACTACGACTCAACGGACACAAGTGACGGCAATCAACCGGGCGGCGGCACTTACTTCTCGCCACGGCTTGATGGAAGCACAAGTAGCGGTACAGCAGCTGCCGGCGCAGGTGTCACCTTTCAAATAGATTTCATATCGGGCGGAACTTACGACAACACGACACGTCAAGGTACGTCGGTAACACTGCAGAAACTCCGCGAAAACACTTACGACATTGATATTCAGCAATTTCAACAATTCAACACTTTTAGCGTCTCCCGTGTGAACTCTGGTGGCGATATAACTTATAATTATGATGTATCGACCGGCCTAATTCAATTTCGAAGCAACACAAACTTTAATTCAACCACTCAAGATGCCAAATATGCAATTCAGGTTGATTATGCGGCGGCTAATTCTATTACTTTTAAGGTTGGTTCTTATGATTTTAGTCAGTCCGGCGGCTTAGCTTATTATTACGTGGATTTTGGCCCTGGCAAGTTCAGCAGTTTTGACACAACAGTCACCGCTCAGACGGCAGGCGTGCCGGTAGGTGGTGTCAATGGAACTGCCTTCCTTGACAACACAGCAGACGGAGTTCGTGGTGCTGGAGATAGCCTGCTGTCCGGTATCAATGTGGTTTTGTTGGACAGCAATGGTGCTCCAACGAGTTTCACGACCACCACGGATGCTAGCGGCGCTTACAGCTTCACCGGCGTACCCACGGGCACGTACGCAGTGCAGTTCGGCATCAACGGTTACAGCGTTAGTCCCCAAAACGCTGGCGGTACGGCCAGCACCAATAGCGACATCAACGCTAGCGGTGCAGCGACAATTAATATCACTGCCAACAACACCGTGGCTAACGTCGATGCCGGGCTTTGGCAGAACGGCAACATAACTGGCCGGGCCTTCACTGACCTGAACAGCGACGGCGTCCGTCAGACCGGCGAGGCCGTGCTACCCGGCGTCACC
>NZ_SMSJ01000164.1 GCF_004355005.1 Dankookia rubra
TCGAGCTTGAACGCGTCCGGAAATAACCGCCGCTGTCTATTGCTCTCCGCCATCGACACCTCCCAGGCTCCTCAGCCTATCAAAGGTGTCCGTGAAAGCGGGACAGGCCCAGTCGGCATCGACTGGTGTTGCGACGACCGCCTGGCGGCCGGCTCGGCCGAGGCGTTGGCCGCCCGCAAAGCAGAGCAGGCGGAAACGCAGCGCCTGAAGCGCGAGGTGAAGCGGCTCGAGGAGGAGGTGGAGATCCTCCGCAAGGCGGCGGCTTTTTTCGCCAAGGGGGTCGCGTGACGACGTTCAGCTTTGTGTCGGCCGAGCGGGTGAACCACGCCGTGGCCACGCTATGCCGGGTGGTCGGCGCGAGCGTGAGCGGCTTCTACGCCTGGCTGCGCGCGATCCCCGCCGTCCAAAGCCGCGCCGAAGCGGAAGCCGAGCTGCGTGAGCGGATCGGCCGCGTCTTCGCCGCTCGCCGGCGGGTCTACGGCTCGCCAGGCGTCCACGCCGAGCTCCGCCGAGAAGGGCTGCGGCATTCGCGCCGGCGCGTTGAACGGCTGATGCGCGGTCCAACGCACTGCGTTGGACGGGCTTTCGGCTCGCCGGGGCCGCCGCCGCACACCTCGCACCACGGACAGCTGCCACGACCTGCCGGTCGCCCCCAACCTGCTGGCGCGGAACTTCACCGCGGAGAGACCGGACCAGGTCTGGCTGGCCGACATCTCGTATATCCCGACCGGCGAGGGCTTCCTGTATCTTGCCGCGATCAAGGACATGGCCACGCGCGAGATCGTCGGCTGGTCCATGGCCGACCACCTCAGGGCCGAGCTGTGCATCGGCGCCCTGGTCATGGCCATCCAGCGGCATCGCCCGCCACGTGGGCTGGTCCACCACGGCGACCGCGGCGTGCAATACGCCTCCGAGCCGTATCGCGCGGTGCTGGAGCGGCACGGTATCACGCAATCCATGAGCCGCCGCGGCAACTGCCTCGACAACGCGCCGATGGAGAGCTTCTTCGCCTCGCTCAAGACGGAGAACGTCCACCAGGTCCGTTTCCGCACCCGCGACGAGGCGAGGACGGCCGTGTTCGAATACATCGAAATCTTTTACAATCGGCAACGTTTGCACTCGGGCGTCGGCTACCGCACCCCGGCCGAGGTGCGGGCCAGCATGGAAGCGACCACCATGCGCTCAGCCGCATGACGCTCTGATCTTATCCCTCCACTCCGCGGGGGGAAGTCCACTAGCGCAAAAGCACGGTGCGCAGAAGTACTAGCTGTTGCAGCATTGATTCTGTAAAGACGAAGAGGTCAGGGCATCCGCCCCGAACTGGCCGAATCGCATCCACGTTCAGCACCCGTTGCCAAGCCGCCCGATCGACCTGAAGTCCCGCCACACGCATGAAAAGTCCATCAGGAACAGCTTGAAAGCGCCCGAGCTCGTCCTGTGACCCTGCAGCCGCTGCACGCAATACGGACAGTGCTCGCGCGTCACGTTCCGCATTCGTGGCTAGGTTATAGAGAACAAGTATGCGCGGGTCTGCCTCGATAGCCGCGGTCTCAATTGCAACGAGCAGGTCACTACCCAGGATTGTGGTGCGCCCGTTATCGAGGGCCGCTTGTCCTGCGCGTAGCGCAAGAAGTTGCGCGATGTACGGTACGCCGCGCGCCAGCTCCGCGATGCATGTCCGAGCAGAGGCAGAAAAATTTAGGCGCGACTGGGCGGCGCCGCGTTCCACGAGCTGTTCCACCTCTGCCGGCTTGAGCAAGGGTAGTGCCACACGCGTGACGCAGCGTTGAATGGATGGATGCCGGCCAAGCAACGCCTCGGGGCTGTCAGAAACGCCGATAATCATAAATAAGACCGGAATGCTTAGGTCCGAGAGCTGCTTAATGGTGTCAGCAACCGCTGTACGTGTATCGTCGTCGGTGATCCGATCAAATTCGTCTACAAGCAGTATTACCTTACCGTTCAACCTGCCACAAACCGCCGGAAGATCGCTCGGCTGAAGCGGACGCGGTGGCAGCAGGCCCGCTATACCATCATCATTGCCGTATCCGGCTCGACCTCGGCCAGATACCCAATGCGACATGTCATGAAAAAGCCCACGCATGATCGTATCAAAATCGCTGGTGGTCGAGCAGACGTAGCGTGCGATGTTGAATGAGGCCGTTTGTGCCTGTGCCACAACAAGGTTGGCCAGAGAGGTTTTACCGCGGCCACGCTCGCCGAAGATGACAACGTGCGACCGGTCTTCGAGAAGTGCACGAGTGATGCGGAGGCACTCGGCCTTACGGCCTATGAAGGATGCGCTTTCATTGCCGCCGAATAACTCCACTTTGAGGCCGGCGAGCGGGCGTGTTGGCGTGAATGCATCCGCTAAACGCTGCCGTAGGTTGAGAAACGTTCTGCGGCGTTCACCTTCGGCATCGTGTGTTACGGCTTCCGAAACTAATCGCTCGACGTCTACATTGGAGCGATTATTAGGGGTCTGGAAAAAATTACGAAGCACCGTCATCACTACGTCGTCCCTTGATTGATACCTCTTCTAACCCAAACATCTGGTGTTTTCCTTTTAATACAGCTTGGGTGATCTTGAGCTACGCAGCGTGGCGGAAAGTCTTGTCCGAAGAAGCTGCGAACGCGGTCGGGCAGCTTCGACTACTGTCGCATATGCCGGACGAAAGCGTGCTTGAGTTGCCCCTTGCTGCGCGCCGGCTTTTGACGGGTTACTGCCTGCTTTAGGTCGTCGTTAACACCCTCATCCGGGTTCAGCTCCGGGCTGTAGCCGGGCAGGTAGGAATACCTCGATCTCGACCTCCCGCTCAATGACCCAGTTGCGGACCTTGACCAAGCGGTGGACCGGCAGGCGGTCAAGGATGAGGAAGACCTTGCTGGTGGCATCCCGGACCAGCCGAGCGAGGACGCGAAGCAGGTACGCTGCCTTGATGGCTTCGTCCAGCACCAGCCAGCGCAGTCCGCCCTTGTTGGTCACTGCCGACATCAGGCCGAGTTTAGCCCGCCGGTGGTTGACCTGCGCCTCCGGCGTGCGGCCAGGCGGCGCATAGCCGCGGCCGCGCACGTCATCGGAGTGCAGGCCGGTCTTGTCATCCCAGAAAATGGCGCCGCCCTTGGCTTTGGCGCGGGTAGCGATTTCGGGATAGGCCCGCCGCAGCCAGCGCCGCACCGCCGCAGGATCCTGCTCGTAGGCCCGCCGCAGCAACCTCTAGACGGTCAAGCCCCAACGTGCCAGGTAAGTGCCCCTGGTGCGGACCGCCAGCCGCGCCCCGAACCGCTTCCGGATCAACTTCTACACCGCCACCCGGCTCCACGGCGCAAACTGCAGGCCCAGCTCATTCGGCGTGGGCCGCCGGATCAGGTCGCCGGTCTTCGCATCTTGCTCAGCGTCGAGGAACCGGCCGTAACCGGGTTCCGGCCCGCTCTGGCCGGTCATCAGCCCGACCGCGCCCCGCTCGGCGTAGCGCCTGACGAAGTCGAATACTCCAGTGGGGGGCAGCCCAACCTGTGCCGCGATCGCGTCATAGGTCATGCCGGCCTGCCGGAGCCCGATCACCTGTCGCCGGCTTTCCTCTTGCGCCGCCACCGGCAGCTTGCGCTTGTCCACATGCTTCATACTTTATACCACCAACCTGGAGCAGTCCTATCCGCCCTCAAGACCGCCCAAGCCGAATCAATAATTGCAGAAATCAAAGCGGGTCGACATGGCCAAGCGTTATTGTCTTTGCCCAATCCGTACCGTTTGGCTGCCCAGCCAAGTGTACGACTTTGCAGCGGACGTCGACGACCTTGGCCGGCTGGCAGCGAACCGCGTGTGGACCCTTGATCGTCACAATAGAGCCTCGGCCCGGGAGGTCCTGAAACGAAGTTGCATGAACTGCACATGGATCACGGCCAAATCGATCTAAACTAGCCGCAATACACGCATCGCTTGTAGTTTCCTAGTGGAATTCCGACTACAGATTGAAAGTAACGTAACTTTGCGGCTCCTTCAATTTGGTTCGCCCGAGTCTGCGGTTGCTAAACACATTAGGAGCAGGGACATTGCCTCAAGAAAATAAATGTATGACGGAGATCGTTATGCCTACCTGATACGGTCATAAGCTCAGTCTGTCGCGCCAATGAAGGGTTTCCCAAAATGGTTAGTAAGCTCGCGGTGATTACGTTTTTTTTAGTGAGTCGGCGTTGCTAATCTCCTCACAGTTGCTAATCTCCTCACACTGAACAGGTCGTCTCATGTTTGGAAGCAGATTGCGCGTTCTCGTAACCGGGGGGGCGGGTTTCATCGGCTCGCATCTCTGCGAGCGTCTGTTGCGAAAAGGCCATGAAGTCCTTTGCTTGGATAATTACTTCACCGGAACTCGGTCAAATATTGCGGCCCTCATCGGTGATCCGATGTTTGAAGCAGTTCGTCACGATATTACATTTCCATACTATGCCGAGGTCGATCGTATCTTCAACATGGCGTGCCCGGCCTCACCGATCCATTATCAATTCGACCCGGTGCAGACCACGAAGACGACCGTGCATGGCGTCATCAACATGCTCGGTTTGGCGAAGCGCACCCGCGCGCGCATCCTGCAGGCCTCCACAAGCGAGGTTTATGGTGACCCGGTCGAGCACCCGCAGCGCGAGGAATACTGGGGTAACGTTAATCCGATCGGCCCACGCGCCTGCTACGACGAAGGTAAGCGCTGCGCCGAGACGCTTTTCTTCGACTACCACCGGCAGCACGGCATCGACATCAAGGTGGCGCGGATATTCAACACTTACGGGCCGCGGATGCATCCCGCGGACGGCCGCGTGGTCTCCAATTTCATCGTCCAGGCGCTGCGCGGCGACCCGATCACCATCTATGGCGATGGCCGGCAGACGCGGTCTTTCTGCTACGTCGACGACCTAGTCGACGGCTTAATACGTCTGATGGACACGCCGACGGGCGTGACCGGACCACTGAACCTGGGTAATCCCGGAGAGTTCAGCATGCTCGAACTAGCCGAGGCTGTGCTCCGGCTGACGCAATCGAAATCTCACCTCATCTTCCAGCCGCTTCCGACCGACGATCCGAAGCAGCGGCAGCCGAACCTCGACCGAACCCGCGCCACACTGGAAGGTTGGCAGCCGGTGACGCCGCTCGAGGAAGGCCTAAAGAAGACCATTGCCTATTTCCGCTTGGCCCTCGGAATCGACCCAATCGGCAACAGTATGGTCGCAACTCGACCACCGCGCTCGGTCGTGGCTGCGCCGTCCGGGCCGGAAATGACCGGCTCCTGATGGCAGCGCGCGCCAACATTTAAAGTTGCAGTGTCACTGCGGCCCGTGAGGGATCATTGACAATTTGCTCGACTCGGCGATGGAGGGCTTCCCGTGAGTGACCCGATCAAGCTGGGCGCCGATGACGATCTTCGGCGTTTGCTTGAACAACCCGTCTTTGCTCCGCGCCCACGGCGACCGCTCATCGCCAACGCCTATCGATTCCGTCTCTGTGTCGCGCTGGCGGATGCGCTTCAACTGATGGTGCTGGGCCTGATCGTGCGGCCGGCCTTCCCCGCGGCGGCGGCGACCTTCTCGGCGGGCCAGACGGTACAGCTGGGACTGCTTGCAGCCATGCTGGCCGTTGCGGCACGCCTTGCCATGCGACCGCCCGGGCAGATGGGCCAGGAGGACACCTACGCGACCGCAAGTCGCGCCTCGCTCGCCGATTTCCTGGCTGTCATGATAGTCGCCTCGCTCTGCTGGATCACTCTCTCCCAGTCGATCACGCCAAGCCCCCAGGGGCGGACGGCGTGGTTTGTCGCCTGGGCGATCGGCGCGAGTTGCGGAGCTGCGGGCTTGCGTCTCGCCGGGGCGAGAGTCGCGGTTCGGCTTCAGAGTGGTCGCAACGCACTGATTATCGGCACGGCCGACCAAGCTCGGGCGATCGTCGCACAATTGTGCGCCGGGCCGCCAGCCCAGTGGAGAGTCGCCGGTAGTTTCGACGACGCCGCGCCGGGCGCGATCGACGCTGCGGTCGAGCTCGTTGTCCGCGGCACTATCGACGTCGTCATCGTCGCCGTAACGGGACCCAATATGTCGGAACGCGTGGCGAAGGTCGCCAACCGACTTGCCGGCCAGCCGGTCCGCATCAGCCTGGCATTAGACACGCCAAGTTTGCAGTGCAGCCATCGCTTGGCGTTCCTCGACCTCGCCGACGACCCGCATGCTGGTTTTGCAGGAATTGCGAAGCGTGCGCTCGATTTGCTACTGAGCGGGTCCGCCCTGCTCCTACTCTCGCCTTGTATGATGCTCGTCGCGCTCGCCATCAAGTTGGACTCGGTGGGCCCGGTCCTCTTTCGCCAGTGGCGCTTTGGCGTCGGCTGCCATCCCATTGAGGTCTTGAAGTTCCGCACCATGACAGCCGAGGCGCGCGATATCACAGGGGAACGCTTCACCCAGGCACGCGACCCGCGTGTCACACGGCTCGGCCGCATTCTCCGGCGGACCAGCATTGACGAGCTGCCGCAGCTCTTGAACGTGCTGCGCGGTGATATGTCGCTGATCGGCCCACGGCCGCACCCGCTGCATATGCGCGTCGGCAGCGACTACTATTTCGAGGCGGTGGCGCGCTACCGCCTCCGCCATCGCATCCGTCCGGGATTGACCGGCTGGGCCCAGGTCAATGGCTCACGCGGTGCAGTCGACACGCTCGAGAAGGCGCATCGGCGCGTCGAGCTAGATCTCTACTATATCGAGAACTGGTCATTGTTGTTGGATCTCCGGATCCTGGCGATGACCGCCATGGGTGGCTTCCTGTCGCTCGATGCGGATTAGCCGCGGGCGATACGCGGGGTCCCAGGCTTTGGCTCCGGACTTGGGGGCGTGGCCTGGGGAGATGTGGTTGCCGGCCCTGTTGGCGATGCCTGCATGAGGCGTCGCCGATCCTGCGACCGAGCCGCTCTCTCGCGTGGTGACCATCCGCGGCACCGAGTTCTGCGGCAGCCCAGAGCGGCACGAGTACCAGCTCTACCTCGCGACCGAGGACATCGACCACACCAAGACGAAGGCCAAAAGCCCGCAGACGAACGGCATCTGCGAACGCTTCCACCCCACCGTGCTCGACGAGTTCTACCGCACAGCCTTTCGCAAGAAGGTCTATCTCAGACCCCGTTTGCGAAGGGGTGATGGCACTCGTCTGACGGGCTGATCCTGACCCCTTGGGCGGCGTTGCGGGCGGTTTCCTGCTTGGAGACCGCCATGTGGACGCCGGCTG
>NZ_SMSJ01000165.1 GCF_004355005.1 Dankookia rubra
CGGGCACATGCGCAGGCTATCGAAGCTGCCCGACCGCGTTCGCAGCTTCTTCGGGCACAAGACTTTTCGCTACGCCGCCTGATTCAAGATCGCCCAGGCCGGATCAATAACGGCAATCGCCCTGCCACTCGCAGGAGGCGCCCGTGCACCGCCGCAGTCTCCTCTCTGCTGCATCCATGCTCGCAGTCCCCGCCGCACGGCCCCTGGCGGTCGTCATCCCTGAACCGGTCGATTTGCTATTGGTCCTCGCGGTGGACACGTCAAGTTCTATAGACCGCGACGTAGCAAGGTTGCAGCGCGAAGGCCATTGCGCGGCGCTGTGCGATCCCAGCGTGATTGCATTAGTACGCAGCGGGCCGTGCGGCGCAATTGGCCTTACGTATGTCGAGTGGTCAGGAGTCGCACATCAACGCTTAGTGCTACCCTGGACGCGTATCGCCTCCCTCCCCGACGCTACGGCGTGGAGCGAGGCACTTGCACGGAAGCCCCTCCTATCGCTGGGCGGCACCTCGATCGCGGGGGGCATCGACTTCGCTCGGCGGGTGCTATCTGATGCTCCTTGGCCTGCCGAGCGCAGGGTCATCGATGTGTCGGGCGACGGGTTGAACAACGGCAGCCTACCTGTCGAGGCGGCACGCGATCGAGCGGTCGCCGAGAACATCACCATCAACGGCATCGCCGTCGGGGATGGCGCGACAGACATCGGCAGCGTCTCGCCGCCCGGCGAATTAGAGGACCACTATCGCAATGCGGTCGTCGGTGGTCCCGGCGCCTTTGTTGTGACGGCTGAGGACTTCGGCGGCTTCGGGGCTGCGCTCCGGCGCAAGCTGAGGAGGGAAATCGCCGAGGTTTCCCCATTATGCGTCGGTAGATCATCCTGAGGTGAAATCCGGCTGCGCGAAGATCAGGTCGGCAGCGGGGTCCTCCGTGAATCCTAGCTAGGACTCGACGATGCGGATTACCGCGCGCCGAGAGCACGCTAAGGTCTTGGACAATGGCCTGGAATAGGAGGGCATCATGCGGGTTCTGGTAGTCGGCGCTGGGGCGCTGGGCGGCTACTTCGGCGGCAGACTGGCAGAAGTCGGGCGCGACGTGACCTTCCTCGTGCGTCCTGGCCGCGCCGAACAGATCGTGCGGCACGGGCTCCACATCGACAGCCTTCATGGAAACGCCCACGTCCATCCCCGGACTGTGCTGGCCCGTGACCTGAGCGAGCCATACGACCTCATTCTGCTCGCGGTGAAGGCGTACTCCCTTGACGCCGCAATGCAGGACATTGTGTCCGCGGTCGGACCCGAGACCACCATTCTGCCCGTGCTGAACGGCATGCGCCACCTCGACATGCTGGCCACACGCTTCGGCGCGGAACGCGTCCTCGGCGGCGTAGCCCAGATACCGGCGACTCTCGGGCCGGAGGGTCAGGTCATCCATCGCATGGGGACTGACCACCAACTGATTTTTGGCGAGGTTCCAGGCGCCCTCTCCCCGCGTGTTCGAGCCATCGCCTCAGTGTTCGACGGGGCGAACTTCCGGCCTCGGACCAGCGAGCAGATCGTGCAGGATATGTGGGAGAAGTGGGTTGGGCTGGCCGCCCTGGCCGCGGCGACCTGCCTGATGCGAGGAAGCGTCGGCGACATTCTTGTCTCCCCAGGTGGCCGGGACATGGTGTTGGCGCTATTTGCCGAATGCCGAGCGGTGGCGGCAGCGTCCGGACATGAACCCCGCCCAGCGATCATAGAGATCACCACCGGTTTCCTGACGAATGAAGGTTCTCGGCTCACCGCGTCAATGCTGCGCGACATCGATCGTGGCGGCCCCGCCGAGGGCGAGCATGTGCTTGGCGACATGGTGGAGCGAGCGGAGAAGATGGGTGTCTTGACGCCCATGCTGAGGCTCGCGCGCTGCCATGTCGCCACCTATGAAGCGCGACGCAAGCGAGAACAAGCCGGAGCCTAGCGGCTTGACCCTGGTCCGGCAGGCAAACGGGAACTGGTTGATTGTGGAACATCGCCCCTCCCCTTTGCCGGAACCGTCCCCGGCCCAAAGGTGAAGGGGTGCGGGATCGAGGCGTACCCATCTTCGGGCCATGCGCCCACGGGGTGGAATGCAGCCGACATAATCGGTCCGGACACCGCCGCCGATTCACGCTCCCCGCGCCGCCTGGACGAGTTGCGTCTGGATCACCAGGGCGACGAGGCGCCCCGCCTCCGTCGTGACCCGCGTCTGCCAGACCATGGTCGTCTTGCCTCGATGCACGGGGAGCGGCCTCGCCGATGATGCACTACCCGAGCGGCGCCGAGCCGATGAGGTTGGTCTTGCTCTCGATGGTCGTCGTCCAGGCGCACTCGGGCAGGTTCAGGATGTTGCCCGCCGCGCCGAAGGTGTCGGCGAAGGCCATGATGGCGCTGCCGTGGAGGATCGCGGGCCGGGTGCAGAGGTCGTCGCGGACCACCAATTCCACAGTCACCCGGTCGGGCACCGCCCCTGGTGAAGGTCATCATGAGGAGCTTGGTGAAGGGCAGCATGGCAGAGTTGAGGTCGGCCAGCCGATCCATGACCCGCGTCATCCGCTTTCGCCCGAGCGATTACTTGCGCCCGCTGGCGAACAGGAACTCAACCGGCACCTCGATCGGACCGCCCGCTTCGGCGTCGCCTTCAAGCCCGGACCGCACCCCGTCCCGCACCACCCGGCGCTCCTCGTATGGCAATGCTCCTCCCGAGGTCGAGGCTGCCAGTTTGTCGGTGCCCTCCTTTCGGCTATACCTTGCATTTCTTGCTGAATCCGGTGCAGCCGGGCGGATTACGATTGCAAGAGCGCCTTCAATGCCTCGTCGATGAACTTCACATCCGCCGGGTTCACTCCCGGACCTCCCGCACAGTGGCCCCAAATGGAGGGGATGGGGCGCAACTCCGCATCCGGCATGTGGGCGACCTCGTACTCGCTATCCTCGGGCGGGAAGTAGAGATCAGTCTGCCCAGGCATGACCAGCGCCCGGGCCGTAATGGCGCCGAGCGCCATTTCGAAGTTGCCACCGTAGCGCGGGTTGGCGCTGATGTCGGCGTGCTGCCATGTCCAGAGCATGGCCAGGAGGTTGTTGGCATCGCGCGGCAGGAATAGTCCCTCCCAGAACCCGACGAGGAAATCTTCTAGAGAGGCGAAGCCCATCCCTTCGATGTCCAGCCGTTCGCGGTAGAACGTCCGGGAGAATCCCCAACCCGCATAGACCCGCGCCATGGCGCGCAGGCCCTTGGTGGGCTGCCGCTCGTACCAGCCGCCCTGGAAGGCATCGTCGGCGGTCAGTGCCGCCTTCACGCCCTCAAGAAAGACGAAGTTGTGCCGCGAGGTACGTGCTGAGCCGCAGAACGGGGCGATGCGCTCCACCATTTGCGGATACGCCGCGCCCCACTCGAAGGTCTGCTGGGCGCCCATCGACCAGCCGACCACCAGCCGCAGCCGCTCGATACCCCACTTCTCCGTCACGAGCCGGTATTGGCAGGCCACGTTGTCGTGGACCGTCACCCCCGGAAAGCGAGCGCGATCCCAGGGTGGCGGTGTGTTACTCGGTGAGGAGGACAGGCCGTTGCCGAACATGTTCGGGACGAGGATGAAGTATTTTTCGGGATCGAGCGCCATGCCGGGGCCGATCAGCCACTCGTTCTCGGTGTGCTGCCCGGAGTACCACGTCGGGTAGACAATGGCGTTGTCCTTGCTGGCGTTGAGCCGCCCATAGGTCTTGTAGGCCAGCTTGGCACCCCGCAACGTCGCCCCAGATTGCAGGACGACATTGCCAAGTTCGAAGATGTCATAGTCGGCCATTGCTCTCCTCCCCAGCGCTACAAACACCGACAAGCATTGGCTCAGGCGACGATACCTCGAATGCCGGACGGAACCCTGCCTTGCTGTCGCCTCTGGCGATCCTTAGTTCCATCTTGATTCCGATCGGCATTGACCGTCTCGTCACCCGCCCGATCGAACACGCCGCCTCGGGTACCGAACTCGTGCGTCATTTCCATGGCCAGAACGACATGTGGCACACGGTCGATCTCGATGGGCTGGGGCCGAGCATTCAAGGTGATCACATGCGGTCTCGCTTGCATCGGCTTACTCCCTGTGTCCAACGGGTTCCAGCAGCAGCCTAGGCGGTTACGGCGAAGGAGCGTGGTCCGTCCGCATCGCGCGTCCGGAAAGAGGCGTGCGACCACGGCGAGTTTAGCGCAGCGACACCGACAACAGATACAGGATGGCTCGGCTTCCACGCCGTTGGCTGATGTCGGAAAATGAGGGGGGTCCTGCATGGCTAGCGGTCTTGAAGGCTTCATTGTCGCGCCGCACGAGGGTATGGCCTGGGGAATGGGACCAGGGCGCCCTGCGGTCTTTAAAATTCTGACTGATGCTACCGACGGCAGAGTGGGGGTGTTCGAGGAAATGGTGCCACCCGGTGTTGGTACGCCGCTACACATCCACCGCGACAGCGACGAGGTGATATATATCCTCTCTGGTGAGTTCATCGCGCGGCTTGGCGACCGGACGCATCGCATCTCGACCGGAGCTTGGGCCTTCGTCCCACGCACCATTGTTCATGGTTGGCGCAACTGCGGCACCAGTGAAGGTCGAGCATTATTCATGTTCGCCCCGGGCGGCGGGGCAAAGTCGTTTGAAGAACTGTGCCGACAAGGAAAATCTCTGCCCGAGATCGATCCAGCCGTACGTGCGGAAATTTTTGAACGCAACGGGCATACGGTGATTACCCGGGACTGGGAGTGACTTGCTTCCATGTACGCCTAACCAGTTATTCAGGCATCTGGACCGACCCGCTGCGTGGCAGAAATCCACACCGCCGGTTTAGAACACCGTGCCGCTCCGTCCAGTTTCCGTAGGTGGCAATGGCCTACGTGACGGCCTGCTGGTCGGCCGCTGGTACCTGCCGTTGCCCTCGTCGTTGACCCGAGCGACTCCCGGAGAGCAGCATCCCTGGCCCCGCACGGGGGCAGGGAGAGGCGACATGTACATCAACATCAGCCGCTACGTGGGCATGGCCGGGAAGATCGGCGAGGCGGCGCCGAAGGTCCAGCAGGGTTTCGTCCCGCTGCTCAAAAGCCACCCGGGCTTCCTCGGTTACGCGAACTTCGCCACTGAGCAGGGTGATATCGTCGCCCTCCACATCTGGCGCGATGCCGATGCGCTGGCGAACAGCCGAGATAAAATCCGCGGCTGGGTGCAGGCCAATCTCCCGGACTTCGTGGAGCCGACCGAACGATTCAACGGCACGATCGGGCCGCACGGCATTGCGGCGCCACAGAGCGGCGGCCCGGGCCAGTCCCTCTACTGCATGATCCGGAAATCGGAAAACCTGCCCGGACCGGAAACCCAAGTGCCGGTCGTCAAGGAGATGGTCGCCGCCACCCAGCAGGTCCCAGGGTTCCGCGGGGTCTATTTCGCGCGCTCGACCGATGATCAGACGCGCGGGGCCTCCGTGACGTTCTTCGACAACCGCGAGCACGCCCAAGCGGCGCACGAGATCGCCATGGCGATCATGAAGAAGCAGCAGCCAAACGTCGCCGTTCGGGTGGCGGCCTCGGGGCAGACCGCCGTATTGGCGATGGCCTGACTACCCCGGCCAGAGCGGCACTGACATACCCGGCGGATTTTGGGGGAGAAGCGACGATGGCAGACACGCTCGGCTGGCGCATGAAGCTCGGGGTGCTGGTGCCCTCCACGAACACGTCGGTGCAGCCCGAGTACGATGCCATGCGCCCGCCGGGTATCACCAACCACGTGCGCGGCTTCCGCATCCCCAACGCGCCCACCCGCACCGACACGGAGTTCAGCCAGCAGTTGGAGAACATGCGCGCCACCATGGTGGACGCCATGGACGAGGTGCTGACCCTCGACCCGGGCCACGTCATCCTGGCCACCGCGGCCGAGTCCGCAGGCGGGGTAGAGGGCGCGCGTGTCCTCCGGGAGAGGCTGCTGGCCAAGAGCGGCGGGCGAGTTGGTGTGACGCTCGGCGCCGACGCCATCCTGGCGGCGCTCACCCGCTATGACGGTATGGCGCGGATCGGGGTGGTCACGCCCTACATGCCGGTCGGCGACGAGCAGGCGCGGCGGTTTTTCGAGGACAGCGGCATCGCAGTGGGGCGGGTGAAGGGGCTGAGGTGCGGCAGCCCTGTGTTGATCGCGCACACCCCGGAGGCCACGCTGCGGGACGCCATCGTGGAGGTAGACAGCCCCGACGTGGATGCTGTCGTGGTAGTCGGCACCAACCTGCCGATGGCGCGAGTGGCGGCCATGGCCGAGTTCTGGCTGGGCAAGCCGGTGATCGCCCTCAACACCGCCACCTACTGGCACGCGCTGCGCCAGTGCGGCATTCACGACAAGGTGCAGGGTTTCGGGCGGCTCCTGGCCGAGTTCTGAGCCTGCACGAACGTGCTGGTGCCGACATCGCCCAGCTAGAGGAGGCCACCGAATGGGCCCGTCCTCCGCCGAGCAGAAACCCGGCCTGAACCGCCTGCGGGCGATGTGGGCGGAGGGGCGCTGCGCGCTCGGCGCCATCGCCACCATCCCCTCCGTGCAGGTCGTGCAGGTGCTCGCGGCCTCCGGGCTCGACTTCATCCTGATCGACATGGAGCACGGGCCGATCGGCCCCGCCGAGGCGCACGCGATGATCGCCGCCACCGCGGGCACGCCGCTGGTGCCGCTCGCGCGGGTCGCGGCGACCACGCCGTGGCACGCCAAGGTGCCCCTCGACCTCGGCGTCATGGGGGTCTGCTTCCTCTTGATATCCGCCCGCGACGACGCGGAGGCGGCGGTCCGCGCGGTCCGCTACCCGCCGCTCGGCGAGCGCGCCTGGGGGCCGTTCTACGCCCCACCTCGCTGGGGGCTGTCGATGCGAGACTACCAAGACCGCGCCGACGACGAGGTGCTGGCCATCGCCACCATCGAGCACATCGGCGCCCTGCCAACTGAGAGCGTCGGAGAGAAAATCCCTCAGGGAGCGGCTGGGTAATCTGGCCGCGGCGGCGTGAAATAGGAGCGCTGCCGAGCCTTTCGTCACGACGGCTGACGGAAGGCC
>NZ_SMSJ01000166.1 GCF_004355005.1 Dankookia rubra
TGTGGACAGTATGGCTCGGCTCGCCACAGTCCGGGCAGCGGCCGCTCCGCTGCCGAGCCTCAGCAGCGATCTGGATGTTGCTCGCGTCCGGGCGGGTGATCTCCCGGATGCAGCATCCTGGCAGGAGGTGAAGGTCCTTCATCCCGCATGTTACTACTGGGCCAGCCAAGCCGCAGCGCACCTGGCAGCATCAACCACGCTTCCTGCGGAAGAGCCACCCCATCAGGTCAGGCTCGACCTTTTCATGGCGTCCGAGTTACTGGAGAGCGCTGCGCGGCAACGCTGGTGGCCGAAGGCGACGTTCAAAAACTTCTCGGCAAATAGTCAAGAAGGGCGGCACGCGAGGGGACCCCACGAGAACTTGCCGCCGAGCCGACGCATGGACCTCCGGCAAGCGCGCCGCTTCGTCGCGGAGCTTGCGCGGCAATGGCTCGATTAGTGGATCACCTACGAAATCAGCGCCAGGACAGCGTCGCGCGAGAACGAACGGCGCAAGCGCAACGGGCAAACCGCAAGTCGGGAAAATGATCGGTGCGATCAGGCTCCACCGGGTCGCCGACTGGATGCGCTGCCGTCGATGCAGATCGAGGCCGGTCGGGATTAACCTGCGGGAACGCCGGCGGTAGGGGCGGGGGTGCTCAGCCCAGCGTCAGCGGCTCCATCGCCTTGATCAGCGCATCGAGCGCCGCCTCGCTGAAAAACTCCTTCTTCGGAGATTTCAGATTGTCTGGGTCTAAATGGCGACGATGCACGAAGCGCAAGTTGGATTTCACCCGCCGCATCGCCTCGTTGAATGCACGGTTAAACTTGATATCAGGCAATCTTGCCTTGGCGCGCTTCTGCAGCGTGCCGTAGTCCATCGGCCAGTTGTCCCTGATCTTCTCCTCACTGAGCCGGAATTCCGGTGCGTCCGGACCGCCGGTCAGCCTGACCGCTGCCGCGTCTTTATTCCTGCCGCCGACGATGCGCGTTTCCAACTTAACCGCCGCGGCATAGGCTGAGCTCGCCCGTACCGGGTAGTCGTCGCTGGCGCGGTCGAGGAAGGCCATCAGGTTTGCCGCCTGCTGGGTGCGCCGCCCAGGTACGGCGAGCGCCGGGCCGGTGGCCGCGTCGAACGACAGGGGCATGATCATGAAGCGATGCTCGGACAAGCTGTGGTCGAACCACTCGCCCACCGCCACCACGAAATTATGAATGCAGGCCGTACTGGCCTCGTGCGCCCGCCGCATCATCTCGGCATCTTCGATGATGAAGTGAACGGCATTGTCCCGGATCTCGACCAGCGACCAGAGATTGGCCTCGCACGCCGCGTCGAGCTTCTGTTTCGGCAGCTGCTTGACCCGGTGCACCGCCTCGCCGAGGCTTATGGTCTTTGCGTTGCCGGCGCGGTTCGTGTCTACCCGGAGCCGCTTGGTCGGCTTGCCGTCCTTACCCTCAACCGGCACCAGCACTTGAATCGCCCGGAGTTGGTTCTTCGCCTCCTTCACCAGGCGTGCCTTGAGCAGCAACTCCCATGCGTTGACTGCCAGCATGGCGAAGGTCTCGTCCCGGTGCGGCATGACCGGCTTGTTGTAGACCTCGATCGCGGCGACGCAGGCCGAGATGGCTTTGCGCAGCAGTGCTTTGTGGCGTGCTTCCCTCATGGCCCGGCGGCATCTCGCAACGAAGAGCGCTGGGCTAACCGGTTTGCTCCTGCAAACGCAAGGGAATTCAAATATTTCCGCGCGGCGTCGCCATGCGGGCCGTGCTCTACTCGCTTCGCTCACCGAGCTCACGGTCTCGGCCTCCGGTGACGATCGCCGACCGGTGCATGTCAAACCAGTTGCCACGCTGATTTCGTAACGGGGTTTCCTATTCTGCTGAGGATGGACGGTGCCGCTCGCCGACGGTGGGTGAGGCTGCTACGGTGCTCGCGGCAGCGAAGGATCGGTGCTCGCCATGGTCGCTGCGCGCCGCGGCCGCGCCACAGCGCTTCGGATCGGACGTCGCCGCGGTATGCTCAGGACAGCGACTATGGAGGTCAGTTGAACCCGCGTGCCTCGCTGGACAGGTCGAGGAAATCGCCGAGGCGATGCGGATGTCGTGGCCGCGCCGACAGCCGCCGGAAGCCCAGCCGGCGCAGCAGCTTGCCCACGGTGCGCACGTCGGGCCGCGCGCCAAACCGCTGCTCGATCACAGCGGCCAGATCGGCCCGTCGCCAGCGCACCACGCCATGTGTCGCAAGGTCGGGGCCGGTGCGCACCAACTCGGCCACCGGCCTTCAGCGCATCCGCAATCTGATCCAGGAGGACAGGATGTTGCAAAGTCGACCGACTCGATTCTGGACTTTAATTCGCAGTTTCGGACTCTAATCTCAGTTCGAGGGATTTTTCTCTACAGACAAGCCGGCGCCCTGCACCCCCGCGCCGTTGCGCCAGTTCGGCTACAACAGCCTGCGCGGCCAGCCCGCCGGCCAGCCCGCCGGGATCGGCTTCGGCGCCCTGCCGGACGACTACCTGCTCGGCCGCGACGACGAGGTGGTGCTGGCCTTCCGCGGCCGCAGCCGGCAGACGCTCAGCCTGCGCATCGGCCGCGACGGCATGCTGCTGGCGCCCGACCTGGCCCCGGTCCCGGCCGCGGGGCGGACCCTGCGGGAGCTGCGGGCGGACCTCGAATCGCGGGCGGCGCGGGAGCTCGGCGGGTCGGAGGTTTATGTCTCGATCGGCCAGGTGCGGCAGATCGCGGTCTTCGTCGGCGGGGAGGTGGCGCGGCCCGGGCTGCAGCCGCTGACCTCCATGGCCTCGGTGCTGGACGCGCTGGTCGCCGCCGGCGGGGTCAGGCGCACCGGCTCGCTCCGCGCCATCCGGGTCGAGGGCGGCGGCACCCGGCGCATCATCGACCTTTATCCCGTCATCGCCGGCGAAGGCGCCGCCCCCGACCTGCGGCTGCGGGAGGGGGAGCGTATCCTGGTGCCGCCGCTCGGCGGCGTGGTGGCGATCGGCGGGGAGGTGACGCGGCCCGGCATCTACGAGCTGCCGGCCGGCGCGGCGCAGGCGCCGCTCGCCGCGCTGCTGCGCCTGGCCGGCGACCCGCTGCGGCCGGGCGGCAACCGCTTCCTGCTGCAGGGGACGGATGGCGAGGGCCGGCGTGCCCTGCGCGAGATCGGCCCGCGCGACGCGCTGCGCCGCGGCGACGCCTTGCGGGTCGAGCCCGGCTCCGACGTCATGGCGCAGGACCTGCGGCTGGCCGGCCATGTGGCGACGCCGGTGCTGCGCGCCGCCGGCGGCCGGGCCCGGACCCTGCGGGGGCTGCTGGCCGACCCGCGGCTGGTGAAGGCGGACCCCTATCCGCGGCTCGGCCTGGTCTGGCGGACCGATGCGCGCAACCGGACGCGGCAATTCCTCCCCTTCGACCTCGGCCGGGTGCTGCAGGGCGAGGCCGACATGCCGCTGGCCGAGGGCGACGAGGTCATCCTGCTCGGCCTGTCGGACGTGCTGTTCCTGGCCAGCCCCGGGGTGCAGCAGGCGCTGCGCGGCGATGCGCCGGACCCAGGCGCGGCGCCGGTGCTGGCCCAGGCCCTCGCGGCCCAACCGCTTCCGGCGGCGGCCGGGATGCCGGGCGCGCTGCCTGCCGCGGCGCCGCCACCGCCCGGTGCGCCGGCCGCGGATTGCCCGGCGCTGAGCCAGCTGACGGTGGCCGCCCAGGCCTCCCGCCAGCGCTTCGCGCATGCGCGCGCCGCGGGCTTCCCGGATTACGGCCGGCTGCCCTGCCCGCAGCTCTTCCTCGACTACCCGACGCTGCTGCCCTTCCTGCTGGACCAGAGCGTCTTGTTGACCGGGGAGGTGCGGCTGCCCGGCCTTTATCCCATCCTGAACGACACGGGGCTGGAGGCGGTGCTGGCCGCGGCCGGGGGGGCGACCGACACGGCGGACCTGTCCACGGTCGAGCTGGCGCGGGAGCCGGCGGAGCAGGCGGCGACCCTGCCGCTGGCGCGCACGCTGCTCGACCTGCGGTCGCGCAATTTCGCCGCCGTGCGCCTCTCGCCGCGCGACGCGGTGCGGCTGCCGCGCGGCTTCGGCGACCGCGACACCGGGCCGGTGACCCTGGTCGGCGAGTTCGTCCGCCCCGGGGTCTACGACATCCGCCGCGGCGAGCGGCTGTCCGAGGTCATCGCCCGCGCCGGCGGGCTGACGCCGCAGGCCTATCCCTATGGCGCCGTCTTCAGCCGCGAGAGCGTGCGGCAGCGGCAGCAGGAGGGCTTCGCCCGGACGGCGCGGGAGCTGGAACAGGGGCTGATGCAGGTCGCCGCCGGCCAGGCCGTGGCGGGGATGCGCGGCTCGACCGACCTGTCGGGCGCCATCCAGGCCGGCCAGGCGCTGGCCGGGTCGCTGCGCAATGCCCGGGCCGCCGGGCGGATGGTGGTGGAGGCCAACCCGGTGGTGCTGGCCGGCCGCCCCGACCTCGACGTGCTGATGGAGCCGGGCGACCTGGTCGCGATGCCCAAGCGCCCGAACGAGGTGACGGTGGTGGGCGCGGTGCTGAACCCGGGCAGCCTGCAATTCGCCACCGGCTGGAAGGCCGGCGACTATGTCCGGGCCTCGGGCGGGGAGCAGCGCTTCGCCGATGGCGGGCGCGGCTTCGTGGTGCTGCCGAACGGGCAATCGACGCCGGCCGGCCTCGGCGCCTGGCAGTCGGGTGGGCCGCCGATCCCGCCGGGCAGCACGGTGGTGGTGCCGCAGGACCCCTCGCCCTACGAGACCTGGGGCTTCCTCCGCGACGTGACCCAGGTGCTGTCGCAGGTGGCGCTGTCGAGCGCGGCGCTGGCGGTCATCGTGCGGTCGAGTGGGAAATAGGCCGGGCAGCCGTCACACGGGCGGCGGCACCCGCCCGGGGTGGTTGGCCATCCTGCTCCTCGCCACCCCGGCGGCGGCGCAGGAGGTCCCGGCGACCGGATCGGACTTCGGCGGGGCCGGGCTGGTCGAGATGCGGAACGCCCGGTTCCGGCCGGATGGGACGCTGGAGGCGGGGGCGGCACTGCGCCACCAGCGGCAATTCTGGTTCCTCGGCTTCCAGGCGCTGCCCTTCCTCGAGACCACCTTCCGGCTGACCGACCGGCTGAACGGCACCACCGGCCATGGCACCACCAACGACCGCGCCTTCGACCTGAAATGGCAACTATGGCAGGAGGGGGCCTGGCGCCCGGCGCTGGCGGTCGGGCTGCAGGACGCGATCGGCACCGGGATCTATGGCGGGGAATACCTGGTGGCCTCGAAGCGCTTCGGGCCGGTCGACGTCTCGCTCGGGATGGGCTGGGGACGGCTCGGCACCGGGGCCGACCTGCGGAACCCCTTCGGCCTGGTTTCGGGACGGTACAAGACCCGGCCGCGGCATGTCGGCCAGGGCGGCACGCCGGCCTATGGCAGCTGGTTCCACGGCGAGGACGTGGCGCTCTTCGGCGGGGTGGAATGGAGCCTGCCGACCCTGTTCGGCGAGGTGGAGGGGCTGCGCGCCAAGCTCGAATGGTCGGGCGACGCGCTGCGGGACGAGCGCGGCGGCTACCCGGCCCGCACCACGAACCTGCGCGGGGAGGCGCGCTCGCGGCTGAACCTCGGCCTGCAGTGGCAGCCGACCTCCTGGCTGGATGCCGGGGTGCACTTCGTCCACGGCACCGACGCGCTGGTCCGGCTCTCGCTGCGGATGGACCCGGCGCGGCCGCCCGAGGTGCCGCGGCGGCCGCCGCCGGCGATGGCGGCCCGGCCGGCCATGGGGACCGAGGATGCCATTGCCCCGGCGCTGCGGGCGGCCGGCTTCCGCCCGCTCGGCGTCGAGGTCGCGGGCGCCGAGGCGCGGCTCGCCGTCGAGGGCGGGCGCTTCCCGACCCTCGCCCAGGCCGCCGGCCGGGCCGCCCGCGCCGCGCAGCCCCACCTGCCGCCGGAGGTGGAGCGCATCGCCATCGCCTGGCACCGCGCCGGCGCGCCGGTCGCCCGCCTCGTGCTGCTGCGGGAGGCGATGGAGGCCGGCGCCGCCGGGGCGGGCAGCGCCGAGGAGGTGCTGGCCAGTTCCACCCTGCTGCCGGCGGCCGCGCCCGCCGCGCCGCTCGCCGCGCCGGGCCTCGCCTGGGCCGTCGAGCCGCGGCTGGCGCTGCAACTCGGCGATCCCGGCCGCGCGGTGCGCTGGCAGGCCGGGCTGGCGGCCGGCGCGCGCTACGGGCTCGGGGAAGGCTTCGCCCTGGCCGGCAGCCTGGCGCAGGCGCTGGCCGGGAACCTCGAGGATGCCAGGCCCTCCGACAGCCGCCTGCCGCATGTCCGCAGCGACCTCGCCCGCTACGCGCGGGAGGGCAAGACGGCGATCCCGACCCTTTATGGCGAGCGGATCTGGACCCTGGCGCCGGACGTCTTCGCCCGGGTCACCGGCGGGCTGCTGGAGCCGATGTACCAGGGGGTGCAGGGGGAGGTGCTGTGGCGGCCGATGGACCGGCCGGTGGCGCTCGGCCTCGACCTCGCCTGGGTGGCGCAGCGGGAATACCGGCAACGCTTCGCGGCGCTCGGCTACACGGTCACCACCGGGCATGCCTCGCTCTATGCGGACCTGCCGGTCTGGGGCCTCTACACGGTGCTGCGGGCCGGGCGGTACCTGGCCGGCGACTGGGGCGGCACCGTCGAGGTCGGGCGGCGCTTCGACAGCGGCATCGAGGTCGGCGCCTTCGCCACCCTGACCGACGTGCCCTATCGCAAGTTCGGGGAGGGCAGCTTCGACAAGGGCATCTACCTGCGCATCCCGCTGCAGTTGCTGGGGCCGGAGACGACGGCCCGCGCCGGGGCGGTGATCCGCCCGGTGGTGCGCGACGGCGGGCAGCGGCTGATCGCCGACAACCCATTGTGGGACGTGACGCGGGAGGGAAGGGCCGAGGCGCTGGCGCGGGGCTACATGGGCTTCCTGCGCTAGGAGCTCGTCCACGTAACGGCTGAAGAGGCTCGACAGGCGGATCGTGCGGTGATTCGCTCGGCGGCATGACGAAGAGCTTTCGGCCCTGGAAGGTGGACGAGGCCT
>NZ_SMSJ01000167.1 GCF_004355005.1 Dankookia rubra
TCCGTGTCTGCCGCCGCCATGACGTGGCGCAGGTCTGCCAGAAACGCATCTCCTGCTTGGGTCTGCTGCACAAGCACGCTGCGGCGATCCATCGGGTCCACCTTGCGCCGGGCGAGGCTCAGTTCGCCCAGCCGATCTAGGGCGCGGGTGATGGCGGGCTTCGAGACGTTGAGCTCCGTCGCCAAGCCGCGCACCGTATGCGGGCCATCGGTCAGGTAGACGGTGAGGAATACGCCAAACTGGCGGCTAGTAAGATCGGCTTCGTCGCGCCTGACCAAGGCCAGGATCGTCTTGCGAAGCATCTGCGTAAGCGCGTCGTCGCTTATTGTCGCTGTCATGGTCTGTTCTCCTCTGCATCAAGAATGCGATGAAGAGGCTTTTGTTCCGACCGCGATGTGCAGCTCCGGGACAGGTGCGCGGCCATGGTCGTGACACCATCGCGCCCGAGGTCATGGACCGGGAGCACAAGAAGCCTACGTGAGGCTAACCACGTGGCGGCTTCCGACTGCGATTGTGGCAAGCCTCGCCTAACACGCGAGAAGTGCAAAGAACGCGTGTTAGGATAGTGCCGAGGAGCAGGGCTCATCGCGGGTTATGCGCCGCCGGCGGTGATCGCCCCTCCCCCTGCGGTGATTATCCCAGGTTGATACGGTTGCGGCATGCTTGTGTTGCGGGGCGGGTTAGGGGTCTCACGTCCTCCTAACGGCAGAACTCAGGCTGCCTCCCCCGCTCCCCACCTTCCTACTCGGTCAGCCCGGCCCGCGTCTCCGGGCGCGGCCCTTCGCGCTCCCGCACCGCGGGCCCTTCCGCATATAGCAGCCAAAGCCGCAACAAAATTACCGACCAGACGTTCTCCTATCACCGATGGGGAAAATCATGCAGAGCGACTTGATGCACGAGGCGCGAGCAGCCGGGCTGGCTGATCACATCGACATCGCCCGCATCTTGCTGTGGGGTGGGCTGGCTATAGCCCTGCTCAGTGCCATAGCTTGGCATCCCTGGCTGATGGATACGGGCGTGCTGTTCGCCGGCCTCGGCGTGTGGATGATGTGGCGGGTGCTCAAGTTACTTCCGCCAGCATCGCCACCATCCTGATTAGCCCAGCCCACCCAAGAGCATCACGATGACCGCCACCGTTACGGCAGCGGCCTCCTACACCACGCCCAGGGGCACGACCAGGAACCTGCAGGACGTGGTCCTAGCTAACCTTGAAAAGTGTGAGCTGCAACAAAGCGTCGGCGTGAGCGTAAAGTCCTGCCAGCCTCATATCAGGGCCTCTGGCCCGAGCCGATAAAGTAGGCGATCGGAATCTCGAACCCCATTGGGCCGCGGTGGGCCTCAGCTCGCCGCGCGAGAACCTCGCGTGCCCGCGCCTGAGTGGCCGCATTCTGAACTGCGATCGCGCTGGCTGTCACCGCCATGCCACCCATGCCTGCCCGCCACAGCGCCTCGATGTCTGGCATGGCTTGGACTGTGCGGTGCTCCGTGACCGCCACCCCGCTGAGCCCCGCCCCGCGCAGCAACTCGGCAAAGGCCTTCGGGTTGGAAAAGCGGAGCGTATCGTGGCCCTGCGGCACGTCCGGGTGCGGCGGCAGCCCCAACTCAGCAATCGTCTCGCGGAACAGCCCCTGCACGCGCTGCCGCGCGGGCTGGTCCCACCAGCTGAAAGCGAGCGCGCTGCCTGGCGCCAGCACGCGCATGCACTCGGCCAGCGCCGCCTCGGGCTCCGGGAAGTGGCCGAGGGCAAAGTTGCCCACGACCGCGTCAAAGATGCCGTCAGGGAACGGCAGCGCGACGATGTCAGCCTCCTGAAACACGATGGCAGGATGCGCCTTGCGTGCCAGGGCGATCATGCCCGGCGAGACATCCACGCCTGTGACGGCCGCCCCACGGGCGCGTGCGGCTGCAGCGGCCACACCCGGACCGGTGGCGACGTCCAACGCCCGCATGCCGGCCGCGACCCGCGCAGTATCGAGCAGAGGCCCGAGTGCCAGGCTGGTCAGCGGGGCGAAGTGCTCGGCGTAGGGCACAGCGATACGGTCGTGCGCCGCTCGCTCGAACGCCGTGAAGGCCCGTGCATCGAATGCCATGTCATGTCCTTCCATGGCCCGGCGCGATGGCCGGCTTTGATCGGGTCTAAGCCTTGCCGGCCTCGTCCACGCGCTTGGTCATCCACACACGGTCCACTGTCGCGGTCGGCTCGCGGCCCGTAATGGCATATCCTAGCCGCTCGTAGAGATCGATGTTCTTCTGCATTACCACCGTCGTGGTCAGCTTCACCTCGCGAAAGCTCCGGCGACGGGCTTCCTCCTCAACGAAATGCATCAGCCGCCGGCCGAAGCCACGGTGCTGCATGCGCGGAGCAACTGCGATGTTGTGCAAAAACAGGTAGCCGTTCATATCCTCGATGATCACCGCACCTACTGGCTCGCCGTCCAGCTCGAGCAGCCACGCCTGTGCTTTTGCGCATCGCGCTTCGTAGTCGTCGTCCATAGGCCTGGGTCGCCGGCCGATGACCGCGATCCAGGGTGTGTATGCCTCCTGAACCAGGGCGGCGATGCAGCCGGCATCGGCGGAACCCGCGGGGCGAATAACCGCAGAAGGCGTGACGTCGGTCGACATTGTTGTTCATCTCCCAGACGGTTCGCGGCGGGCAGGCCTTTCGACGGGATAACCGCCAGGCGCCGCGCCATCCGACCACAGTGACGAGCAGATTCGCGCGCCGAATGGCAAGTGAGCGGCTGTGGTCACCAGGTTCAGCCCGAGCGTCGCGGTGCCGGCCGCAAGCGTCGCTTGCAGCACCCAGGCGCGCTCAGCCAGGAGCTGCGCCCTGATCCCGTTCATTACCCCGAAGCCCAAGGCGACCAGCAGCCAGACTGTGAGCCCATCAACGGCTTAGCCCAGCGCCTCCAGCCACCCTGCCGCCAGATGAAGCCGCGCACAAGGTCATGCGTTGGGGGTCCGCACCAGCCAAGCCGCACCGCAGGCGGGACCGCGGTGCTGATTGCGGAGATGACCGATGCCGGACCCAGATGACCGTGAAGCCGGTTTCTACTGGATTTGCATTGACGGTCAGGAAGTTGAGGTGGCTCAGTGGCAAGTCGAGTGGGGACAATGGCTCGTGGCCGGAAGCAGCAAGCCGTTGTCAGATGAAAGAGCCAGCCGCGTCGTCGTGCTGAGTGACTGTTTGACCGCGCCGACTATCCCTGGCTTTGAGCTCGGTGGCTGACGCAGGACAGCTGCCAATCCCGCAGTAGGCATCTCCCGATTACCTCCGAGAAGCGCGTTTATCGCGGGTTAGTAAGCACCTGCAGTGATTAACCCTCGCCACGCCGTGCATATCTTGGCTTGGTTCGATCTAACATCGGCTGGCGGCGGCGATCCGTGCTGGAGACGAAAGCTGCAAATCAGACGAGCGCACCCTTGGCACTCACAAGCGTCTCTCAGACCCGGTTCTCTTCTGTGGGCGCCCCCATGAACGCAAGGACTTTCTGCGGGATGGCGCAGGCGCAGGTGGGTGCTGATTTCTGTCCGGCCTTCGCTGCGGCCGTTCAGTGCCGCGGGCCCGTATGGGAGTTCGCAGATCGGGTCCAAATCTAATCGTCGCGCTCAAGGCGCATAGAGAACAACTGGTTGACCGATCCCGTTCCCGTCACTGTGCGCCATACCATCCTTTCGACCATCCTGCGTCGGCGGCCCCGAACCGTGATCAGCTTGAGGCTGCCACGGCCGGAGACCGATAGGTCTCGCCCTTCGCCAGCAAGGCCCAGACCGTTCTGGCCATCTTGTTAGCGAGGGCGACGACCACGAGCATGCGTGGTTTGCGCGAGAGCATCTGCGCCAGCCACGTACCTGCTGGAGCGCCGCGCCTGGTGGCTTGCTGCACCACCGACGATGCCCCGATGATCAGTAGGCGGCGCAGCGTGCGCTCTCCCATTTTGGAGGTCCGTCCGAGCTTCTGCTTGCCGCCTGTCGACCGCTGCAGCGGCGTCAAGCCCATCCATGCCGCGAAGTCACGCCCCTTCCGGAAGGTCTCGGCTGCCGGTGCCAGAGCTGCAAGGGCCGTCGCCGTCACCGGCCCTATCCCGGGGACAGTTGTCAGCCGCCGCGCCACCTCGTCCTCTTTGGCACGACGGGCAATCTCGACATCCAGACGCCGAATAAGCTCATCGAGCGATTTGAGGACGTTGATGAGGATACCCAGCGTCAGACGGGCTGCATCGGGCAATCTGGTGGTCGGATCCTCGACGTGCGAGATCAACCTGGCCACGTGACTTGGTCCTTGGGCGACCACCATCCCATACTCCGCCAAGTGCCCGCGCAGGGCGTTGATGAGCTGGGTGCGTTGCCGGACCAGGATGTCGCGGGCTCGGAACACGACGGCGCTGGCCTGCTGCTCCTCGCTCCTTACCGTGACGAAGCGCATCGTTGGTCGTTGAGCTGCCTCGCAGATCGCTTCCGCGTCGGCCATGTCGTTCTTCTGACGCTTTACAAATGGCTTCACGTACGAGGCCGGGATCAGCCGGACTTCGTGTCCCAGCTTGCCGATCTCGCGGGCCCAGTGATGAGCGCCATCGCATGCTTCCATGGCAACCAGGCAACGCGGTTGGGATGCAAAGAACTCCAGCACCTTGTCACGCCGCAGCCGCTTGCGGAAGGCCACCTCACCGGCCTCGCCAGCGCCATGAGCCTGGAATACATGCTTCGCCAAATCCAATCCGATCGAGCGGGCATTCGACATGGCTGCCTCCTTTTGCTGCGCCTCACGAGCCAACCTTGGCACGACGGCACCGCCGAAAGGGGCGCCCACCTCATCTAATCGGGGCTTCCAGGTCAAGCGCTGAGTTCGAGGCTGACCGCTGCCGGGGTCATGGTTCTCTCCGGGGTCGGTGTGATCCGCCCCATGATGGGGGTCAGGGGTGGAGCGCCGCGATGTTTGCGACGGCCTGATCCGGCGGGGTAGCCAGACCGGCCAACGGGCTCTGCGCGGTCGCCATCACCCGCCGTCCCGGCAGAGACAGCCTCTCCGCCGGAGCGGAGCCTGGATGGTGGCGCGGCGGTCAGGCCATCTTGGCCTCCTCATGCGTCCACCAGAACTCGGTGCCGTCTGTCCAGATGCGGTGCACCGCGTCGCCCACCGCTAATTCTCAAACAGTCACTAAGGCGCCGGCGCGCAGCAACTGAAACGTGCGGCGATCAGCCATATGCGTAGCCTCGCCAAGCGGCCGCAGCGGATCCGCTCCATCTTTCAGCACCCGCAGTTCCGTTAGGCTGCGTAGTCAAGACAATGAGGGCCGCCTTAATATTGTGGGTGCAAGTAGCCTGAGGGGCAATCCACATCGTCTATGATACTACGATGCCACGGACCCGGCTTTATCCGCCGCACGGCAGAGCTGTCTCCGTCGGGAAGGAAGCAACTTTTTATTACGATTCTCGGCAGGTCTGCGGAAATGCTATATTCTGAACACAACTGCCGAGAAAACCGGAGGAGTGGCATGGCTCGCCTCAGTCAACGCGCGTTGCTAGCGATCGCGGTTTCCGTGCTCGCCAGCCCCGCTCTCGCGCAGGGCGGAGCGACGCGTCCGAGCACCCTCGTTGTGGCTTTTCCGCTTGGCGGCAGCGCCGACACCGTCACCCACGTGCTGACGGAGGGCATGTGGGCCACGCTCGGTCAGCCGGTGCTGCTGGAGAACCGGGTCGGCGGTAACACCTTCATTGCCGCCGAATACGTCGCCCGCGCCCGTCCAAATGGGCATACCTTGCTGATGGCGGCCGGCACCACGCTCACCATCAGCCCTGTGATTACCTCCAACCTACTCAATAAGGTCGACAACTTCGCACCAGTGGTGCTGGTCTCGACTGATCCTCAGAGCCCGTCCGAGAAGAAATTGAACTACTTGATTCGGATGTGATTCGCTGGTCTTGCGGACGAATAGCGTGAGCAAACGGATGACATGGGCGGTGGAGAATCGGCGTGCGGTAGACCGGCGCGGCCTACGCTACCCCTCTGACCTGACGGATGCCGAGTGGGCACTGGTGGCGCCGATGATCCGGCCAGCGAAGCATGGCGGCAGGCCGCGCAAAGTGGACATGCGCGAGGTGCTGAACGCGGTCTTGTACATGCTTTCGACCGGCTGCTATTGGAGCGTGCTGCCGAAGGACCTGCCGCCAAAGAGCACGGTTCGGGACTACTTCTCGCGCTTGGAAAGAGAAGGAATCATCGAGCACATCCACCACGCGCTTTATGTCACGGTAGGCGAGGCTAGCCCGACGACAGCGACGGCTAGACGGTGAAGGCAGCGCAGGAGGGGCGCTAAGAGGCGGTTTTCAGAATTCGCAGGCGAGCTTGGGCGCAACCAGGAATATGCATGCGGCTTGAAGCAGCAACTGCATGAAGAAGCCGAGCCGGTCATAGCGGAGGGCGAGGCACTTGTTCTCCAGCAGCCAGGCGTTGCTGCGCTCGACCGGCCAGCGATGCTTGCCGAGCTCGGAGCCGTGCGGCTGGCCGCGCTTGTGGATACGGGACTCAATGCCGAACTCGCGGCAGAGGTCGCGGTGGTGCTCGGCGTCGTAATCATTGTCGGCGAAGACGGTGCGGATGCGGGCCATAACCGCGAAGACGGCCAAAAACAGCCGCTCGAAGACCTGGGTGTCGTTAACATTGGCGGCGGTGACGACGCAGGTCACCGGGACGCCGCCGCGATGGACCGCTAGTGCAGTGACTCATTCGGAAGGTGCAGGCAGCCGCGCGAGCTTGGCGAGGATGTGGTCGGCGGGTTTGGTCCAGACGAATGGACTCGACGTGGCGTTATGCTCGCGGATGTAGCGGGCGATGGCCTGCTCG
>NZ_SMSJ01000168.1 GCF_004355005.1 Dankookia rubra
CCTGGTCCTGCGGCAGCGCGGCGTTGATCTCGTCATAGGTGACATAGCCCCGCTCCTTCCCGCGGGTGATCAGCTTCTTGACCGCGGCCATCATGGTGTCGAGCAGAACGCTATCGGCCACCTCGTCCCGACTTTCGGTCGTGTTCATCTTGCCTGCGCCCCTGTTCGCCATGCGCCGCGTTGTCTGCTGAGAACCCGCCGTGAGCCTTGCGCCGTGGGGGCGCTCGACGGACTGGCCCTTCGAGTGCTCCTCGACGATCCAAGTCGTCTCAGGCATCGTAGCCTTCAGGCTGATGGCGCTGGCGCTGAACACCTCCATTGCCCCCGGGTCCAGGATTTCGCGGATCCGCTCGAGCCCGGCCGCGTGGTTGGTACCCAGCCGATCGAGGGCGGCAATCACCTCTGGCAGGGGACGCCGCTCCACCGCGGCCAGGTCCGTGTTCTCCTCGCTGTCTAAAAGCGAGATCAGGTGCTTAGCTGGCCCGCGCCCGTATTCGACAAGTTCCCGGACGCGGTCGGGCATCGCGGGGGCTATGCCGAGCTCGCCGAGCCGCGTCGTGACGTCGTCCAGCGGCAGCCGCTCTATCAGGTCCGGCGTGTAACGCTCCGGCATCGCCGGGTCATTGTCGAGCATAGCCAGGACCTTGCCTGGCGGATCCGGGTTCGGGTTGCTGATCATTCCGCAGCCCTCCGGCTGCCCTCGCCATCGGCTTCGACGTAGGCGGTAACCAGCCTCCTCAGGCGCTTCTTGATGGCGTCCGTCTTGTGCTGCTCCAAGCCCATCCGCTCCGCCAGCTCCGGACCCTTGAGGCCCTCGACCAGCATGAGTTCCGCCATTCGCGCCGCATTAACGTCCTTGGCATGGAGGTGCTGGAGCAGCCGGTCGCGTTCGGACCGCCATAAGACTTGCTCCTCCGGCGTGGGTTGAGAATTTCGCAACAGGATGACCTTCTCGCCGTCCGTCCGCGAGGTCGTTCTATTTTCGGCACTGGTGGTCCAGTTGCTGATCTCGCTCGACACAGCACCCCAGAGATTCTCGAAAGCAGACTTGCTCCGGTTCCATTGGCGCTCGCCGCCCAAGAACTTCTCCACCGCTGTTTGGACCGCGTCGTGAGCGGTGCGGCCGCCGGGAACTTCCCCCCTGCGCTCGCCCCTCCAAACTGTGGGGCCGAGCCTGCCGAGTGCCGCTAGGAGCAGACGCGGATAAAGGTCATCCCAGGGAAACCGCCCGAAGTCGGGCAGGCTACTCGAGTATGGCATCTCCTCCGCCATGCGGACCTCCTCACCCTGCCTCACCCACGGAAGGCAGGCATGACTTCGGATGCTGGCGAGGAGGCCTCGCTCGGACATCGGGAGCGAAAAATACTTGTTCTTGAGATCCAGGTGGCAGGGTGAGCCGGTCGTGCGCCGCCTGAGCCGTGGGATTGCCGCCAACACCCAGCCCTCGGCGGCGGCGAGCATGGCGGCGCGGCTGATCCGGCACTCGCCCTTGGGGGCCTGCATGCGGCCGCGGGACAGCAGGGCGGTCAGCCGGCCATAGGCGGCGCGGCTGCCGGGCCAGGCCAGCCACTCGGAGCCGTCGTCGAGCCGGAGACGGCAGCCGACCCGAAAGGCGAGGCCGGCCGCCTTGGCCGCGACATGGCCGCGGACCGCGCCGGCGAGGCTGTTCAGGTCGCAGATGCCGAGCCCGGCGAGACCGAGCGCCTGCGCGGTCTGGGCCAGCTCCTCCGGGTGCGAGGCGCCGTCGAGAAAGCTGAAATTGGACCGGGCGCCCAGCTCGGCGAAGGCAGCCACGGTGACCCGCGGGTCAGGTGCTGTGCGGCGGGCGGGGCGGGCGCTTGAGGACCACGAAGCGGGTCCGCTCGAGCTGCGCCACGAGCTGCTCGGCCAGCAGGGTGGCGGCCATCTCCCAGGCAGCGCCGCGCCGCGGCCGGCCGCGCTCGTCAAAGCGCAAACCATAGGCCAGGGCGGAGGCGAGCTCCGCCTGGTCGACCTGCAGCAAGGGGCCGGTCAGCGGGGCAGGGGCCTCGGCTGCGGGATCGGACGGATCGGACGCGGGCAATTCGGGCATGGGCCGACGATGCTGGGGCACAGTGAACGAATCAAGAACAGAATCGTTGCCCAGCATCGAGCCGCTCGCCAACCCATAGCTGAACGAGGTCGAACAGAGAGGGCGGACGAAACAGCGAGCAGGCCTCGCGGCATGCACGCCGCGAGGCCACGGTGTAGGCGGCGCCGCCCAGTCCCTCAGGCCATCAAGCGGCCTTCAGGTAATCGTAGACCGCACGTTCGTACTGGCCATAGAGCCGCATCGCCGGCACATCGCCGAAGGGCAGGATCTGAGTCATGATCAGCCCGGTGACGCGCCGCGCCGGATCTATCCAGTAGTGGGTGTTGAAGATACCGGCCCAGGTCAGCGACCCAGGGCTACGGCCATTCGGGCCCGCTTGCGCATTGATCATATAGGCGAGCCCCCATTTGAGGCTGGCGCCGGGGAAGAAGTCGACATCGACGGAGCGGCGCGGGTCCGTCGTCTTCAAAATGCCTGCCTCAATATCGCCAACATGGTTCTGGCCCATGAGGGCCACCGTCTCGGGCCGGAGGATACGCGCGCCGTTGAAGCTGCCTCCATGCAGCAGTGCCTGCAGGAAGGTCATGTAGTCCGCCGCGGTGGAGTAGAGGCCGCCGCCGCCGGCCCAGAACTCCGGCGTGAATGGCGTCTCGAGCGGCTGCGGTGCCAGCGATCCGTCCGCTTGCCGCTGGTGCACACTCACCTGGCGCGCCCGCTGCTCCGGCGTCGTGGCGAAGCCGGTGTCCTTCATGCCGAGGGGGACGAAGATGTTCTCACGAAAATAGACGTCGAGCTTCTGGCCGCTGGCCGCCTCGACGAGCAGACCGACCCAGTCGATGTTCACGCCGTACTCCCAGCGCTCGCCCGGATCAAAGGCGAGCGGCATGCGCAGCGACGCGACCTTGCCCGTGCTGGTCGAGGGCATGCCGGTCGCCTTGACATAGCGGGACGTGTTCGCGTCCCACTGCTCGTAGCTGAAGCCGGCAGTATGGGTGAGCAGGTGCTTCAAGGTGATCGGCCGGCGCGCGGCACGCAGTCGCGGCGCCCCCGAGGCATCAAAGCCCTCAAGAACCTGCGGCGCGCCGAGGGCTGGATCGATGTTGGGCACCGGGTCATCGAGCTTGAGCTTGCCCTGCTCCACCAGCTGCATCGCGGCGACCGAAGTCACCGCCTTCGTCATCGACGCGATGCGGAACACCGTGTCGGGCGTCATCATGGGACCGCTTGCGAGGTTCCGTGTGCCGAAGGTGCCTTTGTAGAAAACGCCTAGGTCTGTTGCCGCCATTGCCACGACGCCCGGAACCTCCCGCGCATCGACTGCCCTTTGAAGAACGGCGTCGATGCCTGCTCGCAGGCCCGCAGCGCCGTCAGCCCCTGGTCCGGCAGCCGCCGCAGGCCCGGGCGCCCCTGCTGCAACTGGTCCCAGTGCCGAAATAGCAGCGGCGGTCTTCAGCAAGGCACGGCGGTTCTGGTGGTCCAGTGTCATTGTCTGTCCTCCCTCACCATGCAGGGCCGCGCTGCCTTATGTTGGCAGGCCGCAACGCAGCGATGACGAGCTTCACTCAGCCCGGGCAAAACAGGAAGCGCTCGATGCGGCGCGATCGGGCGGATTGGCGGATCTGAGTCGGGCGGTCCGCCGCGACGCCGCCTGAGTGTTACGAATTTTTTCACGTAAACTTGGAAGCAGTCACGGCATTTGCCAGTTAGATCTCGGTACCATCAAACGCACTCGACTTGGCGAACCACGTTCGAGTGCATACCTTCCGGAATAGTGGGCGCCACGGGACGCCCCGTCATGGAAGCTCATGTCAGAAGCAAGTCGTGTCTTCCCTGCCCAGAAAGGGCGAGATGCTACGTCCCTCACCAGTGGGAAGCGCTTCATCCAGAGCCGCCCACGTCGTGGCGGACCTGGAAGCGGCCAGCCCAGAGTGGTCGAAGTCGTCCATGTTCAGCGAGGCCGATCTCAATCCAGCGATGAGCAGTTGCGTGCGGCAGCGCGGAGCGTGCGATCAGAAGCCGGGCTAGACGGGGACAGCACAATGCCTGAGCAGCCAAGCTCGGCGTCGGAGCCCATGCCAGTCGCGCCCAAGCCAGCCCAGCCAGTCGTCCGCGTCATGCCGATGTGGCAGCCGTCTGCCCAGCAGCAGGGGACGGAGGCCGCGGCAGCGCCGGATACCGCGTTGGTCGAGGCGCTGCCGCCGGCGCGACGTGGTCGCCGCAGCCCATCAGCTCGGGTCCATGCAGAGACTCCGCGTTCGTATGCCGACCCGTTCGCCGAGGACGATGACGGCGCAAACTGCATTCGCTGCGGCTACCTGGTCGAGCCGGCTCGGGAAAAGCGCGGCCTGCTGACCTGTGCAGGCTGCGGGTGAGACACCGGCATCGGGAGTGACCTTATGCTCCCGGCTGCAGGGGCCTGCCCTGGGTCTCAAAGCGGCTGAAGTAGCCGTTCGGGCGCGGCGGGCGGCGGCACAATCAGCGGGTCGGCCGCGAGCAACCTGGCCGCCCCAAGGACCAGAAAGTGCGCTTCCGGAGAGAGTTCAGGCCAGGCAAGGGCATTCAGCTCTCGTGCATGCCGCAGCACGTGGACGGCCAGATCTCGTTCGCTCGCCCCGGTGAAGTCCAGGTGGAAGTCACAGGGAAAGCTCGGAGCTGGCAGGCCATAGAGTCGGGCCAGCCTGCGCCCGAGCTCCACAGCAGCGCCATCGAGTAGGGCGCCCTCGACCCGCTCGACATCCCGCAACGTGGCAACCAGGGCATCGATCGGGAGTGCCCGATCCGGGTGCTTTGCCAGCGTCTGAGCAACGAAGGCCTTGGCCGCAGTCAGGCCTTCAGGGGTGATCGAGCCGACCGTCATGGACCCGAACATAAGGCGAACGAGACCCTAGCTGAAGGGCCAATTCTGCGGCCTGCCTCGCATGTCCTTCGCCCACCACCGACGAGGTCGGCGCTGATTTAGCGGCGGGTTGGGCCTGGCCGTAGAAGCCCCTACTCCCAGGCACCAGGCACTATCCTCGCATTGACGCGAGCCGCTCAAGGTTCTTACATGCATCAACCTTGGCGTGCGGGCTGATCGACCCCCGTCAACTCACCCCCGGCGTGCGTCCCGCTAGCTTTCCGTCACCCTGAGTGACGCGAGCCCTGGGCAAGTCGCGCGCCTGCCGCGGCGAGGACGCCATGGACCCGCTCGATCAGCCTGTGGACCCTCTACGGGCACCCCAGGACCGGCACCACCTCACCGATCCTGCCCAGTGCGCTACCGCCTTGCCGCTGGCCAAAGCGATCGTTGCCCGACTGGAGCGGCATGCCCGCCACGCCCAAGGTGCCCTGGCACCGGAAACCGAGCGGGCCCTGCGCAAGACATCAGCGGCCTTCACCGGCTGGACCACGGCCCAGGGCCTCGTTGCCCTCCCCGCCACGGCGGAGACAGTGGCCACCTACGTGGACGCGCTCGCGGCGCAGGAGCGGAAGCCTGCCTCCGTCCGGCAGGCTGTCTGGGCCATCGCCACCCTGCACCGCGCAGCGGGCCTGCCCGACCTATCCAAAGCAGAGCCGGTGCGCCTGGCGCTCAAGCGCATGGCCCGGAGCCTGGGCACCCGCCAGCGCCAGGCGGCGCCGTTGGGAGATCACGAGGTCGCCCGGATCCTTGCCACTGCCGGAACCGACCTCGCGGCCATTCGCGACGTGGCGCTGGTGCTGACCATGCGCGACTTGCTGGCCCGCCGCAGCGAGGTCGTCGCCCTCGATCTGGAGGACCTGTCGCGCGCGGACGGTGGTGCAGGCACGGCCCTGATCCGGCGGAGCAAGACCGACCAGGCCGGCCTCGGCGAGGTGCGGTGGTTATCCCCAGAGACCTGTTTGCACCTCCGGCGCTGGATCAAAGCTGCCGGAATCGAGGATGGCCCGGTCTTCCGGCCGGTGAACAAGGCCGGCATGGTCGGCACCGCGGCCCTGCAGGGGGGTGAGGTATCGCGGATCTTGAAGCGGCTCGCCGCGCGCGCCGGGCTGGATCCGGCGACCATCTCCGGGCACTCGGCACGCGTTGGCATGGCGCAGGATCTGGTCGCCGGCGGCGCCGACTTAGCAGCAGTCATGCAGGCGGGGCGATGGAAGTCACCGACTATGCCGGCCCGCTATGCCGAGCGGCTGCTCGCCAAGCGCGGCGCCGTGGCGGGGTACTACGACAAGCGCGGCTGATCACCGCGCCCCGGCGCCCGGGACAGCTGCCAACAACCGACAAACTTCCTCGTACCGACGACAGCGGCTCGGCAGAACCGCGGCCACATCGTGCACGGTAACTGCAGTGCCGCTGCCCGGTCATGCATGGTAACTGTCGCCGCCCCTTCCGATCATGCTCGGTAATTGGATTTGCGGTGCTCCGGTCGTGCACGGTAACTGCCATTACCATGCATAATCCGCAGGGCGCTCGACGCGGCGGCCTGCTCGGCCTTCGCCACGTCGCTGGCCGAGACCGCCAGGGCACTCGTCCCGACCTCATTGATTCATTGGCCTATCCGGGGCGGCGCCGGACGGCTCGACAACGCGAGCAATCCACTTGCGGCCAGCAGGTTGGCGTGAGGTCAAATGGCCAGCGCGATGCCCTGCTCCCGGTAGAACCGAGCCGCACCGGGATGGAAGGGCAGGACGCGGTTGGTACCAGCATTCGCGGCGCGGGTCGCAGCCGCGCTCGGGTGG
>NZ_SMSJ01000169.1 GCF_004355005.1 Dankookia rubra
GCGCCGCCTGCGGCCGGGCCGGGGCGAGGCTCGCCATGGCGGGACCCACCGGCAGGCCGGCATCCTCGCGCAGCCGCGGCTCGACCACGCGCAGCACCGCCGCCTGGCGCCGCCGCCGCAGCCAGCGGCGCAGCCGCGTGCCGAGCGCCGGCCCGGGGGCGGGAAAGGCGGCGGGATCGGTGCTGGCGAGGCGCATGCGGGTCACTCCTGCGGCCGGGCCGGGCGCCTCCGGCAGCGAGGCAAGCCTGGCAGGCCGCGTCCGCCGCCGCTGTGCGCCGGCGCACAGCTGGTTCGCGCGCTTTGGTCAGTCGTCCGGTTGACCGCGGCCGGGAGAAGTCCCTAGCCTGCTAACGGAAACTCCAGACCGCTCCAGGAAAGGCATCATCCCCATGGCCCATGCCGGCTTGCGCTTCGGCATCTTCCTCGCCCCCTTCCACCGGGTGGGCGACAACCCGACGCTGGCGCTGGGCCGCGACCTGGAGCTGATCTCCTGGCTCGACACCCTGGGCTATGACGAGGCCTGGATCGGCGAGCACCATTCGGCGGGATGGGAGATCATCGCCTCGCCGGAGATCTTCATCGGCGCGGCGGCGGAGCGCACCAAGCACATCATGCTGGGCTCCGGCGTCACCTCGCTGCCCTACCACCACCCCTTCCTGGTGGCGCAGCGCTTCGTCCAGCTCGACCACATGACGTGCGGCCGGGCGATGCTCGGCTGCGGCCCCGGCGCGCTGGTCTCGGATGCCTACATGATGGGCATCAAGGCCGAGGACCAGCGGCGAATGATGGACGAGAGCCTCGACGCCATCACCCGGCTGCTCGCCTGCGAGGAGCCGGTGACGATGAAGACCGACTGGTTCGAGCTGAACCAGGCGCGGCTGCACCTGGCGCCCTATACCTACCCGCACTTCCCCATCGCGGTGGCCTCGGCCACGACGCCCTCCGGCGTGCTGGCCGCCGGCAAGTACGGGCTCGGCCTGCTCTCGCTCGGCGCCGGCCTGCCGGGCGGCAACGCCAAGCTGGCGGACTACTGGCGGCAGGGCGAGGCCGAGGCGGCGAAGCACGGCAAGCAGTTCAAGCGGGACGGCTGGCGCCTGGTCGTCAACATGCATTGCGCCGAGGAGGACGAGCGCGCCCTGCGCGACGTGGCGCGCGGCGAGCGGATCGAGACGCTGTCCTACTTCTCGGAAACCCTCGGCCGCCCGCCGATGCGCAGCGAGAACCCGCTCGGCGACGGGCTCAAGGCCGGAACGACGCTGGTCGGCTCGCCCGAGACCATCGTCAAGGGCATCGAGCGGCTGCTGGAATACACCGAGGGCGGCGCCGGCGGCGTGCTGTTCCGCGCGCATGAATGGGCCAACCGGGAAGACACGCTGCGCAGCTACGAGCTCTTCGCCCGCTGGGTCATGCCGCATTTCCAGAACTCGCTGACCATGCCGGCGCAGAGCCGCGAATGGTGCTCGGAGAACCGCAGCGGCATCTTCGGGCCGAGCATGAATGCGCTGCGGAAGGCCTTCGTCGATGCCGGGCAGGAGGTCCCCGACCACATGCGGATGCGCCTCCACACCGGCAAGGTCGATCTCTGAGCCGGGATCGTCCCGAACGGCAAGGCTCGGGGCGTGAAGCGGCTTCTCAGCAGGCCGCCGCGTCCGCCGCGAGGCCACGCAGCACCAGGGCCGGGGTCGGCGTGACGCCGTGCCGCAGCCGGTGCCAGAGCCGCCGGCGCGGCAGGCCGGAAAGGTCCTCCGGCCAGGGCTCCAGCCCGCCCAGCCAGAGCTGCGCGCCGGCCCAGGCCGGCTCCGGCAGGGTTCGGCGCAGCAGCGGCAGGATCTCGTCCGGCCGGTCGAGCGGCACCACCTGCCGGCCGCAGGCCCCGGCCAGCCGCAGCATACGGTAGCTGCCGGTCTGGCCGAGGCCGCGCTCGGCCACCGCCGGCTCGCCGCGGGCGGCGAACCAGGCCAGGGCATCGATCGCCGCCGGCTCGGGCGCCGCCCGTCCGAGCTTCAGGCCGAGCCCGAGCGCCAGGCTCGCCGCCAGGCCGAGCAGCGCGGGCCGACGCCCCGTCACGCCGCGAGGGCCGCCAGCAGGGCCAGCGCGGTCCAGAGCAACTGCAGCCCGGCCAGCCCCCAGTCGCCGTGCAGCGCCTCAGCCACCGGCACCGAGACCGCCATGGCGACCAGCCGCGCCAGGTTCAGCAGCAGCGCCATCCCCATCCCGAGCGCCACGGCACCCCAGGCCGGGCGGCCCGGCCGCACCAGCAGCGACAGGGCCAGGGTGGCCACCAGCATCTCCGGCAGCAGCACCAGGGCCGAGCAGCCGCGCAGGATCAGCAGCGCATGGCGCGCTTCGGGCAGCATGACCAGGTTGCCGGCGGCCTCGGCCGCGACGCCCGCCGCATGCAGCAGTGCCACCAGGATCCGGGCCTCCGCCGCGATCACCGGCCCGGCCGCCAGGCCGCTGCCGAGCAGGTCGAAGAGCCCGACGCCGCCCGCCGCCAGCAGCAGCCCGGCCGCGCCGTCGGCGCGCCCGGCGCGCAGGCAGGGCAGGGCCAGCACGACCAGCGCCGCCACGGCGCCGGCCCGTGGCGGGGCGGCGGCCAGGGCGAGCGCGGCGGCGAAGCAGGCCCAATCCGTCGCACCGGCGGCGGCGGCGGGCATCCGCCGCAGCGTCAGCAGCGCGGTGCCGGCGGCGAGCAGCCCGGTGCCCGCCGAAAGGCCCGGGATGCCGCCGCCATCGGCCGCCAAGTTCGCCGCGGCGGCCAGGATGCCGAGCGTGACGAGGAAGCCGGGCGTGGCGGCGCGGCGGGCAAGCGCTGCGGTCATCGCGCCCGGGTCATCCAGGGCGGCGGCCGGGATCGCGCCGATGGGCGGCCGCTGGCCGGACGCCGTCGCCATGGCGCGGTGCCGGATCACGCCAGCGGATCGGCCCGCCGCCGCCGCCGCAGGATCAGGGCCGAAGCGCCGGCGCCGCCCATCAGCAGCAGGCCGACCAGCCCGGCGCCGGCCAGCGGCAGCGGCGCCTCGGTCAGGGCCGCGGCGCAGGCGTCGCGCATCAGCGCCGACCGGCAATTCGCGGTGTCGCTGGTCGCATTGCCGGCGGCCCCGTCGTTGTAGTTGCCGTCGGCGGCGAGGCTGGGTCCGGCTGCCAGCAGCAGGGCCGCCAGGGCGGGGAGGAGGGTCTTCCGCATCTGCATCTCCTGAGTCGCGCAGGCTTTCTAACTTTATGGTTGAAAAACCATTATGCCAATCGCGTGAGACGTCTTGGTGCGGTGTCGGGGATGCCGATCAGCCCGCGGGCTGCCAGACCCCGGCGCCCCGCCCGCGCTCCGGCCGCGCCACCGGCCTTTCGCCCGGGACGGCATGGGCATGCGCGACCCGCACCCGGCCCGGCGCCGGCAGGGGCGGCAGGCCGGCCGGCAGCAGCCGCCCGCCTTCGAGCCGCAGCACCCGGTCGTGCCAGCGGGCGAGGCCCGGCCGGTGGCCGATCGAGACCAGCGCCGCGCCGGACAGTTCGCGCGAGAACAGCTCCATCACCATGGCCTCGGCCGCCTCGTCGAGCGCCGAGGTCGCCTCGTCCAGCAGCACCCAGCGCGGCGCATGCAGCAGCAGCCGGGCGAAGCCGAGCCGCTGCTGCTCCCCGAGGCTCAGCGTCCGGTCCCAGCGCCCCGCTTCCTCCAGCCGGCCGGCCAGCCCGGCCAGGTTGCAGCGGGCCAGCGCCGCGGCGATCGCCGCATCGGTGAAGCGGCCGGGCGGGGCGGGGTAGCAGACCGCCTCCCGCAGCGTGCCGAGCGGCAGGTAGGGGCGCTGCGGCAGCAGCATGGTCGCGGCCGGGTCGGGCATCTCGATGCGCCCCTCGCCCCAGGGCCAGAGCCCGGCGGCGGCGCGGAACAGCGTCGACTTGCCGCAGCCGCTGCCGCCCTGGAGCAGCACCCGCTCGCCCGCCCGGATGGTGGCGCTGGCGCCCTCGACCAGCACGCGGCCATTGGGCGCGCGGAGCGTCACGCGGTCCAGCACCAGGTCGCCGGCGCCGGGCGCGACCGCGATGCCGCCGGCCCGGCCGAGCTTCGCCGCGGCCTCCAGGCTGTCCTCGAGCGCCTCTATCCGCACCACGTGGCTGCGCCAGTCGGCGATCTGCGGCCAGTGCTCCTGCAGCCAGGAGAGGGCGCGGACCACCTCGGTGAAGGCCTGGCCGAGCTGCACCAGGGCGCCGAGGCCGAGGGCGCCGGCGAAGAAGGCGGGCCCGGCCAGCAGCAGCGGCAGGGCGGCGGCGACCATGCCGTAGCTGGATCCCAGCCACATCAGGTGGCGTTCCTGCCGCAGCATCCGCCGCATCACCGCGACGACGTTGCCGAAGCTGCCGTCGAGGTGGCGCGCCTCATCCGCCCCGCCGCCGATCATCGCCACCGCCTCGGCATTCTCGCGCAGCCGGATCAGGGCGAAGCGGTGTTCCGATTCGGCCCGGTTGCGGTCCACGTGGATGCCGATCAGCGGCCGGCCGATCGCCCAGGTCAGCAGGGTGCCGGCGCCGGCATAGAGGACGGCGAGGCCGAGCATGCCGCCCGGCACCGCGATGCCGGCCAGCGGCACCGCGGCCGAGAGGGTCCAGAGCAGGCCGACGAAGGAAATCAGGTTGATGACGGCGTAGAGCAGGCTGCAGCCGAGATCGACCGAGACCGCGGTCGCCCAGCGCGTGTTCTCGCTGATCCGCTGGTCCGGGTTGTCGGCGGCGTCCGGCAGCAGGCCCATGTGGTAATTGCTGGCATCGCGCGCCCAGCGGCCCTGCAGGTGCTGCACCAGCCAGCGGCGCCAGGAGAGCGCGAGCATCTGCCGGGCGCCGAGCTGGGCGACGGCCAGCGTCATCGTCAGGCAGACCAGGCCGGCGAAGATCCAGGCCTGGGTTCCCATCGCAGCCTGGTCGCGGCGGTCGAGCGCGGCGAAGAAGGCGCCGTTCCAGGCATTCACGCCGAGCGCGGTGGCGATCTGCCCCAGGGTCATCAGCACCACCAGGGCGGTCAGGCCCCAGGCGAGCCGGCGCTCGGCGGAGCCGTACCAGCCGCGGGCGAGGCGGAGGGTGCTGGCCAAGGGGCTGCGGCGCGGCTGGTTCGGATGGTCGCTCAACTCACGCTCCCCTAACGGTTGCCCTGGAATAGGAAGCAGTATACAAATAAGCGTGAGGCCGCCAAGGAATTAAGGCGAAAATGCGGCAGTAACGGGGCAAGTGTGGCAATCCGGCCAGGGGGGACCCTGGCAGGCTCGCCCTGCCGGCGCTGTGCCGGGGGATACGGGGAAGGGGACGGGAGCGGGGCGCGCGGCGTCAGCCCGGCTTCGGCCGGCCCGCGCGGGCCGGCCGCCGGGGCAGGGTCAGTCCGCCAGTTCGGGGATCACCCAGAGCGGCTTCTCGCCCCGTGCCACCCGCTGGCAATTGTCGAAGGCGTTGCGGAACCGCGCCTGCTGGTTGTCCCAGGTCGGCCCCGCGAAATGCGGCGTCAGCACCACGTTCTTCAGCCGGAAGAGCGGGTTGTCGGCCGGCGGCGGCTCCTGGTCGAAGACGTCGAGTCCGGCGCCGGCGATCCGGCCATCGGTCAGCGCCGCGATCAGCGCCGCCTCGTCCACCACCGGGCCGCGGCAGGTGTTGACCAGATAGGCGGTGGGCTTCATCTGCGCGATCTCGGCGGCGCCGATCATGTGGCGGGAGGCCGGGGTCAGCGGCACGTGCAGCGAGACGATGTCGGCATTGCGCAGGATCTCGCCCATCAGCTTGAAGCGGACATGCAGCGCGTCCTCCTCGGCCTCCGAGACCCGGCGGATGTCGTAGTAGTGGACCGTCATGCCGAAGGCATTGGCCAGCCGCGCCACCTTCTTGCCGATGGCGCCGAGCCCGATGATGCCGAGCGTCTTGTCGCGCAGCTCGTACAGCTTGGTGCCGGCCAGGTCGTTGCCGCGCCAGCGGCCGGCGGCGACGCTCTCGTGCTGCCAGACCAGGCGGCGGGCGACCGCCATCATCAGCAGGATCGCGTGTTCCGACACCGCGGTGCTGTTGGCGCCGCCGTTGTTGCAGACCGGGATGCCGGCGCCGCGCGCGGCCTCGATGTCCACCGTGTCGTAGCCGGCCGAGAGCAGCTGCATCAGCTTGAGCTTCGGCGCGCGCCCGTAGAAGCCGGCATCCACCGCGCGGTTGCCGAAGCCGACCAGGAAGTCGGCGCCGGGCAGGGCGGACTCGAATTCCGGGCTGCCGAGCGGCGCCACCACCAGTTCCATGCCGGCGGGGGCGAGCTCGCGCGCGATATCGGTCGCGCTGAGCGGGTTCTCCATCATGAGGATGCGCGGGGCCATTCTCGTTTCCTCCGGTCTGCTGCCACCGTCATGCCGGGGCTTGCCGCCGCCAGCAAGACCCGGCCGGCGCCGGCGCCTTCCGGCTCGAACCGCGGTGGCACCCGCGGCGCCCGGCCGGGGAATCGGGCGGCGCCGCCCCGCGGCCGGGCGGTGCGGGACGGCGCGGCGGGCGCCGGACCGGCGGATGCGGGCGG
>NZ_SMSJ01000016.1 GCF_004355005.1 Dankookia rubra
GCGATACTCACCCGTCCGCCACTGACATTGCTGCCCGTGCGACTTGCATGTGTTAAGCATGCCGCCAGCGTTCGCTCTGAGCCAGGATCAAACTCTCAGGTTCATCAGCGCCACAGCCTCACAGCCAAGCGCCATACCCGCGAACCCACATCCATAACCCATCCATCCATCGCCACCCAGCCAACCCCACCAGAACCACCAAAGAACAAACCCCCGCCCCAGCAACACCCACCACAGCCAAGCTCACGCCCAACCACAGCAGCGCCGCCCGCGCATCCCACTCCCCATCCCCTCGCAGAGACAGATCATCGCAAAATACACACCCAGCAAAAGTCCGCCCCCCAGCCATCCCAACAGGATAACCAAATGGCAACAACTCACGCAAAACGCGCTTCCAAAACCAGATGCAACTGTCAATGAACAGCCACTCGGCCGGAGCCGAGCAACAAACCACTTTACCGCGGCCAACTCTTCCGCCCTTACGGGTCGGCTGGAAAGCCGCGCTAAGCGATGTCACCACCTCAATGGTAGGGCGAAGATACTGGCGAAGCCGCCGGTGATCGTCAAGCCCCAGCCTTGCTGCGGTGGGCCAGTCTCTAACCCCTGCGAGCCACTTGGGTCAACACCCCCCCATGGTAGTTTTGCGAAGGCTCACACGTCTGTCGGGTCGCCGCAGCTAGCGACCCGCTCCAGGCAGATTCAGCTGTCCACCCGAATGTTGTTATCGCGAATCACCCGCCCCCAGCGGTCGATCTCCCGTGCGAGGAAGTGCCGGCATTCCTCGGGTCCGGAAGCTCGCACATCCGCACCTTGCTCCTCGATTTTGCCGCGCACGGCAGGATCGGCCAGCGCCTCCGTCAGCGCCTCCCGCATCCGTGCCAGAATCGGCTCCGGCGTTCCGGCGCGGCCGAGGAAGGCCCACCAGGTTGGCGCCTCGAAGCCGGCGAAGCCCTGTTGCGCGAAGCTCCTCACGCCCGGTACGTGCCGCGTCTCCCCGGCTGTCGTCACGCCGAGCGGCCGCAACGTTCCCGCTTTGATGTGCTGACTGATGATGACGACGTTCGACATGAACAGCGGCACATTGCCGGCCACCGCGTCCTGCACCGCCGGCCCGCCGCCACGATAGGGCACATGCACCAGGCTGAACCCACCCTGCTGCTGCAGCAGCGTGGTCGAGACATGCGCCAGGCCGCCCACGCCCGAACTCGCATAGCTGATCGTGTCCGGCGCCGCCTTCGCTGCCGCCACCACATCCTGGAAGCTTTGGTACGGCGTCGACTGATGCGCCACCAGCGCCAGCGGCCCATCGGCCACCACGCTTACCGGCGCGAAGGCCTCGAGCGCCTTGTAGGGCAGCCGGAACAGCGTCTGGTTGGTCGCCTCGTTGTCATAGGCCAGCATCCAGGTGCTGCCGTCCGGCGCCGAGCGCGCCGCCTCGATCGCCCCGATCGAGCCCGAGGCGCCACCCCGGTTGTCGATGATCACCGGCTTGCCCAACACGTCGGAAAGCTTCGGCTGGAAGATCCGGGCGATGGTGTCGGTCGACCCGCCCGGCGGCCAGGGCACGATCAGCCGGATCGGCCGGTCCGGCCAAGCCGATTGCGCGCGCAGCACGGCGGGGGCGGCAAGGCCCGTGGCCAGCCCGGCCAGCAGGGTACGACGGTGCATCGGCGATCCTCGGTTTCGGCCTTGCTGCGGCCCGATGAAGCTGGCGCGCAAATGGACCCGATCGCCTTCCGACTCAAGCCCGTCAGGCCGCCTCCAGCGCCTCGCCGGTCCGGAAGCTCTCCTCGATATGCCGGGCCAGGGCTTCCGCCACCGGGGTCCCCGGGCCGCGCAGCAGGCCGATGGCGAAATCGGGCAGCTTCGGCAGCCCTTCATCCTCCCCCAGCCGCTTCACCCCGTCCGGCAGCGGCACGGGCATCGCGACCGTCACCGCCAGCCCGGCCAGCGCCACCGCCAGGCAGCCGGACAGCGAGGCCGAGGTATAGGCCATCCGCCAGGGCATTCCTGCCTCCTCCAGGGCCTCGATGGCCGCGCGCCGCCAGGAACAGCCGCCCCGCGCCAGCGTCATTGGCAGGGGCCGGCGCCGTGCCACCTCCTCGATTCCCACCCAGTGCAGCGGCCCGCGCCAAAGCCAGCGGACCCGGCCGCCCGGCGGCTCGTTGCCTTCCGACAGCAGGGTCAGGTCCAGCTCGCCCGCCGCCAGCCGGTCGACCAATTCGTTGGACGGGGCGCAGGTCACCTCCACCTGCACCGCCGGATGGCTGGCGGCGTAGCGGGAGAGGATGCCGGGCAGCCAGCCCAGCGCGTAGTCGTCCGGCGAGCCCAGCCGGACCTGCCCGGCCACCTCCGGCTGGCGGAAGCTCGCCACGATCTCGTCGTTCAACGCCAGGATCCGCCGGGCGCGTTCCAGCAACCATTGGCCATGCGGCGTCGGCTCCACCCCACGGGCGCCGCGCAGCAGCAACGGCTGGCCCAGCGCTTCCTCAAGCCGGCGGATCTGCATGGAAACGGCCGATTGCGTCCGCCCCACCGCCTGGGCGGCGCGGGTGAAGCTGCCGCCCTCGGCGATCAGGACGAAGCTGCGGAGCAGGTCGGGGTCGAGGCCAGGGGGCAGGGCGAGCATGGCGCCATATCAAAACCGCTGATGGCGAACGTCAATGCAATTCGTTTTCCTTATTTCGGCCGGCCCCGCATCCTCCCCGTCCTGAGGAGCCCATCCTCGGGCCGGGAAAAGGAGATCCCACCATGGCCATCCGTAGCACCCTATCCTTCGGGTCCCTTGCACGTACCGCCGCGGCCCCGAAAGCGCCGCGTCCCGGGCTCTGGGTCATGCTGCGCGCGATCTGGACCCGCCGGCAGTTGGCGGAGATGGACGACCGCATGTTGCGCGACATCGGCATCAGCCGGGTGGATGCGCTGCAGGAAGCGGACCGGCTGCCCTGGGACCTGACGCCGAGGCCGTAAGAATGCAGGGGAAGGTATTCCCCTGCGCCCCTTCTATCTATTTCTATGGGCTTGAGCCCGGCTATTCCAGCGTGGCGTCCAGCGAGATCTCGGCGTTGAGCACGCGGCTGACCGGGCAGGTCGCCTTGGCATCCGCCGCCAGGGATTGGAACTGCTCCGGGCTGGCGCCCGGCACCTTGGCCTTCAACACCAACGCGATCGCGGCGATCTTCCAGCCGGCGCCCTCCTGTTCCATCGTCAGCTTCGCCTCGGTCGCCAGGCTCTCGGGCGTCAGGCCGGCACCCTGCAGCTTGAAGGCCAGCGCCATGGTGAAGCAGCCGGCGTGCGCGGCGGCGATCAGTTCCTCCGGATTGGTCCCCTGCCCGTCGCCGAAGCGGCTGTTGAAGCCATAGGGCGTACCCTTCAGCGTCCCGCTCTGGGTGGTCAGCGCCCCCTTCCCGTCCTTGCCCGTGCCCTGCCACTGGGCACTCGCGCTGCGCTTGATGCTGGCCATGCTCGGCTCCTCTCCATGATCCGGGGCCACGGCGCACCTGTTGCGTGCCCCGCCCCTTGCCGGATCATCCAAAGACCGGCGAGGGCCTAACGTTGCACCGGCCACTCCCTGGGCGGGACGAAAAGCACCGGGTCAAGCAGGCCGTACTCCACCCGGACCGCCTTCATCATCTCGGTCATGCCCTGCCGCCGTACCCGGCTCCGCAGCACCGCCCCGTCCGCTGCCAGGCAGAGCTCCGTCCCGTCCACCTCGGGCTCCTGCACCTTCTGCGCCCGCCAGCGCGTGCAGGCGAAGCCGGCGACCTGGTCGGTGCCGAGGCGCCTCACCTGGAAGTCCGGGTCGCGCGCGACCCCCTTGCAGATCCATCTCGTCGGCATCGACCGGCTGCTCGACCACCCGGTCCTAAAGCGCGTCCTGGCGATTGGTCGAGAACATGTAGCGCCGCTTCGCCTCTGGGTAGGTGATGCCGACGAGCCCGGCATTTTCCTGCCGCTGCCATCCCGTCGCGGCGGCAACGAAGGTCTGCAGCCGATGCTTCCCGCCGGCGAACGGCGGGGTCGGCAAGCGGTAGGTGATGGCAACGTCCTGCCGCGGCTTCAGCAGCGGCGGCAGCTCCTGCGCCAGGGTCGGCGGCGCGACGATGGCGCCCAGGGCGAACAGCGCGGCAAGGCGCATGCCGGCATCTTCGCGGGGGAAGCGCACAGGGGCCCGGCCGGACCAGGCTGCTGCCGGCAAGGGCAGAGCGCTACTCCGCCGCCGGCATCCCTGCGGCCTGGCTCGCCCCTTGGCCGGCTCCTTGCTGGCGCCGCAACGTCGCCATCTCCGCCCGCAGCGCTGCCAGTTCGGCGCGCAGCGTGGCAATCTCCTCCCCCACCGGGTCGCAGGGCATGTCGAGCAAGCCGTAGCCCGGGCTCGGCGCCGGCGCCGCGCGCCCCAGGGACTGGCCGGTCAGGATGCGGTGCTCGTGCGGCGGCCGCGCCGGGATGCCGATGACGGTCTCGCCCGCAGGCACCTCCATCGCCACCACCGCATTGGCGCCGATGCGCGCGCCGTCGCCGATGCGGATCGGCCCCAGCACCTGCGCCCCGGCGCCGATCGCCACGCCATCGCCGATGGTCGGGTGGCGCTTGCCGCCCGGCCCGGCGCGGTTCGCCAGGGACAGCCCGCCCAGCGTCACGCCGTGGTAGATCAGCACGTCGTCGCCGACCTCGGCCGTCTCGCCGATCACCACGCCCATACCATGGTCGATGAACAGCCGCCGGCCGATCTTCGCACCGGGATGGATCTCGATCCCGGTGATGAACCGGTTGGTATGCGACACGGCGCGTGCCAGTACCTTGAAGCCGGCGCGATACAGGGCATGCGCGACGCGGTGCATCATCACCGCCTGCAGCCCGGCATAGCAGGTCACCGCCTCAAACCAGCTGGGCCGGGCGGGGTCGCGTTCGCGGATCGTGCGGGCGAGCTCGATGATCTCCAAGGCGGGTCTCCTCAGGCCAGCCAGGGCGGCACCGGCAGCCCCTTCTCGCGCAGGAATTCAGGATTGAACAACTTGCTCTGGTAGCGCGCGCCACCATCGCAGAGGATGGTCACGATGGTGTGGCCCGGCCCCATCTGCCGCGCCACGGCGATGGCCGCCGCCACGTTCACCCCTGCCGAGCCGCCGACCGAGATGCCCTCGTGCTGCTGCAGATCGAAGACCTGCTCCAGCGCCACCGGATCGGTCACCTGCACCGCATCGTCGATGTAGTCTCGGCCGTGCTCCAGGTTGCCCGGTGCCGCGGTGGCCTGGCCGATGCCCTCAGTGATCGAGTTGCCTTCGGCCTTCACCTCGCCAGTCTTGATCCAGCTATAAAGGCCGCTGCCCATCGGGTCGGCCAGCACGATGCGGACCTTCGGGTCGCGCGCCTTCAGTGCCCGGCCGACGCCGGCCAGGGTGCCGCCAGTGCCGCAGGCGCAGGTGAAGGCATCGATGCGGCCGCCGGTCTGCTCCCAGATCTCTATCCCGGTCGTCGCCTCATGCGCCGCAGCATTGGCCAGGTTGCCGAACTGGTTGGCCCAGATCACCCGCTCGCCCTTGGCGGCCAGGTCCTCGGCGATGGCGCGGGAAAAGTTCACATAATGGCCGGGGTCGCGCAGCGGCTTCGGATCGACCAGCCGCAGGTCGGCGCCGATCATCCTGAGAAAGTCGAGCTTCTCCCGGCTCTGCGTGCGGGGGACCACGATGATGGCCTTGTAGCCGCGCGCGTTCGCCACCAGCGTCAGGCCGATACCGGTATTGCCGGCCGTCCCTTCCACCACGATCCCCGGCTCCCCGGGGGTCAACTGGCCGCGCCGCTCGGCATCCTCAATGATCCCGAGACCGGCGCGGTCCTTCACGCTGCCGCCGGGCTGCATGAACTCCGCCTTGCCGAGGATCTCGCAGCCGGTCGCCGCACTCGCGCGGCGGAGGCGAATGAGAGGCGTATGGCCCACGGCGCCGGCAAAGCCGTCCACCACGTGCATCCGAGTCGGGGTATTCGGCTGGGCGCTCATGGGTCCTCCACGCTTTCTGTGATCTGCGGCCGTCCAGGCCCGGGATTCAAGGGGCTTGCGTGCATTCCTGCCCTGCACCCATGAACCTGAATGCATATCCCTGGCGGGTAACGCTTGACCTGACCCGGTCCGCTACAAGAACATAGCGCGAACACGCCATGATATCGCTCTCCGATTCCCCGCCGGCTTCGCTGCCTGGCCATGCCCTGGACCGCCCCGCCGTGCTGGCGGCGCTGCGCGCGCGCATCGCCCGGCTGGACCGCAGCGGCGCCCGGCCCGAGGGCGACAGCCTGCCCTTGTGCGACGCCATCGACCAGCGTCTGCCCGGCGGCGGCCTGGCGCGCGCCGCGGTGCACGAGGTGCTCGCGGCCGATCCCGGCGCCGCGGCAGGCTTCTGCGGCCTGCTGCTGGCGCGGGCGCGCGGGACGGTGCTGTGGATCGCCGCCGAGCCGGATGCCTGGCCGCCCGGCCTGGCGCGCTTCGGACTCTCGCCCGCCGACCTGGTGCTGGTGCAGGCGCCACGGCGGCAGGATGCGCTCTGGGCAATGGAGGAGAGCCTGCGCTGTCCCGGCATCGCCGGCGCGCTGCTGGCGGCGGACGGGCTGGACCTGACCACCGCGCGACGTCTGCAACTGGCAGCCGAAGCGGGCGGCGCCATCGGCCTGCTGCTGCGCCCGGACGGCGAGGCGGAGGCGGGCGCCACCGCGGCGCTGACCCGCTGGCGGGTGGGCGCGCTGGCCGGCACGGGCGGCGCGCATGACCTGGGCGACCCGCGCTGGAGCCTCGAACTGCTGCGCGGCCGCGGCGTCCGGCCGCAGCGCTGGGATGTGGTCTGGCGCCCCGCGGCGGAGCGGCTGGACCTCGACGATGCCGGGAGCGAGGTCGAGCCGGAGACGGAGGTCGAGGCGATGCCGGTACAGGCGAGGCGCCGTGCGCGATGAGGCGACGCGCCTGCGGACCGCCACGGCTCGGCCAGGACAGCCTCCTCCCCGCCACACCGGAGCCTGACGCCGGACCGGCGGGGGAGCCCGCCATCTCCCGCCGCATCGCCGCCCTGCACCTCCCCTGGCTGCCGGTCGAGCGACTGTGCCTGACCGGTTTCGCCGCGATCTGGACCACCGAGGGCAGCCGCCGTGCCCTCGTCGCCGTCAGCCCGGCGGCGGCCGCCGCCGGTCTCCACCCTGGCCAGGCCCTGGCCGATGCCCAGGCCATCCTGCCCGAACTCGCGCTGCACCCGCATGTGCCGGAAGCAGATGCCGCCTGGCTGCGACGCTTGGCGCATTGGGCACGCTGCATCACCCCGCTGCCGGCGCTTGACCCGCCGGACGGGCTGCTGCTGGACATCACCGGCATCGCCCACCTGCATGGTGGGGAGGAGGCGCTGCGCCGCGCCCTCGTCGCCCGCTTCGCCCGCGCCGGCGTCACGGTGCAGGCCGCCATCGCCGGCACGGCGGATTGCGCCGCGGGCCTGGCGCGCGCCGGCGTCGGGATCGTCGTGCCGCCGGGCGAGGCGGCGATCGCTGTCGCCCCCCTGCCCCTGCAGGCGCTGCGCCTGCCGCCGGCCAGCATTGCCGCGCTGCACCGGCTCGGCCTGCGCCGCGTCGGCGACTTGCTGCGGCAGCCGCGCGGGCCGCTGGCCAAACGCTTCGGGCTGGCGCTGCTGGCGACGCTCGATGCCGCCACCGGCCTCCGCCCGCGCCCGCTCCGCCCGCTGCGGCCGCCGCCCGACTTCCTGGCGGCGCGCGACTTCCTTGAACCGGTGGTGACGCGCGAGGCGATCGACGCCACCCTCGTCGTGCTGCTGCCCGAGCTCTGCCGGCAGTTGCAGGAGGCCGGCCAGGGCGCCCGCCGCTTCCTGCTGCACGCCTTCCGCGTCGATGGCGTGGTGCAGCTGGCGGTGATCGGCACCGGCCTGCCGGCGCGCGACCCCCGCCACATCGCCCGCCTGTTCCGCGAGAAGCTGGAGGGGCTGGAACCCGGCTTCGGCTTCGAGCGGCTGGCGCTGGAGGCCCGCGCCTGCGCGCCGCTGACGGCGGCGCAGGCCGCGCTGCCCGGCGAGGGCGGCGCCTCCGCCGATACGCGCCGGCAGAGCCTGGCGGAGCTGCTCGACCGCCTCACCCAGCGCGTCGAGGTCTGGCGCCTAGCGCCGCGCGCCAGCCATTGGCCGGAGCGCGCGATCTTCCGCGTCGGCCCTTTCGAAAGCGTGCTGCCGCCCCCCGGCTGGCCCGGCAGTGGGCCGCGCCCGGTGCGGCTGCTGCGCCGGCCGGTGCGGCTGTCCGCCGTTGCGCTGCTGCCGGATGCGCCGCCCTCCCTGCTGCGGCTCGGCCGCGCCTCCTGGCGGGTGCTGCGGGCGGAGGGGCCGGAGCGCATCGCACCGGAATGGTGGCGGGACCGGCCGGGGCGGCCCTTCCGCGACTACTACCGGGTACAACTGGTCACGGGCGCGCGGCTCTGGGTCTGCCGCTCCGGCATCGCGGTGCCGGGAGAGGAGACGCAATGGTGGCTGCATGGGCGGTTCGAATGATGCAAAGGGGCGCTGCCCCTCTGAACTCCCCGCCAAAGGCCGAAAGGCCTCTGGACACCTCGAGTCTGCAAGATGACCGGCGGATTCGCCGAACTGGCCGCGCTGTCGAATTTCAGCTTCCTCGACGGCGCTTCGCATCCGCAGGAATTGGTCGCGACGGCGAAGGCGCTGGGCCATGCCGCCATCGGCATCGCCGACCACAACAGCTTCGCGGGACTGGTGCGCGGTACCGTGGCGGCGGAGCAGGCGGGGATCCAATTCGTCCCTGGCGCGCGCGTCACGCTGCTGGATGGCTGCGTCTATCTCGCCTGGCCGACCGATCGCGCCGCTTATGGCAGGCTCTCGCACCTGCTCTCGACCGGCCGGATGCAGGCGCCAAAGGGCGAGTGCCACATCGCGCGGGACACGCTGCTCGCTGCGGCCGAGGGCATGGTCCTGGCGCTGGTCCCGCCCGACGATCCGGATGACAGCTTCGCTCGACGCCTAGCGCGCGATGCCGCTGTGCTGCGCCGCAGCCTTGCCCTGCCGCTGTTCTGCGCCGCGCGGCACCGCTATCGCGGCGACGACCGCAAGCGGCTCGACCGTCTCGCCGCCATGGCGAGCGCGGCCGGCGCACCGCTGCTGGCCACCGGTGCCGCACGCTACCATCAGGCGGACCGCCGCCGCCTGGCCGACGTGCTCGCCGCCATCCGGCTCGGCACCACCGTCGATGCGCTGGGCTATGCGGCGGAACGCAATGCCGAGGCGCATCTGAAGCCCGCCGCCGAGATGCGCCGGCTCTTCGCCGGGCACGAGGATGCCATCGACGCCACGCTGCGCGTCGCTGCCGCCTGCCGGTTTTCCCTGCGCGAGCTGGCCTATGAATACCCCGACGAGATCCTCGAGCCCGGGCTGACGCCGCAGCAGAGCCTGGCGAAGCGCGTGGCCGAGGCCGCCGCGGCGAAATGGCCGGAGGGCCCGCCGGGCAAGGTCGCGGCACAGCTCGACTACGAGCTCGGCCTGATCGAGCGCATGGGCTACGCGCCCTATTTCCTGACGGTGCACGAGATTGTCCGCTACGCCGTTGGCGAGGGCATCCTTTGCCAGGGCCGCGGCTCGGCGGCCAATTCCGCGGTTTGCTACGTGCTCGGCATCACTTCGGTGGACCCGAGCAAGCATACGCTGCTGTTCGAGCGCTTCATCAGCGAGTCGAGGAACGAGCCCCCCGATATCGACGTGGATTTCGAGCACGAACGGCGCGAGGAGGTGATCCAGCATATCTATCGGTGCTATGGCCGCGACCGTGCTGCCATCGCCGCCACGCTGATCCGCTACCGCGACCGCAGCGCGATCCGCGAGGTCGGCAAGGCCATGGGCCTGTCGGAGGACGTGACGGGGCGGCTGGCGAAATCCGTCTGGGGCGCCGGCGGCGCCTCCATCGCCGAGATCGCCACCGACCAGGGGCTGCATCCGGACGAGGATCCCCGCCTGGCGCTGGCCTGCGAACTGACCGAGGAGCTGCTGGACTTCCCCCGCCACCTGGCGACGCATGTCGGCGGCTTCGTTATCACCCGGGGCCGGCTGACGGAGCTCGCCATCGTCACCAGGGCGGCGATGGCGGACCGTCACACCATCGAATGGGACAAGGACGACATCGAGGCGTTGAGGATCCTCAAGGTCGATGTGCTCGGCTTGGGCATGCTGAGCTGCATCCGCCGCGCCTTCGACCTGGTCGAGCTGCATCGCGGCACCAGGCTGACCCTGCAATCCGTGCCGCAGGACAATGCCGAGACCTATGCCATGCTGCGCCGCGCCGACAGCCTCGGCGTCTTCCAGGTCGAAAGCCGGGCGCAAATGAACATGCTGCCGCGCCTCAGGCCCAAGGAGTTCTACGACCTGGTCATCCAGGTGGCGATCGTCCGGCCCGGCCCGATTCAGGGCGACATGGTGCATCCCTACCTGCGGCGACGGAGCGGCGAGGAGGAGCCGGACTATCCCTCGGAGACGCTGCGCCCGGTGCTGGAGAAGACCCTTGGCGTGCCGCTCTTCCAGGAGCAGGCGATGCAGATCGCCATCACCGGCGCCGGCTTCACCCCGGCCCGCGCCGACGAGCTGCGCCGCGCCATGGCGACCTTCCGCCATGTCGGCACCATCTGGCAGTTCCGCCAGGAATTCACCGCCGGCATGGCGCGGAACGGCATCGACGAGGACTTCGCCGATCGCTGCTTCCGCCAGATCGAGGGCTTCGGCACTTATGGCTTCCCCGAAAGCCACGCCGCCGCCTTCGCCCAGCTGGTCTATGTCTCCGCCTGGCTGAAGCGCTGGCACCCGGCGGCCTTCGCCTGCGCCCTGCTGAACAGCCAGCCCATGGGCTTCTACGCTCCGGCGCAGATCGTCCGCGACGCGCGGGAGCATGGCGTGCGCGTCCTGGCCGCTGATGCGCTGGAAAGCGACTGAAACTGCTCGCTGGAACCCGATCCGGACAGTGAAGGCGGTTTCGCGCTCCGCCTCGGTCTGCGCCAGGTGCAGGGCTTTCCCGAGGCCGCGGCGAAGCGCATCGTCGCGGCCCGCCCGGCGCGGTCGCTGGCCGACCTCATCCACCGCGCCGCACTCGATCGCGGCGCGGTGGAGCGGCTGGCGGAGGCGGATGCCTTCCGCTCCCTCGGCCTCGGCCGCCGCGCCGCGCTGTGGGAGGCCGCGGCGGTCGAGACCCCTGCCCCGCTGCAGGGCGAGTTGTTCGAACCCGCTGCCAGCCTGCCCGCCGCCACCGCCGGAGAGGAGACGGTGCTGGACTACACCTCGACCGGCCTCTCGCTGCGGCACCACCCACTGGCCCTGCTGCGGCCGCTGCTGGATGCCGAAAACCTGGCCGATACCCGCGTGCTGAACGCGGCCAGGCGCGGCGCCTGGATCCGCCTGCCCGGCCTGGTGCTGGTGCGGCAGCGCCCGGGCAGCGCCAAGGGCGTGGTCTTCTTCACGGTCGAGGACGAATGGGGCGTCGCCAACCTGGTCGTCTACCCCGACCTCGCCCGCGAATTCCGCGCGGCAGTCGTCGCCGCCCGGCTGGTCGTGGCGGAAGGCCGGGTCGAGCGGCTGGATGCCGCGGTGCCGATCATCCACCTGATCGTGCGGCGGCTGATCGACCGCTCGGCGCTGCTGGCCGGTCTCGCCGCGCTCGACGATCCGGCGCAGGGCCCCTGGCGCCGCGCCCTGGCCCGCGCCGACGAGGTCGAGAAGCCCGATCTGCGCGGCGATCCGCGGGTGAAGCTGCCGCCGAGCCGGGACTTCCACTGAACGGCAACGGCTTGTTACCCTCTCGGCCGATCCAGGAGATGATCCCGATGGGATTCCAGCAGGCGATCGCCGTTTGCTTCTCGAAATACGCAGTCTTCGAGGGCCGCGCCCGCCGCTCCGAATACTGGTGGTTCTTCGTCTTCAACATTCTGATGCACGGCGCGACCGGGCTGCTGGACGTCGTCATCTTCGGCGGCGAGAGCGGCGGCCTGCTGAACGGCCTCTACAGCTTGGTGGTCCTGCTGCCCGGCCTTGGCGTGGGCGTACGGCGGCTGCACGACACTAACCACAGCGGCTGGTGGCTGCTCATCTCCCTAGTGCCGCTGGTCGGCTTCATCCTGCTGATCGTCTGGCTGGCCCGCGCCGGCGATACCGGGCCGAACCGCTTCGGCCCGGACCCGGTCGCCACCGGCACATGAGCCGGACCCGAGCGACAGTATTTGCGACTAAGTCGCAATTGCGGTAAGTCTCCGCTCAGGAGGACCCCCGATGGCGACGCATGGACTCCCCGCCTGGCCCTGGGCCGACACCCCGGCCGAAACCCTGCCGCCGCCCGAGCGCCTGCTGCTCGACGGCATCCGCCTCTGGGCCGAGGCGGCCCGCCGCGGTGAGCCACCCTTGCCCGCGCCCCGCCTGCCCTTCATCGCCGAGGGGGCCGGGGCCGCCCTCGTCCCATTGGATGCGCTGATGCGCGGCGCCGGCGACGCGCTGACCGCCGCCTGCCCGCTCTGCCCGCGCGTCGCGCCGGCCGAGGCTCGCCTGCTGCTCGGCTGCGCCCTGACCCAGCGCGGCGCGCGGCGGGAGGCCTTCGCCCTGTTGCTGCACCATCTGCCGCCCCTGGCGGCGCAACAGGCGCTTGCCGCCGCAATCCCGCTCGGCATCGCCCTTGCCGGGGCCGGGCTGCTGCTGCGCAATCCACTGCGCTGATAGCCGAAGCGGGCAAATCGTTCCACACTGCGTCCATGCCCGCCCGGACTTGGCCGCTGCTCGGCCTGCTGCTGATCCTTGCCGCCGCCGCCATCGAGCTCGCCATGGGGCGGGAGCCCTGGTGCCGCTGCGGCACGATCCGGCTCTGGGCCAATGCAGCGAACAGTCCGGAGAACTCGCAGCAGCTCGCCGACTGGTACACGCTCTCGCACATCGTGCATGGGCTGCTCTTCTATGCCGCCCTGGCGCTGGCCCTGCCCCGCCTGCCGCTCGGCCCACGCGCGCTGGTCGCGCTCGCCGTCGAGGCAGCCTGGGAGATCGCCGAGAACAGCAGCTGGGTCATCGACCGCTACCGCACCGCGACCATCGCACTCCACTACTACGGCGACAGCGTCTTGAACTCGGTCAGCGACATGCTGGCGATGCTGCTCGGCTTCTGGCTGGCGGCGCGCCTGCCCGCCTGGCTCTCGGTGCTGCTGGCGATCGGGCTGGAATTGCTGGCACTGGCGGTGATCCGGGACAACCTCACGCTCAACGTGCTGATGCTGGTCTGGCCGCTGCCTGCGATCCGCGATTGGCAGGCAGGCCCCTGATGCTCAACGCCCGCCCGGCACCGCGGCCGTCGCCACGAAGGAAATGGAGAGGGTGAAGAGCAGCGCTCGCCCGTCCGAACGAACTGCGGTGCCTGGGCTTCCAGCGGCGGGGCTGGCTTGGTCTCAAAGAGGACATTCGTCACGATCGGCTGGAGGGAGGCTGCCATGGCTCCGCCCCTTCCCGCCGCAGGTCAATCCGGCGCCACCAATGTGACGATCTCGGTTCCCTCCTCCACGCTGTCGCCGGCCGCGCAGCCGAGATGCGCGACCACGCCATCGGCCGGGGCGGTGATGCGAAGCTCGGTCTTCATCGCTTCCAGCACTGCCAGGACCTGGCCACGGGACACGTTCTCGCCTTCCTTCACCAGTACCTGCACGACACGGCCAGGGATGGGCGCTGCAAGGCGGCCCTGGCCGACGGCCTCGCCCCCGGCCGGGAGATAGGGATCGCGCAGGCGGAGGGTCCAGGCGCCCTCGGGCACCGCGACATGGATGGCATCGCCGTCGCGCAGCACGGGGATGCGGTGGGTGACGCCGTTCAGGACGACCTGCAGCGCGGCGTCAAGCCGACGACCGCCCAGCATCGCCTCGGCGCCGTCCAGCGCCACGCGCCAGCCGGGCCCGGTATGCGTCAGCAGGAGGCGATGCACCGCCTCGCCATCCGCCAGCAGGAGGAGTTGCGAGCCGCCGCCCTGCAGGCGCCAACCATCCTGCCGGTCCCAGGGATCGGACGATGCGCCGGGGGCAGGCAACAGCGCTTCGAGCGCCGCCGCGGCCAGTGCCAGGGCCGGTGTGGGACGGGCCGCCGGTTGCAGGTCGGCGGCGAAGCGCACGGCGAAGCCGGTGTCCAGTTCCGCCGCCAGCATCGCCGGGTGCGCGACAAGGCGCTGCAGAAAGCCGAGATTGCTGGTGATGCCGGCGATCCGGCATTCGCCGAGCGCCGCACCCAGCCGCGCCAGCGCCGCGCCGCGATCCGGCCCCCAGGCGACCAGCTTGGCGATCATCGGGTCGTAGAAGGGAGTGATCGCATCGCCCTCGCGCACGCCGCTTTCGATCCGCAGGTCGGGCGCGGGGTACGGCAGCGCGAAGCGGCGCAGCGGGCCGGTGGAGGGTCGGAAATCCTGCGCCGGATCCTCGGCATAGAGCCGGACCTCGACGCTGTGGCCGTCCGGCGGCGGGGCCTCGAGCCGCGGCAGCGGCTCGCCGGCGGCAACGCGCAGCTGCCATTCGACCAGGTCTAGGCCGGTGATCATCTCCGTCACCGGATGCTCGACCTGCAGGCGGGTGTTCATTTCCATGAAGAAGGCATCGTTGCCTTCGACGATGAACTCGACCGTGCCGGCCGAGACGTAGCCGACGGCACGCGCCGCGGCGACGGCGGCCTCGTGAAGGCGGGCACGCAAGGCGGGCGGCAGATCGGGGGCCGGCGCCTCCTCCAGCACCTTCTGGTGGCGCCGCTGCACGGAGCAATCCCGGGTGTGCAGGTGCAGCACCTTGCCCTGCGAGTCGGCGAAGACCTGCACCTCGACATGGCGGGGCTTCTGCAGGTAGCGCTCGAGCAGCACGCGGTCGTCGCCGAAGGCGGCCCTGGCTTCGCGCCGCGCACCGGCGAGCTGCGCGGCAAAATCCTCGGCGCGCAGCACGGGACGCATGCCCTTGCCGCCGCCGCCGGCGCTGGCCTTGATCAGCACGGGGAAGCCGATGCGGGCGGCCTGGTCGGCGAGATGCGCCTCGTCCTGCGCTTCCCCGTGGTAGCCAGGGACAATGGGAACGCCGGCTTCCTCCATCAGGCGCTTCGACTCTGCCTTGCTGCCCATGGCGCGGATGGCGGCGGGCGGCGGGCCGATGAAAGCGATGCCGGCATCGGCGCAGGCTTCTGCAAAGCCGGCATTCTCCGACAGGAAGCCGTAGCCGGGATGGATTGCCTCGGCGCCGCTGGCGCGGGCGGCCTCCAGGATGCGGTCGATACGGAGATAGCTGTCGGCGGCGCTGGCCGGGCCGATCGTCCAGGCGGCATCGGCAAGTGCCACATGCTGCGCCCTGGCATCGACCTCGGAGAAGACGGCGACGCTGCGCAACCCGAGGCGCCGCACGGTGCGGATGATGCGGCAGGCGATCTCGCCGCGATTGGCGATGAGGACGGTGCGGAACATAGCCGTCACATCCGGAACACGCCGAAGCGCGTCGGCGCTGTCGGTGCATTGGCGGCGGCGGCGAGACCGAGGCCCAGCACGTCCCGTGTCAGGGCGGGATCGATGATGCCATCGTCCCAAAGCCGGGCTGTGGCGTAGTAGGGGTCGCCCTGCAGCTCGTACTGCGCGCGAATCGGCGCCTTGAAGCTTTCCTCCTCCTCGATGGGCCAGGTCTTGCCGGCGGCTTCCAAGTTGTCGCGCCGGACGGTGGCAAGGACGCTGGCGGCCTGCTCGCCCCCCATGACGGAGATGCGGCTGTTCGGCCAGGTGAAGAGCAGCCGCGGCGAATAGGCACGGCCGCACATGCCGTAATTTCCGGCGCCGAAGCTGCCGCCGATAATGACGGTGAATTTCGGCACGCTGGTGGTGGCGACCGCCGTGACCAGCTTGGCGCCATCCTTGGCGATGCCACCGGTTTCGTACTTACGCCCGACCATGAAGCCGGCGATGTTCTGCAGGAAGACCAGCGGGATGTTGCGCTGGCTGCAGAGCTCGACGAAATGCGCACCCTTCTGCGCGGATTCGGAAAACAGGATGCCGTTGTTGGCGATGATGCCGACCGGCCGCCCCCAGACCCGGGCGAAGCCGCAGACCAGCGTCGCGCCGAAGCGGGCCTTGAACTCGTCGAGTTCCGAGCCGTCGACGATGCGTGCGATCACTTCCCGGACGTCGTAGGGCTGGCGGACATCCTTCGGGACGATGCCGTGCAGCTCGGCCGGATCGTAGCGCGGCGGGACGGGCGCCGTCAGGTCGCTGCCCGGCGGCCGGGTCGGCGCCAGATGGCCCACGATGCGGCGCGCGAGGCCCAGCGCATGCATGTCGTCCGCGGCGAAATGGTCAGCAACGCCGGACAGCCGCGTATGCACATCGGCGCCGCCGAGATCCTCGGCTGTGACGATCTCCCCTGTCGCGGCCTTCACCAGCGGCGGTCCGGCAAGGAAGATGGTTCCCTGGTTGCGGACGATGATCGCCTCGTCGCACATCGCGGGCACATAGGCGCCACCGGCGGTGCAGCTGCCCATCACCACCGCGACCTGCGGGATGCCGAGCGACGACATGGTCGCCTGGTTGAAGAAAATCCGGCCAAAATGATCGCGGTCAGGAAAGATCTCGTCCTGGTTCGGCAGGTTCGCGCCGCCGCTGTCCACGAGATAAAGGCAGGGCAGCCGGTTCTGCTGCGCGACTTCCTGCGCCCGAAGGTGCTTCTTGACTGTGATAGGGTAGTAGGTGCCGCCCTTCACCGTGGCGTCGTTGGCGACGATGACGCATTCACGCCCGGCCACACGGCCGATACCGGTGATCATGCCACCCGCCGGCACCTCACCGCCATGCATCCCATGCGCCGCGAGTGGCGAGAGTTCGAGAAACGGCGCGCCGGGGTCGAGCAGCCGCTCGACGCGTTCCCGTGGCAGCAGCTTGCCGCGCGAGAGGTGGCGGGTGCGCGAAGCCTCGGGCCCACCCAGTGCGGCCGCTGCGGTGCGCTCGTCGAGTTGCGCCAGAAGCGTCCGCATATGCGCAGCATTGGCACGGAATTCGACGCCGCGGGTATCGAGGGCGGAGGTGAGCACACTCATGCGGTTTCCCGGAACAATTCTCGGCCGATCAGCATGCGGCGGATCTCGCTGGTACCGGCGCCGATCTCGTAGAGCTTGGCGTCGCGCAGCAGGCGGCCGGTCGGGCTATCGTTGATGTAGCCCATGCCGCCGAGGATCTGGATGGCATCGAGCGCGATCCGCGTCGCCGCCTCCGCCGCATAGAGTATCGCGCCCGCGGCATCCTTCCGCGTCGCCTGGCCACGGTCGCAGGACCGCGCGACAGCATAGACATAGGCACGGCAGGCATTCAGCGCCGTGTACATATCGGCAACCTTGCCCTGGATCAGCTGGAACTCGCCGATTGCCTGGCCGAACTGCTTGCGTTCGTGGATATAGGGCACCACGACATCGAGCGCGGCCTGCATGATGCCGATCGGCCCCGCCGCCAGCACGGCGCGTTCGTAGTCGAGCCCCGACATGAGCACGCGCACGCCGTCATTCACCTTGCCGAGGACATTTTCGGCCGGGACTTCGCAATCCTCGAAGACCAACTCGCTGGTCGGGCTGCCACGCATGCCAAGCTTGTCGAGCTTCTGCGCCGGGAGGAACCCCTTGAAGCCCTTCTCGATCAGGAAGGCGGTGATGCCCCGCGGCCCGGCATCGAGGTCGGTCTTGGCATAGACCACCAACGTCTCGGCATAATGCGCGTTGGTGATCCAAAGCTTGGTGCCGTTCAGCACATAGCGATCGCCGCGCTTCTCGGCCCGCAGCTTCATGGATACGACATCGGAACCGGCCCCCGGCTCGCTCATCGCCAAGGCGCCGAGATGCTCGCCGGTAATCAGCTTCGGCAGGTAGCGCCGCTTCTGCTCCTCGGTCCCGTTCCGGCTGATCTGGTTGACGCAAAGATTGGAGTGGGCGCCGTAGGAGAGGCCGACGGAGGCGCTGGCCCGGCTGATTTCCTCCATCGCCACGCAATGGGCCAGGTAGCCCATATCCGCACCGCCCCATTGCTCGCTGACGGTGATGCCGTGCAGGCCGAGCGTGCCCATCTCCGGCCAGAGATGGCGGGGGAACTCGTCCGTACGATCGATCTCTGCGGCAATCGGCGCGACTCGCGCATCGGCGAAGCCGCGCACGCTGGCGCGCAGCATGTCGATCTCCTCACCGAGGCCGAAATCAAGGCCGGGGATGGTGGCATTGCCGGACATCAGTCGCTTCCCTGTACCATGCACCTGCGGAGTTCGCCCCGCATTACCTTGCCGGTGGCGGTCAGCGGCAGCGCATCCTGAAAGATGACCTGCCGCGGATAGCTATGCGCGGCGAGGCGGGTTTTCACATGGCCCTGCAATTCGGTCGCCAGACCAGCATCGGCGACAATGCCTGGGGTGAGGACGACGATCGCGGTCACCGCCTCGGTCCGAAGTGGATCGGGCAGGCCGATCACGGCCACCATGGCGACTGCGGGATGCTGCAGCAGGCAATCCTCGATCTCGCTGGGCCCGATGCGGTAGCCGGCGGAAGTTATGACATCGTCGTCGCGACCGACGAACCGCAGCCAACCTGCCTCGTCCTCGACACCCTGATCGCCCGTCAGCAGCCAGTCGCCAACGAATTTGGCCGCCGTCGCCAATGGATTGTTCCAATATCCGAGGAACATCACCGGATCTGGTCGGCGCACGGCAATGGTACCGATCGCATCAGGTGGTAGCCGCCGGCCCTCGGAATCCACCACCGCAACCTCATGCCCCGGCACCGCCCGGCCCATCCAACCCGGACGCGCCGGCATGACGGCGCTGCAGGAGGAGACGACCAAGTTGCATTCAGTTTGGCCGTAGAATTCGTTGATGGTGACCCCGAAGGTTCCGCGCCCCCATTCCAGGAGTTCGGCACCGAGCGTCTCGCCGCCGCTGCCGATGCTCCGGGGATGCGCGCCATACTGCACGGCTTTCGGCACCGACCGGATCATCTTCAATGCGGTTGGCGGCAGGAAGGCATTCCGTACGCCATGGGCCGCCATCAGGCGTAGGGCGAACTCCGGATCGAACTTGGCCATGCGATGCGCGAGCACCGGAACGCCGTGATGCAGGCTCGGCAACAGCACGTCGAACAAGCCGCCCACCCAGGCCCAGTCGGCCGGCGTCCAGAACAGGTCGCCAGGGCGCGGGAAGAGGTCCTGCGGCATCTCGACGCCCGGCAAATGGCCGAGCAGCACGCGATGGGCGTGCAGCGCGCCCTTCGGCGCCCCGGTCGTGCCCGATGTGTAGATGATGATCGCCGGATCCTCAGCCGCCGTATCAACCGGATCGAAGGCGTCGGAAGCGCGTGTCATCGCGTAGGGCAGGTCGAGCGCCGCATCGCCCGCCCCGTCGGTGTTCAGCACCAGCCGCAGGTCAGGCAACCCCGCCCGAATGCTACCCAGCTTAGCCAGCCCGGTCGTATCCGTCACCAAGGCCGAAGCGCCGCTGTCCCGCAACCGGAATTCCAGTGCCTGTTCCTGGAACAGCTGGAACAGCGGAACTGCAATGGCGCCGAGCTTGTAGATGGCGAGATGCGCGACCGCGGCTTCCGGTACCTGCGGCAGCAGGACGCCGACGCGATCGCCACGGCTGATGCGATGTGCCCGCAGCACATTGGCCAACCGGTTGCTGTCTGCCTTCATCGCATCGAAGCTGATCCGGTCGACCCGTCCATCGGCATGGAGATGCAGGAGTGCCGGGCGGCCGCTGCCATCCGCCCAACGATCGCAGCAATCGACACCCATGTTGTAGCGATCCGGGATGCGCCAGCGGAAGGCGTCGCGGATTGCCTCGTAGGTCGCGCCGCGCGGCAGCATCAGCCTGACACCGGCCGGGTATCATCGATGACCCGGCCATCGTTTGGTAGGCTTCCCGGCGGCACCAGTTCGACCAAGCCGCGCAGCTTGGTGGCCGATTGCAGCGCGAGCCCCAGTTGTTCTGTCAGGGCTTCATCCGCCGTGGCGGCCTCGGCACGCAACAGCATGACATCGCGGTCTCCATCGAGCGAGACGACCAGCCGTGCCTTCATCACGATTGGCACCGCCCGCAGCAGTTCCGCCACCTGCTCGGGCCGCACGAACATGCCGCGTACCTTGGCTGCTTGATCGGCACGGCCCATCCAACCCCGCATGCGCCGATTGGTGCGACCGCAGGGCGAAACGCCCGGCATGATCGCGGAGAGGTCGCCGGTGGCGAACCGTAACAACGGATGGTGCGGGTTCAGTGTCGTCACGACCACCTCACCTACCTCCCCGTCCGGAAGCAAATCGCCGGTTCCCGGCCGGACAATCTCGACGATCACGCCCTCGTCGAGGATCATGCCCTCGCGGGCTTCGCTTTCATAAGCGATCAGGCCGAGATCCGCGGTACCATAGCTCTGCAGGACGGTCAGGCCGCGATCCGCGTACCAGCCGCGCAAGGAGGGCAGATAGGCGCCGCCCGTCACATGGCCCAGCTGAAGCGAGGTGAGATCAAGCCCGAGTTCGTCGCCCTTCTCCAGAATGGCCTTGAGGAAATCTGGCGTCCCGCTGTAGCAGCACGGCCGAAGCTGCGCCGCGGCGCGCGCCTGCATCTCGGTATTGCCGGTGCCAGCGGGAAATACGGGACAGCCAAGCGCGCGGGCACCCCCTTCCAGCATGCTTCCGGCGGGCGTGAAGTGGTAGGCGAAGCAATTATGCAGCAGCTTTCCCGGCCGCAGCCCGGTCGCGTGCAGCGCGCGGCCATAGCGCCAGTAGTCGGTCGCCGCCGCCTCCGGCTCGGCAATCGGACCGGGGGAAACGAAAACCCGGGCGAGCGTGCCGAAGGCCGTCGCGACCACGCCACCGAAAGGCGGCTCCCCTGCTTGTTGGGCAATCAGCGCGGATTTGCGCGTGATCGGCAGCGCGGCAAGCGAGACGGCGGCAGGATCGACATCGGCCAGCACCCGCGAATAATGCAGGGCATGCGCCTTGGCATGTGCAACCTGCCGCTGCAGCGCCTGCGCCTGCGCAGCTTCGCGTGCATCCGCGCTGCGCGTCTCGAGATCGTCGTAAAACGTCAGAGCCACCGCTTTCTCCGCTTGTAGCTCTTCAGGTTTCGAAAGCTCTTGCGCTCTGCGCCATGACCGCCAAGGTAGAATTCCTTGACGTCCTCATTGCTCGCAAGCGCTTCGGCGGTGCCATCCAGCACAACCTTCCCCTGCTCCATGACATAGCCATAGGATGCCACAGATAGCGCCATCCGGGCATTCTGCTCGACAAGCAAGATCGTGATGCCGAGATCCTCGTTCAGCTTACGGATGATGCCGAAGACCTCTTTCACCAGCAGCGGGCTGAGGCCCATCGAAGGCTCGTCCATCAGGATCAGCTTCGGCCGCGCCATCAACGCCCGGCCGATCGCCAGCATCTGTTGCTCGCCGCCCGAAAGGTAACCGGCCAGGCCGGTACGCTCCTTCAGCCGGGGGAAGTAGCTGTAGACCATCTCGATGTCGCGCGTTACCTCTTTGTCCGAGCGGATGAAGGCGCCAAGCCGCAGGTTCTCTAGGCAAGTCATGTCGGAGATGATCCGCCGCCCTTCCATCACCTGGAAGATGCCGCGCCGGACGATCACATGCGGATCGATCCCGTCGATGCGGTCGCCACCAAAGCGGATCTCGCCTCGGGTGACCGCACCCTCCTCGGTCTTGAGCAGGCCGGAGATCGCCTTCAGTGTCGTCGACTTGCCGGCGCCATTGGCCCCCAGTAGGGCAACGATCTTGCCCTGCGGCACCGAGAGCGAGAGACCGCGCAGCACCAGGATGACGTCGTTATAGACGACCTCGATGTTGTTCACCTCGAGAAGCGCCGAGGACGCCGTCATCTGCAGTGCTGCACTCATGGCTCTACCAGCCCAACCATTCGGCTTTGCGCGGCAGTGCCACCGTTGTGACCGGTTCCAGCTTGATGGTGCCGGCCGCGACCAGGTCCTTCACGCTGCCCTGGCTGGTATCGCCGGCGACGCGCGACCGGTAAAGCGTGACATTCAGTTGACCACGATGGTCGTTCGCGGTGAAGGTCGAGGGTACGCAGACACCTTCAAAACCCTTCGGGATCCAGTCCTTGCGGGCATAGAATCCGTCGCGAATCCGCTCGCCGGTCACTTGGCCACCGTTTGCCGCGGCGGTCTCCATCGCCTCCACCATCAGCATGGCGCTGCAGATGCCGGCAACGTAATGCACCGGGCGATAGGCCGTGCCAGCCGCATCCGAGATCCGGCTGATCGCCTGCACGTTGGCCATGCCCGGCGCCTGCGCGCCCCAGACCGCCGCTGTGCGGACCGGGAAGACCACCCCATCTGCTGCCGTGCCCGCCGCCTTCATTGCATTCTCATCCATGCCCCAGACATTGCCGAGGAACTGCACGTCCACCCCAGCCGTCTGGCAGGCCCGCAGGACGGAGATGTTGGAGCCTGCGGTATTGCCCAGATAAGCGTAGTTGGCGCCCTGGTTCTTTAGCGTCAGGCATTGCGCGGTGTAGTCGCCCGGCGTCAGCGCGAAGGTGACGGGTGACAGCACATCGAAGCCGAGTTCCTGCGCCAGCGCTTCCCCCGCAGCCTTCGGTGAATTCGGATAGGGATGGTTGGCACCCATGTGGACGTATTTCGGCCTGCCCGGCTTGCCCTTCGCCTTCCAGTCATCCGCGGCCCACTGCAGCATCGCGCGCAGCGCGTCGGAGTAGGACGGGCCGTAGAAGAAGTTGTACGGCGTAGCCTCGACGCCCTGGCGGCCGGATTTTCCAGCCGCATCGGTGAGTGCGGCGGAATAGGAGCCTGAGACATAAGGAATCCTGTCACGTGTCACGAAGCGCACCAGCGCTTCGGTATCCGCAGTGCCCCATCCCATGATGCCGACGACACGGTCTCGGCTCCAGGCCTGATACTGGCTGACGGCGCGCGGCGCCTGATAGCCATAGTCATGCGCAAGCACGTTGACCGACCGGCCAGCGACACCGTTGCGGGTCTTGTTGACCCAGGCGAAGGTGTCGTTGACGCCCTGTGCAAACGGCGTCCCGACATCGCTGGTGCCGCCGGAAAGATCCATCAGATGCCCCAGCGGGATCGGCTGTGCGCCGGCGGCCATCGGCAGCGCCATTGCGGCCACCACCGCCCATCCCAGCATGTGCTTCCGCATCGTCATACCTTTTTCCTCCCGGCTTGGTCAGTGCGAATAGGGGTAGAGCTTCCAGTAGGCTTTGATCAGTTGCCAGCGATGGACAATTCCGTTCGGCTCGAAGATCAGGAAGAGGATGATGGCGAGCCCTACCGCCATCTCCCGCAGGAACGAAATCGAGCTGCCGAGTTTCAAGGCGCGGTCGATAGCGCCGCCAGCCAGCGCGTCGGCGCCGACCTGGACCACTTCTGGCAGCAGCACCATGAAGGCGGCCCCCATCAGGCTGCCCATAATGGAGCCGAGGCCGCCGATAATCACCATCCCAAGGAATTGGATGGAAAAGAGGATGTTGAAGGCCTCGACGCTAACAAACAGAAGGTAGTGGGCATAAAGCGCGCCGCCAACGCCGGCATAGAAAGACGCGATCCCGAAAGATAGCGTGCGGTAATAGGCCAGGTTCACGCCCATGACCTCGGCCGAGAGGTAATGGTCCCGCACCGCGACCAAGGCCCTGCCATCCCGCGTCCGCATCAGGTTGGCGGCGAAGGCGTACATGACGATGACAGCGGCAAGAACGACGTAGAGGTAGCTTTCCTCGCGGTCGGCGCGCCAGCCGAACAGCTCGAACGGCTCGGTGATGCGGCCGGCGACGCCACCGGTGAACCACTGGGCACGGGCAAAAAAGTCCTCGAGGATGAACTGCGCGGCGAGCGTCGCGATGGCCAGGTACAGGCCCTTAAGCCGCGCCGCGGGGGCGCCGAAGACCAAGCCGATCAGCGCCGTGGCGATGCCGGCGAGCGGGATGCAGAACACGACCGGGATGTGCCAGCGCTCATGCAGCCAGGCACTCATGAAGGCACCGAAGCCGAAGAAAGCGGCGTGGCCGATGCTGATCTGCCCGGTGAATCCGACCAGGATGTTCAGCCCGAGCGCAGCGATACCAAGGAAGCCGATATTGATCAGCAGGCCGAGTTCGTAGCGCCCCAGCGCGAGCGGCGCGCAGGCAACAAGCACTATGCCGATCAACAGCCCGATCCGGCTGTTGCGCGTCAGGAAGATCGTCATGTCTTCCCGGTAGCTGCTGCGGTAGTCGCCCGCTGGTGCGAGGCTCGGCATCAGACGCGCTCGATGTTCTTGGTGCCGAACAGGCCGTAGGGCTTGACCAGCAGGATGAGGATGAGTGCGTAAAAGGGCGCAATGCTGTACATGTTGCCCCAGTTGAGCCAGTTGGCGTCGAGATATTGCGCCCAATTCTCCAGCACGCCGACGATCAGCCCGCCGAGCACCGCGCCGACCACGCTGTCGAGCCCGCCGAGGATCACGGCGGGAAAAACCTTGATGCCGTAGAAGGACAGGGCGGAGGAGACGCCGTTCACCACCCCGACGACCACGCCCGCGACCGCCGAGACGACCGCCGAGATCGCCCAGGACATGGCAAAGACCTTTGGGACCGAGACGCCGAGCGACTGCGCCACCTGCTGGTCGAAGGCCGTCGCCCGCATCGCCAGGCCATGCTTGCTGGCGGTGAAGAACCAGGCGAAGCCGGCCATGATGAGGACGGAAATGCCGAGGCTCAACAGATAGACCGTCTGCACCTCCAACCCCAGCAGGTTGATCCGCTCCGTGGTGAAGATCGGCGGAAACGGCTTGGCGAAAACGCCGAAGATCCACTTCATCAGCGCCTGGAAGAAGATGCCGAGACCGATTGTTGCCATGATGACGCTGATCACCGGTTCCCCGATCAGCGGACGCAACACCACCACCTGCAGAATGATGCCGAACAGAGTCATGAAGGCCAGGGTGAACAGGAAGCCGGCCCAGAAGGGCAGCTGCCATTCGGTCAGCATCCACCAGCAAACCCAGGCGCCGACCAGAAGGAACTCGCCCTGCGCGAAGTTCACCACTTGAGACGCCTTGTAGATCAGCACAAAACTCATCGCCACGACGCCGTACAGCGCGCCGACGATCAGGCCGTTCAGGGTGAGCTGCAGCAGCAGCGACCAATCCATTCGCCCTACTCCGCTGCCATGGCGGGCGCCGGCCGCATCGAGACCACCTTCAGGGTCGTCCGGATGCGCTGCCTGGTGCCGTCCTGGAAGGCGATGGTGGTATCGACCGGGATCGCCGCATCGCCCCGGTACATCGCCTCGATGATCGTGCCGTATTTGTCATTGATGACGCCCCGGCGCACCTTGCGGGTGCGGGTCAGCTCGTCGTCATCCGCGTCCAACTCCTTGTACAGGAGGAGGAAATCCTGGATCCGCTGCGGCTCGGGCAGGGTGGCGTTTACCTTTGCCACCTCAGCCTGCAGCAGCGCCGTTACCTCGGGCCTGGAGGCCAGGTCGGTATAGGTGGTGAAGGCGATGCGGTTGCGCTCGGCCCATTTGGAGACGATTGGGAAACGGATGCAGATCATCGCCGCGAGATGCGGCCTGCCATCGCCGAGCACCACGGCTTCGGCCACGTATGGGCTGAACTTCAGCTTGTTCTCGATATATTGCGGGGAAAAGCGATCGCCGCGGCTGGTGGTGGCGATGTCCTTGATGCGGTCGATCACCACCAGGTGGCCCACCTGGTCGAAATAGCCGGCATCGCCGGTATGCAGCCAGCCGTCGCGCAGGTCGGGATTTTCCGCCATGCCGAGATAGCCGGAGAACATGTTGGGGTGGCGGGTGACGATCTCGCCGAGGCCATTCTGGTCCGGTCTATCGATCCGCGTCTCGATCTCGGCAGTGAAGGCGACGCCTACAGTGTCCTGGTTCACCTCGCCCGGGCGGTGGACGGTATAGGCGCCGAGCGTCTCGGTCTGGCCGTAGATCTGACGCAGCGGCACGCCCATCGCCTGGAAGAAGCGGAAGGTGTCGGGGCCGAGCGCGGCGCCGCCGGTTGCGGCGGAAGTCAGGTTGGTGAAGCCGAGCCGGTCGCGCAGCGCGCGGAACAGCAACTGGTCGGCGGCAAAGGATCGCTGGTGCCGGTCCAACGCCTCCAGGCCCAGCCTGGTGCCCAGCTCATACATGTGCCGCTTGAAGGGCGAGGCGTCCATCACCTTCGCTCTGACCTCGGCGGCGATGGCTTCCCAGACGCGCGGCGCGAACAGCACGAAGGTTGGACCTATCTCACGGAAGTCGGCCATCATTGTCTCCGGCTCCTCGACGAAGTTCACCTTCATCCGGGCCAGCAGACCCCAGCCGATACAGTAGATCTGCTCCATGATCCATGGCAGCGGCAGGACGGAGACGTACTCGTCCTGCGGTCCCTTGGGATCGGCCTGCAGGTAGGCTGCGCAATGCCGCACCATCGCGCCGCTGGTCAGCATCGCCAGCTTCGGCCGCGCCGTGGTACCCGAGGTTGTGCAGAGGATGGCTATGGTGTCAGCGCGCGTGGCTGCGACCATCGCCTCCCAGGCATCGGGCCGATCCAGGTGCACCGCTTCACCCCGCGCGGCCAGCTCAGCTACGGGCAGCAGGCGCGGATCCTCATGCTTCCGCATTCCGCGCGGATCGCAGTAGATGATGTGCCGCAGGCTCGGCACGCGGTCGCTGATGCCGAGAAGCTTGTCCACCTGCTCCTCATCCTCGGCGATCACCGCCTTGGCACCGGCGAAGGCCAACAGGTAGGCGACCTCGTCCTCAAGTGCGTCGCGGTAGACGCCCAGCGACTGGGCACCGATCGCATGAGCCGCGATTTCTCCCATGATCCAGTCCGGGCGGTTGTCGCCTATGAGTCCGATCACATCGCCTGCACCGAGGCCGAGCTTTCCCAGGCCGAGCGCGAAGGCCCGCGTGCGGGCTTCATAGTCCGCCCAGGTAATGCTGCGCCAGATGCCGAACTCCTTCTCCCGCAACGCCACCTCGTGCGGGAAGCCGCGGGCGTTGCGTCGCAGCAGCTTGGGCAGCGTATCCGCGTCGCTCATGCCGTCACCGGCTCGTCGAGGTCGTGCACCACCTCATCCGCCTCGCCGAGATAGGCGCGGCGGACATGCGGGTCGGCCAGCACGGCCTCCGGCGTGCCCTCGGCGATCTTGCGGCCGAAATCGAGCACCATCACCCGGTGCGAGATATCCATCACCACGCCCATGTCGTGCTCGATCATCAGCACGGTCATGCCCCATTCCTCATTGAGGTCGAGGATGAAGCGAGCCATGTCCTCCTTCTCCTCTAGGTTCATGCCGGCCATTGGTTCATCCAACAGGATCAGCTTCGGCTTCAGCGCCACTGCCCGCGCCAGCTCGACCCGCTTCCGCAGCCCGTAGGAGAGCGTGCCGGCAGTTGCCTTCCGGACATGCTGAATTTCGAGGAAATCGATTATCTCCTCGACTTCGCGCCGATGGCGGATCTCCTCCTGCTGGGCGCCGCCGAGCCAATACGGCATGCCGGTCCAGAAGCCGTGCTTCAGCAGGTGGTGGCGGCCGACCATGATGTTGTCGAGCACGGTCATGTGGCCGAACAGCGCCAGGTTCTGGAAGGTGCGGCCTATCCCTACCGCGGCGCGCTTCCGTGTCGGCACGCGGGTGATGTCGGCACCGTCGAAGCGGATCCGTCCCTCAGTCGGGCGGTAGCGGCCGGAGATGCAGTTGACCATCGAGGTCTTACCGGCGCCATTCGGACCGATGATGGAGAATACCTCGCCGCGCCGGACCTCGAAGGAGACTTCGGTCAGCGCGCGAACGCCACCGAAGCGCAGCGAGACATGCTCGGCGGCCAGGATCGGCGCGACGGCCGTGCCGGTATCAGCCGCCATGGGCAGAGCGCGCGGCCGCGCGGGAATGCTGCGGTGCAGCGCCGGGGCGGCGGACATGGCTGTCCTGCTGTCGCGTCATCCGTATCCTCCCGGCAGGGACTTGACTGCCCTGCTGGAAACGAAGGTACGTTAGTTTCCAGATTGACTGCAAGTCTCCATGTGACGGAGGCTGCGCCGGCCGAGATCGCGGCAGGGGAGAGGAAATGGCCCGAATCACGGGCTCCAACGGCGCGCGCACCGCAGCGGCGATCCGGCGCGTGGCGCTCCGGCTGATCTACCGCCAGGGTTTCGCGGCGATGAACCTGCGCGACCTAGCGGCGCAGGTCGGGATCCAGCCTAGCTCGCTCTACAACCACATCGTCAGCAAGCAGGCACTGCTATCCGACCTGATGCAGGAGCACATGACGGCGCTGCTGACCGCGACGGATGCGGCGGTGGCGGCGGCCGGGCCGGTGCTGATGGACCGGCTGCGCGCCTTCATCGGCCATCACGTCCTCTACCATACGGAGAGGCGGCATGAGGTTTACATCGCCAATTTCGAGCTGCGCGCGCTTGACCCGGCCAATCATGCGCGGATCGTGGCGATGCGCGCGGGCTATGAGGCGCGGCTGATGGCGCTCCTGCGCGAGGGCGTCGATGCCGGCGAGCTGGACATCGCCGACATCCCGGTCACCGCCTTCGCCATGCTGGCCATGCTGACCGGCATCTGCACGTGGTACCGGCCGAACGGTCGACTCGGCAAGGCGGAACTCGTCGCGCTGCACACCGAGCTCGCGCTGAACGGCATCCGTCGCCGCTAGGACAGCCCCGCCAAGTCACTTTCCAGATCGGCGCGTTCGGTGAAGCCGACCTCGTGCAGGAGTCGCGTCGTGTCGGCGACGATGAAGGGCGGCTCGGCCCGGTCGGGCAGCGCGCCGAGCCGCAGCAGGTCGGCGCGGCCGGTGATGCGGCCGATCGCCTCCACCACCGCACGGATCGTCACCGGCTGGCCGGAGGCAACGTTTACCGGCCCGACCACATCGCTCGCCGCCAGCGCCGCCAGGGCGCGGCCGAGAAAGCCGGTGCAGGCGAAGTCTCGGATCGGTCGGCCGGAACCGGTAGCCGCCACGCGCCCCGCCCGAAGCGCGCATAGCACCGCCGGCACCAAGCGGTCGGGATGCTCGCCCGGGCCGAACAGGTGGAATAGCCTCGCCCAGGCCACGGCGATGCCGCGCCGTTGGCCGAGGCCCATCCAGTGCCGGCAGAGCTCGGCCTTGGCCTTGCCATAGGGCGTCGCGGGAGCGATGCGACGGGTCTCCGGCCAGGGTGTCACCCCTTCCCCCGCCCAGTCGTACTCGGCGCAGCTGCCGAGGCCGATCATGCGCCGCCCGGCGAAGGCCTCGCCGAGCGCGGTGGAGGCTTCGACCCAGGCAGCGTTCTCCGGCGCGGTCCAGAATGCCCCGTGCGCCACATACCAAGCGGCATGCACCAGCACGGACGGCCGGATATCGCGCAGCAGCGCGCGCATCGCGCCCGCATCCAGCAGATCGGCGGCGTGCCATGTCGCGCCGCCCTCGCCCCGCTGCCGCGCCACCGCATGCACCTCGAAGCCACGGGCCGCCAGCGGTTCCAGCATTGCCCGGCCGACGAAGCCGCTGGCCCCCGTCAGCAGCAGGCGTTCAGGCATGGTCGGGCCATTGCGCGTCGCGCTCGGAGATGACGGCGGGTGGCGCCGGCCAGGCGATGCCGAAGGCCGGGTCGTCCCAGCGGGCGCCGTGTCCGGCATCAGGCCGGTACGGCGCATCGATCATGTATTCCAGCCAGGCGTCGTCGGTCAGGGTCAGGAAGCCATGCGCGCAGCCGGCCGGGATCAGCAACGCGTTATGCTCTGCAGCCCGAAGTTCTACGCCCACCCAATGCAGGTAGGCGGGCGAGTCCGGCCGCAGGTCCACCGCGACGTCAAAGACAGCGCCGCGCAGGCAGCGCACCAGCTTGCGCTCCTCGGCCGGCGCCGCCTGCCAATGCATCCCGCGCAAGGTGTGCCGCGCCCGGTTTTCCGAAATACTGGACTGCAGGGGCCGGAAGTCGAGACCGGCGGCGGCGAATTTCTCGGCGCACCAGGTGCGGAGGAAGCGGCCGCGCGGGTCGGCGGCGGGCTCCGCCAGCACCTCGACCACGCCCGGCAGCCGGGTTTCGTGGAATCTCATTCCGGCGCACCCCGCATGGTTAGCTGCGGCACCGCGACGACCAACCGTCCAGTGAAGCCGGCGGCACGCAACTGGCCGGCCACCTCGGCTTCGATATTCCAGGGCAGGATGAGGATGTCGTCCGGCCGCAGGGCCAGCATTGCCTCGGGCGAGACCACCGGGATGCGGCTGCCCGGCATCAGCCGTCCCTGCTTGGCAAGGCTGCGGTCGGCCACCGCCAGGATATCCGCGGCGGTCACGCCGGTGGCATTCAGCAGCGTATTGCCCTTGGCTGCGGCGCCGTAGGCGCAGACACGGCGGCCCTCGGCCGCGGCCCCGTCCAGCCAGGCGCGCAACCCGTCCAGCACAGCCCGCACGCGTGGGCCGAAGCCGCTGTAGAAGGCATCGTCGCCGAGGCCGCGCGCCGCTTCCTCCGCCCGCACCGACAGCAGGGCCGCGGAAGGGGGCTGCTCGGCAGCGGCCGACAGGGCGCGCAGCGAGCCGCCATGTGTCGCCAGCCGTTCGACGTCGAAGACCCGCAGGCCCTGCCGCGCCAGCGCCGCCTCCATCGAGAGTAGCGACCAATAGGCATAATGCTCGTGGTAGATGGTGTCGAACTGCACGCCGTCGACCAGCGCAACCAGGTGCGGCGCCTCGATCGAGACCACGCCGCGAGGTCCCGCCAGCAGCGCCAGGCCGCCGACGAAGTCGTCGAGGTCGGGGACATGCGCCAGTACGTTGTTGGCGATCACCAGATCGGCCGGCCGGCCGCCGCGTGCGCCGAGGATGTCACGGGCGGCGTCGCGGCCGAAGAAGCGTGCCTCGGTCGGCACGCCGGCGGCACGGGCAATCGCGGCGACATTCGCCGCCGGCTCAACGCCGAGGCAGGGAATGCCGGCGGCGACGAAGTTGCGCAGGAGGTAGCCGTCGTTGCTGGCAACCTCGACCACGAAGCAGCCGGGGCCGAGTGCCAGCCGCCGGGCGACGCCCGCGCAGAACCGCGCAGCATGGTCCAGCCAGGTCGAGGACATGGAGGAGAAATAGGCGTAGTCGGTGAAGATCCCGCGCTCGTCGACCACGGTGTCGAGCTGGACGAGGCGACAGGCATCGCAGACCACGGCGCGGAGCGGAAAGGCCGGCTCCGGCTCGCCCGCCCGGTCCGGCGGAACATAGGAATTGGCGACCGGCTGATGGCCAAGGTCGCAAAAGGTCAGGCCGAGCCGGCCGCCGCAGGCGCGGCAGGCAGTGACGGGACGCGCGCCGCTCATGCAGGCAGCAGCCGGTCGATGCTCGCCATGGCCTCCGCTTGCACATCCCCGCCATTCCTCCAGGCGGCATACCAGCGCGCCGTCTCGGCGATCGCCCCGGGAGTCGAGAGCAGCGGGCGCCACCCCAGCGTCCCGGCCGCCAAGCTGGAATCGAGGCCGAGGCGAGGTGCCTCCGACATGACCGGACCGTCCTCCTGCCGCCAGTCCACCGGTGCGCCCCAGGCGGCGATCAGGTCGCGCACCCGGATCTCCCCATCGGCGGGGCCGAAATTCAACGCCGGCGGCGCCTCCCCGGTCGCCAGCCGCTCAGCCAGCAGCAAGTAGCCACGCAGCACGTCCAGCACATGCTGGAAGGGCCGCGTCGCATCCGGGCGGCGCAGCAGCAGCGGCTGCCCCGCCTTGGCGGCGCGCACCAGGTCGGGGATGAGCCGCTGCGCGCCGAAGTCGCCGCCGCCGATGACGTTGCCGGCCCGCGCCGTGGCGAGCGGCGGGAGCGCGGCACCGAAGGATGCGCGCCAGGCGGCGACCGCGATCTCCGCCGCCGCCTTCGACGCGCTGTAGGGGTCGGCACCGCCGAGCGCGTCGCCCTCGCGGAAGGCGCGGCCGGCGCCGTCGTTGCGATAGACCTTGTCCGAGGTGACCAGCACCGCCGCAGCGACGCCGGGCAGGCCGCGCATCGCCTCCAGCAGGTGGATGGTGCCATCGACATTGGCGGCGAAGGTCATGGCCGGCTCGGCATAGCCGCGGCCGACGAAGGCCTGTGCCGCCAGATGCAGCACGACTTCGGGCCGCAGCGTGCGCAGCCGCGCCGCCAGGGCCTCGCCATCGCGGATATCGGCATGGTGGTCGGCCGCCATCAGGGGCCGGACCCGCAGCAGCTCGAAGGCATTCGGCCCGGGTTCCGGTGGCAACGCGATGCCCGTCACCCTAGCGCCGAGCCGGCACAGCAGGAGGGCCAGCCAAGCGCCCTTGAAGCCGGTATGGCCGGTGACCAGCACCCGCTTCCCGGCCCAGAACGAGCGCGACGGGATCACCATTGCCGCCACGGTGCCCGGCCGCTGGCCCAGAGCCGTTCCAGCTGGTCGCGGTCGCGCAGCGTGTCCATCGCCTGCCAGAAGCCCTTGTGGTCGTAGGCCATCAGCTCGCCGTCGCGGGCCAGGGATTGCAGCGGCTCGGCTTCCCAGGTCGTCGCATCGCCCTCGATGCGGCCCAGCACCTTGGGCGACAGGACGAAGAAGCCGCCATTGATGGTACCGCCATCGCCGGCCGGCTTTTCGACAAAGGCCTCCACGGCCGCGCCCTCGCGCGCCAGCGCGCCGAATCGGCCAGGCGGCGTCACCGCGGTGACGGTCGCCTGCCGGCCATGCGCCCGGTGGAACTCGATCAGCGCACCGATATCGACATCCGAGAGGCCATCGCCATAGGTCATGCAGAAGGCCGGCTCGTCCACCACATAGGGCGCGATCCGCTTCAGCCGGCCTCCGGTCATGCTGTCCTCCCCGGTATCGACCAGGGCGATGCGCCAGGGCTCGGCCGCTGGCCGCAGGACATCCACCCGGCCCGAGGCGAGGTCGATCGACAGGTCCGAGGCATGCAGCCGATAATTCAGGAAGTACTCCTTTATCTGCCAGCCCTTGTGGCCGAGGCAGACGACGAAGTCGGTGACGCCGTGCGCCGCGTAGATTTTCATGATGTGCCAGAGGATCGGCCAGCCACCGATCTCGACCATCGGCTTCGGCCGCAGCGAGGTCTCCTCCGAGATCCGCGTGCCGCGGCCGCCGGCCAGGATCACCGCCTTCATGCGCGCGCAACCTCCTCGGCCTTGGCATAGAAAGCGCGGAGGAAGCGCTCGGGCTGGCCGAGCGGATGGCTGCGGATCATGTCGCGCAGCCCGTGTCGCAGCAGGCGCCGCCGGCTGCGGTCCGCCGCCAGCGCCGCCGCCGTCTGGACGTAGTCCTCGACGCTGAAGACCGCCAGGTCGCCGAGGCCGGCATTGGTCAGGTTCGAATAGCTCAGCCGCTCGGGGAAGCCCGGGCCGACGAGGGAGACGCAGGGCACCCCCATCCACAGCGTCTCGCAGGTGGTGGTGCCGCCGACATGCGGCAGGCTGTCCAGCGCGATGTCGATCGCGTTGTAGTGCGGCATGTGCCGGCCACGCACGCCGACATAGTCGATCCGGTCGGGATCGACGTCGCGTGCGGCGAAGGCGGCGCGCACATTGGCGACGAAGGCCGGCGTCCGGGCTTCCGGCCGGACGAAGAGGAAGCGCGAATCCGGCACTGCCCGCAGCACCGCCGCCCAGGCATCCAGGCAGGCGCGGGTGAACTTGTAGGGGTTGTTCATGGTGCCGAAGGTCAGCGCGCCGCGGCGTTCCTCGGGCAGGCTCTCCTCGATCGGCACGTCGCGGAACCCCATGGGGCTCAGCGCCACCCAGCTTTCGGCCAGCTCGAAAGGCCGCTCGATCAGCAGTCGCGGATCGTCCGGCTTGATGTAGGGATCGACGAGGATGGTGTCGATCGTCTCCAGCCCCGCCGAATGCGGATAGCCGAGCCAGCTCGCGCCGATCCGCGCCGGGCGATAGGCCATGACGTCCAGCTTGTTCATCGCCGTGGTGCCGCCGAGCTCGAACAGGATGTCGAGGCCATCCTGGGCGATCCCGGCGGCGACCTCGGCAGAGGGGCGGCGAGGCCACCAGCGGAAGCCGGTGACCTGCTGTTCGATATGCGCCTGAACCGGGTCGCGCTCGCGCTCGTTGAACGAGTAGCAGAAGACCTCTACCCGGTCGCGGTCGTACTGCTCCAGCAGTGGCAGGGCGAAATAGGTGACCGGGTGGTCGCGCAGGTCGCTCGACATGAAACCGATGCGGAGCTTCCGGCCGGTGGCCAAAGCCGGCGTCGTCGGCAGAGCCAGCGGGGTGATCGCGCGCGTTTCGCGCTGGCCCCAGGCGCGATGCCATTCGACGATGTCCAGCCTGTCCTGCAGGGTGCGGACGTTGCCGAGTTCGTAGTGCAACCCGGCGATCTCGCCATCGGCGATCCAGCGCGGCGCGATGTCCACGAGCCGGCCGCAAGCATCCAGCCGGTCGTGATCCAGGCAGCGCAGGAAGGCGGTCCGCAGCGGCTTGGCATGCATCAGGGCAGCGCCGGGGTTGCTCTGCAGCAGCCGGCAGGACAGTTCATAGGCTTCCTGCAGGTGCTGCGCCTCGTCGCCGTAGCGGCTGCGGGTCAGGTTCTCGATCAGCCGGGTGATCAGCACGACGGATTCCGGGTTGGCCGCGAGCCCCCGGCGCAGCGCGCCGTTCGCCGCTTCCAGGTTGCCTTCGCCATGCAGCCGCGCCAGCAGCACGGCGCCATCCGCATCGCCCGGCGCCACTGCCAGCGCTCTTTCGACCAGCGCGCGCGCCTCCTCCGGCCGGCCCAGCCGCAGGGCCAGGCGGGCCTCCAGGATATCGACCCGCGGGTCGCCCCCCCGCAGCTTGCGGCCACGCTCGATCATCCCGAAGGCGCGGTCGGTCTCGCCCATGTCGACGAGGGTGCCGACCAGATCGGTCAGCAGGTCGAGATGCGGCGGGCCCAGCGCCATGGCACGCTCGAAGGCCGCCACCGCCGCCGCGTGGTCGCCCGCCGTCCGCAGGGTGCGGCCGAGCAGCCGGAGCAGGTCCGCGTTGCGGGGCTCGATCCGCAGCCCGGCCTGATAGGCCGCCGCTGCCTCCCTGAAGCGGCCAAGCTGGTCGTGCAGGTTGCCGAGGTTCTGGCAGGCCGAAACGGCGCGGGGATCGAGCTTGCGGGCCGCCTCGAAGGTCGCCTGCGCCTCCCGCAGCCGGCCGGCCCGTTTCTGCATGATGCCGAGCAGGTTGGTCAGCAGGACGTCCTTCGGCCGCTTCGCCTGTGCCGCGCGGGCGACCGCCAGGGCCTCCTCGGCACGGCCTGCCCCGCTCAGCGCCATGGCATGCGGAACGGCGAGGGCGATGGCCGAGGCGCCTGCTTGGATTGCCTTTCCGAAGGCCTCCGCCGCCTCGGCCATGCGGCCACTGGCGGCGCAATGTTGGCCGAGCTGCTGCCAGAGGACCGCATTGTCCGGCGCGAGGCCCAGGCGCAGGCGCAGCTCAGGCTCGGACAGGCCGGGCTGGGCCGGCGCCGCGGCCGCGGAACGACCGGGCAAGGATCTCTGGGATGGTCTCATCAAGTGGTCTCACAGGGCAGCAGAGCGCCGGAGCGGGTTGCGAGCCGGGATGCCACGCCCACCAAGGCAGGAAGGGTCTGAACCAGGCGGGTTGCTGGAGTTTTACGCGGCGTCCGGCGCGGTTGGGCAATCAGGCACCCAACCTTCAAGGTAAAACTCGCGAGCTATAGATCGTCCGGCCGGGCTCAATGGGTCGAACCCCGCCCATGCTGCCTTAGCCCCGCAGCCGAAGTGCCAAGGGCGGGTCGTCGGTGGCGATCGCGTCGAGGCCGAGCTCAAGTCCCTGCCGAATGCTGGCGGGATGGTTCGCGCCCCAGGCGCCGATGCCGAGCCCGGCGGCGCGGAAACCGGCGACCGCCGCCGCATCCAGTTCGCCGACAGGCAGACCGATCTCTGCCGCGCCGCTGTGGCGGCCGAGGGCGACGGCGCCCGCCAGGCCCATGCCGCGCCAGGGTCTCGCTTCCAGCAGCAGCACAGTCCGCAACAGGCCGTCGGCGGCGGCGAGTTCGGCGGCGGTCATCGGCTGGAAGCTCATCGCCACGGTCCGGCTGCGCATCCCGGCAGCGTCGAGAACCGTCAGGCAGGCCGGGACGATGCCGGGATAAGGCCGGCCCTCGGCATCCGCCTTCACCTCAAGCCGCAGGATGCGGCCGGCGTCGCGGGTCAGGGCGGCAGCCTCGGCCAGCGTCGGCGGCGGCTCCCCGCCGGTGCCCCGCACCCGGACCCGGCGCAGCTCGGTCAGGGTCCGGGCGCGCACCGGCCCGGTCGAATCGGTGGTGCGGTCCAGCATCGCATCATGGATGACCACGACCGCGCCATCCGCGGAGAGGTGGACGTCGAGCTCGAGTTGCTCGGCGGGCAGCGCCAGGGCTCGGCGGAAGGCCAAGGCACTGTTCTCGGGCCAGAGGAAGGCGCCGCCACGATGGCTGGCGATGTCGGTTCGGGGCATGTGACGCAGCCTATAGCGGTTTGCGTTCAAAGGTGAACGCGGCACCGCTGCAGGCCGTTGTTCCGAAAGCAGATTCCCGCGCCAGGGTGTCCGGCCCTGCCACGATCGCTTTCAGCAGCGCATGGCCGCCCCAGCCAGAGGCGCCCACCCCTCCAGCAGCCAAACCGAAAAGAGCCGCCGGGGGTCGCTCCACATCCGCGCCGCACGCCAGCCGGCTGCCCTGGCCAGCGCCTCCAGCCCCTCGGGTCGGTATTTGTGGCTGCTCTCTGTATGGATGGTCTCGCCCTCGGCGAAGCGGAAGTTCCGCCCCGCCAGCCGCACCACTTGCGGCCGGAGCGAGGCGAGATGCATCTCCACCCGCTCCAGCGCCGGGTTCCAGACCGCGCGATGGGCAAAGCCGGTCAGGTCGAAATCGGCCCCGGCCTCGCGGTTCAACCGGTGCAGCAGGTTGAGGTCGAAGGCCGCGGTCACCCCGGCGGCGTCGTCATAGGCTGCCGTCAACGCCGCGACCTCCTTCACCAGGTCGGCGCCGAGCAGCATGCGCGACCCCGCGCCGAGGCTTGCATGGGCCCGCCGTAGGAAAGCTGTCGCCTCGGCGGGTTCAAAATTGCCGATGGTGGAGCCGGGAAAGAAGCCGAGCCGCGGCGCCGCGCCGATCCGCTTCGGGAGGGCAAAGCCCTGGGTGAAGTCGGCGACCACCGGCAGCACCGGCAGGCCGGGCCGCGCCGAGGCGACGCGGGAAGCCGCGGCCTCCAGCCATTCGGGCGCGATGTCGACTGGGACATAGGCAGCCGGGGCGTGCAGCCCGGCAAGCAGCAACTCGGCCTTCGCACCGTCACCAGGCCCGAATTCCACCACCGCGGCACCAGGGCCGATCGCCGCCGCGATTGCCTCGGCCTGCTCGGTCAGGATCTTGGTTTCGGTCCGCGTCGGATAGTATTCTGGCAGCCGGGTGATCGCCTCGAAGAGCCGGGCGCCCTCGGCATCGTAGAGCCATTTGCAGGGCAGCGTCTTGCGCGGAGCGGAGAGCCCGGCGACGGCATCGGCGACCAGCGCGGCGCGCTGTGCCTCCGCTGCGTCGCGAGCGAGCGCGCCGCTCATGCCGCATCCTCCGCCAGACGCAGCGTGCTGAATTGCCAGCGCGCCCCGGGCGGGAAGAAGTTGCGGTAGCTCGGTCGGGTGTGGCCAGGCGGAGTGGCCAGCGAGCCGCCGCGCAGGATCATCTGGTTGATCATGAACTTGCCGTTGTACTCGCCGACCGCGCCCTCCCAGGGACGGAAGCCGGGATAGGGAAGGTAGGCGCTGGCGGTCCATTGCCAGCCGATGCCGGCAGCGTCGCGGAAGCCGGGCAGCGCCGCGGCGACCTCCCATTCCGCCTCGGTCGGCAGCCGCTTGCCGGACCAGCGGGCGAAGGCCTCGGCCTCGTACCAGGAGATGTGGCGGACCGGCGCGGCAGGGTCGACTGGGCGAAGCCCGGCCGGGGTATATTGCAGCCAGCCGGCCTCGCCGCGCTGCCAGTACATCGGCGCCTCCCAGCCCTCGGAGGCGCAGGCGGCCCAGCCATCGCTCATCCAGAGGGTCGGCGTCCGGTAGCCGGCATCCGCGATGAAGCCGAACCAGTCGGCATTGCTGACCAACCGGTCGGCGACGCGGCAACCAGGGATCCAAGTGCGATGGCGGGGTGCTTCGTTGTCGAAGGCGAAGCCAGCACCGGCATGGCCGATCTCGCCGACACCCTCCGGCAAGTCCAGCCAGCGCGGCTCGCCGGTCGCGGCGCGCGGCTCCCGCCAGTCCGGGTCATAAGCCGGAAGCAAAGGGTTCTGCGACAGCGCGTGCAGGATGTCGGTCAGCAGCAGTTCCTGGTGCTGCTCCTCATGCTGCAGGCCGAGTTCGACCAGCGGCAGTGCCTCGGGCGGCGGGTCGCGCAGCAACGCCGCCATGCCGGCATCGACATGCGCGCGATAAGCCGAGACCTCCTCTGCCGAGGGCCGGGTCAGCATGCCCCGCCGTGGCCGTGCATGCCGCGGGCCGGCGGCCTCGTAGTAGGAGTTGAAAAGGAAGCCGAAACGCTCGTCGAAGCGGCGATAGCCCGGCAGATGCGGGATCAGCAGGAAAGTCTCGAAGAACCAAGTGGTATGTGCCCGGTGCCACTTGGCGGGGCTGGCATCCGGCATGGACTGGATGCATTGGTCCTCAGCCGAAAGCGGTGCCGCCAACATCTCGGTGCGGCCACGCACCGCCGCGAAGCGCGCCTCGGTCGGGTTCGAGCTGCCCGCTGGGCTGCGGGTCTGGATGAGGTTCATGCGCGCTCCTGGTGTTTCCGGCCGCAGGTGATGGTCCCTTCGGGCCGGGCGCCTGGCGGGGTGCAAAAGCCGCCGGACCTCGATGGTTCCGGCTCCCGTCATCGCGGCTTCGTTCCTTCAGGCTGGAACGTTACCGCGCCTCGGCCAGACGGGTGCGCACGAAGTCGTTCAGACGGATGGCCGACATCAAACGATGGTCAGGACCGGCAGCGGCAGCGCCAGCCTGCCATCCCAGCGGCAGTGGCGCGCGAGCTCCGCCCGCGCTGCAACGGCCGCGGTGCCGTCCAGCACCAGCAGCAGGTCGGGCTGCACCTCGTCCAGGGCCGCCGGCGGCAGGATCGGCACTTGGCTGCCCGGCAGTTCGAGCCCGCTCTGACCGACCTCCGGATGCACGGTAAAGCCGATCAAACCGGGGCCGAGCCCGGTTGCCGCGGCCAGGGTCGCCGCCGCAGTGCCGGCGCCGAAGCCGGCGACCACCCGCCCGTCCCGCCGGGCGCCGACCAGCAGGTCGAGCACCGCGAGCCTTGCCTCCGCCACCGCCACGGCGGCGCGGTGATAGGCCGCGGGGCCTTCCAGCCCGGCCGCCCGCTCGGCCTCCCGCCGCCCCAGCACGGTGCCGGCGATCGGCTTGGTCGCGTCCTCCTCGTGCCGGACCAGCAGGCGGAGCCAGGGACCGGGGCCCGGCACGGCCTCGATCTCGAAGAGCACGAGCCCGTGCTGCCAGAGCAGCATCTCGGCCACCAGAAGCGAGGGCAGTGCCGGCACCGCATGGGCCAGCAGGTCGAAGCGGTTGCCGGCGAGCCGGGCCATCAAATCAGGGATGTCGAAAACCGCAACGCCGCCCGGAGCGAGCAGCGCGCGGACCCCGGCCAGCGCATCGGCCAAGTCCATGGCCGTTGCCAGCAACGGCCCGGCCAGCAACAGGACCGGAGGCGGCAGCGCCTCCCGCAGCCGGAGCGCGCTGAGCGCGCCAGTGGGAACGGCCTGGGCCGGGATGTCGCGGTCGCGGAAAGGGGCCAGCACCGTGGCATCGAAGGCGGCGACCGGCGTGCCGGGGCCGAGCCGAAGCCGCGTGGCGATAATGCCGGCGAAGCCGTCGGGCGGGCAGGGCGCCGGGTCACGCAGGACGGCACCGCCGGAGGCCACCTGCACCAGCCGGCAGTCGCCGCAGACAAAGGCACGCAGCGGGGCACACACGGTACGAACGCCGGCGGCGGCCCGTACAGGGTCGACCGAGAGCGGCACCAGGCCAAGATCGGCAACCTCCTCGGTCAGAGTCGCGCCGCAACCCCGGCAGGTCTGCCCCTGCCCCGGCTTGAACAGGTCCAAGCCGCCAGCCTCCCGATCCATGTCCCGAGCCAGTGAAGTCCCGAGAACCGAGCGGCGTTGCATCACACCGGCGTCGCCGGGCCGCACCATTCGCGCCAGGCGTGCCGCAGCGCAGCGGCGAGGGACCGGCCGAAGCGCGGCGCGTCGCAGAGCGGGGCGGCGGCGACCCTGGCGCGCAGCCCGGCCCGGAGCGCGGCGAGCCGCGGCAGGTCGCGCGCCCGCTCGATCGCCAGCGCGACGTAATCCGCCTCGGTAGCCGCGACCCAATCGGGCAGTCCGGTATTCGCCAGGTGGCTCAGCGCGTGCCGGGCGCAGAAGCTGTCCCCGGCCAGCGCCACAACCGGCACGCCCATCCAGAGCGCCTCGCAGACCGTGAGCCCGCCGGCATAGGGGAAGGGGTCGAGGGCGATGTCGATACCGCCGTAAGCGGCGAGCAGCGCCTGGTGCGGCACGCCCCCCTCCAGCGCCACGCGGTCCTCCGGCAAGCCATGCGCCGCGAGGCGGGCGCGGACCCGGTCGCGCGTCGCTGCCTCCCCAAGCGCATGGGTGCGGAGGGCGAGGCGCGCACCGGGCACGGCGGCCAGGATGCGGGCCCAGGCGCGCAGCGATGGCGGCGTCACCTTGGCCAGGTTGTTGAAGCAGCCGAAGGTGACATGACCACGGGTGAGCGCCGGCAATGGCGCGACCGGGGGCGCCGCTGCCGGCGGCAGGTAGCAAACATAGCCTTCCGGCAGCCGCAGCAGGCGCTCGGCATAGAAGGCATCGAAGCCCGCCGGCGTCTCCCAATGGTCGGTCAGCATCCAGTCGAGCCCGTCGAGGCCCATGCTGCCGGTCTGCATCCCGACCCATTTGATGGCCACTGGCGCCGGCTTGCGCTGCAGGAGCCCGGGCCGGCCGCCATCGCCATAGCCCCCGAGGTCGAGCAGGATGTCGATGCCGTCCACCGCCATCATCGCGGCGACCGACGCATCGTCGAGCGCCCCGACCTCCCGCCACACCGCGCAGCGGGCGCGGAAGCGGCCGGCCATCGTGTCGCTGCGCGGCTTCAGGCTGTAGGCGATGAGATCGAACTCCGCCTCCGGCAGTGCCTCCAGCCCCGCCAGCGTCAGCCAGCCGACCGGGTGCTGCCCGAGCCCGCCCGAGAGCAGCCCCACCCGCAGCCGCCGGTCCGGGTCGCGCGGCCGGGCCGGGGACGCGGCGGCGGGTCCGAGCCGGGCGGCGACCGCGCGCCCGGCCGCGAGCAGCGCCGCGGCATGGCCGCGCTCCGGGTGGTAGGGCAGCACCGCCATGCGGTTCATCAGCGCCTGGGTGCCGCCGGCGGGGTGCGCCACGGCTGCCTCGGCAACCTCCAGCGCCGCCGCCTGCTCGCCGAGCGCGTTCAGCGCCAGGGCCTGGTTCATCAGCAGGATCGGCTGCGGGCCGAAGGCGCGGATCGCCTCCTCCAGCATCTCAAGCATCGCCGAGACGCGGTGCGACTTCCACAGCACCGTCGCCAGCCGGTTGCGCAGGTCGAGGTCGCCCGGCCGGGCGGCAATGGCGGCGCGCAGCAGCGGCTCGGCTTCCTGCCCGCGCCCGGCATCGGCCAGACCCAGACCCAACGCCGCCTGGATCTCCGCCGCATCGGGCGCCAGCATCGCGGCAACACGAAGTTCCGCCAGCGCGGTCGGGTACCGGCCGGCGGCGCCGTGCAGCTCCGCCGCGGCGACCGCCAGGCCGGCAGAGGTCGGGTCCGCCGCGGCCCGGGTGGCGACGTCGACAAGCGCCGCTTCCGCCCCGTCGCGGCGCAGCAGCGCCCGGGCCAGCAGCCGCGCCGCGCCGGCATGCGCCGGGCGTTGCGCCAGCACCGCCTCCGCCCGGGCGATTGCCGTCGGCAGATCGTCCAACCGCAGGGCGAGCCTGGCGGCGGCGACGTCCAGCTCGGGCTCGGCCGGGTCGAGCAGCCGGGCGCATGTGATGCGGGCGACGGCGGCCTCGATGCGGCCGCTCTCCTCCTCGAGCGCGGCGAGCGCCGCCAGCGCCGGGACATGCCGCGGGTCGCGCGCCAAAGCGGCGTGAAAATGCGCCTCGGCCTGCGCTGCCTCGCCACGCAGCCCGGCGATGGTGCCGAGGCGGAAGGCCGGCTCGGCATGGCCGGGCAAGGCCCGCGCCGCCGCCTCGAGCGCCGGCACCGCCTCGGCCAGCCGGCCGAGCTGCATCAGGGCAAGGCCAAGGTTGAGCGGGGCGAGGCCGCCCCCCTCCCCGGCCGCCGCCGCTTCCTCGAGCAGCGGCACTGCCGCGGCCGGCGCGCCGCCGGCCAGGGCGGCGAGCCCGGCTGGCCAGCCGCCGCTTTCAGTGGCCGATCGCATGGGCCGCCACCAGCAGGCCGGGGATGCTCGCCTCGCCATCGCGGCGCAATGCTTCCTCGCGGCATTCGAGCGCCTGCAGCCCGGCCGCCTTCAGGCAGGCCGCGAGGTAGTCCGGCGCATGGGCATAGCGGCCTGACGGGCCGAGCCGCCAGCCGGCGCCGGCCTCGGCCCGTTCCAGGCTGAACACCAGCAGCCCGCCCGGCGCCAGGCGCTGCCGGCAGAGCGCCAGGGTTTCGTTCAGGTCACCGAGGTAGCAGAAGACATCCGCCGCGGTGATCAGGGCATAGGCCGCGCCCTCTTCCCGCAGCACGGCCGTCAGATCGGCCTGCCGCAGGCTGGTGTAGAGGTGCTTGGCCGCGGCCTGTTCCAGCATGCGGCGCGACAGGTCGACGCCAGTCAACGGCCCGTGCAGCAGGTCCGACAGCGCCACCCCCGCCAGGCCGGTGCCGCAGCCGAGATCGAGCACCGGACCGAGCGAGGCCCGACCCGCCGCGACCGCCGGCAGCAGCCGTTCGACCGCGCGGCGGATCAGCCCGGGCACCCGGTAGCCGAGCCCCAGCAGCGAGGTTTCGAAATGCGGCGCATAGCCGTCGAACAGCGTGGCGACATAGTCTTCCGGCGCCCTGTCCTGCGTGGTGCCGCTGCTGGCCGCGGCGAGGTGCGCGAGATAGTGGCTTGCGGGGGAGAGTCGGGCGGCGGCGGCGAAGTGCGGCCCGGCCTCGGCCAGCCGGCCCTGGCTGACCAGGGCATGCGCCAGCACGCTGTGCACTGCGCCCTCGACGATGCCGCGGGCCAGCGCGGCACGCGCCAGGCGCTCGGCCTCCGGCGCGTCGTCGGCCAGCAGCGCCGCCTGGGCGCGCAGCGCGGCGATGCCCGGTGTCGAGGGCGCCTGCTGTTCGCAATGCGCCAGCAGTTCCGCCGCCGCCTCGTGACGGCCGGCGCGCATGAAGGCCTGGCCGAGCCGCGCCTGCAGCGCGGCATTGCCGGGATCGGCGCGCCAAGCCTCGCCGAGGAACCAGATCGCCTCGTCGTGGCGGCCTTCCTCGAGCAGGGCGGTGGCCAGCAGCAGGCGGCCGGCGGTATCGCCGGGCGCGGCCATGACCGCAGTCGCGGCATCCTCGGCAGCGCCGGCATGATGGCCCCGGGCCAGGCGGATGCGCGCGCGCAAGCGATGCAGCCGCGCGTCGTCCGTCGTCCCGGCAAGAGCGGCATCGGCAGCCGTCTCCGCCTCCTCCAGCCGCAGGAGCTGCAGCATCGCCTCGGCGCGGAGCGCGGCGGAGGCCGGGGCGCCCAGTCGGCCGAGCCGATCGAGCATTGGCAGCGCCTCCTCCGCCCGGCCGTCGCGCAGCAGGGCGTGGGCCTGGTTGGCGAGGCGGTCGACGAGCGGCGCGGTCATCGCCAGAGGCCCGCGGCAAAGAGGTCGTTCATTTCGGCAACGAAGCCGAGATCGGGCGAGGGCTGGTCGCATTCGCGCAGCACCGCCAGCGCAACGCCGGCGATCTGCCCGCGCAAGGAGGGCGGCAGGGCATTGGTCGGGTCCATCACCGCGGCATGCACGGCGTCCCAGAGGCGGCGATTGTCGGCGACGGCGCGGGCCCGGGCCAGCGGCTCGGCTTGCTCCGCGGTGCGGATGGCGCGGGTGGCGCGGGCGAAGACCTCGGCCTCCATCTGCTTCGTGGTCATGCGGCGGCGATAGGCCGCGGCGCCGGCGGCGGAGACGGTGGCGGGCGGCGGCTCGGCCGCGGAGATCTGTTCGGACATGCGCAGCAATCCTTGCTGGGTAGCCGTCCTGCGGTTGGACTGGCTCGCCGCTCCGCGGCGGACATCGCCTGGCGTGCGGGGCGGGCCATAACGGCCAGGAAGGCGTCGGCCGGCATCCTGCCGGCGGGATAGGCGCCCCCGCGCATTGCGGGGCTGGCGACGCGATGGAGTGCGGGATTAGCGGAACAGGCTGAGCAGGCTCTGCGGCGACTGGTTGGCGATCGACAGCGCCTGGGTACCCAGCTGCTGGCGAATCTGCAGCGACTGCAGCTTGGCGGATTCCTTGGCCAGGTCGGCATCGACCAGGGCGCCGAGGCCGCCTTCCTGCGCGTCCATCTTGGCCTTGTTGTAGGTGATCTGGCTGTCGATGTAGTTCGAGTAGGAGCCGAAATTGTTCAGCTGCGTCAGCGTGTTGCTGATGGCGGCGGTGATCGCGCCCCCCGAAGTCAGCGCCGCCGCGGCGGAGCTCGCCGTCCAGGCATTGGCACCCGAGACGCCATTGAAGACGTTCGTCAGCGCGGAGTAGCCGTTGAAGCTGTAGGTCACGCCGGCGCCGTTGCGCACCACGGTATTGGCCAGGGTGGACACGCTCTCGTCGAGGATGTTCTTGCCGTTGTAGCTGGCATCCTCGATGAAGGCCTTGATGTTGTTGGTGAGTTCCTTGGCCTGCGCCTGATACTGCGATTGCTGGTCGGCGGTGATGGTCGCGTCGGCCAGCTTGACGACGATGGTCTTGAGCTTCTTCAGCGTCTCGCCGACATTGGTCAGGCTGGCATTGGTGACGTCGAGCAACCCCTTCACGCCGCCGAGCTGCTCGTTCGCCGAGGCTGTGGCTGCGATCTCGCCACGCACGCGCTCGGCCACCGCATAGGCGGCACCGTCGTCCTTTGCGTCGGCGACGCGGAAGCCGGTCGAGATCCGCTTCTGGGTAGCGGTCAGCTCGTCCGCAGTCTTGTTGAGCGATTGCAGCGCGACCATCGCGCCGACATTGGTATTCACCGAGTTCAACGGCATGCGGGTTTTCCCTCCGATCGTCGGGTCCCGGGTCGTCCGGGACCACGACCGCACCCTGCCCCGGCCCGGGTGAAAGCCGGGTTAAGACGGGAGCAGGATGCGCCGCGCAGGGTCAGGCGATCAGGATATGGCTCTCCGGCACCGTGCCGACGCCCGGCAGGGTCACGTAGCCGTCGCCGGGGTTCCAGGCGATGCCAAGACCGGGCGTGGAACTCGTTTGCCAGGTGATCAGGCTCTCCCGGGCGATGCCGGTGAAGGTCAGGGTATCGACCGCCGGATCGAAGCCGTCGATCACGGCATGGCCGGAGCCGGGCTGGATCACCCAGTTCTCCGCGGCGGCGGTTGCGATGTAACTGCCGCCGGTGGCGCCGACCGAGACGCTGGCGCCGCCGGTGACCGGGGCCGCGGCGACCGCGGCGCCGCCGCCGACAGCCAGCCCATGCGCATCCACCCAGATCGGCAGGCCGGCATTGTCGTAGACCGCATGGCCCTGGCCGGTGCCATTGGCGGCTTCAAGCCGGCCATAACCCCAGCCGTAATACAGCTTGGCGCCGGCCGGGATGACTCCGTTGAAGGAGACGTACATCGTGTCCGGCGCACCGATCGCCAGCGCCGCGGCGCCGCCATCGGTTGCCTTGCCGTCCGGGCCGAAGATCGTCCAGCCGACGCCCTGCGCCGCCGCAGCGTCGAGTGGCGCAAGGCTGCTGGCGGCATCGAACTGCACCTTGAGCATCAGCTGATTGGGGGCGGAGACGCTGGCGGCGATGACCTGCGGGCCGAGGTTGTCGATATTGCCGCCGGCCAGCGCCACCGGGGAGCCGGGCTTGGCATAGGGTGCCCATTCCTCGGCCAGCGAGGCAGCGATACGGATCGACGCGATCCGCTGGTCCTCGAAGGACATGTGGGACCCGCCGAAGCCGGTGGGATTGTCCCAGGTCATGTCGGAATCCTGGATGCGGGCGGCGATGCCGGCGTTGAAGGCCGGGTCGGCCGAGAGTTCCTCCATCCCGGTGCGGATCGCCTGATGACCAGTGCCGGTGCCGCTGCTGTAGGGAATGGCGCTGACGAAGAGGTAGGGCAGCGTGGCGGCAGATTGGCCATAGGCGCCGCGCACCAGCGCCGCGTCGTAGCGGACGCCGCTTTCCCAGAGCGCCGGCGTGAGCGCGCCGTAGAGGCTGTCGTACTCGCTGTGCAGCCAGACCACGGCGGTGGGCTGCGCCTTCTGCGCGGCGGAAAGGCCGTTGATGTAGTTCAGAAGGCCTTGTTCCTGTGCTCCCACCTGCCATCCGGCAGCTGTCAACTTCAGCCACTCGGTCAGGAAGGAGGTGCCGCTATAAACCGTGTTCGCGACCGCAGCGTCGTGCTGGAATTCCAGCGTGACGGTATCGTTCACGCCGTCGAAGCCGAGCAGGGACTGCACGCGGCTGACGAGAGTGCTGCCGTTGAAGGCACCGAGAAGAAATGCGTTCGACTGACCGCGCAACAGGATGTTCAGATTCACCATGGACCTCGTGCATCGACACAGGCCCCAGCGTCAGCCTGCCGGGTCGATGCTGAGGTATCCTAAGGAATGCAGCCAAACGCGTCCGTGTGAGCGATTATTCGTTACTTGTATCCGGTCGAGTTCGCGCAAGCGGTTATTCTTGCGATCTGGTCAGAAACCCTGGAGCGACAGCACCAACTCCGCAAGGGCCCAGAAGCCCACCATGCTGACGATGCCGATCAGGCTCGCCTCCTGGACCGCGTCCAGGCCGCGGAACCAGCGCCCAGCGGCGCGGAAATGCCGGCGGGCGACAAGCCGCATATCGACGGTGGCGGAGCCGGCCCGGGCGGGGCGCGGCGGGATGGCGAAGCCGGCATCGGCGAAAGCATGGGTCTGCATGAGCCCGATAGGAACAAAAAGAGAACCTAAGCGCAAGAGGAAAAGTTCACTCTCTGTTCACCGGATGCTGCCCTGCTCGCCGGGCCAGGGCAAGCGCCAAGCGCATCCCGGCGGAATTGGACCGCCCACCGGACGCTGCCGGGAGAAATCCCCGGCTGGGCGGGTTCTCCGGTGCAGTGGATGCGGTAGGCTCGCGCCCATCAAGGGTGGGAACGGACATGAACCTGCACAGGATGCTCCGGGCGCGCGCGGCAGCGGGCAAGCCGGTGACGGTGGGGCTGATCGGGGCCGGCAAGTTCGGCTCGATGTTTCTCGCCGCCGCGCAGCGCACAACGGGGATGCAGGTCGCCGGCATCGCCGATCTGGCGCTGCCCCGGGCCCGCGCGGCACTGGCGCGAGTCGGTTGGTCGGAGGCGAAATACAGCGCGCCCGACCTCGACGCGGCGCTCCGCACCGGCGCGACGGCACTGACCGAGGACGCGATGGGGTTGATCGCAGATCCCCGCATCGAGGTCATTGTCGAATGCACCGGCCACCCCGCCGCCGGCATCCGCCACGCGATCGCCGCCATCGCGCATGGCAAGCACATCGTCATGGTGAACGTGGAGGCCGACGTCCTCGCCGGCCCGCTGCTGGCGGAGAAGGCGCACGCCGCCGGGACGGTCTACTCCATGGCCTATGGCGACCAGCCGGCCCTGGTCTGCGAGATCGTCGATACCCTGCGTGCCGAGGGCTTCACCGTCGTCGCCGCGGGCAAGGGCACGAAATACCTGCCGGCCTACCATGCCAGCACGCCAGCCACCGTCTGGGGACATTACGGGCTGACCGAGGAACAGGCAAAGCTCGGCGGGATGAACCCGCAGATGTTCAACTCCTTCCTTGACGGCACGAAGTCTGGCATCGAGATGGCGGCGATCGCCAATGCCACCGGGCTGCAGCCGCCGGAGGACGGCCTCGACTTCCCGCCCTGCGGCACCCACGACCTGCCGCGGGTTTTCGCCGGCTCGACCGGGCGGGTGGAGGTGATCTCCTCGCTCGAGCGCGACGGCAGGCAGGTGCAGGGCGACCTGCGCTGGGGCGTCTATGCGGTCTTCGAGGGCGAGACCGACTATATCCGCCGCTGCTTCTCGGAATACGGCGTGGCGACCGACCCGAGCGGGCGCTACGCGGCGCTGTGGCGGCCCTACCACTTCATCGGGCTGGAACTCGGCATCTCGGTCGCCTCGGCGGCGCTGCGGCGGGAGCCGACCGGGTCGTCGGAAGCCTGGCGCGGCGACGTGGCGTCGACGGCCAAGCGCGACCTCGCGGCCGGCGAGGTGCTGGATGGCGAGGGTGGCGCCATGGTCTGGGGCAAGTGCATCCCGGCGGAGCGGTCCCTCGCCGTCGGGGCGCTGCCGATCGGCTTGGCGCATGGCGTGCCGCTGAAGCGGGCGGTGAAGGCGGGCGGGATCGTCACCTATGCCGACGTGGCGCTGGACGAGGGCTCGGAGGTGGTGCGGATCCGGCGCGCGATGGAGCAGGCGGGAAGGCCGGCAAAGGCGGCGGAGTAGCGAAGGGAGCTTTGCCCTCTCCGCACATTCCCACTGGGCCGCCGCGCGGCTCGGACCCGGCAGGGGTTCAGGGGCGGAAGGCCTGGAACAGTGCCGCGGCTGAGGACAGGCGGTCGGGGTGGCGGGCCATCTCCCACAGTTCACGCCAACGGGCGCCGAGGCCGGGCTCGACGCAGCGACGGAACTTGTCGCGCAGCGCGGCTTCAGGATGCGGGCGGCCGGGGTCGCCCGGGGTGCCGATGACCTCGCGCCGGCGGGTCGTGCCGTCGGCCAAGCGCAGCACGACGCGGCAGACGCGCTCGGCCGGCTGACGGGCGGTCAGGGCCGGGTCCTCGCGGACCGTCACCTTGGCGGCGAGGGCCCGGGTCGCGGGATCGGCGATGGCGGCGGGGGAGAAAGCTTCGATCCAGGCGCCGCCGGAGACGATTCGCGTGGCCACGGTGAAGGGAATGGAGAAGCGGCCGGCGATCGGCGCGACGGCGGCGCGTTCCGAGAGCAGCGACGCTGAGCCAAAGGTCTCCACCTCGATCACCGTGACGGCCTCCGGCGCGATGGGCGCCTCGGTCAGCAGCCGCTCGATCGCTTCCAACGCGCCCTGGGTCTCGCGGCAGCAGGAATGCAGCTTGAGGAAGCTCTCCAGGATGAACCAGCGGCCGGCGGAGGCCTCGTAGGCCATCTGGTCCCAGGCGTTTCCGATGACCGTGCCGAAGACGACGGGAATGCCGAGCGGCTCGCCGGTGACGCCGGCTTCCGCCAGGTCCACCGCGAGCAGACCGTTCTGCGCTGCGGCACCGGCATAAACGTTGCGGACGGAGCCGCCGCGCAGCGATGCGGTGGCGCTGGTAGCAAGGCCGAGGCTGGCGGCGAGGTCGAGCGCCCCCTGGGTCCGGGCGGCGTCGTGGCCACGCAGGCTGGCGACCGCGGCAGCGGCGCCGATGACGCCCCAGGTACCATGCGGATGCGCGGCGGGGCGGAGCCGCATGGCGTGACCCACCCGCGAACCGGCCTCGTAGCCGGCGATGCAGGCGGTGAGCAGCGCCTCGCCGCCGCAGTTGCGAACTGCGGCCTCTGCCAGGGCGGGGGCGATGGCGTGGATCGCGGGGTGGCCGCCTGCAGGGTAGTTGCCCTCGTCGAGCTCGGTGGCGGTGCCGGCCAAGCCGGTGAGAAAGGCCGCCATGGGCGGCGGCGCGGCAGCCGCGGTCCCCAGCAGCGGCACGCCACCGGTCGCATGGCGCGCCACCATGGCGGAGACCTCGGTCTCACGGTGTCCCGCGACGATGGCGCCGAGCGTATCGGCAAGGATCAGGCCTGCATGGTCGCGGACGTGAGACGGGATCGGCTGCATGGGCGTGAAGCTCGCCGCTCACGCCCGCGCGCGCAAGACCCACAAACATTGATGGGGTTCGGGGAAGTACCTTTCCCCGATGCCCACTTCCTTTGCTGCCGCGCCTGCGCCGCCATCCGCACCGCCGCGTTCGGCGCCCCATATTGGTCATAGCCGCCGCGCCGCTCGACGAGCTCGAAGAAGAAACGGTCCTGGAAGGCGTGGGTATAGGCATGCACGAAGCTGCCGCCCTGAGCGTCCTGGTCGTACAGCAGATGGCCGCGTTGCAGCGCGGCGAGTTGCGCGTCACCAAGGCCGAAGCGTGCCGCAAGGTCGTCGTAGTAGTTTTCCGGGATATCCAGCATCGGTGCATCCGGCGCCGCTGCCGCGGAGACATCGGGTGCGGCGAAGGCAACGTGATGCACACCAGCCCCGGCATAGGCGGAAACGAACCGCCCGGTTGTCGTCTGTCGGCTTTCGGAAACGTTCAGCGGCAGCCGGACGCTGCGGCTTGCCGAGGACAGCGTGCGGCTGCGGACGATGCCGAAGGGATCGGGCAATTCCCAGACCGGGTCGGCCTGTAGACCGAAGACGGCGCGCCAGAACAGCACGAAGCCGTCGAGGTGCCCGGGGGCGAGCGCCTGCACAACATGGTCGATGCCGGCGAGCGGCGGCAGCGCGGCGGCTTGCGGCGCGGCCAGGTTGAAGTCGGCCGACCAGATGTCGCTGCCGGTGCGCACCAGGTAGATCAGCGTGCCGTCCGGCGCGCGGATGGCGGGGATGCGCTGCTCGCCCTCTCCGATGCGCTCCTGCCAGGCGGGGCTGAGCAGGGATTGCGCGCGGGCCAGTGCGCGCGCGGGGTCATCGACGCGCAGCGCCATGGCACAGACGGCCGGGCCGAACATCTCGAAACGCTCGGAGGCCGCGCTGTCGGGTTCGCTGTTGAGGACGAGGTTGACGCCGCCCTGCCGCTGCAGTTCGACCGACTTTGAGCGGTGCAGGCCAGCGCGGGCAAAGCCAAGAGTGCCGAGCAGGCCGGCGAGCTGCCCGCGCGAGGGGTCGTCCACCGCGAATTCGAGGAACTCGAAGCCGGCGAGTTCCGCTGCAGGCGGCAGCGCGGCCGCCGGGACACCGGCGGGCGGCGCCGCGCCGCGCACCTCGTCGTCCAGCAGGATCAGGCTGCGCAGCGCGTCGCGGGCGATGCGGCGGACAGGGGCGGCACGGAACTCGTCGTTGAAGATTTCGAGCGAGATCGGGCCGCGATAGCCGGCGCGAAGAACGTCGCGCAGGAAGGACCCGACCGGCAACTCGCCCTGGCCGGGGAAGAGGCGGAAGTGGCGGCTCCAGGAGAGCACGTCCATCGACAGCTTCGGCGCATCGGCAAGCTGCAGGAAGAACAGCTTCTCGGACGGCACCGCGTCGAGCCCGGCGAGGTCGTCGCCGCGCGAGAGGCTGTGGAAGCTGTCAAGGATGAGGCCGAGCGCCGGATGGTCGGCCAGGTGCACGATGTCCCAGGCCTGGCGCCATAGGCTGGTCTGCTTGCCCCAAGCCAATGCCTCGAAGCCGACGCGCAGGCCGCGGGCCGCGGCGCGTTCCGCCATCTCGCGCAGGTCGGCGGCAGCGCGTTCGGGCTCCGGCAAGGTGGCGGGCTGCGTGTTGCTGCAGACCAGGATCAGGTCGGTGCCGAGCGCCTGCATGGTGTCGAACTTGCGCTCGGCACGGTCGAGGTTGCGGCGGCGCTGCGGCTCTGGCATCGCCTCGAAGTCGCGGAAGGGCTGGTAGATGGTGACCGCAAGACCGAGATCGGCGCACATGCGCCCGACCTCCTCGGGCGAGCCGTCATAGGTCAGCAGGTCGTTCTCGAAGATCTCGATCCCCTGGAACCCGGCCAGCGCCGCGGCTTCCAGCTTGTCCGGCAGGGTCCCGCTAAGGCAGACGGTGGCGATCGACTTCGGCAGCGGCATCGGTGAGGTCCTTCGGCCGAGGGTGTCGCGTCAGACCTCGAGGAAGACCGTCTCGCCTGCACCCTGCAGGCGGATGTCGAGGTTCCAGGCACCGGCGCCAATCGGCTTCGCAATCAGCGTCGCCCGCTCGGCTGGATCCTCGATCGAGGAGAGCAGCGGGTCAGTCTCGTTCAACGCCTCGCCCTGGAAATAGACGCGGGTCCGCAGCGCGGTCATCAGGCCGCGGGCGAGCAGCACCACGGAAAGATGCGGCGCCTGGGTCTGGTTGCCGTTGCCCGGCACCGCTTCGGGCTTCAGGGTGACGAAGCGGAAGCGCCCGTCGCTGTCGGTGGCGCTGCGGCCATAGCCGGGAAACCGCTCGTCGGCCGGCGGGCTGGCCTGCCAGATCTCGACCGCGGCATCGACCACGGCATCGCCGGCGCCGTCGGTAATCCGGCCGGTCACCTCAATGCGCTCGCCCTCCGCGCCGAAGCGCGTCAGGTCCGCCCATTCCTTGTGCTCGATCAGGTGCCAGTAGGGGCCGATGGTCTGGCTGGCGGTGGCAGCGGGCATCAGTGCGCCTCCTCGAATGGCGTCGCGCCGCGGCCGCGCAGGACGATGTCGAAGCGGTAGCCGAGCGCCCATTCGGGTTCGGTGATGTCGAGGTCGAACCTGCTGACCAGGCGGTCACGTGCGCCGGCATCGGCGATGCCGTGGTAGATCGGGTCGAGGGCCAGCAGCGGATCGCCGGAGAAGTACATTTGGGTGATCAACCGCTGGGCAAAGCCGGTGCCGAACAGCGAGAAATGGATGTGCACGGGACGCCAGGCATTGTGGTGGTTGCGCCAGGGATAGGCACCTGGCTTGATGGTGACGAAGCGGTAGTGCCCCTGCGCATCGGTGAAGACGCGGCCCTCGCCGGGAAAGTTCGGGTCGGCGGGAGCGTCGTGGGTGTCGCGCGGATGGGCGTAGCGGCCGGCGGCATTGGCCTGCCAGACCTCGACCATGGTGTTGGGGATGGGGCGGCCGTCCTCGTCCGTCACCCGGCCGGCGACGATGATGCGCTCGCCGAGCGGCTCGCCCTTCGCCTGCTTCGTCAAGTCGCCGATCTCTGGGAAGAGCGCCGGGGTGAAATGCGGGCCGGTGGTCTCCGAAACGGTCTGCGCCAGGGGTCGCAGCGCGCGCTTCGGGTGGCGCAGATGCGTGCTGCCATAGGCAGCGTGGTCCAGCGGCGGCTGGGTGCCGGCCGCGAAGGGCCGGAAGGGCGCGGTGTCCGACATGCCTTGGTCTCCTCCTGGGCGCGGCGCCCGGCGGGCGCCGCTGGATGAAGTCTAGTGCCGATCAGGGACGGCGGCGATGCGCCTATTCCAGGGTGATCCCGCGGGACTTGATGACCTCGCCCCATTTCGCGCTCTCGGCAACCACCTGCTGCGGCCAGGTCTCGGGCCTGCTCACATCGGGGAAGATCGAGCCGTTGCGCAGCTTCTCGATGATCTCCGGCTGCTGCAGCGCAGCGGCCTTGGCGGCGGCCAGCTGCTGGATGATCGCAGGCGGCGTGCCGGCCGGAGTCAGCAGCGCGAAGTCGGAGGAGCATTCGTAGCCGGGATAACCGCTCTCGGCGATGGTCGGCACCTCCGGTGCCAGCGGGTTGCGCTGCGGCGAGGAGACGCCGATCGCGGTGACCTGCCTCGAGGCGATCAGCGGAAGGGCGGTGACGGCATCGACGAAGGCCATCTCCACCTCCCCGGCGATCAGTGCCTGCACCGCCGGGGCGCCGCCCTTGTAGGTGACGTTCTGTACCTCGATCCCCGCCGAGCGCAGGAAGAGCTCGGTCGCCAGATGGGCCGAGGAACCGGCGCCGGAAGAGGCATAGGAGAGCTTGCCGTCCTGCGCCTTCGCTTTGACCACGAAGCCCTTGATGTCGGTCACGCCAAGCTTGTTGCTGGTGCAGAGGAAGATCGGCGTGGTGGCGACGCGGCCGATGCCGGCAAAGGATTTCTCGTCGTCATAGCCGCGCTGCGGGAAGAGGTGCCGCGCCATGGCGTAGGTGGAGTTGACGCCGAGCAGCAGGGTATAGCCGTCCGGCCGGGCCCGGGCGACGGAGGCATGGCCGATGGTGCCGCTGGCGCCCGGGCGGTTGTCCACTACCACGTTGCCGCCGAGTTCCTTGGACAGCCCCTGGGCCAGGACGCGGGCGACGAAATCGGTGGACCCGCCGGGAGCCCAGGCGACGACGAGGGTGACCGGGCGGCTGCCGGGATAGTCGCCCTGCGCGAAGGCGGGGCGCACGCCCAGCCCGAAGGCGGCGGCAAGGCCGAACTGGCGGCGGGTGAAGGTCGTCATGGCGCTGTCCTCTCCTCGTCTCTTCGCGGACGGCCAGCCAGCAGGCCGGCGTTGACGTGTACGTACCAGATAGTACATAAATGCCGCAAGAGGAAATCCGGAGCCGAACGCCATGACCGCCCAAGCCCCTTCCCCGGCCCGCCGTCCGCTGCTGCTCGGCTTGGTCGGCACCGGCATCCAGCTCTCCCGCACCCCGGCGATGCATATGCGGGAGGCGGCGGCGCAGGGTGTCGGCTGCGTCTACCGGCTGATCGACCTGACCGAGCTGGGCCTGGGCGCGGAGGTGCTTCCGGAGTTGCTGACGGCGGCGGAACGGATGGGCTTCGATGGGCTGAACATCACGCATCCCTGCAAGCAGGCGGTGGTGCCGCTGCTGTCCGCGCTGTCGCCGGAAGCGGCGGCGCTCGGCGCGGTGAACACCGTGGTGCTGCGGGGCGGAAAGCGCATCGGCCACAACACCGACTGCTCCGGCTTCGCCGAGGGTTTCCGGCGGCAGCTGCCGGATGCGGCGCTGGGGCGGGTGGTCCAGCTCGGCGCCGGCGGTGCCGGCACGGCGGTGGCGGAAGCGGCGCTGCGCCTGGGGGTCGGGGTCCTGACGCTGTTCGACATGGACCGGGCACGGGCGGAAAGCGTCGCTGCGGCACTCTGCGCGCGGCATGGTGCCGGGCGCGCGGTGGCCGGGGCGGACCTGCCCGCGGCGATGACGGCGGCCGACGGCCTGATCCATGCGACGCCGACCGGCACCGCCGCGCATCCCGGCCTGCCGCTGGACCCGGCGCTGCTGCAGCCGCGGCACTGGGTCAGCGAGATCGTCTACTTCCCGCTCGAGACAGAGCTGCTGCGCGTGGCGCGGGCCAAGGGCTGCCGCACCGCGCATGGCGGCGGCATGGCAGTGTTCCAGGCGGTGCATGCCTTCGGCCATTTCTCGGGGCTGGTGCCGGATGCCGACCGCATGCTGGCGCATTTCGCCGAGATGTAAGCGATCAGGGCCGCAGCCAGGCCAGCACCGCCTCGACGATCATCGCCCGGTGCGCCGCGACGTGTTCCGTCGCCGTCAGGTCGCGGCGGAAGATCGCCTGCAGGGTGTGCCGGTTGGAGACGCGGTAGAAGCAGAAGCTGCTGATCAGCAGGTGCAGGTCGACAGCATCGACCCGGGCACGGAACACCCCCGCATGCTCCCCGCGGTCGAGCAGCGCGCGCAGGGTGCGGATCACCGCGTCATTGCGCTCGGCAACGGAGGGCGCCTGCTGCAGGTGCCGGGCGCTGTGAATGTTCTCCACCGCCACCATGCGGACGAACTCCGGATGCGCCGCGTGGTAGTCGAAGGTCACTTCGATCAGCCACCGCATCGCCGCGACGGGGTCCAGGCTGTCCAGTTCCAGTGCCTGCTCGGCGTCACGGATGCCGCCATACATCTCCTCCAGCACCGCGGCGTAGAGGCCTTCCTTGCTGCCGAAGTAGTAGTAGATCATCCGCTTGGTGGTGGCGGTGCGCGCCGCGATCTCGTCCACCCTTGCGCCGGACAGGCCCTTGTCGGCGAATTCGGCCAGTGCCGCGTCCAGGATGTTGCGGCGGGTCTGGTCGGGGTCGCGCAGCCGCGGGCGCGGTGCGACGGCGATATCGGGCATCGGCTATGAACCTTCCGGTTAGTCCATAAGGCTAGCACGGAAGCGGTACTGCGCCGCCATCGTCTTGCGGCCCGCCGCGTTTTCCCGGAACACGGGGGCAGGAGCGGGGAGCGACGCCATGGCGGACACGGTCACGGTGCGGCAGGCCACGATGGCGCTGCTGCGGGATTGCGGCATGACCACCGTCTTCGGCAATCCCGGCTCGACCGAACTCGGCTTCCTCGATCGCTGGCCGAACGACTTCCGCTACGTGCTCGGGCTGCAGGAGGCCAGCGTCGTCGCCATGGCCGATGGCTATGCCCGGGCCAGCGGCCGCGCCGCCTTCTGCAACCTGCATTCGGCGGCCGGCCTCGGACATGCGCTGGGCAATGTCTTCACCGCCTACCGCAATCAGGCGCCGCTGGTGATCACCGCCGGGCAGCAGTCGCGCAGCCTGCTGCCGCGCAACCCCTTCCTCGGCGCGACGGACGCCGCCAGCTTCCCCAAGCCCTACGTCAAATGGTCCTGCGAGCCAGCCCGGGCCGAGGACGTGCCGGGCGCAATCGCGCATGCCTTCCACGTCGCGATGCAGCGGCCCTTCGGACCGACCTTCGTCTCGATCCCGAGCGACGACTGGTCCGCGCCGACCCGCCCCCTGCCCCCGCGCCGCACCAGCCAGGACATGGCGCCCGACCCGGCGCTGCTGGCGGAATGCGCCGCGGCTCTGGCGGCGGCGCGCAACCCGGTGCTGGTGATCGGGCCGGAGGTCGATGCCGAGGCCGCCGGGCCCGCCGCCGTCGCACTGGCCGAGACGCTGCGCGCGCCGGTCTGGGCCAGCCCCTTCTGCAGCCGCATCGCCTTTCCCGAGGACCACACGCTGTTTGCCGGCTTCTTCGCCGCGGCGCCGCCCGCCATCTCCGCCGCGCTGGCGCCGCATGACCTGGTGCTGGTGCTCGGCGCGCCGGTCTTCACCTTCCATGTCGCCGGCGACTGCGCGCTGTTCACCTCGGGCACGCCGCTCTTCCAGCTGAGTGCGGATGGCGAGGCGATCGCCGCGGCCGGCACGGGTACCGGGATCCAGGGCAGCCTGCGGCTCGGCCTGCCGGCACTGGCGGCGCTGCTGGTGCAGAGCGACCGCAGCCCGCCGCCGTCCCGCGCCCGTCCGGCGGCGCCCGCAGCCTCCGCCCCGATCAGCGCGGAATACCTGTTCCACCAGCTAGCGCGCCTGCTGCCGCGGGCGGCGGTGGTGGTGGAGGAAGCGCCCTCCCACCGCCCAGCGCTGCAGGCGCATCTGCCGATGCGCGACTGGGGTGGCTTCTACACCATGGCGAGTGGCGGGCTCGGCTATTCGCTGCCGGCGGCGGTCGGCATCGCGCTCGCGCATCCCGGGCGGCGGATCGTGGCGATCATCGGCGACGGGTCGATGATGTATTCCATCCAGGCGCTCTGGACCGCGGCGCAGCACGCGCTGCCGCTGACCATCATTGTGGTCAACAACAGCGGCTATGGCGCGATGCGCAGCTTCAGCCGGGTGATGGGGACGGAAGGCGTGCCCGGCATCGACCTGCCCGGGCTGGATTTCGTCGCGCTGGCGCAGGGCATGGGCTGCCCCGGCCTGCGCGTCGAAGGGCCGAAGCTGCTGGCCGAAGCCCTGGCCGCGGCGCTGCGCCATGAGGGTCCGATGCTGGTCGAGGTCGCGGTCGATGCCGCCATCCCGACGCTCTACCACAAGTCCTGAGGACGAGACGCGCATGCCACCGACCACCGCCCTGCGCCGCCGCGCCCTGCTCGGCATTGCCGCCATGCTGCCCGCCGCGCGCGCCGGGGCGCAGGCGTCCTGGCCGGCGCAGCCGATCCGCTTCGTCGTCCCCTTCCCGCCCGGCGGCCTGGTTGACCTGCTGGCGCGGCCATTGGCGGCGCGGTTGCCGCAGCTGCTCGGCCAGCCGGTGATCGTCGAGAACCGGCCCGGCGCCGGCGGCAACATCGGCGCCGACCTGGTCGCCAAGGCGGCGCCCGATGGCTACACCTGGATGGTCGGGTCGATCGGCACGCTGGCGGTCAACCAGTTCCTCTATGCCCGCATGCCGTACGAGACGCGCCGCGCCTTCGCCCCGACCAGCCTGCTGGTGAACACGCCGAAGGTCGTGGCGGTCGGCGCCGGCAAGCCGTGGAAGACGCTCGCCGATCTGGTCGCCGCGGCGAAGGCGGCGCCCGGCACGCTCAGCGCCGGCTCGGCCGGCAACGGCACCAGCCTGCACATCGCGCTGGAGCTGTTCAAGCGGCAGGCCGGCCTCGACATCGTGCATGTCCCCTATCGCGGGGCGGCACCGGCACTGACCGACCTGGTGGCCGGCCGCATCGACATGATCATCGACAACCTGCCGAACATCCTGCCGCAGCTGCGCGACGGCGGCGCGCGGCCGCTGGCGGTGGCGACACCCAGCCGGCTGCCGCAGATCCCCGAGGTGCCGACCACGGCGGAAGCCGGGCTGCCCGGCTTTCTCTTCGGCACCTGGTTCGGCCTGGCCGCGCCCGCCGGGACCCCTGCCCCGATCCTGGCGCGCATGGCGCAGGCGGTGGACACGGCGTTGGGGGACCCCGAAATCGGCGGCCGCTTCGCCGAGCAGGGCGCCATTCTCGGCGGCGGCACCCCGGCGCAGTTCGCCGCCTTCATCGCGCAGGAGACGGCGCGGCTGGAGCCGGTGATCCGCGAGGCCGGCATCCGCGCGGAGTAGCTCAGAAGGCCAGCTGCACCTTCATCGCCCGGCTCCGGTCCCCGGCGAGCTCGAAGGCCGCGACCGCTTCCGTCGCCGGCAGGGTCGCGGTCAGCAGCGGCATCGGGTCGATCGCGCCGCGGCCGAGCAGTTCCACCGCCAAGGAGAATTCCTCCTGGAAGCGAAAAGTGCCGCGCAGCGCGATCTCCTTGGCCACCAGCGCCGAGAGCGGCAGGGTCACGTCGCCGCCGAGGCCGAGTTGGACGATGGTGGCACCGGGCCGCGCCACCTCGATCGCGGTCTTCAGGGCGGCGGCGCTGCCGCTGGCCTCGAACACCACGTCGAAATGCCCCTTGTCCAGGGCGTAGCCGCGCAGCGCGTCGGGGTCCTCAGACACCGCCACGGTGCGGTCGGCGCCCATCCGCCGCGCGGTCAGCAGCGGGGCCGAGAGCAGGTCGGTGGCGACGATCTCCCGCGCCCCGGCATGGCGGGCGACGGCGACGGCCAGCGTGCCGATCGGGCCCGCTCCGGTGACCAGGATGCGGGCGCCCATCAGCGGCCCGGCCTGCCTCGCCGCATGCAGGCAGACCGAGAGTGGCTCGGCAAAGGCGGCCAGGGTGGTGTCCATGCCGTCGGGCAGCACCACGGCGCGCGCCGCCTCGCAGACCAGGGTCTCGGCGAAGCCGCCCTGGACATGCGGCAGGCGCATCGCGCTGCCGTAAAAGCGCATGTCGAGGCAGTGGTTGGGCTGGCCGGCGAGGCAGAAGCGGCAGGCGCCGCAGGGCAGGCTGGGATTGACCGCGACAGCGGCGCCGAGTGCGAGGTGCGATACCCCCTCCCCGAGCGCGTCGATCGTGCCGGCGACCTCGTGCCCCAGCACCATCGGCTCCCGCAGCCGCACCGCGCCGAAGCCGCCATGCTGGTAGTAGTGCAGGTCGGAGCCGCAGATGCCGCCGTTGCGGATTCGGATGCGGACCTGGCCGCGGCCGGGCGCCGCCGGCGCATGGTCCTCGACCCGGAGGTCCTTCGGCGCGTGGATGACGACGGCACGCATCACTTGACCTCCGTGAGCAGCGGCTTGCCGGCAAAATGCGCCTCGACGTTGTCGCGCATCAGCTGGCCCATGGCCTTGCGGGTCTCGACCGTGCCGCTCGCCGCATGCGGCGCCAGCAGGACATTCGGGAACCCGGTGAAGGCCGGGTCGATCGTCGGCTCGTTCCAGAAGACGTCGAGGCCGGCCATGGCGATCCGGCCGCTGCGGAGCGCGTCCAGCAGCGCCGCCTCGTCGCAGCAGGAGCCGCGGGAAACGTTGACGAAGATGCAGCCGGGCTTGATGGCCTCGAAGGCGGCGCGGTCGATCAGCCCCTGGGTGGTCGGCCCGCCCATGGCGCAGCAGACCAGGATATCGACCTCGGGCGCCAGCGCCGCCGGGGTCGGGTACCAGGGATGGGACAGGTCGGCCTTCGGCGTGCGGCCGCTGTAGCTGATCTGCATCCCGAACCCCTCCGCCCGGCGCGCCACGGCGCGGCCGATGCGGCCGAGGCCGACGATGCCGATGCGCTTGCCCCAGACCCGGGTGGTCAGCGGCATGGAGCCTTCCCGGGTCCAGCGGCCGTCGCGCACCCAGGCATCGGCCTGCGGGACCTGCCGCGCCACGCCGAGCAGCAAGGCGAAGGCCTTGTCGGCCACGTCCTCGGTCAGCACGTCGGGGGTATTGGTTACCGGGATGCCGCGCGCGGCGCACCAGCCCTTGTCGATGGCGTCGATCCCGACGCCGTAGCAGGCGACCAGGCCAAGCTTCGGCAGCCGCTCCATGAGTGCGGCGGAGGCGCCGATCTCCCCCTTGGTGATGATGGCGCGGATTTCCGGCGCGTGCTCGGCCAGGAAGGCGGCCTCGTTCGGTGACTCGTAGAGCAGGCGGAGGGTGTAGCGCTCGGCCAGCGGCTCCAGGTCCCAATCGGGAAGGACGCCCATGACCAGAAGCTCCGGCTTGTCCAACTGCGCCTCCCCTGCTTGTCTCGGCGGCTCTAGAGCAGATCGCTGGAGGGCGGCAACGCTCGGAAGCGTTAATCCGCTCGACAACCAGACGGCGGCGCGGCCGATGCCGCGCCAGGGGATGGGACGATGTCGCTCAAGCTATTCGATCTGACGGGCCGGCGCGCCCTGGTGACCGGCTCCAGCCAGGGGATCGGCCTGGCGCTCGCCCGGGGTGTCGGCCTAGCCGGCGCCAGTCTGGTGCTTAACGGCCGCGACGTGGTGAAGCTGGAAAAGGCCGCCGCCGGGCTGCGCGCCGATGGCGTCGCACAGGTCGACATCGCCGCTTTCGACGTCACCGACAGCGCCGCGGTGGATGCCGGCGTCGCCCGGATCGAGGCCGAGCTCGGCCCGATCGAGATCCTGTTCAACAATGCCGGGGTGAACCTGCGCGGCGCGCTGGACGCAATGCCGGACGCGACCTGGCACGAGGTGATCGCCACCAACCTGCACAGCGCCTTCTTCTGCGCCCGGGCCGTGGCCAAGGGGATGCTCGGCCGCGGCCATGGCAAGATCATCAATACCTGCAGCGTGATGAGCATGCTCGGTCGTCCGACCACGGGTCCCTATACCGCGTCCAAGGGCGCCATCGGGATGCTGACCAAGGCGATGTGCGCGGACTGGGCGCAGCACGGGCTGCAATGCAACGGCATCGCCCCGGGCTACTTCAGCACCGAGCTCACCGCCCCGCTGCGGGCCAATGCCGAGTTCAATGACTGGCTCTGCAAGCGGACGCCTGCCGGCCGCTGGGGCGAGCTGCCGGAACTGGTCGGCGCCGCGGTCTTCCTGGCTTCGGACGCCGCGTCCTACGTCAACGGCCACCTGCTCTATGTTGACGGCGGACTGACAAGCGTGGTTTGAGCAGCCCCAATCCCACCCGGAGGAAACCCATGCTTCTGCGCAAGCGCCTGTTCGCCGGTGCCGCCCTGGCGGCACCCGCCTTGTTCACCAGCGCCGCCCAGGCCCAGCAGGCCGGGCCGATCACCACCGGCGACATCATCAAGCGCGGCAAGGCGCGGATCGGCGTCGTCACCGGCGCACCGCCCTTCGGCATGGTCGACCCGCAGGGCAATGCCATCGGCTACGACATCGATGTCTCGAACCTGCTGGCGAAGTACCTGGGCGTCCCGGCCGAGATCAGTTCGCTGACTCCGCCCTCCCGCATCCCGGCGCTCGAATCCGGCAAGGTGGATTTCCTCTGCGCGACGCTGGGGGCAACGCCGGAGCGGGCGAGGACGGTGATGTTCACCATGCCCTACAGCGCCTTCCGCATGATGATCATGGCCAAGAAGGACAGTCCCATCAAGGAACTGGGCGACCTGGTCGGCAAGAAGGTCGGCGTCCCCCGCGGCACGCCGCAGGAACAGGCCCTGGTCCGCAAGGCGCCGAAGGGTACCCAGATCGTCCGCTTCGAGGATGACGCGACCAGCGCCCAGGCGCTGATCGTCGGCCAGATCGATGCCTGCGGCATCCCTGACACCATCGGCGGCGAGATCGCCAAGACCCGTCCGGAAGCTGGCCTCGAGAACAAGTTCCTGCTGTTCAACCAGCCGAACTGCATGACCGTCCGCAAGGACCAGTTCGAGCTGCGGCAATGGCTGCAGAACACCATCTACTTCATGAAGGGCAATGGCGAGCTCGACGAGCTCTCCACCAAGTGGACGGGAAGCCCGCTGCCGGCCGACCTCGCCGTCTTCTAGATGGGGTTCCAGTTCCAGTTCGGCGCGGTCTTCGCCCGCAGCGACCTGTTGCTGGAAGGGCTGCTGCAGACGCTGCAGCTCGCCGGCATGGCCATCGTCTTCGGCGGGCTGCTCGGCATCCTGCTCGCGGCACTGCGCAGCCTGGCGCCGCGCGCGGCAGGCGTGCTGATCGACGTCTATGTCGAGCTGATCCGCAACACGCCCTTCCTGGTGCAGCTGCTGATCATCTATTTCGGCCTGCCCTCGATCGGCGTGAAGCTGACCGCAGAACAGGCGGCGCTGATCGGGCTTGTCGTCTATCTCGGCTCCTACGTGACCGAGATCGTTCGCGCCGGCATCGAGAGCGTTCACAAGAGCCAGATCGAGGCCGGGCTCTCCCTCGCGCTCACCCGCTGGCAGGTGTTCCGCTACATCGTGCTGGCGCCGGCGATCGCCCGGGTCTGGCCGGCGCTGGCCAGTCAGTTCGTGCTGGTGACGCTGGCGACCTCGGTCTGCTCCTTCATCTCGGTGCAGGAGCTCTCGGCCCAGGCCTCCAACATCGAATCGGACACCTTCCGCAGCTTCGAGACCTACATCACCGTGGCGCTGATCTACCTCGCCATCGCGCTGACGCTGCGGGTGCTTTTCGCCGGGCTCGGCGCGGTGCTCTTCCCGACCGGGTCCGGCCTTGGCCGCTTGCGCGGGCAGTCCGGCGCATGATCCGCGAATTCACCCAGTCCGAGTTCATCTTCATCCTGAGCTCGGCGCGCTGGACTTTGCTGCTGACCGTGCTGTCGCTGGTCCTCGGCGGTCTTTTCGGCTTCGTGGTGGCGATTGCCCGCACCTCGCGGCTGGCACCGCTGCGGCTGCTGGCGGCCGGCTGGATCGGCGTGGTTCAGGGCATCCCGGTACTGATCCTGCTGTTCCTCGCCTATTACGGGCTGTCGATGCTCGGCTTCGACCTGCCGCCGATCGTCGCTGCCTCGATCTCCATGGCGTTCTATGCCAGCGCCTATCTCGGCGAGATCTGGCGCGGCTGCATCCAGGCGGTGCCCTGGCAACAATGGGAGGCCTCGACGGCGCTGGCATTCTCCCGGCCGCAGCAGTACCGCTACGTCATCCTGCCGCAGGCGATGCGCATCGCCGTCGCGCCGACCGTCGGCTTCATCGTCCAGCTGGTGAAGAACACCTCCATCGTCTCCATCATCGGGGTGATCGAGCTGGCCCGCGCCGGCAACCTGGTCAACAACGCCACCTTCCAGCCCTTCAAGGTCTTCGGGACGGTGGCGCTGATCTACTTCGCCATCTGCTGGCCGATCTCGCTGCTGGCCCGGCGCCTGGAAGGGAAGCTCAATGCCAGTCGTGCAGGTTGAAGGCGTCCACAAGCGCTTCGGCGAAGTCGAGGTCCTCAAGGGGATCGACCTGAGCGTCGAGTCCGGCGAGGTCGTGGCGATCATCGGCCGCAGCGGCTCCGGCAAGTCCACCCTGCTCCGCTGCATCAACGGGCTCGAGCAGATCCAGTCCGGCCGTATCCAGGTGGCGGGCCATGGGCTCGACGCCAGCGCGCATGGGCTGCGCGACCTCCGGAAGGATGTCGGCATCGTTTTCCAAAGCTACAACCTGTTTCCGCACCTCAGGGTCGGCGAGAACATCATGCTGGCGCCGCGCGTCGTCCTCGGCGTCTCGAAGGTCGAGGCGCGGTCGCGGGCGGAGGAGACCCTGGCCGAGGTCGGCCTGGCCGAGCGTTTCGACGCTTGGCCGGACAACCTCTCGGGCGGCCAGCAGCAGCGCGTCGCCATCGCTCGGTCGCTGGCGATGCGGCCGAAGGTGATGCTGTTCGACGAGGTGACCAGCGCGCTCGACCCCGAACTGACCGGCGAGGTGCTGGCCACCATGGAGCGCTTGGCGGCACATGGCATGACCATGCTGCTGGTGACGCACGAGATGGCCTTCGCTGAGCGGGTGGCGACCACCACCGTCTTCATGCACCAGGGCAAGGTCTGGGAGATGGGACCCTCGGCCAAGCTGTTCGACGCGCCGCAGACGGCGGAGCTGAAGCAGTTCCTCGGCGGCGGGCTGAAATAGCCCGCCCCCTGGCTTGACGCCGCGGCGCGAGCGGGGAAACCTGCGCGGGGATAGATAGCCAGCGAACCAAAGGGAGGGCCACGACGCCCATGAGCATCAATGGCAAGGCCTATATCGTCGGGGCCTATGAGCACCCGACGCGGAAGGCTGACAACACCTCCGTCGCGCAGCTGCATGCCGAGGTCGCCTATGGCGCGCTGCAGGATGCCGGGCTGAGCAAGGACGACATCGACGGCTATTTCTGCACCGGCGCCGCCCCCGGCCTCGGCCCGCTGAACATGGCCGACTACCTCGGCCTGACCAAGCTGAAGCACCTCGACAGCACCGATGTCGGCGGCAGCTCCTATGTCCTGCATGTCGGCCATGCGGCGGAAGCGATCGCGCTGGGCAAGTGCAGCATCGCCCTTGTGACGCTGGCCGGCCGCCCGCGCGCCGAGGCGATGGCCACCGGCACCGCGCCGCGCACCTGGGGCGCCAACGTGCCCGACGACCCCTTCGAGATGGTCTATGGCCGCACGGTGGCGAATGTCTACGCCATGTGCGCCATGCGGCACATGCATGAATTCGGCACCACCAGCGAGCAGCTCGCCTGGATCAAGGTGGCCGCCAGCCACCACGCGCAGTGGAACGAGCATGCGATGCTGCGCAAGGTCGTCACGGTGGAAGACGTTGTGAACTCGCCCATGGTGAGCGACCCGCTGCACCGGCTCGATTGCTGCGTCATCTCGGATGGCGGCGGCGCGCTGATCGTCACCACGCCTGAGATCGCCAGATCCCTGAAGCGGCCGCTGGTGAAGGTGAAGGGCGCCGGCGAGGCAACCAAGAACCAGAATGCCGGCTATACCGACGTGACCTTCTCCGGCGCCCGCTGGTCCGGCGCCCGCGCCTTCGAGGAAGCCGGCGTGACGCCGACGGATATCCAGTACGCCAGCATCTACGACAGCTTCACCATCACCGTGCTGATGCAGCTGGAAGACCTCGGCTTCTGCGAAAAGGGCCAGGGCGGCAAGTTCGTTTCGGACGGCAACCTGATCAGCGGCGTCGGCAAGCTGCCCTTCAACACCGATGGCGGCGGGCTCTGCAACAACCATCCGGCCAATCGCGGCGGCATGACCAAGGTGATCGAGGCGGTGCGGCAGCTTCGCGGCGAGGCGCATCCGAAAGTCCAGGTGCCCGGCTGCACCCTGGCCCTGGCGCATGGCACCGGTGGCCTGCTCGGCACCCGGCATGGCAGCGCAACCGTCGTTCTGGAAAGGGTGTGATCCCGATGGCAACGCCAGCGTCCAACCGCGCCCTTCCGGCGATCAACGTCGACCCGACCAACAAGCCGTACTTCGACGCGGCGCGGGAAGGACGGCTGCTGATCGGCCTCTGCAAGGATACCGGCAAGCACTTCTGGTACCCGCGGGGCTGCTCGCCCTTCACGCTCTCGAACAATGTCGAGCTGGTGGAGGCCAAGGGCACCGGCACGATCTACACCTATACGGTGATGCGGACGAAGGAGCCCTACAGCGTCGCCTATGTCGAGCTGGACGAGGGTGTCCGCATCTTCACCAACATCGTCGATTGCGACCTGGACAGCCTGAAGATCGGCCAGAAGGTCAAGGTCGTCTTCAAGCCGACCCAGGGGGACTCACCGCCGGCGACGATGTTCACGCCAGCCTGACAACCAAGGGTGGAGGGTGCGGCCGGACATGGTACGGCACCCTCCACCGCATCTGGCCTTCCGCACGGGTTCTGCTCCAGCATCGGCGGAGCCGAAGCGGAGGGATCGCCATGCGTCGACGAACAATGCTGGGCCGAACGGCGCTGGCCACGCTCGCGGCCGGTGCGGCACCGGCCGCGATCCCGCCCGGCGCCACCTCTCTCGCCCCGCTGCTGCAACCCGTGTTGGCGGAGCACGGGCTGCCGGCGCTGGCCGCCGCCGCGGTGCAGGATGGCCGCGTCACCGCCGCCGGCGCGGTCGGCATCCGGCGCTGGGGCACCGAGACGCCGGTCACCCTGGATGACGCCTTTCACATCGGCTCGGACACAAAGGCGATGACCTCGCTGCTGGTGGCGATGCTGGTCGAAGAAGGCAGGCTGCGCTGGGACACCACCGTCGCCGAGGCCTTTCCCGACCTCGCCTCCGGCATGGATGCCGGGTTGCGCGGCGTGACCCTGACGCAGTTGCTTTCCCATACCGGCGGCCTGCCCATGGACAACGAGGTCTTCGACCGGCTGCTCGGCCAGTCCTACCTGCAGCCGGGCAACCTCGACGCGCTGCGGTACTGGCTGGTGCGGCAATGGAGCACGCAGCCGCTGGCCTCGCCGCCCGGCAGCCGCTTCGCCTATTCCAACATGGGCTACACCATGGCCGGCGCGGCCGCCGAGCGCGCCGCCGGCAGCAGTTGGGAAGAACTCGTCGTCGCCCGGATCTTCACCCCCCTTGGCTTGGCCACCGCCGGCTTCGGGCCGGCGGCGCGGCTCGGCCGGACCGACGCGCCGCTTGGGCACGCGATCCAGCCCGACGGTACGCCGGAGCCCATGCTGGCCGGCCCCAATGGCGACAACCCGCTGATCATCGGCCCGGCCGGCACGGTGCATCTCTCGGTGCTCGACTTCGCCGCCTGGGCCGGATGGCATGCCGGAGAGGGCAAGCGCGGCCCGGCCCTGGTCACGCCGGAGACGTTGCGGCGGCTGCATACCCAGGTGGTTGCCATGGCGCCACGGCCCGATGCGGCCCCGGGCACACCGGGTGGCGGCGGCTATGCCCTTGGCTGGGGGGTGCTCCGCCATCCCTGGTCGAGCGAGCCTTTCCTGCAGCATGCCGGGTCCAATACGCTCAACCTGGCGCTGGTCCTGGTGCAGCCGAGCCGCGACTTTGCCATGGTCATGCAGACCAATATCGCCGGTCAGCGCGCCGATGCCGCGCTGAAGGCGCTGGCCGAGGCGATCTACCGGCACTACGGCCCGGCCCGCGCCTGAGCGCGACCCCATTGCGCGTGCGCTCCGGGCCGCATTACCTCTGCGGCCAAGAAGGGAGCCAGATGCATGTCCGCAACCCACGCCCCGGCGGGGAACAATGAGGCGATGGTGCTGCGCCGGGACGAGGGCCCGGTCGCCATCCTGACGCTGAACCGCCCCGCGGCCCGCAACAGCCTCTCCCGCGCCATGCTCGCCGCCTTGCAGGCGGCGCTCGACGGCGTTGGCGCCGAGGATGCCATCCGCTGCGTCGTCATCACGGCGGAAGGCCCCGCCTTCTCCGCCGGCCACGACATGAAGGAGATCACCGCGCGCCGCACCGACCCCGATGCCGGCCGCGCCTTCTTCGAAGCCACCATGGCGGAATGCGCCGGCGTCATGCAGGCGGTGGTCACCCTGCCTCAGCCGGTCGTCGCCGCGGTCGAGGGCGTCGCCACCGCCGCCGGGTGCCAGCTCGCCGCGAGTTGCGACCTGCTGGTCGCGGCGGAAGGGGCGAAGTTCTGCACCCCCGGCGTCGATATCGGCCTGTTCTGCACGACCCCGGGCGTCGCCCTCGCCCGCGCGGTGCCGCGCAAGGCGGCAATGGAGATGCTGCTGCTGGGCGAGATGATCCCGGCCGCCGAGGCGCACCGCATGGGGCTGGTGAACCGCGTGGTCCCGTCCGGCCAGGCGCTGCCGGAGGCCCTGGCCCTGGCGCAGCGGATCGCGGCGCGGTCGGCGGTCGCGCTGCGCCTCGGCAAGCGCGGCTTCAACGCCCAGGCAGCATTGCCGCTGGCCGAGGCCTATGCCGCAGCCGGTACGGTCATGGTAGAGAACCTGCTGGCCGAGGATGCCGCCGAGGGGATCGGCGCCTTTCTCGGCAAGCGCACGCCGGAATGGCGGCATCGGTAGGAACGACGACATGGCCGCGCAGGACTACGAGACCGGGCTCGCCCGCAACCCCGCCAATCACCAGCCGCTGACGCCGCTGCTGTTCCTTGAGCGTGCGGCGGCGGTCTTCCCGGACCACGTCGCGGTCATCCATGGTGCGCTGCGCCGGCCCTACCGCGAGTTGCGCGACCGCTGCGTGCGGCTCGCCTCGGCCTTGGCGGCGCAGGGCATCGGCCGCGGCGAGACGGTGGCGGCGCTGCTGCCGAACACGCCGGAGATGCTGGAATGCCATTACGGCGTGCCGATGGCCGGCGCCGTGCTGAACACGCTGAACACCCGGCTCGATGCCGCGACCATCGCCTATATACTCGATCATGGCGAGGCGAAGGCGATCCTGGTCGACCGCGAATTCATCCCGCTGCTCCGCCTCGCGCTCACCCAATGCAAGGCGCAGCCGCTGGTGATCGAGGTCGCCGATCCGGAAGCCGGCGAGGCGGCCAACGCCAATACCATGGGCGGCCACGACTACGAGGCGATGCTCGCCGCAGCCGATTCGGCCTTCGCCTGGCGCATGCCGCAGGATGAATGGGACGCCATCGCGCTCAACTACACCTCCGGCACCACCGGCAAGCCGAAGGGCGTGGTCTATCACCATCGCGGCGCGCAGCTGCTGGCGACCGGCAACGTGCTCTCGGCCAGCATGGCGCGGCATCCGGTCTATCTCTGGACCCTGCCGATGTTCCATTGCAACGGCTGGTGTTTTCCCTGGACCGTCACCGCCGTCGCCGGCACGCATGTCTGCCTACGCGCGGTGCGCGGCGCCGCGATGTGGGCGCTGATGGCCGAACACGGCGTGACCCATATGTGCGGCGCGCCGATCGTCATGTCGGCATTGCTGGACACGCCGGCGGCGCAGAAGCGGGACCTGCCGCACCAGGTGCAGTTCGTCGTCGCCGGCGCGCCGCCGCCGGAAGCGGTGCTGGCCGCGATGCGCAGCGCCGGATTCGCGGTGCTGCACGTATATGGCCTGACCGAATGCTACGGCCCTTCGGTGGTCAACGAATGGAACGTCGCCTGGAACGCCCTGCCCGCGCCGGAGCAGGCCAGGCTGATGGCCCGCCAGGGCGTCCGCTACCAGGCGCTGGAGGCGCTCGACGTCCGCGACCCCGACACCCTGCAGCCCGTGCCGCCCGACGGCACGACGATGGGCGAGGTCATGATGCGCGGCAACGTCGTGATGAAAGGATACCTGAAGGACGCCAAGGCGACCGAGGCCGCCTTCGCCGGCGGCTGGTTCCACACCGGCGACCTCGCGGTGAAGTATCCGGACGGCTACATCCAGCTGAAGGACCGCTCCAAGGACATCATCATCTCGGGCGGCGAGAACATTTCCTCGATCGAGGTCGAGGACGCACTCTACAAGCATCCGGCGGTGATGCTGGCGGCGGTGGTCGCCAAGCCGGACGAGAAGTGGGGCGAGGTTCCCTGCGCCTTCGTCGAGCTGAAGCCGGAGGCGAGCGCCACTGAGGCCGAGCTGATTGCCCATTGCCGGCAGCACATGGCGCCCTTCAAGGCACCGAAGCAGGTCATCTTTGCCGAGCTGCCGCGGACCAGCACGGGCAAGCTCCAGAAGCACATGCTGCGGAGCCAGGTGCGCGGGGGCTGAAAGCCCCCAACCGCAAATCCCGATCAGGGGGCTGGCGGCCCGCCTGCCGCGATGCTATCCCGCCGGCGTCGGAGCGTGGCGCAGTCTGGTAGCGCACTTGTCTGGGGGACAAGGGGTCGTGGGTTCGAATCCCGCCGCTCCGACCATCTGTTTCGCCCGGCCGGTTCGGCTTGCTGTCTGCAAAGCAGTTGTGCGCCTGCCGGCGGTTCCGCCCTTCAGCGGCTCGTCCGCTGCCCCCCGCGCCATTCCTCCACCAGCTTTCGCTCTTCCACCAGGTCACGCTGCAGGTCGCGGAGCGTCCGCTCGCGCTCGGCAAGCCGGCGCTCGACAGCCTCGAGATCCGGCCGCCGCTCCGACGGCGTTGCCACCGGCGCGGACATCGGGGCCGCCGCCACGGCGGGCTCCCGCCGCGGGGCGGCAGTGCGGCGAACCGGGCGCGGCCTTGGCATGGGCGGCGGGGTCCAGGCCGGCGCAGCGACGGCGGCACGCCCGGGCAGGAAGCCGATATCCGGCTGTAGTTCCGGGGCACCGCGTCGCAGCCGGTCGAAATCCGCCATGGCCTGGCTGACGATGTCGCCACCCGGCCCGGTCTGCAACGGCCAGAGCTGTGCCCGTGCCTCCCCCGCCGTCAGCAGCCCCAGGGCGAGCAGCGTGCCGGCCCGGATCATGCCGTCACCGCCGGCATCTCGAGCGTCACCCGCAGCCCTGGCCCGGCCTCGCCCAATGTCAGCGCCATGCCGTGCAGGTCGGCGACCGCCTTGACCAGGGCGAGCCCCAGGCCGGTCCCGGGGGTTGCCCGCGCAGCATCCAGCCGGTGGAAGCGGCGCAGCACCGCCTCGCGTGCCTCCGCCGGAATGCCAGGCCCGTCATCTGCCACTGTCAGCACCACACCACCTGCCGGCCGCGCCGTGAGCTGGACGTCGATCCGACCGCCGGAGCGTCCGTGCTTCACCGCATTGTCCAGGATATTGGACAGCATCTGCGTTACCAAATCCCTGTCGCCCAGGATCGATAGTCCTGGCGGCACGTTCACCTGAAGCGTCTGGCGCCGAGCCTCGGCCGAGGGCGCATGCACCTCCGTCACGGCTTCGACCACGGCGGAAAGGTCGAAGGGGACGAAGGCGGCGCGGCGGGCGCCACTCTCGGCCTGGGCGATCCGCAGCAGGGCGGCGAAGACGTCCAGCATCTGTTCCGCGTCGTGGATCGCGCCCTCGGTCGTGGCGCGCCAGGCAGCATCGCCTTCCGCCGTCCGCAAGGCTGATTCCAGCCGCTGCCGCAGCCGACTGAGTGGCGTCCTCAGGTCGTGCGCGATATCATCGGTTACCTGCCGCAGCGCCTGCATCAACCCCTGCACCCGGTCGAGCGTGGTGTTGATCCGCCGCGCCAGCCGGTCGAATTCGTCGCCGCCGTGCCGCACCGGCAGGCGGTGGCCGATCTCCCCGGCCTCCACGCGGGCCAGCGCCGCGGCCATGGCGCTGGCCCGCCGCGTCACGCCGCGCCCGATCAGCAGCCCGCCGCCGAGGCCGAGCAGCAGCGCCGTCCCGCCGACCCAGCCCGCGGCCGAGAGCAGGAAGCCCTCCAGCTGCCGCACCGGCGCCAGGTCCCGACCCACCACCAGGAAGCCGCCGCCCGGCAGCGCGGTGCCGAGCGCCAGCAGCGCGGTGTCCACCCCGGCGCCGGACACCTGCAATCGCTCCCAGCCCGGCGCCTGGGGCGTGGTGGCGAGGTTGCCGGCCAGCCTGCGGCCATCCGGCGCCGCCAGCAGGAAATATTGGGTGCCGCTGCGGTCGGCCGCCATCCGCGCCTCGATAGACAGTGCGACGGAGGCCGGCCCGCCGAGCCGCACGGCCTGGACCAGCACCGCCGAATCGCGCTCGACCTCCTGCGCCAGCTGGCGCAGGGCGAAGCCGGTGGTCGCCCACCAGGCGACGCCCGAAAGCGCCAGCGTCCCCAGCAGCGTCAGCACCAGATGCAGCAGGGTGATGCGGAAGGCGGTGCTCCCCCACCAGCGCGGCCGGTCACCGGCGGGATCAGTCGGGGGCACGGAGGCAGTAGCCGGCGCCGCGCATGGTATGGATCAGCGGCGGCGCGCCCTCGCGGTCCAGCTTGGCGCGGAGGCGGCTGATATGCGTCTCCACCACGCTGGTCTTGGGGTCGAAATGGAAATCCCAGACGGCTTCCAGCAGCATGGTCCGCGTCACCACCTGGCCGGTGCGACGCATCAGGTATTCCAGCAGGCGGAATTCGCGCGGCTGCAGCTCGATCCGCTGGCCGGCGCGGGTGACGCTGCGCTTCAGCAGGTCCATCTCGAGGTCGGCGACGCGCAGCACCGTCACCTCGGCGCTCATGGGCGGCCGCCGCGCCAGGGCGTTCAGCCGCGCCAGCAGCTCGGCGAAGGCGAAGGGCTTGCCGAGGTAGTCGTCGGCGCCGGCCTCCAGCCCCTCGACCCGGTCGCCGACCCCGGCGCGGGCGGTCAGGAACAGCGCCGGCGTCCGCACCCCGGCCGCCCGCAGCGCCCGCACCAGCCCGAGCCCGTCGAGCTTCGGCAGCATCCGGTCCACCACCAGCACGTCGTAGGTGCCGTCGCTGGCCAGGAACAGGCCTTCCCGCCCGTCCGCGGCGCGGTCCACCGTGTGCCCGGCCTCCGTCAGGCCGCGTGCGACATAGTCGGCGGTTTCCGCATCATCCTCGACGACCAGGATCTTCAACGCGCCCTCCCGGCTCCGGCCCCGGATTGATGTAGCGCGAAGCGGCGGCAGCGGTCCCATACGGATCGGTATGGTTCGGGCGAGGCTGCGGGCAACTGGCGGGTGGCCTGATGGCGCCATGCCGCCCGACCGGGTGGCCTTTCCACGGAGGATCGCATGCCCACCCCGAATCGCCGCATCCGCACCCTGGCCGCCGGTGCGCTGGCGCTGGCCCTCGGCACCACCGCGCTGACCCCCTTCGTCCTGCCGGCCGATGCCCAGACCGCGACGGGCACCGCCATCGCCCTGCCCCGCCCGGCCGGCCCCGACTTCGCCGACCTCGCCGCCCGGGTCGGCCCGGCCGTGGTCCGCGTGACGGTCACCGGCCATGCCGAGGCGCAGCAGGTCGCCGACCTGCCGCCCGAGCTGCGCGGCACGCCCTTCGAGCGGTTCTTCCAGCAGCAGCAGCGCCCAGGGGCCAACCAGGGCGCCAAGCCCCGCCGCACCATGGGCCAGGGCAGCGGCTTCATCATCGACCGCGCCGGCTACGTGGTGACCAACAACCACGTGGTGGGCGAGGCCGATACGGTGAAGGTCGAGCTGGCGGATGGCCGCGAGCTGCCGGCCAAGGTGGTCGGCACCGACCCGAAGACCGACATCGCCCTGCTGAAGATCGACGCCGGCGGCGACCTGCCGACGGTGAAGTTCGGCGACAGCGACCACCTGCGCGTCGGCGAATGGGTGCTGGCCATGGGCAACCCCTTCGGCCTCGGCGGCACCGCGACCTCAGGCATCGTCTCGGCGCGCGGCCGGCAGATCGGCGCGGGCCCCTATGACGACTTCATCCAGACCGACGCCTCGATCAACCCCGGCAATTCCGGCGGCCCGCTGTTCAACACCGCGGGCGAAGTGGTCGGCGTGAACACGGCGATCTTCTCGCCCTCCGGCGGCAATATCGGCATCGGCTTCGCGGTGCCTTCGGCGCTGGTGCAGGGCGTGGTGGCGCAGCTGCAGCAGAACGGCCGGGTGGAGCGCGGCTGGCTCGGTGTCTCCATGCAGAAGCTGGACAACGAGCTCGCTGGCGCGCTGTCGATCAAGGATGCCAAGGGCACGCTGATCGGCGGCGTCGAGAAGGACGGACCGGCCGCCAAGGCCGGGGTGCAGCCGGGCGACGTGGTCACGGCAGTGGGCGACCGGCCGGTGGCGCAGCCGCGTGACCTGGCGGAAGCCGTGGCCGCGGTGAAGCCGGGCGGCAGCGTCACCCTGCACCTGCTGCGCGACGGCAAGCCGATCGAGCAGAAGGTCACCCTCGGCCAGGCGCCGGATACGCGGGAGGCACGGGCGACCGGCGAGGAGCGGCAGGCCCAGGGCAATCTAGGCCTGGCTCTGGCCCCGAACCGCGGCGGCGAGGGTGCCGTCATCGCCGAGGTGCGGCCGGACAGCGCCGCCGCCAACCAAGGGCTGCAGACAGGGGATGTTATCCTCCGCGCCGGCGACCGGACGGTGAAGGGCCCGCGCGACGTGGTCGAGGCAGTCGGCGCGGCGCGGAAGGACGGCAAGGCGGCCATCGCGCTGCAGGTGGAGCGTGACGGTGGCCGGGCCTTCCTCGCCCTTCCGCTGAAGGCGTCCTGACCAACCGGCCGGGGGGGGACGGCTGCGGCCGTCCCCCGGCCCCGCGCCGCGTCAGCGGCGCGCATCGCCCTCCGCCGCCAGCCATGCCTCCGCGGCCTGGTCGGCGCCGGAGGGCAGCGGCGCGCCTGGCTGGTCCAGCCAGGCGAGGATGTCGCCGATCACCACGGCCCGGCCACGGTCGCGCAGCAGCAGGTGGTGCCCCTCGCGGTAATAGGCGACCCGGCGGTCCGGGCTGGCGGGCATGGTCGCCAGCAGCCGCCGCAGCGGGTCGGGCGGCACGATGCGGTCCTTCGCCCCGTACAGCACCAGGGCCCGCGGGGCGAAGCGGGTCGCCGCATCCAGCGCCTGGTCCATCAGGTCGACCAGCCCATAGACCAGGTCGACGCGGAACTCCTTCGCGGTCAGCGGGTCGCGCGACCAGCGGCGCATGGCGTCCTCGTTGTCCGAGGGCGAGAAGCCCGGCGCCGCGCCGCTGAAGCCGACCGCGGGGATCAGCCGGGAGGCGATCTCGAGCGCCGTTCGAGAGACCTCGCCCATGCTCGCACGGCCGCGCACGCCGGGGGCTGAGAGGATATAGCCGACGACCGGCAGCGCCGGGTGGCGGGTGGCCAGGACGAGCGCGACGGCGGCGCCCATGCTCTCGCCCAGGACAAAGACCGGGACGCCGGGATGCCGGGCCGCGAGCAGCGCGACGACGGCGGTGCAGTCGGCCACCAGCGTCGGGACCCCGGGCCAGAGTCCGCGGTTGGGCGCCGCCCCGAAGCCCCGCTGGTCATAGGCATAAAGGGCCACGCCATGGCTGGTGAAGGCCGGGGCCGGAATGTCGAAGGCGTTGCGCGAATAGTCGCCGAAGCCGTGCAGGCCGAGGATGACGAAGCGGGGCGCCCTCTCTGGCAACCATGCGGAATAGGGCAGTTCCCTGCCGTCCGACATAGTGAAGCTTCGCGTCGACAGGACAGGACTGCCGACTTCCGGGCCGGCGGGCATGACCACCGGCACGCAGCCGCCCAAAAGCAGGGACGAGGCCGTGGCCGCGCCGGCAAGGACCTGCCGCCGCCTCATCGGCGATCCGCCAGGGCAAGGCGGCCCGGCTGCGTTGCCCGCCCGCGGCCATCGCCGGCCGTCCCTGGAGCGGCCGCGGCGCTGGCCCGACCCGTCGGGACCGGCCGTCGCCCGGCACGCATCCCAGGCACCGGGCGGTGCCCCGGCGCAGGCATGGCGCCGGCCATGTCGCAGGTCACCGAGACCATCGCGCGGCCGATCATTCCGTCCGACGGTGCTCCGGGGCCGCCATCCGCGGCGGCGCGCCGGCAGTCGCGCTGCCCGTCGCCCCGGCAGGCCTCGGCGCCAGCGCGGCACCGGCAGCCGCTCGCCAGATCATGGCAGGGCTCCTCAGGCGATGCTGCAGGCTTCCTCGAAGGGCAGCCGCGGCAGCTTGCCGAAGACGCCGCTGGGATCGCCATGGCCGAGGTTGCAGAGGAAATTCGACTTCACCGTGGTGCCGGCGAAGAAGGCCTCGTCCACCTTGGCTTTCTCGAAGCCGGACATGGCGCCGACGTCGAGCCCGACGGCGCGGGCCGCCAGCATCAGGTAGGCGCCCTGCAGGGTGCCGTTGCGGAAGGCGGTCTCCTCGGCCAGAGCCGGGCTGCTGGTGAACCAGGACCGGGCATCGGCATGCGGAAAGAGCGTCGGCAGCTTCTCGTAGAACATGGTGTCGATGCCGATGATCACCGTCACCGGCGCCGACATGGTCTTCTCCAGGTTGCCGGAGGAAAGCGCCGGCCGCAGTCTCTCCTTGCCCTCGGGCGTGGTGACGAAGACGAAGCGGGCGGGCGAGCAGTTGGCGGAGGTCGGGCCCATCTTCAGGATGTCGTAGAGTTGGCGCAGCTCCGCCTCGCTCACCGGCTCCGGCTTCCACTTGTTGTGGGTGCGCGCGGTGAGGAACAATGCGTCGATGGCGGCCTGGTCGATCATTGCGGTCTCCATGTCTCGGCCCGGAGGGCGATGCGGCATATGACCGCCCTCCCCTCGCTTTGGCGAGAGGGTGGCACTGCCGCGCTCGCCGCCCCGGGGACGGGACTGCCCACGCAGCGGGCGCCCGCTGCCCCGGCCCTGGGCTCAGCGCAGGTCCAGCCGCACGCCGTCCGGCAGGGTCGGCGCGAATTCCGCCAGCTTGCGCCGCAGTTCCGCCTCCGCTCCCGGCTCGGTCGCGTAGAAGGTCACGGTGTCGCCGGCCGGGGCGATGCGCGGACCGGACAGCCGCAGCTCGGCGACCCGGACCCAGGATTCGGGCACGCCCTCGAACCACCAGGGATAGATCATCGCCAGCCGGATGCCGTGGCGGCGGACCATCGCCTCCATCCAGGGGCCGTCCTTGTGCTTCTGCCGCAGCGCCTCGTTCGAGGCGAGGCCGAAGAGGTCGAGGACATAGAGCTTCGGATCGACTTGGTAGCTGACCCAGCCGAGGTCGTTCACCGCGATGCCCTGCCGCCAGTAATCGGCGACGAAGCGGTGCATCTGGTAATGCTGGTCCTGAATGTTCTGCGCGGCGCGGGGCGATTGCAACGCCGCCGGCGCCTGCGCCGCGGCGGCGGCCAGCAGCACCGCGGCCCCGGCCATGCGCCAGGTCCGGGAGGCGCTGGCCAAGGCCACCGCCAACACCATGGCGCCGAAGAGCAGCGCGTAAACCTCGTAGCGGTAGAACCAGCCGAAGCGGCCAACCAATGCGTGCAGGCCGAGCGCGGCGACCGCGCCGGCCAGCGGCCAGCGCTGCACCGGCGGCGCCCGCAGCGTCAGCGCCGCGAGCAGGACCAGCAAGGCCAGGTAGGGCCAGCGGCGCGGATGCCGCAGCAGTTCCAGGGAGGCATTCGAGACCAGGGCGAGGACGGGCCCGAGCACGCCTTCCGCCCCGGCATAGACATCCGACTTCGCCAGCACCGAGTTGGGCAGCGGCGGCAGGCCCTGCGCCGTAAGCCAGGCACCGAAGCCGACGGGCAGCGCCAGCGCGGCGACCAGCAGCCCGGCCGCCGCGGCCCAGCGCCGCTGCCCGGCCAGCGCGATCATCAGCGCGCCGACCAGGGCGAACATCTCGTAGCGCACCGCCGGGCCGGTCGCTGCCGCAGCGAGGCACCAGAGGGGGATCGGGCGGCCGCGCATCGCCTCCGCCAGCCCCCAGGCGCAGGCGGCGGCGAGGAGCACCTGCAGGCTGTGCTCCATGCCGGTGAAGGGCAGCCCGGCCAGGTTGCCGGCCAGGACCAGCAGCACGACCAGCGCGATCCGCGCCCAATCGGCACCGGGGGCCCAGGGCAGCCGGTCCACCAGCCGCCCGAGCAGCACCGCGTTCGCCGCGCCGCAGGCCAGGGCGATGCCGAGCGGCAGCCAGACGTGCCAGGTGGTCCCGACGCCGGGCACCAGCAGGAAGGGCCAGAGGATTGAGGAGGACGGGGCCGTCACCTCGCTTAGGTTGATGCCGTAATGGCCCTGCGCGATCCGCTCGGCCAAGGCCAGGTGGATGTAGGGATCATCGAGCGTATAGCCGATCCGGCCATGTGGCAGGGCCAGCATGCCGAGCACGATGCCGAGGACGAGAAGGCCCCAGAAACCAAGCGCAAAGGCCGCAGCGGGGACGGTGGTCGTGGCCAGCCCGCGCGGGGGCGCGGCCGCAGCGCGCGACAAGGACATGGGCAGCATTCCCTGGATGTACGGATTAGCTACGCGTGAAATGCTGCAGATGCGAAGCCAAGCGCGGCCGAAAACTTCGCGATACGAATATTTAGGGAATGCACGACATGACTGTTCGCGCCGCCGGCGAAACCGACCCGCCCGGCATCCTGGCGATCTACAATGAGGTCATCCGCACTTCGACCGCGGTCCAGGCCGACGATCCGATGCCGCCGGCCGACCGCGCCGCCTGGTTCGCCGGACGGCAGGCGGAGGGCTACCCGGTGCTGGTGGCCGAGGATGCGGCGGGCATGGCCGGCTTCGGCGATTTCCGTGCCTGGCCGGGCCATCGCCATACGGTGGCGCACAGCCTGGACATCCGGGCGAAATGCCGCGGCCGCGGCGGGGCGCTGGTGACGGCGCTCTTTCCGGTGGCGGAAGGCCTCGGGAAGCACATGATGATCGCCGGGGTCGATGCGGCGAAAGCCGCCTCGATTGCCATGCATGAGCGCCTGGGCTTCGGGCGGGTGGCGCATCTCCGTGAGGTCGGGCGGAAATTCGACCGCTGGCTGGACCTGGTCTTCCTGCAGCGCCTGCTCGGCGCGCCGCAGTCATTGCGAAACCCACAAAAACAGCTTGGGGTGCGGGGGAATACCTTTCCCCGGCCTGGCTTTCTTGCTTCTTGAGGCCAGGAGGAATCGTCGAATGGGTCCCGCCACCGCCATGAATCTCGGCCGCCTGCTCACCCAGACGGCGCGCCGCGTGCCGGATGCCGTCGCGCTCGTCTGGGGCGAACAGCGCTGGAGCTTCGCCGAGCTCGATGCCCGGGTCGATTGTCTCTGTGCCGCGCTGCGGGCGCGCGGCATCGGCAAGGGCGACCGCATCCTGACGCATAGCCGCAACGGCAACGCGATGTTCGAGATGATGTGGGCCGCCTTCAAGATCGGGGCGGTCTGGGTGCCGACCAATTTCCGCCTCACCCCGGCCGAGGTCGGGTACCTCGCCGAGACCTCCCGCGCCCGGGCCCTGCTGCGCGACCGCGGCTTCTCGGCACATGCCGACGCCATCCGCGCCGCCGGGCATTGCGAGCTGGTCCTGGCGATCGGCGACGCGCAGGGCGAGGACCTCGACTACGAATCGGCGCTGGCGGCCGCGACGCCGCCGCCGCCGGACCACGAGGCGGATGTGGAATACGGCGATCCGGTCTGGTTCTTCTACACCTCCGGCACCACCGGGCGGCCCAAGGCGGCGGTGCTGACGCATGGGCAGATGGCCTTCGTCGTCACCAACCACCTGGCCGACCTGTTCCCCGGCGTGACGGAGCGCGACGCGTCGCTGGTCCTGGCGCCGCTGTCGCACGGCGCCGGCATCCACCAGCTCGGCCAGGTGGCGCGCGGGGCGCGGACCGTGCTGCTGCCGACCGAGCGGTTCGACGTCGAGGAGGCCTGGCGGCTGGTCGAGGAGCACGGGGTGACCAACATGTTCACCGTGCCGACCATCCTGACCGCGCTGGTCGAGCACGATGCGGTCGACCGCTACGACCATTCCTCGCTGAAGCACGTGATCTATGCCGGGGCGCCGATGTACCGCGCCGACCAGAAGCGCGCGCTGCAGAAGCTCGGCCCCTGCCTCGTGCAGTATTTCGGCCTGGGCGAGGTCACCGGCAACATCACCGTCCTCCGGCCGGACCAGCACAGCACCGAGGACGACGAGAGCTTTCCGCTCGGGTCCTGTGGCAGCGCCCGGACCGGCATGGACATCGCCATCCTCGGTGAGTCCGGCGCCCGCCTAGCGCCGGGCCAGACCGGCGAGATCTGCGTCCGCGGCCCCGCCGTCTTCGCCGGCTATTTCGAGAATCCGGAGGCGAACGAGAAGGCCTTCCGGGGCAGCTGGTTCCACACCGGCGACCTCGGCCACCTGGACGCGCGGGGGTTCCTGACCATCACCGGCCGGGCCTCCGACATGTACATCTCGGGCGGCAGCAATGTGTACCCGCGGGAGGTGGAGGAGGCGATCCTGACCCACCCCGCGGTGCTGGAATGCGCCGTGGTCGGACTGCCGCACCCTCGCTGGGGCGAAAGCGGCGTCGCCGCCGTGGTCGCCCGACCCGGCCATCAGGTGACCGAAGGCGCGGTGCTCGCCCACCTCAACGAACGCCTGTCCCGCTACAAGCAGCCGCTGCGCGTGGTGGTCTGGGACGCCCTGCCCAAATCCGGCTACGGCAAGATCCCGAAGCGGCTGGTGCAGGACCGGCTGCGGGAGGAAGGCATCGGCTTCTGACCGGGACCGTTTGGAGCCGGGGGCCATGGTGCAGCGCAACATCGGGTGATAAGCCCAATGAATGCTCCCGCGTCCCTGGCTGCTGCCCCTGATCCTCGGCGCCATGTCGGCCTTCGGGCCGCTGGCCACCGACATGTACCTCCCGGCCTTCCCGGACATCGCGGCCGGGCTGCCGGCCGACCCTGCCGCGGTGCAGGGCACGCTGGCCGCCTTCTTCGCCGGCATGGCGACGGCGCAGCTCGTCTACGGGCCGCTGGCCGATCGTCTCGGCCGCAAGCCGCCGCTGCTGTTGGGGCTGGCGATCTTCAGCCTGGCCTCGCTCGGCTGCGCCACCACCGCCGATGTCGCGACGCTGACCTGGCTGCGCTTCGGCCAAGGCCTCGGTGGCTGCGCCGGCATGGTCATGGCCCGGGCCATCGTCCGCGACCTGGCGGAGGGGCATGCGGCGATCCGGCTGATGGCGCAGCTCGGCTTGGTGCAGGGGCTGGCGCCGATCCTGGCACCCTCGATCGGCAGCGCGTTGCTGGGCTTCGGCAGCTGGCGGCTGATCTTCTGGGTGCTGGCGGCCTATGCCGCGGCGCTGGCAATCGTGGTGGCGCTGGCACTGCCGGAGAGCCTCGAGCCGGAACGGCGCCGGCAGGACGGGCCGGCGGCGATCATCCGCACCTATCTGCGGCTGCTTCGGGATCGGCACTTCCTCGGCCACACGCTGGCGGCGGTGCTGCCGCTGGCCGGGATGTTCGCCTATATCAGCAGCTCGCCCTTCGTCTACATGGAGCTGTTCGGCGTCTCGCCGCAGCGATACGGCCTGTTCTTCGGGGTGAATGCCTTCGGCATCATGATCGCGGCGCAGAGCGTCGCCCGTCTTGCGAAGCGGGTGCCGCCGGCGCGGATGCTGCGCGCGGCCCTGGCCTGGATGTCGCTGGCCGGGGCCGCCCTGCTGGGCGCGGCGACAACCGGGCTCGGCGGCTTCGCCGCGATCGCGGCGCTGGTCTTCGGCTATGTCGCCGGCATCGGCGCGGTGATGCCGCTGGCGACGACGCTGGCGATGGGCCCGCAGGGGCGGCATGCGGGCAGCGCCTCCGCGCTGATCGGCACGCTGCAATTCGGCGGCGGCGCGCTGGCCGGTGCGCTGGTCGGGCTGCTGCATACCGGCACGGCGGTGCCGATGGCGGCGGTGATCGCCGCCTGCGGGATCGCCGGGCTGGTCGCGCTGCGGGTGCTGGTCCGCTGAGCCGGCCCGCGACCGCCGCGGGTGGGAACCACCCGCGGCGTGAATCGCTAGCCCGAACCTACTTCGGCAGGTGCTCGGCGATATAGGGCGGCAGGTTGAAAGCGCCGCAATGGATCTCCGGCGTCCAGTAGCGCGTCGTGCCCAGGATGCCGGCAGCCGCGGCCCGCGCCCGGATCTCCTCGACCGCCACCGCGCGCAGCGCCGCATCCTTCGCCGCCCAGCCCAGCGTCATGAAGCCGCCGACATAGGTCGGCACCGCGGCGACGTAAGCAAAGACGTCGGCAAAGGACTTCCTGCGGCGGAGCGAGGTTTCGCGCAGCTCCTCGGCCTGCATGAAGGGCACGCCGCACTGGTTCACCACGAGGCCGCGCGGCGTCAGCAGGCGGGCGCAATTGGCGTAGAACTCGTCGGTGAAGAGCACCTCGCCGACGCCGATCGGGTCGGTGCTGTCGACGATGACGACGTCGAAGGAGGCATCCGGCGCCTGCTTCACGTGGTCGATGCCGTCGCCGACGATCACCTCGGCGCGCGGATCGCTCCAGGCCTCGCCGGCGATCATTGGCAGGTGCTGCTTGGCCAGGCGGATCACCTCGCCATCTATCTCCACCATGACGGCGCGCTCGACGCCCTTGTGCTGCAGCACCCGCCGCAGCACGCCGCCGTCCCCGGCCCCGATGATCAGCACGCGCTTCGCATCGCCATGCGCCAGCAGCGGCACATGGGTGAGCATCTCCTGGTAGACGAACTCGTCCGCCTCGGTGATCTGCACGACGCCGTCGAGCAGCATGACGCGGCCGTGCGTCTCGCTCTCGAATATCATGATGTCCTGGAAGGCGCTCCGCACCCGCGCAAGCTCGCGCTTCACCAGGAAGCGCTGACCCCAGGCGCCGTAGAGCGTCTCGTTCACCCACGAATCGGTCACGGCACAGCCACCCTCAAACAGGAAAGGGCGGGACCTCGCGGCCCCGCCCCTGGAACCCGCATGCTTCGATCGATATCAGCCGACCAGGCCGCGCTTGTGCTCGGCGAGCTGGACGCGGCCGGGCTGGAAGCCCTTCTTCAGCACCGGGATGGCGAGATACGGGTTGCACTCGCCACAGACGAAGATGTCGAGCGCCGCATAGTCCCGCTCCGGCCAGGTGTGGATGGAGACATGGCTTTCCGCCAGCACCAGCACGCCGGAGACGCCGCTGTTCGGCCCGAAATGGTGGAAGTGGCCGTGCAGGATCGTCGCACCGGTGGCCACCGCCGCCTCGCGCAGCACGTCGTCGATATGCTCGGGGTCCGCCAGGTTGGTGGCATCCCACAGATCTATGATCAGATGCGTGCCAGCGAATTTCACGCCGTCACGACTGACAAAGTAATCCTTGGCCTCGCTCGCCGAGGTTGCAGAGTTCTGGGCTTCGCTCGGGAGCTGCTCCGAGACCATCCCCAGTTGGATAAGAGCGTCCATCGGGCTCCTGTTCCCACCAGTAGATGACCGGGGTGATCGGGGATCGATCAGGTCAATGGCGGCGGCATATGGGGCAAGGGGGGGTAGGACGCAAGCCATTTTCTGCGCAGCACGGCCGAAAATAATGCCGCTCTCCCCCGCGGGGGACGCGGGACTCAGCGTGTCAGCGACGCTCCTGCCCGCAATGCCTCCAGCCGCGACGGCAGGTTGCGGAAAAGCTGCAACTCACGCTGCAGCCGAGGCAGGTCGGCCAGGCCGCGCAGCGGATCGACGGTGAGCAGCCGGAAGGCCTCCGCCGGCGGTCCCTCGCCCATCCGCGCGCCGGCCGCATCCCGCAGGGCAGCGAGGCCGGACTCGTCACCGGCGAGGGCCAGCAGCGACGCCTGGCGCAGCAGCAACCGGCGCTGTGCGTCGTCGAGCGGCGCGGGCGATGCCGGCAGCGCCGCGCCGATATGCGCATCAAGCGCCGCCGCGGCACCGGCCCAATCCGCCTGCTCGGCCAGCAGCTGCGACAAGGCCTCGCCGCCCGCCGGACCCAGCGCACGCAGCGCGGCGATCGCCTCCGCCGCGCGGCCGAGCCGCGCCTCGGCGCGCGCCGCCAGCACCGCGCGATCGCGCTGCATCGCGGACGGCATGTCCGCCGTAGCGCTGCCGGCCAGTGCCGCGAGCGTGCCGGCGGCATCGCCTTCCTCGAGCCGCAATGCGGCCAGCCGCAGGCCGAGCGCGCTCCGCGAAACGCCGCTGGCCTGCTCCATCGCCTGCCGCAGCAGCGTCGCCGCGCGATCGCCGAGGTCCAATCCCACCAGCCGCTCGACCAGCAGCTGCACCGCCGCCTCGCCGCGCTGGTCGACCGGCAGCAGCGCGGGATAGGCGTCGAACAGCGCGACCGCCGCGAGCGGCGGTGCATCGGCCAGTGCCGCGAGGAAGCTGTCGCGCAGAGCCGGCTGCAGCGCCGCGGCATGCTCTGGAACCATCGTCGCGGTTTCTTGCAGCAGGGCCAGGGCGCCGCGCCCATTGCCGGATTCACGTCGCAGCGCGGCCAGGCGCAGCCGCGCCTCGAGCTCGGCCGCATCGCCACGCCAGGCGAAGAGAACCGCTTCCAGCGTCTTGGCCGCCTGGGCGGCATCCATCCTCCCGCTGGCCAGGCGCAATTCCACCGCCCGGCGGATCGCCCGCGCCCTGGACTGGCGGTCACGGCCGGCGGCAACGGCGTCGTAGCCGGCCAGAGCCTCCTCCGCCTTGCCTTCCGTCTCCGCCAGGATGGCGCGCGACAAGGCGAGCCCCTCCGCGGCCGGACCGGCGGCGGCGAGGAGCCGGCCGAGCGCCGCCGCATCCCCCGATTCGGCCAGCGCCAGCGCAGCTCGCGGCAACAGCCTGGCCCGCAGCGGCTCGGGGTAGGCCAGCAGCAGCGGCAGCGTGGCGGAGAAACCGGGGCCGGCCAGCCGCCAATCGCCCTGCGCCGCGGCCAGGGCGGCGCGCCAGAGCACCGCCTCGTCACTCTCGGCCAGGCCCGGGGCGGCCAGCGCCGCGGTCTCGCCCAATCGGCCCGCCAGCAGCGCGGCGGCGGCCGAAAGGGCGGTGTAGCGCGGGTCGGCCCCGGCGCGCGGGTCCTCGGCATAGCCGAGCAGCAGCATCGCCTGGGCCTCCTGCGGCAGGCCGAGCGCCAGCAGCGTCTCTCCCGCCGCCCGGCGCTGCGGCATCCGGCCGAGCGGCGGGGCACCGGCGATCCCGGCCTGCAGGCTCTGCAGCCGGGCGAGCAATTCGGGCACCGGTTGGGTCGGCAACTCGAAGCTGCGGGTCATCGTCGGGCCGGCGTCGGCACGGGCGACATCCACATCCAGCGCAAGCCGCGTGCCGCCCGATGCGGTCAGCAGGAAGCGGCCATTGCCCGGCTGCAGCGCGATGCCGTCCGACCGGGCCAGCACCGCGACGCCGAGCGTCGTGGGCGGCAGGTCGAGCTCGGGCAGCCGGCGGCCAATCGGCACTGCCTCCCGCCCCTCCCGCAACGTGCCGACCAGCAGCGGCAGGCCGGTTTCGGGATCGGTGACCGGGACGACCCGACCGGGAGCGGCGGCGGTCAGCACCAGGCGCGGCGGCGGACCGGCTTCGGCCTGGGTTGCCAGCACCGGTCCGGGCGGCCCCGCCTCGGCCGCGGTGCGGACGGCTTCGAGGACCCAGCCGGCGGCCTCTCGCCTCGCACGCAGCTGGGCCGGCGCCGCCAGCGGCAGGCGGAGCAGGGTGGCCCCCGGCAGCGCCTCAGCGCGCAGCCCGCCAAAGACCGGGTCGCCGCGCAGCGGGACAAGGTCTGGCGCGGCGGCGGTGTCGAAGACGGCCAGCACCTCCTCTCCCCGCCGCAGCAGCGCGGCGCCGGTGCCGGCGGCAAAGGGCAGCTGCAGCGCAGGCACCCGGTTGGGCATCGCCAGCAGCCGCGCCGGCAGCGACGCGGGCGGCAGCGCGGCGACGGACGGCGCGGCGGCGGTCGGCGGGACGGCAGGCGACGGGGCAGCGGGCGGCGGCTCCGGTCGCGACGCTTCGGCGCGCGGCGGCTCGGGCGAGGCAGCCGGCGGCGCGTCAGCAGGTCGGGCTGGGTGCGGCCGGACGGGTGGGATCTCGGCCGCCACCGGCCCGGAGCCGGCGCCCGGAGCTGGCATGGGAGGCTTCGCGCCCCCCGGCTTCAGCCTCGGCTCCTGCTTGGGGGCTGGTCTGGAGGCCGGCCCGGAATCGGCCCGCGCGTCCTGCCGCGCCGGCTCGGCCAGCGGGTCGAGCAGGTCCACCACCACCCTGCCCCCGAGCCGGAAATGCCGTGCCGTGGCGCGCGGACGCAGGGTCAGGCGGATGCCCTCCCCCTCCGCCACCGCGGCCAGCAGGTTGCGCGGCAGCTTTCGCGGCAGCTGGAACTCGGTGCCGGGTGGAAAGCGCAGCAGCACCTGCTCGCCCTGCTGGTCGAGGCCATAGGCGGGCGGGGCGGGCCAGTCGAAGACCAGCCGTCCATGCCCGGGATGGTCGCCGGCACGCACCGCCACGCGTTCCGCCGCGGCAAGACCCGGCAGGACGGCGAGCGTGAAGGCCAGCGCCAGGCGCATCAGTCGAAGCTGGCCAGCAGCCGGTCGACCTCGGCCTGCGAACTCGCGGCCGCCGGCAGCTGCGGCCCATTCGCCAGCCGCTCGCCCTCGGTCCGGCCATCCTCCGCCGGGCCGTCGCCAGGCACGGCATCCGCCTCCAGCTGCCGGGCGAAGGAGGCGGTGACGGCGGCGACCCGCGTCTCGATCGCCTTCAGTGCGGCGACCACCTTGCCGATGCGCTGGCCGGTGATGTCCTGGAAGCTGCAGGCCTCGTAGATGCGGGTCACGGCGGCAGCGACCGTTTCCGCCGCGGCACCCGACAGCGTCGCCTGCAGCGCCTCCAGCGTCTCGCAGCTGTCGAGGATCTCATTGGTTGCCTCGGCGGTGTGCTCGACCACCGCGTCCAGCTCGTCGGTCGCCGCCGGGATATGGCTGTGGTTGATGTCCTCGACGCGAAGCGCGGCGATCTCCGACTTGGCGCGCATCACCTCGCGGCCCAGCGCCTCCAGCTCCGAGAGCAGCGCCGCCTCGGTCACCGTCATCGCGCCCGAAAGGCTGCCGAGGACGGCACGCACCGCTTCCTCGATCCGGTCCTGGCCGGGCCCGTCCTGCGGGATGTCGCCGTCAGGCATGCGCCATCACCTTCTCGATCTTCTCGCGCAGCGTCTCCGCATTGAAAGGTTTGACGATGTAGTTGGAGACGCCGGCTTGCTTGGCGGCGACCACGTTCTCCGTCTTGCTCTCGGCGGTGATCATGATGAAGGGCGTGTCCTTCAGCCGCGCATCGGCACGAACTTCCTTCAGCAGGTCGAGCCCGGTCATCGGCTGCATGTTCCAGTCGGAGATCACCAGGCCGAAGCTGCCGGCGCGAAGCTTGGCCAGGGCCTCCTGGCCGTCGGTGGCTTCCTCGACATTGTCGAATTGAAGCTGCTTGAGCAGGTTGCGGATGATCCGCAGCATCGTCTTGTAGTCGTCGACGATGAGGACGTTGGTGGACTTGTCCATGGGCGGCCTTTGCCTTCTGGTGGCGGGGGTTGCGGGTCAGTCGGCGGGACGGGCGCGGTGCCGTGCCAGCTCGGCGGTGATGCTGCGGGCGCGTTCTGGCTTCATGGCACCGAGCACGGGGGCTGCCTTGCGCTCCCCCATCCGGTCGAGGATCTGCAGCAGCACCGGCGTTTCCAGGTCGTCGAAAATCGCTGCGGCGTCGCGCGGGCGCATACCCTCGTAGAGCTTGACCATCTGTCGCCAGCCGGCCGCCTCGCGCTCGCTCAGCCGCTGGTCGAAGGATTGCAGCCGCTGCTGCAGCGCGCCCAGCTCCTCGATCCGCTGGGCAATGCGCTTCTCGGCCGCGGCGATGACCATCTCGCGCGCCGCGATCGCCTGGTCGCGCGCGTCGAGCTCGCCGCGCCGGGCGCGCAGCTCTTCCAGCACCGCACGCTCCGCCTGTTGCTCGGGCGAAGGCGCCTCGGGCGGCACCGGCTGTAGCGGGCGGGCCAAGGTCGGGGACGGCGCCGCGGCACGGGCGGCGGCCGAAGGCTCGCTGCTGGCCCGCGCCGAGGCCACCAGCGCCAGGACCGGCGCGGGGGCGGGCGACGGCGCGACCAGCGCCTGTAGCTTGGTGGCCAGCAGCAGCGCCATGGCGGCCAGTGCGGCGGGCAACAGGCGCGGGCGCATCAGCGGCCCACCCGCAGCGCGCGCAACAGCGCCCGTTCCGCCTGGCTGCGGCCCGCCTCGGCGGGCGCAGCCTCGGCGGCCGGTTCCGGGACGGCGGGCCGGGCGGCGCGCACCGCCGCTTCCAGCCGGTCGGCCATGACTTCGGCGCGTTCCACCAGGTAGCGCAAATCGTCGCGCAGCGGCTCGGCCGCCGCCAGCTTCTCGGCCAGTTGCCGCCCGCCGCCTTCCGCCGCGGCGCGCAGCCGGATGGAGGCGGCCTCGGCCAGCCGCGTTGCCTCACCAAGGTTGCCCGCGCTGCCGTCCAGCGCCGCGCGGTCACGCCGCACCCCGGCCAATGTGCGCTCCAGCCGGAGCACCAGGGGCAGTGCCGCGACCAGCAGCAGGATGACGACGCATTGCAGCGCCCATTCGATCCAGCCCATCGGCTCAACCCCCTTCCGGCTGCCTGCGGAGCGCGCGACCGATCCGCACGGCGAGGCGGTTCTCCCGCCGGCCCAGCTCGGCCTCGAACAAGGGGACCTCGCCGCAGCGGAGCATGACCGGCGCGCCGGGCGCGACGTTCAGGGTGATGCGGTCGCCGCGCTGCAGGGACATGACCGAGGCCAGCGGCATCGCCTGCTCGTCCAGCACCACGTCGAGCGCGAGCTCGGTATGCCGCAGCTCCTCGGCCAGGTGGGTCTCCCAGATGCTGTCACGGCCGAATTTCTCGCCCATGAACTGTTGCAGCAGCAGCTCGCGCACCGGCTCCAGCGTCGCGTAGGGCAGCAGCAGCTCGATCTTGCCGCCGCGATCCTCCATGTCGACGCGCAGGCGGGACAGGATGCAGGCATTGGACAGCCGGGAGACGGCGGCGAAGCGGGGATTCACCTCCAACCGCTCGAAGCGGAAATTCGCCGGCGAGAGCGGGCTGAAGGCGTCCGAGAGGTCCTGCAGCACCACGGTGATCAGCCGCTCCACCAGCGTGCGCTCTATGGTGGTATAGGGCCGGCCCTCGATCCGCATGGCGGCGGTGCCGCGGCGGCCGCCGAGCAGGACATCGACCACCGAGTAGATCAGCGCGGAATCGACCACCAGCAGGCCGTAGTTGTCCCACTCCTCGACCTTGAAGACGGCCAGCATGGCGGGCAGCGGAACGCTGTTCAGGTAGTCGCCGAAGCGCAGCGAGACGATGCTGTCGATCGAGACCTCGACGTTGTCGGAGGTGAAGTTGCGCAGGCTGGTCGAGAGGATGCGGACCAGCCGATCGAAGACGATCTCCAGCATCGGCAGGCGTTCGTAGGAGACCAGGCCGGCGCTGACGATGCGCTCGATGCCGGTCTGGTCCTCCTGCTTCGCGTCACCGCCGCCGAAGCCGAGCAGGCTGTCGATCTCGGCCTGGTTCAGGACGCGCGCGGCATCCGGCGCCGGGGCGGCTTCCGCGCTGCCCTCCTGCTCCAGCGCCTCGCCCCAGGCGGCGGCGAGATCGTCGTCTTCGGCGCTGGTCATTGCAGCAGGATCTCGGTAAAGAGGACATCGGTGATACGGGCCGGCGCCGCGGCCAGGCTGGCGCGGGCGATCAGCTCCTCCCGCAGCCGCTGGGTGCCGGCGCTGCCGCGCAGTTCCTCCGGCCGCATCTCCCGCAGGTAGGTGGCATAGAGGTCAAGCAGCCGCGGCATCGCCGCCTGCACCGCTGCCGCGTCCTCGGGCTTCGACAGCTCCAGCTTGCTGCGAAGCCGGATATAGGCGGCGCGGCGGCCGGTGGCGTTCATGTTGGCGACGATCTCCGGCATGTCGAAGAAGACCGGCGCCTGCGCTGCGGCCGGTGCGCCCTCGGTCCCGGCGTGGTGCTCCCCGTCGCCCTTGCCCAGCATCTTCGGCAGAATGCCGCTGAACCAGAGGCCGGCACCGATCGCGGCGAGCATGACCGGCACGGCGAGCAGCAGCAGCTTGCGCTTGCCCCCCTTCGCCACCGCCACGTCAGATCCGACCGCCTTCGACGACATCCCGCACCTCGCCCCTTGGCGGCGCATCCTGCCCGCCGGGGCTTAAGAAAGCCTTGCGGCGGCAGGGCTGGCCGGGCGGGGCGGCAAATCCTGCCGCGACCGGCAGGTACGGCCGGGCGCGGGGCGCCCCGCGGCTGGCATGGCGGTTGCGCTGGGGGCGGCATGACCAGGCGCCAGGACGGCGCCGCCCGCATGGGGACCCCGCATGGATACGCCCGGCTATGTCATCCTCTCCCGCCTCGGCGCGCAGCAGCGCGCGACGCAGGTGCTGGCGAACAACCTCGCCAATACCGACACGCCGGGCTTTCAGGCACAGCGGCCGATCTTCGCCCGCTTTCTCCCGCCCTCCCCGCCGGGCAGCGGCGGGCAGACGGTGGCCTATAGCCTCGACCGCGCGACCTGGCGGGAAACCCGCCCCGGCCCGATGACCACCACCGGTAATCCACTGGACGTCGCCCTGCGGGGGGAAGGCTATTTCGTGGTCGAGAACGCGGCGGGCGAGGAACGCTTCACCCGCGCCGGCCGCTTCACGCTCGGGCAGGATGGCCGCCTGATGGATGCCGACGGCAATGCGGTGCTCGACACCCGCGGCTCTCCCATCACGCTCGGCCCCGCCGACAGCCGCATCGAGATCCAGGGCGACGGCACCATCCGTTCGGAGAACGGCGCCATCGGCCAGTTGCGGGTGGTGCGGTTCGAGGCGCCGCAGAAGCTGCGCGCGGAGGGCGACCGGCTGTTTGCCACCGAGGAGACGCCGCTGCCGATGGAGCGCCCCGGTGTTGTCCAGGGCGCAGTCGAGGGCAGCAACGTCAACGCGGTGATGGAGATGGTCCGCATGACCGAGGAGGTCCGCGAATTCCAGAACGCCGTGACCTTCGCCGACCGCGAGGGCGAGCGGCTGCAGACCGCGGTCGAGCGCATCCTGCGCAAGCGCAGCTGAGCCGGAGGCGACCGACCATGCGCTCCCTGCAGATCGCCGGCACCGGGATGCTGGCGCAGCAGACCAATGTCGAGGTCATCTCGAACAACATCGCCAACATGAGCACCACCGGCTTCAAGCGCCGGCGGGCGGAGTTCCAGGACCTGCTCTACCAGAACATGCGCCGGGTCGGCTCGCAGAGCTCGGAGAGCGGCAGCATCCTGCCGGCCGGCGCGCAGGTCGGGCTCGGCGTCAAGACCTCCGCGATCTACCGCATCGGCGAGCAGGGCAGCCTGCAGCAGACCGAGAACCGCTTCGACCTGGCGGTGCGCGGCAACGGCTTCTTCCAGGTGCAGCTGCCCTCCGGCGAGACCGCCTTTACCCGCGACGGCACCTTCGGCCTTTCGGCGGAAGGCCAGATGGTCACCGCCGAGGGCTTCCTGGTGCTGCCCGGCATCACCATCCCGGCCGCGGCGCGCGACGTCACCATCAATGCCGCCGGCGAGGTGCTGGCGAAGATCGACGGCCAGGTGGCGCCGCAGAATGTCGGCCAGATCCAGACCGCGATCTTCGCCAACGAGGGCGGGCTCGAGGCGATGGGCGAGAACATGCTGCTGGCGACCCCGGCCTCCGGCCAGGCGCAGCTGGCAGCGCCGGGGCAGCCGGGGCATGGCCAGGTGCTGCAGGGCTTCATCGAAAGCTCCAACGTCAACGTGGTGCAGGAGATCACCAACCTGATCACCGCGCAGCGCGCCTACGAGATGAACAGCAAGGTCATCACCGCGAGCGACGAGATGCTCTCGACGCTGTCGCGGATGCGGTGAGGCGGCCGATGCGCGCGCTCCTGCTCCTCTTGGCCCTCGCCCTGCCCGCCGCGGCGCAGGACATGGCAGGGCCGCGGCCGCTCGCGGTGGTCGAGGACGCGACCCTGCGGCTCGGCGACATCTTCGAGGGCGCCGGGCCACGCGCCGCCCAGCCGATCGGCGCGGCGCCGGCGCCGGGCCGGCGGCTGGTCATCGAGGCGGCGCAACTTGCCGCGCTGGCGCGGGCGCATGGGCTGGCCTGGCGGCCACTCTCGGCGCAGGAGCGGGTCGTGGTGGAACGGCCCGGCGAGATGCTGCAGCGGGAGGAGATCGCCGCGGCGCTGCGGGCCGAGCTGCTGCGGCTCGGCCTCGACCCGGAGGCGGAGCTGGATCTCGGCCCGCTCGCGCCGCCCATGCTGCCGGCCGGCGCGGCACGGCACCTGGCGGTGGAAGGCGCCAGCCTCGGCGCCGCCGGCGGGCGCTTCGGCGCGACGCTGGTGATCATGGCGGACGGCATGCCGGTGCAGCGGCTGCGGCTGGCCGGCCGCGCGATGCCGACCCTGCCGGTGGTGGTGGCGACGCGGCGGCTGGCGCTCGGCGACGTGGTGGGACCGGGCGATGCCCGGCTGGTGCGGCTGCGCGCCGAACGGGTCCGGCCAGGGGCCGCGGAGCGGCTGGACCAGGTGCTCGGCCAGCAGCTGCAGCGCCCGCTGGGGTCCGAGATGCCGTTCCAGCGCGGCGACCTCGCCGCCCCGGCGCTGGTCGGCCGCAACACGCTGGTGACGATGGTGGTGGAGGCGCCGGGGATCGCGCTGACCGCCCAGGGCCGGGCGCTGGAAGCGGCGCCGCGCGGCGGACTGGTGCCGGTGATGAACCTCGGCAGCCGGACGGTGGTGGAAGCCCAGGTTACCGGGCCGGGGCGGGTCCGGGTGACAATGGGCGCCACGCCGCTGCGGCAGGGGATCGAGTGATGCGCGCACTGCTGCTGCTGCTGCCGCTGGCGCTGCTGTCGGGGTGCGGGACGCTGGAGCGCCTGTCCCGCGTCGGCCGGCCGCCGGAGCTCTCCGCAGTGCGGGACCCGACCGCCGAGCCGGGCTATCGGCCCGTCGCCATGCCGATGCCGAGTCCGCTCGACCCGCCGACGCCGGCGAACAGCCTCTGGCGGCCGGGCAGCCGGACCTTTCTGCGCGACCAGCGCGCGGCCCAGGTCGGCGACCTCATCACCGTGCTGGTCAGCATCGACGACCAGGCGCAGCTGCAGAACCGCACCCAGCGCGCCCGCACCGGCGCCGACGCCATGGGCATGCCGCAGCTCTTCGGCATGCAGACCCGCTGGCTGCCGAAGGCGGCGAGCCCGGACACCCTGGTGAGCGCCTCCGGCAGCCAGACCACGGACGGCAACGGCACGGCGAAGCGGTCGGAGACCGTCACGCTGCGGCTGGCGGCGACGGTCACGCAGGTACTGCCGAACGGCAACCTTGTGGTGAACGGCAAGCAGGAGGTGCGGGTAAGCGCCGAGATGCGCGAGCTGTCGGTACAGGGCGTGATCCGGCCGCAGGACATCGCCAGCGACAATACCATCCGGCACGACCGGCTCGCCGAAGCCCGCATCGCCTATGGCGGCCGCGGCACGCTGTCCGACATCCAGCAGCCGCGGCTGGGCTCGCAGCTGCTCGACATCATCCTGCCATTCTGAGCGTCACGGCACACGCATGCCATCCGAACGGTGGCGGGACGCCGCCCGCCCGCGGCGGCACCGGCCCCCAGCCGGCCGGGCAGATTCACGGCCCCGGACGGTTCCGCGCCCCGGCGATCTGCCGTAATCCTCGGGGATGTGCGGACGCTACTTCCAGCAGCGCGGCCCGGCCTCGGTCGCGCGCTACTTCGAGACGGTGAACCCGTTGCCGAATTTCGCGGCAAGCTGGAACCGCGCCCCGACCCAGGATGCGATGGTGGTGCGGCGCCACCCGGAGACCGGTCTGCGCCACCTCGATGCGCTGCGCTGGGGGTTGGTGCCGCGCTGGGCCAAGGATGCCTCCGGCGCCGCCAAGATGATCAACGCCCGGTCCGAAAGCGTCGCCGAGAAGCCCGCCTTCCGCGAGGCCTTCCGCAAGCGACGCTGCCTGGTCACCGCCGACGGCTTCTACGAATGGCGCACCGACGGCAAGTCGAAGCAGCCCTATGCCGTCGCGCTGGCGGATGGCGCGCCGATGGCCCTGGCCGGGTTGTGGGAGGGCTGGCGGGCGCCGGACGGCGGCATCCTGCGGACCTGCACCATCGTGACGACGGATGCGAACGAGAAGCTGGCGGCGATGCACCACCGCATGCCGGTGATCCTGCCGCGCGATTCCTGGGGCCGCTGGCTCGGCGAGGACCCGGCCGAGGCGGAGGACCTGCTGGCCCTGCTGCGCCCCTGCCCGCCGGAGATGGTCGCCGCCTGGCCGGTGACGCCGCGGGTCAACAAGGTGGCGGAGAACGATGCCGGCCTGCTGGCGCGCGACCCGCTGGCGGTGGCCCCGGCGGGGCTCGACGATGCGCCGCCGGAATTCGCCGAATAGGCAGGGCCAGGGAGGAAGTATCCTCCCGTTGGACGCCTTTGGCGTCCAACCCTCCTATATTTCTCAGAGTCGGCGCTCGCTGCGCGGCGGGTGCCAAGCCCGCGAGAAACTAAGGTGGGGTTTGGGGAGGAAATGCTTTCCTCCCCAACCTTGCTTTCAGGCCGCCGTCGACATCCCGAAGGGCGGCTGCACGTCGGGCGACAGCACCGGCTCGTAAGGCGCGCCCTCGGTCCGCGCCGCCAGGTCGGCCTTGGCGGCCTCGACCAGCGCCGGGTCGCGCAGGCAATCCACCGCGGTGCCGGCCATCACCTTGGCCACGTGCACCATGCCCTTGTGCGCCGCCGGCAGCATGCCCTGCGCGGTGAGCTGCCAGGAATGACCCGGCGTGCCGATCGCATAGGTGGCGCCGCGCGCCTGCACCGTCGGCACCACCCAGGACACGTCGCCCACATCGGTGCTGCCCACCATCGGCGCGCCCTTCAGGTCGAGCGGCACGACGACGTCGCAGAGCGGGACGCCCTTCCGCACCGGCAAGCCCATCTTGCGCCAGGCGGCGGCGATGTCCTCCTCGCTCAGGGTCGCCTGGAACTCGGCGGCCTTGTCGCGGTCGGCCTCGTCGAAGGGCGGCGGGCCGAGGCGATCGAGGTTCGACTGCATGGCGCGCTCGAGCGGCAGGTTGCCGAGCAGGTTGGAGACGCCGCTGACCACCTTCGCCTCGACCCTGGTCTCGGTCATCAGCGCGGCGCCCTCGGCGATCTTCCGCACCCGCTCGATCAGCCGGCGCAGCTCGACCAGGTCGCGGGCGCGGATGAGGTAGCGGACCTTCGCGGTCGGCTGCACCACGTTCGGCGCGACGCCGCCGGCATCGAGGTAGGCATAGTGGATGCGGGCGTCGGAGGGCATGTGCTCCCGCATGTAGTTGACGCCGACATTCATCAGCTCGACCGCATCGAGCGCGCTGCGGCCGAGATGCGGCGCCGCCGCGGCATGGCTGGCGCGGCCCGCGAAGCTGAAGTCGATCCGGGTATTGGCCAGCGACAGCGCTTCCTGCACCGCGGCGAAGGCGGCGGGGTGCCAGGAAATGGCGATGTCCACATCCTTGAAGGCGCCGTCGCGCACCATGAAGCCCTTGGCGGCGCCGCCTTCCTCGGCCGGGCAGCCGTAGTAGCGGACCCGGCCGGGCAGCTTGTTGGCCGCGAGGTAGTCCTTGACCGCGGTCGCCGCGAGCATCGCCGCCGAGCCCAGCAGGTTGTGGCCGCAGCCATGGCCGAAGCCGGGGCCGGGCAGCGGTCGCTGCTCGGCAACGCCGGCCTCCTGCGACAGGCCGGGCAGCGCGTCGTACTCGCCGAGGATGGCGATCACCGGACCGCCCTCGCCCGCCTCGCCCATCACCGCAGTCGGGATGTCGGCGACCTTCTCGGTCACGCGAAAGCCCTGTTCGCGCAGCATCGCGGTGTGCTCGGCGCAGGACCGCGTCTCGGTATAGGCCAGCTCCGGCATGTGCCAGACGCGGTCCGAGAGGTCCTCGAACTCGGCCTTACTGGCATCGACCAGGCGCCAGATTTCCTCGGTATTCTGCATGCTTGTCTCCCAGACGCGGCTTCACCCGAAGCCGGTGCCCTGTTTGTCCCTGGCCAGGCCTGCCGAGGCGTGCCGCAGCCGGCTCCGCAGCGCGGCGTCAACCGCGCGCATCCCGCCTCGCCTGCGCGGTGCGGACGGATTGCGACGCGCTGCCGATCCGGGCGCCATGGATGGTCGGCCGCGCCTTCCGGTTGGGCAGCGGCCGCGTGCCGGCATCCGGCGTCGCTCCGCCCGCCGGGTGGTGCGGGACCGCCGCCTGCCGGCGTCCCAGGGCCTGCCGCAGCCGGGCCAGGTTGGCGGCGCGCCGTTCCTCCGCCAGCAGCGCGTCCAGCCGGGCATTCACCCGCCGCAGCGCGCCGGCGAAGACCTGCTTCTTCGCCGCCAGGCCGCGATCCGCGTCCGGCAGCGGCTGGGCGGCGGAGCCCTTGCCCCGCTTCGACCGGCGATGGTCGCGCATCAGGTCCCGCGCCCGGTTGCGCCGCGCCCGCAGCCAGTGCAGCAGGTCATGGACCTCCGCGCGCGGCAGGCCTTCCAGCAGCGGGAAATGGCTGCGCCGGATCGGGTCCAGCTCATCCTCGGCAAGCAGCCGGCGTTCCGTGGCGAAGGCGAGACTCATCGGTCGATGCTCCCTGCTCTGGCTTGGCGGGGCCGCTGGCCGAGGCGCCGCCGGCAGGGAGTACCATACCGCCGCCGCGGATGCAGCGGCCGGCCTCAAGCCCCGGCGGGCCTCGCCTTCAGGGTTTCCAGGTCGTAACCCGCGACCTGCTTGTAGCCGCCGGTGATGGCCAGCATCTCCTCCCGGCTCATCACGTCCTCGATGCGGGCGAAGGGGCGGTCGCCGGTGCGCAGGAAGACCTCGCGCAGGATCACGTCGGGCGGGTTCTTCCGGTTGGTCAGCACCACCTGCGTCGTCGCCGGCAGCCGCACCGCCTCATAGGCCTTCAGGGCGGCCTCGGGGTCGTCGGCATGCCGCGCCAGCCGGTCGGCCAGGCAGCGCGCATCCAGCACGGATTGCCCCGCGCCGTTCGATCCGCGCGGCACCATCGGATGCGCCGCGTCGCCGAGCAGCGTCACGCGTCCGAAGGTCCAGCGCGGCAGCGGGTCCTGGTCCACCATGGGGAATTCCAGCACGACCTCGCTGGCGCGGACCATGGCCGGCACGTCCAGCCAGTCGAAGACCCAGTCGCGGATCCAGGGCATGAAGTCCTCGACCTCGCCGGGCCGGTTCCAGTCGCGGCGGGACCGGTGCGTCTCGGTCTCCACCTCGAAGACCCAGTTCAGCAGCTGCGTCCCGTCCTCGTGCCGGCGGATGGGGTAGAGCACCATCTTGCCGTTCTTCAGCCAGCCGACCCGGGTCATCGAGGCGCCGTTCAGGACCGGCGGCCAGCGCGTCACCCCGCGCCACATGTTGTAGCCGGTGTATTTCGGGTCGCCCTCCCTGGGGTAGAGCTGGCGGCGCAGCGCCGAATGGATGCCGTCGCTGCCGATGGCGACGCTGCCGCGCAGCGCCGGCGGCACCGTGCCGTCGCGCCCCGGGGTGAATTCCACGGTGACGCCGTCCTCGTCCTGGCCGACATGCGCGACGCGGCGGTCGAGCAGGATCGCGTCCGCCCCCAGCCGCTCGCGCGCCGCCGCAAGCAGCGCGGCATGCAGGTCGGCGCGGTGCAGCGACAGCTGCGGGTGGTCGTAGCCGGCGGCGCGGCCCAGCGCTTCCCGGTGCACGTGCTGGCCGAAGCGATTGAAGAAATTCGCTTCCGAGGGCTGGACGCAGACCGCGGCCAGGGCGGGCTCGAGCCCCAGCCGCGCCAGCTCGGCCGCGGCATGCGGCAGGATGTTCACCCCGACGCCCAAGGGCCGCAGCTCGGCCGCCGCCTCCAGCACCGTGCAGGGGATGCCGTTGCGGTGCAGGCAGAGCGCCAGGGTCAGCCCGCCGACGCCGCCGCCGATCACCAGGATGCCAGACATCGCACGCCCCCTGCCGCAATACGCTTCACTATGGAGTCGCCGAGCGGCGCCGCGTCAATCCGACCCCGCCGCGGAGCATCAATCCGCCCGTATATGCGCCGCGGCCACGACCTCGCGCATCTCGCGGACCTCGGACTCCAGGAAGGCCGTGACGGCGGCGGGCGGCAACGGTGCCGGCAGCGCCCCCTCGCCGGCGAGGTAGCGGGCGAAGCCCGGCTCCTCCAGCGCCGCATTGGCCGCGGCGTTCAGCGTGCGGCGGAGCTCGGGCGCCAGGCCGCGCGGGGCGAAGAGCCCCCACCAGATCCCGGACTCGTAGGGGATGCCGGCGGCGCGCACCGTCGGCGCCGGCGGACTGCCGGCGGGCCGGTCCTCACCGGTATAGGCGATGACCCGCAGCAGCCCGCCGCGGATCTGCCCGGCGGCGCTGGCGATGGTGGTGAACATCAGGTCGACCCGCCCCGCCACCAGGTCGGTCAAAGCTCCCGCCGTGCCGCGATAGGGCACGTGCTGCAGCGTCGTCCCGGCCCGCATGTTGAAGAGCTCGGCGGCGATATGGGTGGTGCTGCCTGGGCCGGAGCTGGCGAAGTGCAGGCTGCGCGGGCTGGCCCGGTCCGCCGCCACCAGCGCCGGGATCGAGTCGAGCGGCGAGCCGGGCGGCGTCACCACGATCAGCGGCGCCTTCGCCAGCAACGCCACCGCGTCCAGCTCGGCGGCCGGGTTGAAGCCGCTGCCCTGGACCGGACCGATCGCGGCGATCGAGGACGTCGTCAGCAGCAGCGTGTGCCCGTCCGGCGCGCTCTGCGCCACCGCGGCGACACCGACGGCGCTGCCGGCACCGGGACGGTTCTCCACCACGAAGGGCTGGCCGAAGCGGGCCTGCAGCCGTTCGGCCAGCGGCCGGGCGATGGCGTCGTTCGACCCGCCCGGGGTGAAAGGCACCACGATGCGCACCGGGCGGGCAGGCCAGCCCTCCGTCTGGGCAATGCACGGTGCGGCCAGACCGGTGGTGCCCGCCGCGGCCAGCAGGGCACGGCGTCCAAGGCGTTGCGGCATCGGGTTTCCTCCGCCGCGATGCTGCCCGAGCACCGGCTGCCGCGCCACCTCCGTATCGCGGCACGATCTGTGCCTTGCCGGTCGCATGGGGACAGTCGCAAGGGCCGGCTGCGGCCCGAGGTGTCGGGGGACCGTGACTCTGCGAGTCTTGCTTGTGGACAGCGATGGCGATCGCGCGGCGGCCGTCGAGGCCGGGCTGGTCGCCGCGGGTTGCGTCGTGGTGGGCGTGGTGGGCGGCACCGCGGGGCTGACCCGGGCGGTGCGGGACAGCGGCGCCGAGGTCATCGTCTGCGGCCTCGACGATCCCTCCCGCGACGAGTTGGAGGGCATGCGGGCCTTGCACCGCGACGAGCCGCGCCCGGTGGTGCTCTTCGCCGAAAAGGCCGAGCCCGAGCAGATCGAGGCGGCGCTCGAGGCCGGTGTCGCCGCCTATGTGGTGGAAGGCATGGCGCCGGCGCGGGTGCGGCCGGTGATCGAGGTGGCGATCCGCCGCTTCCGCGCCCACCAGGCGCTGCGGGACGAGTTGGCCGCGGCGCGCCAGGATCTCGAGGAGCGGCGGCTGGTCGACCGCGCCAAGGCGGTGCTGATGCAGAAGCATCGGATGACGGAGCCGGAGGCCTATCGGCGCCTGCGGCGGATGGCGATGGATCGCGGGCAAAAGCTGGGTACCGTAGCCGCCTCAATAATGGGCAAAAACCCGAAATGACGAGCTAAAATTAGTCATAATTTCGAAATTTCCGGTCTCTTGCTCAAAGTTCACGCAATTCGCTTGACGATCGTCTCCATTCCGGTTTTCCTGCCGCGACGCGACGGCCCGCAATGGCGCGGGCCTGCCGATCCGGCGCACCTCCCCGGAGCGTGCCGCACCCCCGTTGCCCGCGGTCCAATGGCGGTCCGCACCTGGCCTTCCCGGCCGGAGGTCCGCCCGCGTGCCATCCGAGACCCTGGCCCCCGACCTGACCGGCCCCCGTCGTGCGCAGCGGCGCCACGCCGCGCGCACGCTCCGGCTCGGCTGCGTCCAGCTGACCGATGCGGCGCCGCTGCTGGTCGCCGAGGAACTGGGCCTCTTCGATGCCGTCGGGCTGCGCGTCAGCCTCTCCGTCGAGAGCGCCTGGGCGGCGCTCCGCGACAAGCTGGCCTTCGGCGCGCTGGATGCGGCGCAGTTGCTGGGGCCGATGCCGATCGCCCTCTCGGCGGGGCTGGACGGCGTCAAGGCGCAGGTCACGGTCAGCGCCGGGCTCGGTGCCAACGGCAACACGCTCACCATCTCCCGCGCCCTGGCCGCCGAGATCGGCCGCTTCCCCCGGCCGCTGCCGGCCGCCGCCTTCGCCGCCGTGGCACGACGGCGCGCCGACGCCGGCCGGCCGGTCACGCTCGGCGTCGTCTTCCCCTATTCGTCGCACAACTACCTCACTCGCTGGTGGCTGGCCTCGGCCGGGCTCGACCCCGACCGCGACCTGCGGCTGGTGGTGGTCCCGCCCGCGCTCTGCGCGCAGCGGCTGGCGGACGGCGCCATCGACGGCTTTTGCGCCGGCGAGCCCTGGGGCAGCCACGCGGCGGAACGGGGCGCCGGCACCATCGCGCTCTCCTCCGGCGACATCTGGCCGAACCATCCGGAGAAGGTGCTGGCCTTCGCCGCCGGCTATGCGCTGCGCGACCCGGAAAGCGCCACCGCCTGCACCGCCGCCACCATCGCCGCGACGCGCTGGCTGGACGAGCCGGAGAACAAGGCGGAGGCGGTGCACATCCTGCAGCGCCGCATCTTCCCCGATCTCTCCGCCGGCGCGATCGGCGCCGCCTTCGACGGCACCGCCGAAGGGTTCATGCAGGCGGCCCCCTTGCGCTTCCGCACCGCCACCCTGCCGCGGCGCGAGCAGGCGGGCTGGTGGCTGCGGCAGATGCGCCGCTGGGGCCACATCCCGCCCGGTATCGCCGAGGCCACCGCCCTCACCCCCTGGCGCCAGGACATCTGGCGGGCCGCCGCCGCCCGCCTGCGGGAGGTCGAGCCCCCCGCCCCCAACCCACCACCCGCCGACCTGCCACTCGCCCCGATGCCGGAGACCCGCCGATGAGCCTCACCCGCCGCAACGCCATCGCGGCCACCGCCGCGCTGCTGGCCGTCGCCCGCGCCGCCACCCAGCGCGGCGCCTTCGCCCAAGCCTCGACCAAGCCCGAGGTGACCAAGGCGACCCTCGGCTACATCGCCCTGACCGATGCCGCGCCGCTGATCATCGCCAGGGAGAAAGGTCTTTTTGCCAAGCATGGCCTGCCCGATGTCGAGGTCTCGAAGCAGGCCAGCTGGGGCGCGACGCGCGACAACCTGGTGCTGGGCGGCGAGCGCGGGGGCATCGACGGCGCCCATATCCTGACGCCGCTGCCCTACCTGATGACCACCGGGCGCGTCACGCAGAACAGCCAGCCCGTGCCGATGGTGATCCTGGCGCGGCTCAACACCAACGGCCAGGCGCTCTCGGTCGCCGAGAAGCACAAGCCGCTGAAGCCGACGGTCGACGCCGCGGCGCTGAGGAAGTCGCTGACGCCGGAGAGCAAGATCGCGATGACCTTCCGCGGCGGCACCCACGATTTGTGGATCCGCTACTGGCTGGCTGCCGCCGGGATCGACCCGGACAAGGACGTGCAGACCATCGTCGTGCCGCCGCCCCAGATGGTCGCCAACATGAAGGTCGGCACCATGGACGCCTTCTGCGTCGGCGAGCCCTGGAACGACCAGCTGGTCAACCAGAAGATCGGCTTCACCGCCGCCGTCACCGGCGAGCTCTGGCGCGACCATCCGGAGAAGTCGCTCGGCATGCGCGGCGACTGGGTGGAGAAGCACCCGAACGCCGCCCGCGCCCTGACGGCGGCGGTGATCGAGGCGCAGCGCTGGTGCGACGAGGCCGCCAACAAGGCCGAGATGTGCGCCATCATCGGCAAGCGCGCCTGGTTCAACGTCCCCGTCGCCGACATCCTGCAGCGCAGCCTCGGCAACATCGACTACGGCGACGGCCGCAAGGTCGAAGGCTCGCCGCTGCTGATGAAGTTCTGGCGCGACCATGCCAGCTACCCCTTCCCCTCGCATGACCTGTGGTTCCTGACCGAGGACATCCGCTGGGGCGTGCTGCCGGAGGCTACCGATACAAGGGCGCTCGTTACCCAGGTCAACCGCCAGGCGCTCTGGCGCGAGGCCGCCGAAATGGCCGGGGTGAAGCCCGCCGAGACGCCGAGCGGCACCAGCCGCGGCCGCGAGGCCTTCTTCGACGGCAAGGTCTTCGACCCCGAGAACCCGGCCGCCTACCTGGCCTCGCTCTCGATCAAGAAGCTCGCGGGGGCCTGAGATGACCGCCGTCTCCACCAAGCCCGCGCCGGCCCCGGCGCAGATGTCCCGGCCGCTGCTGGCCAGGCTGCCGCAGCCGTCGCGCATCACGCCGGTGCTGGCCAGTGTCATCCCGCCGGTGATGATCCTGGCCGTCTTCCTCGGCCTCTGGGAATTCCTCGCCAGCGGGCCGGCCGCGACGCTGCCGCCGCCCTCCAAGGTCTGGGCCGACAGCTACGACCTGATCACCGATCCCTTCTTCGACCGCGGCGGGCTCGACAAGGGGCTGTTCTGGCATCTTGCGGCCAGCCTGCAGCGCGTCGCGCTCGGCTTCGCCATCGCCGGCATCGCCGGCATCCTGACCGGGCTGCTGATCGGCACCTCGCCCTTCGCCATGCGCGGGCTCGACCCGATCTTCCAGGTGCTGCGCACGGTGCCGCCGCTGGCCTGGCTGCCGCTGAGCCTCGCCGCCTTCCGGGAAGCGCAGCCCAGCGCGATCTTCGTCATCTTCATCACCTCGGTGTGGCCGATCATCATCAACACCGCGGTCGGCGTCCGCAACGTGCCGCAGGACTACCGCAACGTCGCCGCGGTGATCCGCCTGCGCGGCCCGGCCTTCTTCTGGAAGATCGTGCTGCCGGCCGCCGCGCCCTACATCTTCACCGGCCTCCGCATCGGCATCGGCCTCTCATGGCTGGCGATCGTCGCCGCCGAGATGCTGATCGGCGGCGTCGGCATCGGCTTCTTCGTCTGGGATGCCTGGAACAGCTCCAACCTTTCCGACATCATCGTCGCGCTGGTCTATGTCGGCCTGGTCGGCTTCGCGCTCGACCGGATCGTGGCGCTGGCCGGCCGGCTGGCCACCCGCGGCACCGCGGCGGCATAACGGGAGACACCGGCATGGACCGCTTCCTCGACATCTCCCGTCTTTCCATCCAGTTCCCGCGCAGTGCGGTCCCGGTGCTGCGGCAGGTGGACCTGCAGATCGCCCGCGGCGAGTACGTCGCGGTCATCGGCCATTCCGGCTGCGGCAAGTCGACGCTGCTGAACGTCATCGCCGGGCTGCTGCCGCCCTCCGCCGGGGGCGTGGTGCTGGAAGGAAAGGAGATCGACGGCCCCGGCCCCGACCGCGCCGTGGTCTTCCAGAACCACAGCCTGCTGCCCTGGCTGACCTGCTACGAAAACATCCGGCTCGCCGTGGACCAGACCGTCGGCCGCAAGATGTCGAAGGCCGAGCGGCACGCATGGGTGATGGAGACCCTGGCGCTGGTCCACATGACCCCGGCAAAGGACAAGCGCCCGGCCGAGATCTCCGGCGGCATGAAGCAGCGCATCGGCATCGCCCGCGCGCTGTCGATGCGGCCCAAGGTGCTGCTGCTGGACGAGCCCTTCGGCGCGCTCGACGCGCTGACCCGCGCCCACCTGCAGGACCAGGTGATGGAGATCCATGCCGCCCGCGGCACCACCGTGGTGATGATCACCCACGACGTGGACGAGGCCGTGCTGCTGTCGGACCGGATCGTCATGCTGACCAACGGCCCGAATGCGACGGTCGGCGAGATCCTCAAGGTCGAACTGCCGCGGCCGCGCAACAGGCTGGCGCTGGCGGCCGACCCGGCCTTCGTCGCGGCGCGCACGGCGGTGCTGGAATTCCTGCATGCGCGGCATGCCAACCCGGCGATGTCGGCGGCCTGAAGAAAGGCCGGAGGAGCAAAGTGTTCTCCCCCAGGCCCCCTCATCTGTTTCTGCGGGTCGGCACCCGTCGTGTGGCGGGTCCCGACCCACAAAAAGGGATGGAGGGATTGGACGCATGCGTCCCACGGGAGGAAACACCGTTGCCTCCCCAATCTTCCTTCGCACCACGTGTTGCGATCACCGGCCCGCCCGGCCATCTACCGCACCCGAGCCGGAGCCCGCCTGCATGTTGCACTTCCCCGTCTTCCTCGACCTCAAGGGCCGGGTGGCGCTCGTCCTCGGCACCGGCGAGGTCGCGGAGCGGAAGGCCGCCATCCTGCGGCAGGCCGGGGCCGAGATCCGCTTCGCCGCGACCTTCGCGCCGGCGCTGCTGGACGGCTGCGCCATCGCCATCGGTGCCGATGCGGCCGACCCCGACTTGCTGGCGCTGGCCGAGGCCTGCCGCGCGCGGGGCATCCCGGTCAACGTCGTCGACAAGCCCGCGCTCTGCACCGCGCTGATGCCGGCGATCATCGACCGCGAGCCCATGACCATCGCCATCTCGACCGGCGGCGCCGCCCCGGTCCTGGCGCGGCAGGTCCGCCAGCGGATCGAGGCGGTGCTGCCGATGGGCCTCGGCCGGGTCGCGGCGCTCGCGGACCGCTTCAAGTCCGCGGTGCGCCGCCGCCTGCCGGACCTCGTCGCCCGCCGCCGCTTCCTCGACGCGGCGCTGTCCGGCCCGGCCGCCGACCTCGCCATGGCCGGCCGCGAGGCGGAGGCGGAGGCCGCCTTCGCCCGGGCGCTCGAGGGCGCCGACGCCGCGCCGCCTGGCATCGTGCACCTGGTCGGCGCCGGGCCAGGCGCCGGCGACCTGCTGACCCTGCGGGCGCTGCGGCTGCTGGGCGAGGCCGACGTCATCGTCCACGACCGGCTCGGCACCGAGGAGGTGCTGGAGCTCGCCCGGCGCGATGCCGAGCGCATCTTCGTCGGCAAGGCCCGCGCCAACCACTGCATGAAGCAGGAGGAGATCAACGCCCTGCTGGTGCGCCTCGCCCGCGCGGGCAAGCGCGTCGTGCGCCTGAAGGGCGGCGACCCGCTGGTCTTCGGCCGCGGCGGCGAGGAAGCCGAGGCGCTCGCCGCAGCCGGCATCCCCTGCGAGGTGGTGCCCGGCGTGACCGCCGCACTGGCCTGCGCCGCCGGCGCCGGCATCCCCCTCACCCACCGCGACGCCGCCCGCGCCGTGACCTTCGTCACCGGCCACCGGCGCGACGGCAGCGTCGACGTCTCCGGCCTGGTGCGGCCGGGGCAGACCCTGGCGATCTACATGGGGCTGACCATGCTGCGGGAGATCCGCGACGGGCTGGTGGCCCAGGGCCTTTCCCCCGCGACGCCGGCCGCGGTGGTGGAGCGCGGCGGCACCGCGCGGCAAAGGGTGCTGCGCGGCACGCTGGAGACCATCGCGGCCGAGGCGCCGGCCTGGGTCCAGGGTGGCCCGGCCCTGCTGCTGGTGGGCGAGGCGGTGGGCCGCGGTTCCGCCGGCTGGGCGCAGCCGGCACTGGCGGCCTGACCGCGGGGCGGCGCCGGCCCGACGCGCCCGGCGTCACTTTCGCTCCAGCCTCCGTCCCGGCGCCCGGTTCCCGTGTAAGCCGGAACGATGCCGGATCTCGCCGCCGCCCCGGCGGAGCGCACGACCTTCTTCGCCGAGCAGGCCCGGCGCCGCCGCCATGCGCGGCTCTGGGCGCTGCTCTGCCTCGGCCTGGCCGCCGGCCTCGGCGCGGTGCTCAGCACCATCACCGGGCCGCTGGTGCTGCTGCTGCTGGCGCTCGGCCTGAAGCTGCTGGCCTGGATCGGGCTGGCGCCCGCGGCGATGCTGGCGGCGCTGCAGGCGCTCGATGCCTGGATCGGCGGCTGCGTCCATGCCTTCTTCCAGGCTCTCGACATCCTCGACGCGCAGGGAGCCGTCGGCACCCGCGCCGCCATCCCTTCCTTCCTGCACGCGGCGCAGCTCGTCCTGCCGGGGATGCTGCTCGGCGCGCTCATCTGGGCGCGGCTGGCCGGCTTCCAGCGCCGCAGCGCCGTCGCCGCCGCCGCCGCAGACCTTGCCGCCCGCGCGCCGCGCGAGGCCGATGCGGAGGAACGCCAGCTCGGCAACATCCTGGCCGAGCTCTCGCTCGCCGCGGGCCTGCCGACCCCGCGCCTGCTGCTGGTCGATGCGGCGGAGCCCAATGCCGCGGCCTTCGGCGCCTCCCACCGCGACGCCGCCATCATCGCCACGCGCGGCCTGCTGGAACGGCTGGACCGGCGGGAGACGCAGGGGGTGGCGGCGCATCTCGTCGGCTCCCTCGGCGGCGGCGACCTGCGGCTGGCGGCCGCGGTGCAGGCGGTCTTCGGCACGCTCGGCGCCATGGTGCTGGTCTTCGACCTGCCCTTCCGCCGCGCCGCCTGGACCACGCTCGGCGACCTGGCCCGCGCGGTGCTCGGCCTGCTGCCGGCGGCGCGGGCCGGGCCGCTGACCACCGGCCTCGCCGCCAGCACCGCGCCGGAGTCCATGGACCAGATGATCCGGGTGATGAGCCTCGCCGAGCGCTGGCCGCCGCTCGGCGCGCTGCTGGTGGCGCCGCTGCTGCCCTGGATGCTGCTGACCCTGGTGCAGAAGCTGCTCGTTTCGCTCTGGATGCTCTTCGTCTTCGGCTGGCCGCTCGGCCTGCTCTGGCGGGCGCGGCGCTACCTGGCCGATGCCGTCGCGGTGCAGCTGCTGCGCGACCCGGAAGCGCTGGCCGGCGCGCTCCGCCGGATCGACGCGGACGGCCTGCCGCCGGGCGGGGCGCTGCAGGAGCTCGGCTTCTTCCACGCGCCGCAGCACGACGCGGCGAAGGGCTTCCGTGCCAGGGCCAGCATGGTCGCGGCGCTGACGCCGGCGCCGGGCCGGCGCCTGGCGCGCCTGGCCGCGCTCGGCGCCGGCCCGGCACCGGGCGGCGGCCTCCTTGCCGGGCTGCGCGGCATCGCGGCGCTGCCGGGCTGGAAGGCGGCACTCGTGGTCTTCCTGCTGGCGCTGCTGGTGCCGCTGTTCGGCGCGCTGGTCGTCATGGTGGGGCTGCTGCTGGCCGGCGCCTCGTTCTTCTCCGTGATGGGCGGGGCCGCCCTCGCCTCCCTCGTCCTCCGCCTTTGAAGGAGCCTGCGATGTCCGCCTGGTGGATCCCCGGGATCGTCGTGCTGCTGCTGGTGCTGCTGGCCTGGCTCTACAACGGGCTGGTCGCCGCGCGGAATCGCGTGCGCAACGCCTGGGCGCAGATCGACGTGCAGCTGCTGCGGCGCAGCGACCTGATCCCCGGCCTGGTGGAAAGCGCGAAGGGCTACATGAAGCACGAGAGCGGGATCTTCGACCGCATCCTCGAGGCCCGCCGCGCCGCCACCGCCGCCGGCGCCGACATCCCCGCCCGCGCCGCGGCCGAGGCCGCGCTGGGCCGCCAGGTGCAGGGGCTGCTGGCCCTGGCCGAGGCGGTGCCCGAGCTGCGCGCCAGCGACACCATGACGGCGCTGCAGGAGGAGCTGGCGACCACCGAGAACCGCATCGCCTTCGCCCGGCAGTTCTTCAACGACGCCGTGCAGGACTACAACACCCGCATCCAGACGGTGCCGGGCAACCTGCTCGCCGGACCCTTCGGCTTCGCGCCGGAGCGGTTCTTCGAGGTGCCGGCGGAGGCCAGGGCGAAGCCGGTGGTGAGCTTCTGAGGGCAGGATCGGGCGGCAAGTCCACTCCCTCCGCGAACCCCTCCCTGCCTTGCTGCGGGCCGGCTGGCGCCACGCGGAGGGTGCCGGGCGCGCCGGAACGGGTCAGGGGTCGGACGCCCGCGTCCCACGGGAAAATGCCGTCTTCCCGGCCGTTCCGGACATACCCCGTCCCGGCCCGGGATTTTACTCTTCAACCTCAATTCGCCTCAACCTCGCTCAAGAAAGTTGAGGCCGATCCGGCCGGGATCGGCGCCAGGCCCGGGCCAACCCGGGCCCGGCGCGATCCCGGCTTGAGGATTTGAGGATTTCAGCTTTTCAAACCCGCCCTCGCCCCGCCCGGGCATGGCGGGGCCGTTGACCATATTCCTATACGCCGCAATGCCCGGAACCGCAACGGAATCCCGTCCCTCAGCCCGGGATCACCCGCTCCAGCGGCAGGCCGCGCACGTCCATCTCGTATTCCAGCCCGACCACCGGGGGCCGGCAGTGGTGCCAGGTCACGCCGTGCCGCCCCGCGCCCCGCGCCACCAGCTCGTCGCCGAGAAAGGGATGGATGTCGTGGATGGTATAGACCTGGGCCGCCGTCGCCATGGCCCAGGACCCGCCGAGCGCCTGCATCCGCCGCTCCATCTCGCCGAGCACGAAGCTGGCCTTCCGGCGCAGCCCGGCGGGGGAGACATCCCCCAGCGCGATGGTCTGCTCCTCGTAGCTGCCCTTGCCCTCGGTGCTCTCGCCGCTGCCCGCGGTGGCGAAGCTCGGCGCGGCGCCGGCATCGGGCAGGGTGCAGGAGAAGGCATGGAAGGCGGGCTCGGCCGGCGGGGTCAGCTCGGGGCAGACATTGCTGCGCGCCACCGGGTTGTCGCTGCCCGTCAGGATCCCCCATTCCCCCAGCACCTTGGCATAGCCGAGGTTGAACTGCCGGAAGCCTGCCTCGGTGAACTGGCCGGGCGAGCGCAGCTCGCACTGGCAGAAGGCGGAGAGCGGCCGACCGATGCCCTTGAGGTAGTCGGCGATGCGGGCGAAGCCGGCCGCCATCGGCACCGGCTCGGCGAAGCGCACCCGCTCGATCCGGAAGCCCGGCAGCGCCGCGACGCCCGCCGAATACTGGAAGACCGCCGGGATGTAGCGGTAGCCGTCGCCTGGTCGTTCGCGCGTCTCGTACATGCCTCGCCTCCCTGGGTGCCGCCGCTATGCTGCCACCGAACCAGCCGATCGGACCACCCATGCCCGCGCGCCGCGCCCTGCTCCACCGCGTCCCCATGCGCCATCCTGGCGACACCGCGTCGATCGAGGCGCTGTTCGATGCCGGCGCGCTCGACCCGCAGGAGGTCGTCGCCGTGCTCGGCAAGACCGAGGGCAATGGCTGCGTCAACGACTTCACCCGCGCCTATGCGGTGCAGGCGCTGTCCCTGATGCTCGGGCGGCGGCTGGGCGAGGCGCCGGAGAGCGTCGCCGCGCGCGTCGCCATGGTCATGTCGGGCGGCACGGAGGGCGGGCTCTCGCCGCATTTCCTGGTGCTCTCGGTGACCGCGGCGGCGGCGGCCGAGCCGGCCAGCGCGCTCGCCATCGGCACCGCCTTCACCCGGGATTTCGCGCCGGAGGAACTGGGCCGCGGCCCGCAGGTCGAGGCCACCGCCGCCGCCACCCGCGCCGCCATGGCCGGGGCCGGCATCGCCGATCCCGCCGAGGTCCACTACGTCCAGGTGAAATGCCCGCTGCTGACCAGCGAGCGCATCGCCGCGGCCCGCGCCCGCGGCCGGACGGTGGCGACCGAGGACACCTATCATTCCATGGGATTGTCGCGCGGCGCCGCGGCGCTCGGCGTGGCGCTCGCCCTCGGCGAGGTGGACAGCGTGCCGGAGGCGGCGATCGGCGCCGACTGGTCGCTGTTCTCCGGCCGCGCCAGCACCTCGGCGGGCGTCGAGCTGCTGAGGTGCGAGGTCATCGTGCTGGGCAACAGCCCGGACTGGGGCGGCGACCTGGCGATCGCCCATGCCGTCATGCAGGACGCCATCGACCTGCCCGCGGTGCATGCCGCCCTCCGCGCCGCCGGCCTGCCGACCGAGGACGGCCAGGTGCCGGCGGCCGCGCGCGAGAGGCTGGTGGCGGTGCTGGCCAAGGCCGAGCCCTCCTCCACCGGGCTGATCCGCGGCCGGCGCCACATCATGGCCGACGACAGCGACATCAACGCGACGCGCCATGCGCGCGCCCTGGTCGGCGGCGTGATCGCCGGCGCGGTCGGCCGCACCGACCTCTTCGTCAGCGGCGGCGCCGAGCACCAGGGCCCCGATGGCGGCGGCCCGGTCGCGGTGGTGGCGCGCCGGGCCTGAGGCGGTACACTCGCCCGAATAACGGACGGGGGATGGAAAATGAGCACGCAGTTCCGCTTGGGCGACCTGGAAATTCACCGGGTGATCGAGGAGGAGACGCCGCTCTTCGACCCGCTGGAGTTCTTCCCCTCCCTGACCCGGGAGGTGCTGGAGGAGAACCTTCCCTGGCTGGAGCAGGGCGCCATCGACAGGGCCACGGGCAAGCTGCGGCTCTGCATCCAGTCCTACCTCGTCCGCACGCCGCACCACACCATCCTGGTCGATACCTGCGTCGGCAACCACAAGCCGCGCCCGGCCCGGCCCTTCTGGCACATGAAGACCGCCGATACCTGGGAACGGAACCTGGCGGCGACCGGCGTCTCGGTGAACGACATCGACTACGTCATGTGCACGCACCTGCATGTCGACCATGTCGGCTGGAACACCCGGCTGGAGAACGGCCGCTGGGTGCCGACCTTCCCGCGCGCGAAATACGTCTTCGGCGAGAAGGAGTACGCCTACTGGGAAGCCGAGCACGCGCGCGCGCCGAACCCGGTGATCGAGGACAGCGTGCTGCCCGTCGTCGCCGCGGGGCAGGCGCAGATGGTGAGGACGGACGCCGCGCTGAACGACCATGTCCGGCTGATCCCGACGCCGGGCCATACGCCGGACCACTACGCGGTCGAGCTCGGCAAGGGCGAGACCACCGGCGTGCTGACCGGCGACCTGATCCACTCGCCGCTGCAGGCGCGCTACCCCGAGCTGTCGATGCGCGCCGACACCGACCAGGCGCAGTCGGCGGTGACGCGGCGGCGCTTCCTCGAGCACCAGTGCGACAGCGGCCGGCTGCTCTGCACCGCGCATTTCCCCTCCCCCTCCACCGGACACCTGACGCGCTGGGGCGACGGCTTCCGCTTCATGCCGACCTCGGCCTGAGATGCGCCGGCGCGCGCTGCTGGGAGCCGCCCTGGCCGCTCCCGCCACCGCCCGGGGCCAGGCGCGGGTGGTGCGCGTCGTCAACGCCTATGGCGCCGGCGGCACCGCCGACATCGTCTGCCGCCTGCTCTTCGGCCGGCTGTCGGAACGCAGCGGGCAAAGCTACGTGGTGGAGAACCGGCCGGGCGCCGCGGGCACCATCGCCGCCTCGGTCGTCGCCCGCGCGCCGCCCGACGGCCACACGCTGCTCTATGACGCGACCGCGCATTCGGTGAACCCGGCGCTGTTCGGGCCGAAGCTGCCCTACGACACGCGGCGCGACTTCCTGCCCGTCTTCCTGTCGCTGGTCACGCCGAACACCATCGTCGGGTCCCACCACTTCGCGCCGCGCACGGTGGCGGAGCTGATCGCGGCGGCGGAGGCGGCGCCGGCGACGATCGATGCCGGGACCTCCGGCATCGGCTCGGCCCAGCACATCACCCTGGCGCTGTTCAACGCCATGGCCGGGGTGCAGATCAGCCACGTGGTCTACCGCGACGCGCCGGCGGCGCGGAACGACATGGTGACCGGCCGCATCCAGCTGCAGTTCAGCAACGTCCCCGGCAGCGTCGGCCATTTCCGCGCCGGCACCGCGCGCGTCATCGCCCATACCGGCCGCGAGCCCGTGCCGGTCCTGCCCGGCGTGCCGGCGGTCGCCGAGACCCTGCCGGGCTTCGAGACCTATGAGTGGAACGGCATTTTCCTGCCGGCCGGCACGCCGGAGGAGATCCGCCGCGGCCTGAACGCCGCGCTGAACGCGACCGCGGCCGAGCCGGCGGTCGCGGAGAAGCTGGTGGCGCTCGGCGGGCTGTTGCGGCCGAACACGCCGGAGGAGTTCGCCGGCTTCCTCGAGGGCCAGTTCGCCCTGCACGGCCGGGTGGTGCGGGAGGCGAACATCCGCGCCGACTGACGCGACGCGGATGCCGCGGCCCGCAGCAATCCGGTCCGCCAGCGGAACCGCCAGCGCCACCGTCCGTTCGCCCGTCATGACGCGTGCGCAAGGCTCCGTGCTGGTCCTCCTCGGACTGCTCCTCCTGCTGCTCTGGCTGGTGCCGGAGGTCCCGCTGCTCGGCTTCGCCGCGGTGCTGCTGGCCCTGGCGCTGCGCGCCGGGGCCGAGCCGCTGGCACGGCGCACCGGGATGCCAGACTGGGCCGCGGTGCTGCTGGTGGCGCTGCTGGTGGTCGCCGCGCTCTGCCTCGCCGCCTGGGCCGCCGCCGGACCGCTGGCCGAGCAGGCGACGCAGTTCGCGCAGTCCCTGCCGAAGAGCATCGAGACGCTGCGCGGCCGCCTGGCCGGCACCGCCTGGGGCGACTGGGTGCTGCGCCAGGCGGCGCCGGGCCAGCTGATGGGCAGCGGCGGGGTGGAGAATGCCGCGGCCACCGCGGCCAAGGCGGCGGGCAGCACGCTCGGCAGCCTCGGCAACCTGGTCCTGGTGGTGCTGGTGGCGCTCTACCTGGCGGTGCAGCCGGGCGGCTATCTTTCGGGCCTGCGCAGCCTCTTCGACCCGCGGCTCGACGGCCGGGTGCAGGACACGCTGGCCGAGATCGCGCATACCCTGCGCGGCTGGCTGCTGGGCCAGGCCTTCGCCATGGTGGTGGCGGGCACGCTGACCTGGCTCGGGCTCTGGGCGCTCGGCGTGCCGCTGGCCGGGCTGCTGGCGACCATCATCGGCCTGCTGAACTTCATCCCCGTGCTCGGCCCGGTGATCGGCGGCGTGCCGGCGGTGCTGCTGGCGGTCACGGAACAGCCGATCCTCGGCCTCTGGGTGGTCGGGCTGATCGTCGCGGTGCAGACGGTGGAGGGGAATTTCCTGACGCCGATGGTGCAGGCCCGCACCGCCGACCTGCCGCCGGCGCTGCTGCTGATCGTCCAGGTGCTGACCGGGGCGCTGTTCGGGCTGCTCGGCGTGGCGCTGGCGGCGCCGCTCTCGGCGCTCGGGATGGTGCTGGTGAAGAAGGCCTACGTGGAAGGCTGGCTGGAGCGGGAGCCGCCGCCGGCGGACTGATGCCGAGCGCGCGAAGCCCGTGCCCTCGTGCCCCTCGGACGCCGGGCGCCGTGCCGCCGCAGGGCCTGGCCTCGCCGCATCGGCGGCCGGCGCCATTTGGCGCCCCGTCCCCGCGGGCCACCGGTCGGAACGTCGTGCGTCAGGGTTGGCCGCGCGCCGCGGCCGCGCTCCCGGCGGGCCGCGTCACAGCATCGCCTCGCCGCGCAGCACGGGCACGCAGCCGCCGCCGACCGTGGCGCGGATGCCCTCCGGGGTCCGCCGCGCGGTGGTGCGCAGCAGGCTCGGACGGCCCATCTCGATCCCCTGGAGGATGTCCCAGGCGCCCGCTTCCGCGCCCGACAGGTGCAGCAGGAAGCCGGCCAGCGGCGTCGCCGCGCTGCCGGTCGCCGCATCCTCCCAGGTGCCCGACAACGGCGAGAACATCCGCGCGCGCAGCCCGGCACCGTCCCGGCGATAAAGGTAGAGTGAGAGCTTGCCGCCGAGCGCGGGCGTCGCCGCCACCGCGCGGCGGAAGGCCGGCAGGTCGGGCGCGGCGGCGGCCATCGACTCGGCCGTCACCTCCAGCAGCAGGCGCGGATTGCCGCCATCGGCGGCGATGGTCGGCGGGTGGCGGGCGGTGACGATGCCCTCCGGCGCGATCCCGGCGCAGGCGGCGGCAAGCTCCACCGGCATCGCGTCGCCGATCGCCAGCGGCTGCGGCGCGGCGATGGTGGCGCCGGAGACCGCGCCGGCCGCGCCGCGGTCGAGCCGCACCTCGACCAGCCCGGCGATCTCCTCGAAGCGCAGCAGGCCGTCCACCGCACGGTCGGCGAGGACGAAGCCGGTGCCGACGTTGGGATGGCCGGCGAAGGGCATCTCCGCGGTGCGGTGGAAGATGCGGACCCGGGCGGTGTTCGCGGGGTCGGCGGGCGGCAGGACGAAGGTGGTCTCCGAAAGGTTCAGCTCGGCCGCCAGCGCCTGCATCTCGGCATCCGTGATGCCGCGCGCATCGGGGAAGACCGCCAGCTGGTTGCCGCCGAACCGCCGGTCGGTGAAGACGTCGACCGTGACGAAGGGGAAGCGGCGCATCACAGGCCGGCCAGCCGCGCCGGGTCGAGCGTCACGCCGTGGCCGAGCGGCCCATGGCCGCGGCCGAGGCCGGGCGCCGCCAGGATCGCCGCCCGGACATAGGCCCGCGCCCGCGCCACCGCGTCGACCAGCGCCATGCCCTGCGCCAGGCCGGCGGCGATCGCCGAGGCCAGGGTGCAGCCGGTGCCGTGGGTGTGGCGGGTCTCGATCCGCGCATCCTCGAAGCGCGTGATCCCCCCGGGCGCCGCCAGGATGTCGACGAGACGCTCGCCCTCCAGGTGGCCGCCCTTCAGCAGCACGGCGCGGAGGCCCATGCCGAGCAGCGCCCGCGCCGCCTCCGGCATCGCCGCGGCATCCGGGATGGGGCGGCCGAGCAGCACCTCGGCCTCCGGCAGGTTCGGCGTGATGACGGCCGCCAGCGGCAGCAGCCGGCGCTTCAGGGTCTCGACCGCGTCCGCCTGCAGCAGCGGGTGGCCGCCCTTGGCGATCATGACCGGGTCCGCCACCAGCGGCAGGCCGGGCGCCTCGGCGGCCAGCGCGTCGCAAACCGCCTCGATCGTCGGGACGTCGTGCAGCATGCCGGTCTTCAAGGCGTCGGCGCCGATGTCGCGCAGCACCACCTCGATCTGCTGGCGGATAAAGGCGACGGGGATCGGCAGCACGCCGTGCACGCCCTCGGTGTTCTGCGCGGTCAGGGCGGTGACGGCGGTGGCGGCGAAGCCGCCGAGCGCCGTCACCGCCTTGATGTCGGCCTGGATGCCCGCGCCGCCGCCGCTGTCCGACCCGGCGACGATCAGGACGCGGCCCTTCACGCGGGAACCTTGGCGCGCGCGCGGATGGCCTCCGCCAGGGTCTCCACCGTGTCGTTGACCAGCGCCTCGTCCTCCGCCTCGGCCATGACGCGGATCACCGGCTCGGTGCCGCTGGCGCGGATCAGGATGCGGCCGCGCTCGCCGAGCTTC
>NZ_SMSJ01000170.1 GCF_004355005.1 Dankookia rubra
CGACGTTCCTCTTGCGCCGCCGCCGGCAGCTTGCGCATGTCCACATGCTTCATGCCCCCAACCTGGACGGATCCTACTCGCCTTCAAGACCGCCCAGGCCGGATCAATAATAATAGAATTCAATTAAGATTCTCTAGTACCTCCATCGCAAGAGTCCTCGGCGACATGACCGACCAAATCGGCGAGATTGCCGAAGTAGCCCGGGGGTGAGCATGGGCACCGTACATCGTCTTCTCGATCAACATGGCAAAGAAGCCGCTCTAGGCGCCGACGTCGATCGTCGTGTCGTAGAGGCCGCAGCCGCATATATGGGCGACGAGGATGGCGGCATCGGCTTCATCTACTCGGGCTGGGCGCAGGCCGCGCTGCCTCACCGCCGTTTGCCCGACGACCAACCATGGCAGATTATATCGGATCGGGTGCGGCTCCTGGTCGAGCCTGGCCGAAAGCCTGTGGACTCTCGCGATGCCCCAGACGCCTTGCAATGGGTTGGCGTCCCGTATGGCAGCCGTGCCCGGTTGATCCTGCTGTTCCTACAGAGTGAGGCCCTTAAGACGAACAGCAGGGAGGTGGAGCTTGGCCGCAGCTTACGCGCATGGCTGGCCCGGCTCGGCATCCCGATCGGCGGCAAGTCCATCAAAGAGGTTAGGGAGCAGGCTGAGCGGATCAGCCGATGCCGACTGACTTTCCATGTTCAGGCTGGCGGGCGAGGCGGCCTAGTCAACCAGAATATCGTCGACGAGGCCTTTCTCCTGAGTGCTGAGGAAAGCGACCAAGGTAATCTGTTTGTCGATACAGTGAAACTTTCTGAGAGTTTCTTTGAGCAGCTTAAGAAGCATCCTGTGCCACTTGAAGAAGCCGCAATCCGGGCGCTATCAAACAACAGCATGGCTTTAGACCTGTATTGCTGGCTTGCCTACAGGTTACATGTTCTGCCGGGATCACGGCCTATTACTTGGAAGGCATTACAGGCTCAGTTTGGAACAAGCTATAAAGAGTTGTTCCATTTTAAGCCGAGATTTATTGAGAACTTGGCTTTGGCTCGTGCGGTGTACCCAGCGGCTGATGTAACTGTAGACGAGCGCGGTGTGACGCTGCGGCCGTCTACGCCGCCTGTAGCGAAGCTCGGAGGCTGAGCGACTGAGCTGGATGAACATTAGGGAAGATTCTACGCAAAATGCGTAGGCGACGCTGGAGATATTTCTATGCTTTCTGATAGATCGTCTGCAGCATGGCAGTATTCGCAAAATGCGTACATGTCACGAAGCCGTCATATCCCAGTTTTACTGGACTGTTTGGTTTGCGATGTGATGTGTGAGGAATTATATCCGCCAATGGGCTCGCAGGAGAACCGATTTGACGGGTTGTGTCGTCACTCCGCAGATTGCTGACTGGGCCGCTTCGCCTAGTTGCACTGCTATGGTTTCGACACATAGGTGCTTAAAGGCGAAAAGCGCCGCCCCGGCTACCACCCCGAAGCGACGCTCTCCTAAGCTATGGACCGCCCGTCACATCAAACAACGTAGCGCAATCCAATACACAATGCCCTACGTAACGCACCTTGCAGGGATTTACCACCCCAAAGCATGGCGCAATGATGTGACGGTTAGCGGTCCTCTCCATAAGGAAAGGACGCAATTCCGTGACCAAAACCGAACTGCTCGGTTCAACCTCCGCCCCCTCCCTCCTTGGGACTTCCCAATTCAGCCTTGAGGTTCGGCGCGTAGCGCACACTCGTGGCGTGCCGGCAGATCATCCGATCCTCATGCGCGCTGGCTACGGCCGCAGCGTAGTCTCGCTGCTGACAAACGGGCAGATTCCGTCTGAGCGAATTCGAGGGCGGATGTATGTCGACCCGGCACTGGCGCCTGCGGCTGCCGACCTGCTCGGCCTAACCGCCCCCGCTTCCAGCTCGCTCGCCGCTTAAAAAGGACGGCCGCCCGCCCCCCGGCCAGGGGACGAAGCGGCCTAAAAAAGGTGTCCACGAGCGACATAGGGGTGCTCGCCGGCCCGCGCAAGGCGGTCGGCGACATCCGGGAAGGTGCTCCCGAACGCATCATCAACTGGGCACAGCCGTGATGCCCGGAGCGCTCAAAGAGAAAGACGCGACAAAGCTGGCGCGCCTTTGTGGCCTGCTCGGCTCGGAGCACGACGGCGAGCGCGCAAACGCCGCAGCCTTCGCCACGCGGACGTTGAAGGCCGCTGGCTGGACGTGGGACGACCTCGTCGGCTTCGCCGTCCGCGGCTCGGAGGCCAAGGCGCCGCCTGCACTGCCGCGACGTGGGCTGAGCCCCCAAGGCCAGCTTCGGTGGCTCGAGGCGAATTCTGAATGGTGCTCCGCGTGGGAGGCCGAGTTCGCGCGTAGCGTAGCCGGGCAGCGCCATCCCTTGACCGCGCGGCAGATTGCCAAGCTCGCCGAAGTCTTCGGCCGGGTCATGGCGCGGCGCGGAGATACCTGGGCCGGATGAGTGCCACCCGCCCCTTCAACGAGGCTGAGGGCCTCGCCGAGTTCGGCGATGCGATCCGTGCCGGTGGCCTGCGTCTGAAGGGCATTCCGGTCATGGACGGGCAGTGGCATCGCGCCGCTGCCGAAGGCGACCGGGGGGCACGAAAGTCGGGCCGCTATCGCGGCTATCTCGATGGGGTTCGCCCGGCCGGGTTCATCGAGAACTTCAAGACCGGGTTCGCGGCGCCGTGGAAGGCGAACGGCCCGCTGCCCAAAATGTCCGCTGCGACTCGGGATGCCGCCTTGGCCACCGCGGCCGAGGCCAATGCCGCGGCCGAACAACGCCGGCAAGCTCGGCAGAATACCGTCGCGCGGCGTAGCGCCATCGTCTGGGAAGGCTCGCCGCCCGCCCCACTGGATCACGCTTACTTCCGGGCGAAAGGCATCACCGGCACCGGGCTGCGCGTCGATCGGCGCGGCCGGCTGCGGGTGCCGATGTTCGACCTGGACGGCAAGCTGCGTGGCTTGCAGTCCATCGCGCCGGACGGCCGGAAGCTCTTTGCCAAGGGTGGTCAGGTCCGCGGCACGCACCTCCTAATGGGCGATGTCCGGCCCGGTGGCGTGCTGCTCATCGGAGAGGGCTTCGCCACCGGCGCGACGCTGCGGGAGGTGCCGGACGTCGCTGTCGCGGTGGCGTTCACCAAGGCGAACTACGTAGCGATCGCCCAGCACTACCTCGCGCAGTACCCCGGGCTCCGGGTCGGCTTTTGCGGCGACAACGACCACCACCTCCCTCGCCGGGCGAAGCCCCTCCCGAACGTCGGTCGTGAGGCTGCCGAAGCCGCAGCCAAGGCCACCGGCGGCACGGCTATCGTGCCAAGCTTCGAGGTCGATGACGAAGGGAGCGATTGGAACGACTGGGCGGCGATCCATGGGCTTGATGCTCTGCGGGCCGCGATCACGGCCGCCCTGCCGCCAGAACCGCCGCCCCTACCGCAAACCGTCACATTGGATGAGACCAGCAGCCTTCTTCAGGCCAGCATCTCCAGTTGGATCCCGGAGGAGTTCGGCCGGGTGGAGGCGCGCATCCGCCGCGCAGTTGCGGAGGTGGCATGGGGTCATAACGCAACACCACCGCCCGCCTTTCTGCCCCAGCCTGAACCGCACACGATTGAGGCTTTGCCGCGTGGCTCCGCGGGGCTCGAACTCATTCAGTCTTCTATGTCGGGCGGAAAGACCTGGTGGCTTGCCACCTGCGCCGTCGATGCGATCGTCAAAAACCCGACGGTCCTCGGTCTACGGCGGCGTATGGCCATAGTCTGTGCGAACCACCTTTTGGCTAAAGCCGTCGTTGCCGCATGCAGGAAGGCCGGCGAGCCACACGGCATCAGGACGTCGTGGTATCTAGGCTACGACGCTGAGAACCCAGCCTCACCGGGCGAGCGGATGTGTCCTGCACATGCGCTTCGGCGCCAGGCGAACGCTGCTGGTCTAGACAGCAACAAGGCATGCAAAGCCCGAATCCGCCCGGACGATGCTGAGGACGGCGAGAATGCAGCGGGGCGGTTCGTCTACTGCAGCCGCCATCCTAACAACCCGAACCGAACCCTGCCCCCGTGCGGCTACCTCTCCAACGACCTCGATGGTGACATCGTCGTTTTTGCTGGTTGGGGAACCATGGTCCGGTCGCTCAAGAAGCAGTTCCGCCGGCACGTGACCCTTGAGAAGCGCGGGACTGAGGGCGGCGAAAAAGGCGGTACCATCAAGGTCGAGGTTCCACCTTTCGATGCCCTGATCTGCGACGAGATGGATCTTGACCAGCTACTTTCGCGGTTGGCGCCGATCAACGAGGAGGACACCGAAGAAGCCGGTCGGACCAATGCCGGTCTAAGCCTGGACCGCATCCAGCCCGAAGTCTGGCCCGACATGCTCCAGACCGATCTCTGGTCGTGGGAAGCTGGAGCGTCCTACCACGACCTTCACGACATGGCTGAGTGCCGGCGGCTCCTACGGGCCGCGCGCGACGCGCTCGTGAGCGGACCCATGTCACCCAAAGCCATGGCCGCCGTATCGGACCCTGGCGGCTGGCGGAGCGCCTCACGTTGGGTCTGGAAAGCGAAGTCGCAGGACGCCTCAGCCGTTCGCCCGAACATGCGGCCAGACACCCTGCGCGAGCGGACCACCACCTTGCGCGAGCACAACCGCATGGTCGGCACGCAGGCCCTCCTCCTGCGCCTGATTGCCGAAATGGTCGAGCATTGCCCCGAGGACGAAATTACGGAACTCGTGGCTGTGTTCGACGGCCGAGTGCGAATGCAGCACGCGCACGACCTCGCACCCTGGATGGCTGAACTCTCGCCGCTTCTGTGCGACGCGAAAAACCAACTCGACTTCCTGGCGACCTGGTGGCCGGAGCGAAAGCTCCGCACCTCTATCGTCATCCAGCATGCTGATGCGGGTGTCCGTCATGTAGTCGCCCATGACCGTATGGGGACCTATAGCAGCCTGACACCCGGCAAGGGTGGCGACACCAAGCGGGTGACCACCGCCACCAACAAGGCCACAGCATCCGCAGATCGAGCCGATATCCTAGCCTGGCTGTTCGACGGCAAAGCGATGATTGGCGGCCCAAAGGGGCTGAACCGCCATGCCCAGGATCTGCATAAGGCGCGCCAAGCGATCCTTGCCACGGGCCCGACGCGAGAAGAGGTCCGCTGGATCCACTTTGGTGCCGGCCGCGGCCTCAACATCGCCGAGGACGTCCGAGCGCAGTTCGATGAGGGACGCCCGCTTCCGCCCTCCCGGGATGTCGAGATCACCCGAGCCCTGCTCCGGCACGGCCGTCCGGTGCCGATAGAGGAGCGCGGCTATATCCTCGTCCCCTCCTTTCACCGAATGACCGACGGGACCGTTCGGCGAGCCGAGCGCTATGGCCACCGCGATCCCGTCGCCGATGCCCTAGTCCGCCTGTATTCGGTCGATGAACTCGAGCAGCTTGAGCAGCGGTCTCGGCCTCGCCGCCGCGATGCCTCTCGGCCGCTCCTGACCATGTCGCTTTCCAAGCTCCCCCTGGAAGATGGGCGGCGCGTCGATGAGTTGGTCAGCGCCCGGGATCTGGAGATGCTCCACCCCGAGGCCGTCGCCGCAGCCCGCGGCTTCGTGGTGAACCGCAAGGATAGGGGCGCCGTCCGCCTGCTGGCCGAGGCCCTGCGCAGCCTGGATTCCGACGCCACCCATGACCGGGAGGTCGACGCCCGGCGCCTCTCTGACCGCCTCCGCGGCTTCAGCTCCGCCGGGATATGGGAGGCAGCGAACGCCGCTCTCACGCTCTCTGCCCAAGCCGCCGGAGACCTGGTCGCCGCTGCCTCGCCAGAAGCCTTGGCCGTCTCTGCCACCTTCGGCGACGGCTGGGCCGGTCCCGCCCGGACCAAGATCATGGGCGAGGCCGTCATGTGTTTCTGGCACGTAGCCAGGGTCCGCCTGCCCGGCCTGACCCAGTGGACCCGCGTGGCCGTTCGTGGGCGGCACCGCGCCGCCGCCGCGGCCGCGTTGGCGACCCTGCTGGGGGAGGGGGCCACCGTGGAGTGGAGCACCGCCCCAACCCGCCCAGAGCCGCCACAGCCTGCCAGTGAGAGCCCCGCCATGCAGATGGTCCACGCCGGCATCGTCCTGCGAGATCCGGACCACGCCATGGCGGCCTTCCCCGGCATCTGCACCAGCCGCGGCGACGCGACCCGCGCCATCGCGGAAGCCCTCTCCGCCATCGGCCAGGGGACGGGAAACAGTTCCAAAAACCCGAGTAGTGCGGGAAACCCCTATATTATTGATCCGGCCTGGGCGATCTTGAATCAGGCGGCGTAGCGAAAAGTCTTGTGCCCGAAGAAGCTGCGAACGCGGTCGGGCAGCTTCGATAGCCTGCGCATGTGCCCGA
>NZ_SMSJ01000171.1 GCF_004355005.1 Dankookia rubra
GCCGCGGTGGCGGCCGCGGCGGCTGCGGCACCGCCGCCGCGCGGCTTCGCGCCGGCGCTTCGGCGCGCGGCGGCGGCGGGTGGTGCCGGGCTGATCGCCGAGTTCAAGCGGGCCAGCCCGAGCCGCGGTGCCATCAGCGCGGCGGCCGATCCGGCCGAGGTCGCGCGCGGCTATGCGGCGGCCGGCGCCTGCTGCCTTTCGGTGCTGACGGAGGAGGCGCATTTCGGCGGCGCCGACGCCGACCTGATGGCGGCGCGCGCCGCGGCGGCGCTGCCCGTGCTGCGCAAGGATTTCACGCTCGATCCCTATCAGGTCGTCGAGGCGCGCGCGATCGGCGCGGATGCGGTGCTGCTGATCATGGCCGCGCTCGGCGATGCGCAGGCGGCCGAGCTCGAGTCGGCGGCGCGGGAGCTTGGGCTAGACGTGCTGCTCGAGGTGCATGACGAGGCGGAGCTGGATCGGGCACTGCGGCTGCGCTCGCCGCTCATCGGCATCAACAACCGCGACCTGCGCAGCCTGGCCGTGGACCTTGCCGTCACCGCGCGGCTCGCCCCGCAGGTGCCGGCGGACCGCCTGGCGATCTCCGAAAGCGGCATCGCCTCGGCCGCCGATGTCTCGCGCCTGCGCGCGACCGGCGCGCGGGGTTTCCTGGTGGGCGAAAGCCTGATGCGCCAGCCGGCCGATGCCGCGGCGCTGTGCGGCGCGGCCGGACCGGCCGCAGGGGAGCTGGTTCAGTCATGAGACGGATGGGAATGCAGGTCTGGCCGGAGCGTGACGCCTTCCTCGACGCCTACGAGGCCGGCCGGTCGCAGGTGGTCTGGACCAGGCTGGTCGCCGACCTCGACACGCCGGTCGCGGCCATGATGAAGCTCGCGGAAGGCGCGCGCCACGGCTTCCTGCTGGAATCGGTCGAGGGCGGCTCCGCGCGCGGCCGCTTCTCCTATATCGGCCTGCGGCCGGACCTGATTTGGCGCTGCCAGGGCCTGCGGGCGGAGGTGAACCGTGCCGTGCGCCTGGGCGAGGAGCACTGGGAGGTTTCGCCGCTGCCCGCGCTGGCAAGCCTGCGGGCGCTGGTGGAGGAGAGCCGGATCGCGTTGCCGCCGGGCCTGCCGCCCGGCAGCGCCAGCCTGATCGGCTTCTTCGCCTACGACTTCGCCCGCCTGATCGAACGGCTGCCGGCGATGAACCCGGACGAGCTCGGCCTGCCCGACGCCATGTTGATGCGCCCGACCGTGATCGCGGTCTTCGACAACGTGCTCGACCAGGTCACGGTGGTGACGCCGGTCTATCCGGAGCCGCGGCTCTCCGCCGGCGCCGCCTATGACCGCGCCCGCGAGCGGCTGGCCGATGTCGTCACCGATTTCGGGCGCAGCCTGCCGCGCATGCCGGTGCCGGCGCGGCCGGCGCCGCCGATCCGGCCGGTCTCGAACCTGACGCGCGAGCAGTACCGCGGCATCGTCGAGCGGGCGAAGGCCTATATCGCCGCCGGCGATGCCTTCCAGGTGGTGCCCTCGCAGCGCTTCTCCATGCCCTTTCAGCTTTCGCCGCTGGCGTTGTACCGCGCGCTGCGGCGCCTCAATCCCTCGCCCTTCTCCTTCTGCCTCAATCTCGGGGATTTCGCGCTCGTCGGCTCCTCGCCGGAAATCCTGGTGCGCGTGCGAGACGGCGCGGTGACGGTGCGGCCCATTGCCGGCACGCGCCGGCGCGGCGCGACGGTGGAGGAGGACCACGCGCTAGAGCGGTCGCTGCTGGAAGACCCGAAGGAGCTGGCGGAGCACCTGATGCTGCTTGATCTAGGTCGCAACGATGTCGGGCGGGTCGCGCGCGTCGGGACGGTCCGCGTGACAGAACGCATGGTGGTGGAACGCTACAGCCACGTCATGCACATCGTCTCGAATGTCGAGGGGCAGCTCGATCCCGCCCGCGCCGACGCGCTCGACGCCTTCTGCGCCGGCTTCCCGGCCGGCACCGTCTCTGGCGCGCCGAAGATCCGCGCGATGGAGATCATCGAGGAGTTGGAGCCAACCCGGCGCGGCTTCTACGCCGGCGCCGTCGGCTATCTCGGCGCCGACGGCAATGTCGACACCTGCATCGGGCTGCGTACCGGGCTGGTGAAGGACGGCATGCTGCATGTCCAGGCCGGCGGAGGCGTGGTCGCCGATTCCGACCCGGATGCCGAGTACGAAGAGTCCTGCAACAAGGCGCAGGCCGTGCTGGCCGCCGCGGCGGAAGCCGTGCGCTTCGCCGAGGGCGGGTACTCCGCCATGCCCGACCTGGCGGAGGTGGCACGGTGATGCCGGACCTGCCGATGTCCCCCGCCGCGCCCGGCGCGGCGACGCTGCCGGCCCCAGGCTGGAGCCCGGACAGCTGGCGGCGCCTTCCGGCGCGGCAGCTGCCGGACTTCGAGGATGCGGCGCATCTGTCCCGGGTCGAGGCGCGGCTGCGCGGCTACCCGCCGCTGGTCTTCGCCGGCGAGGCGCGGGCGCTGCAGGCGGAGCTGGCGGCGGTGGCGGAGGGCCGTGCCTTCCTGCTGCAGGGCGGCGACTGCGCCGAGAGCTTCGCGGAGTTCCACCCGGACACGATCCGTGACTCGCTGCGGGTGCTGCTGCAGATGGCGGTGGTGCTGATCTTCGGCGCCGGTACCTCGGTGGTGAAGGTCGGGCGGCTGGCCGGCCAGTTTGCCAAGCCGCGCTCCTCGCCGGTCGAGCGGCAGGGCGAGGTGGAGCTGCCGAGCTACCGCGGCGACATCGTCAACGCGCTGGACTTCACGCTGGCGGCGCGCCGGCCGGACCCGGAGCGGCAGCTGCAGGCCTATGCCCAGGCCGCGGCCACGCTGAACCTGGTGCGTGCCTTCACCGAGGGCGGCTATGCCGCGCTCAGCCGCGTGCACGACTGGTATCTCGGCTTCGTCGGGGAGACGCCGCAGGCGCGGCTCTACCAGGACGCCGCCGCGCGCATCTCCGAGGCGCTGGGCTTCATGGCGGCCTGCGGCGTGTCGGGCGACAGCACGCCGGCGGTCGCGCGCACCCGGGTCTACACCTCGCACGAGGCGCTGCTCCTGGGCTTCGAGGAAGCCATGACGCGCGTCGATTCGACCAGCGGCGCCTGGTACAACACCGCCGGGCATCTCGTCTGGGTTGGCGACCGCACGCGCGACCCGGCGGAGGCGCATGTCGAGTACCTCCGCGGCATCGCCAATCCGCTCGGGCTGAAGGCCGGACCGAGCCTCGATCCGGACGGATTCGTCCGGCTTTGCGATGCGCTCGATCCGCGGCGGGAGCCTGGGCGGCTGACGGTGATCACCCGCTTCGGCCAGGACGGCGTGGCGCGCCACCTGCCGCCGCTGCTGCGCGCCGCGCGGCGCGAGGGCCGGCGGCTGGTCTGGGCCTGCGACCCGATGCACGGCAACACCGTCACCTCCGACAGCGGCCTGAAGACCCGGCGCTTCGAGCGCATCCTGGGCGAGGTCGAGGGCTTCTTCGCGGCGCATGCGGCGGAAGGCACGCATCCCGGCGGCCTGCATGTCGAGATGACCGGCCAGGACGTCACGGAATGCACCGGCGGCAGCGGCGATGCCTCGGATGCCGGGTTGCCCGCACGCTACCGCACGCATTGCGACCCGCGGCTGAATGCGGCGCAGAGCCTCGAACTGGCCTTTCTTCTCGCCGACCGTCTCCGGCGCATGCGGAGGACGGCTTGAGCGGCGCCGCGCCGCCGCGCTTCGGGCAGGTGGCCCTGATCGGCATCGGGCTGATCAACGGCTCGATCGCGCGCGACATGCGCCGGCTTGGGCTGGCCGAGCGCCTGGTCTGCGCTGCGCGGCAGCCGGAAACCCGGATGCAGGCCCTGGCGCTCGGTCTGGCGGATGACGCGACGCCCGATCCGGCGGAAGCGGTTCGGGGTGCCGACCTGGTCATTCTCGGCACGCCGGTGGGTGCGGCGGGCGAGGTCGCGCGCGCCATTGCGCCGGCCCTGCGGCCCGATGCCATCGTCACCGATGTCGGCTCGGTCAAGGGGCGCGTCGTCGACTTCGTCGCGCCGCATCTCGACCTCACCCGCTTCGTGCCGGCGCACCCGATCGCCGGCGGTGAGCAGTCCGGGCCGGGCGCCGCGACGGACCGGCTGTTCGAGGGGCGCTGGTGCATCGTCACGCCGTCCGGCCGCACCGACCCGGATGCGGTGGAGGCGGTCGGCGGACTCTGGCGCGCGCTCGGCGCGCGGGTCGAGATCATGGAGGCGGCGCACCACGACCGCGTGCTGGCCGTCATCTCGCATCTTCCGCACCTGCTCGCCTTCAACGTCGTCAATACGGCGAGCGACGTCGAGGGCGCGCTGCAGGGCGAGGTGATGAAGTACGCCGCCGGCGGCTTCCGCGATTTCACGCGCATCGCCGGTGCCGATCCGGCGCTGTGGCGCGACGTGATGCTGCACAACAGGGCGGCGCTGCTCGAGATGATGGGCAGGTACTCAGAGAATCTGGCGGCGCTGCAACACGCGATCCGCTGGGGAGAGTCGGAGGCGCTCTACGAGCGTCTGGCAAGCGCGCACGACATCCGCCGCGGCGTCAGCCGGGCGATGATCGCGGCGTCGCCGCAGGCCGGCCGAGGCGCCGGTACGCTGAGCTGGTAACGAGGGAGCGGAGAGGGGTCACATGGATTACGCGGGTAGAGAAGGGCCGGTGGAGTATGCCGGCGAGGGGCCGGGCGGCTTCGGCCAAGGGGGCGACCAGACCGTCATCGAGGGCGGCGATAGCCGCTTCGTGGTCGAGTACACCTACGATCAGGCGGCCGATGCCGCCTCGCGCAGCGCCGATCTCGCGGTGAAGGGCGGCAACAACGAGTTCGTCCTGCATGTCGACGGTTCTGCCGGCGGCAGCGACATCTCGATCGAGGGCGGCAACAACAAGTTCGTCGTGATCTTCGACAACGCCACCGGCGGCGGCAATACCGTGCACGTGGACGGCGGCAACAACCAGTTCGTCGTCCGCTTCGACTACAGCGGCGAGCATGCGGGAGGCGACGTGGTGACCGTGGACGGCGCGAACAACCAGTACGTGGTGGCGACCAGCGTCGGCGGCGAGTCCGACGTCGCTGTCGCCGGCCCGGGCGGCGGGTTCGGCACGCTGCCCGGCGGGCAGCCCGCCGCGGAGAATGGCGGCCAGTACGACTTCAGCGCCTTCGGGAACTCGGCCGACTCGCCGCTGCTCGCCATGTTCGGCGGCGCGGCTGCTGGCGGCCAGGGGGGCGAGGCCGGCCCGGTCTACGACTTCAGCGCTTTCGGTGACCCTGATGCCAGCGGCACCGACGGCGCCGGGTCAATGGGCGGCAGTCCGTTCGGCGGCGGGGCCAACCCGTTCGGCGGCGCACCCTCCGGCAGCGACGAGACCAGCGGAGGTCCGGCCGGCGGCCAGGGGTCCGACCTGGCGAGCCTGCTGGCACAGAGCCCGTTCGGCCGCCTGCTCGACCTGCCGGGCATCGATGGGCCGGAGGACATCTTCGGCAACGTCGCCGGCGATTTCCCAGGCGGCAATCCCTTCGCGGGCACTGGCGCCACGCCCGGCAGCAACCCCTTCGCGGGCTTCGGTGGCGGGGCGAACCCCTTCGCCGGCGGCTCAAGCGGGGATCAGACCGCGCCGCCTGGCGCCGGTGACGGAGACGCCGCCGGCGGCGAGGCCAATCCCTTTGCCGGCTTCGCGGCCGGCGGGCAGACGGGCAATCCCGACTACGACTTCGGCGCCCTTCAGTCCTCCGGCGACGCCGACGCTGCCTTCGCCGCCAGTCCCTTCGGGCCGCTGATCGGTCTGCCGGGCATCGACGGCCCGGAGGACATCTTCGGCGATGGCTTCGCCGCGGCTTTCGGCGGCAGCCAGGGCGGCGATGCGGCGAGCGACGATACCGGAGGCGACGTCGGGGAAGTCGAGGTCGAGGCAGAAGCGGCCTCCGTGCCGGCGGCGGAGTTCTCGCCGATCGGCTGAACCGTCGCGGCCGGATCGCAGCATTCCGCGCCCGGCTGCTGCCGGTGCTCTCGATGCGCCCTGCGGTCCGCCGCTGCAACGAGGCTGGCCCGGGCATCCGGGCCAGCCTTCCCTTCGCAGGAGTGACGCCATGAACAAGCCGCTGCCCAACACCTTTCGCCAGGGCCCTGACGGCCGGGGCCGTTTCGGCCAGTTCGGCGGCCGCTTCGTTGCCGAGACGCTGATGCCGTTGATCCTCGAGG
>NZ_SMSJ01000172.1 GCF_004355005.1 Dankookia rubra
GCCGCGGTCGCCGCCCGGGCGCGGGACCAGGCGGCGCCAGGGGCGGTGCTGGCCCGGCTGGACGCGGCGCTCGGCGCGACCATGCCGGGGCGGGAGCCGGCGGCGCGGATGGCCGCGCTGGCGCTGTCCGGCCTCCGCCGCGCGCTCTTCCCCGCGGCGCCGCCGCCGGAGCCCGTCCTGCCGCCCGGGCTGGAGCAGGCGGCATGATCGGCGAGATCGACCTGCACGGCGTCTTCGTCCCGGCCCTGCTGGCCTGGGCGGCGCTGGCGCTGCCGGCCAATGCGCTGCTGCGGCGGCTGCTGCAGCGATTCGGCCTCTACCGGCTGGTCTGGCACCGGCCGCTCTTCGACCTCGCCACCTTCGTCATCCTGCTCGGCGTCATCGCGGCGCTGGCCAACCGGATCCTCGCATGACCCTTCGGCAGTCGGGCCGCATCGCCGTCACGCTCGCCGTCGTCCTCCTGGCCGGCTTCGCCGGCTGGCAGCTCTGGCGCTTCTACATGGAGGCGCCCTGGACCCGGGACGGCCGGATCCGGGCCGAGGTGGTGGGCATCGCCCCCGACGTCTCCGGCCTGGTGCAGGAGGTGCTGGTGCGGGACAACCAGCAGGTCCGCCGCGGCGAGGTGCTGTTCCGCATCGACCGCGACCGCTTCGCCCTGGCGCTGCAGCAGGCCGAGGCGGTGCTGAGCAGCCGGCATGCCTCGCTGCTCCAGGCGCAGCGCGAGCAGCAGCGCTATACCCGGCTGGACCAGAGCGCGGTCTCCATCCAACGGCAGGAGCAGGCGGTGACGGATGCCCAGGTGGCCGAGGCCGCCTGGCGCCAGGCCATGGTGGAGCGCGACATCGCCCGGCTCAATCTCGAGCGTTCCGAGGTGAAGGCGCCGGTGAACGGCTTCGTCACCAACCTCGAGCTGCGACCGGGCGACTACCTCGCGGCCGGGCGTGCGGCGCTGGCGCTGGTCGATTCCGACAGCTTCCACATCGCCGGCTACTTCGAGGAGACCAAGCTGGCGCGCATCCGCCCCGGTGACCGCGCGACGGTCCGGGTGATGGGCGAGGCCGGGGTGATCGAGGGTCACGTCGAGAGCGTCGCGGCCGGCATCACCGACCGCGAGCGCGGCGCCAGCGAGAACCTGCTGGCCAACGTCAACCCGACCTTCAGCTGGGTGCGGCTGGCGCAGCGGGTGCCGGTGCGGATCGCCATCGACCGGGTGCCGGAGGGGCTGCGGCTGCTGTCGGGCCGGACCGCGACGGTCACGGTGCTGCCGGCCGAGCCGGTCAGGGCCGCGGCGCGCTAGAGCAGATCCCGATCCAGTGCAGTCACCGGATCGGGCAAAGATGCCCGCCAGGACGAGCAGCTGGAGTGGTTGCCGTGAGCCAAGGCGAACGGAAGCCTCCCCAGGCGCCGCGCCCCGCACGGTTGCCGCTGACGCGGATTGCGAGGCGTGGAACCGTCCCTGAGCGCGGATCCCCGCCGCAAGGCACCGGCTAGCCCGGCTTCGGCCCCGGTGTCGGCAAGGTCCGGCCGATCAGGTGCCGCATGCGGGGGATCTCCTCCTGCAGCGCCCGGGCGAGCTGCGCGGGGCCGACCTCGTCCCACAGGATGGTGCCGGTATTGTCGAACAGCGCCCGGACGTCCGGCTCATGCAGCGCGGCGTGGACCACCTCCCCCAATCGCGCGACCACCGCGGGCGGGGTGCGCGCGGGCAGGTAGATGCCGGACCAGCCGAGCAGCTCGGCGCCCGGCAGCCCGGCCTCGGCCAGGGTCGGCACCTCCGGCGCGATCGCCAGCCGCTCCCCGGCATTCACCGCCAGTGCCCGCAGCCGCTTGTCGCGCACATAGGGCAGGCTGCTGAGCGGGTAGTCGAAGTAGAGGTCGACCCGCTCCGCCGCGAGGTCGTTCAGCACCTGGCCGAAATTGTTGTAGGGGATGAGGGTGAGCTCGACCGCCGCCTTCTCGATGAACAGCGCCGCGGCGGCGTGCTGGCCGGAGCCGATGCTGGCCGCATAGGTCAGCTGGCCCGGCCGGGCCCGGGCATGGGCGATCAGCTCCGGGATCGTCTTCCAGGGGCGGCCCATGCCGGTGACGGCGATATTGGCCGAGGCGCCGATGCCGTGCACCGGCACGAAGTCGCGCTGCGCGTCGTAGCGGATGTTCGGGATGAGCAGCGGCGCGATGGCGAAGGTGGCGAAATTGCCGAAGAACAGCGTGTGCCCGTCGGGCGCGGCGCGCGCCACGTATTCCGCCGCCACGGTCCCGCCGGCGCCGAGCCGGTTGTCCACCACCACGCTCTGTCCCAGCCGCGCCGCCATCTTCAGGGAGATCAGCCGGGCGGCGACGTCGAGCACGCTGCCGGGGCCGCCGGGCACGATCCAGGTGAGCGTCCGGTTCGGAAAGGTCTCGGCCCTGGCGGGCCGGGCGCGCTGACATGTCAGCATTGCCGAGGCGGACAGTGCCGCCCGTCTGGTCGTCACCATGCGCTGTTTCGCCCCCGCGCGTTTCCCTGCCGGGATCGACAACCCCGGCGAGTCGAGCCTAGCGCGGCAGGCATGCGGCGCAACCGGACGCGGGCCTGCCCGCGCCCGCGTGAAGCGCGCCCGCCGACCAGGACTGCCGGCGGTGGGGTTCGCGGCCCGGCGGGCCGCGGTTCGCGTCAGACCTTCTCGACCTGGGTGTACTCGAGTTCCACGGGGGTGGAGCGGCCGAAGATCGAGACGCTGACCTTGACCCGGCCGCGTTCCTCGTCGACCTCCTCGACCGAGCCGAGGAAGCTGGTGAAGGGGCCGTCGGCGACGCGGACCTGCTCGCCCACCTCGAAGACCACGGCGGGCTTGCGCGGCTTGTCCACGCCTTCCTTCACCTGGTTGACGATGCGCTGGGCCTCGGATTCGGTGATCGGGCTCGGCTTGTTCTTGTTGCCGAGGAAGCCGGTGACCTTCGGCGTGTCCTTCACGAGGTGCCAGGCCTCGTCCGACATCTCCATCTTCACCAGCACGTAGCCGGGGAAGAACTTGCGCTCGGAGTTCACCTTCTGGCCGCGGCGGACCTCGGTCACCTCCTCGGAGGGGACCAGGATCTCGTCGAACTGCTCGCCGAGGCCCTTCTGTGCCGCCTGTTCCTTGATCTGCTGGGCGATCTTCTTCTCGAAGCCCGAGTAGACGTGCACCACGTACCAGCGCTTGGCCATCGATCCGTTCCCCCTCACCCCATCCCGAACAGGCTGCGCATCCCGAGCGCGATCACCTGGTCGACGACCAGGAAGAAGACGGCCGCGAGCGCCGACATCGCCAGCACGAGGCCGGTGGTGATCAGGGTCTCCTTGCGGCTCGGCCAGGTGACCTTGGCCACCTCCGTCCGCACGTCCCGGACATACTGCGCGGGATCCAGTCTGGCCAACGCGTCGAACCCTTCCAGGCTGCGGTGAACGCTTCGCGGGCGGTCGCCCGTCCCGGAAGCCCGGGAAAGGCGCCACCCCCGAGAACACGAGTCCCCGCCGGCGGCGGGGGAAGTGGCAGGGGCGGAGGGTCTCGAACCCCCAACCTCCGGTTTTGGAGACCGGCGCTCTAGCCAATTGAGCTACGCCCCTTCACGCCGGGCAGGGCCGCGGCGCGGCGACGCCTATAGGTCAGGGGGCGAGGACTGTCGAGAGGCGAGGTGCGGGTCGTCGATGCCGGCGCGGGGTGTCGCCGATGCCGGCGCGGGGTGTCGCCGATGCCGGCGCGGTGCATTGCCCGCGCTGCGGGAATCAGGAATCGTATACGATGACTTGCGGACCCTTTTCCGAATGAATGCCGGCTTCTCCAACCGCGCCGCACTGCCGCAACTCTCGCCCCGCTGGATGACCGCCGATGCCGCCGCCGCCCAGAGCGACCGCAACCAGGGCCTGCAGGCGGCGCGGGAGGGAAGCGAGGGCGCCGCTGGCCTCGCCCGCTTCCGCCGCCGGCTGACCGACGAGGGCGCCGGCGACCTCGACCGTCTGCATGCCGAGTGCAGCCGGCTGCTCGACCACCAGGACCAGGAGCGCCAGGCGCGCGAGCACGAGCTGAACGTCACCCTGGTCGAGCGCAGCCTTGCCAACCAGCGGCGGCACGACGAGGCGACCGCCGCGCTGAAGCGCGAGAACGGGCCGGATTCCGGCCCCTACCGGGACTTGGCCGCGCGGACCGATGCCGCCCAGACGGCGCTCCGGACGATCCGCGGCGCGGTGCAGTTCCGCCCGCTGCGGACCCATTTCGGGCGCCTCTACCCCGCCATGATGGCCGCCCTCGCCCTGGCCGAGGTGCCGGTCAACCGGGCGGCCTTCGAGTTGACCTTCCGCGAGGAACCCATCGTCTCCCTGCTGCTGGCGGCGGCGGTGGGCGGCCTGCTGATGGCCTTCGCGCATGTCGTCGGCATGCTGCTGCGGCGCTGGCCGGAACGGCCGCGCCTCGCCCAGGTGGCGGCGCGCGGCGGGGCGCTCGCGGCCATGCTCGGGGTCGTCCTCGGCGGGATCTACGCGCTGGCCCTGATGCGGCAGGTCTTCATGCGCCTGGCCGCCAGCGAGAACGAGGGCTTCGCCCAGCGCCTGCAGGACGCGCTGGCCGGCACCCCGCACGAGGCGGTCACCGCCATCACGAGCCTGCCGCTCGGCATCAGCGACTATGCCTTCATCGCGGTGAACCTGCTGGTCTTCACCTTCGGCGTCGTCGCCTCCTACCTGCGGCACGACCCGCATCCGGACTACGAGAAGGCGGTGCGCGACGCCGGCCGGGCCGAGCGCGCCTTCGCCCGGGTCGAGAAGCGGCATGCCGCGGCCATGCGCGAGGAGACCGCCCGCTACGAGACCGCGCGCCGCGCCATCGAGGGTGAGATGGCCGAGGTGCGGGCGCGCCTCGTCGCGCTCGGCAACCAGGAGCGCACCCTGCGGGAGCACGCGGACACCCTGCGGCAGGCGGTCGCGCGCACGATAAGGCGGCGCTGCGACGTCTTCGCTGAGGGCTTCCAGGCCGGCCCGGCCGGCGGCGGCCCGCCGGCGGTGCCAACGGTCGAGGCGATCGCCGCGGAGCTGCCGGGCTTCGGCGCGGTGGCGCATGCGGCGTGACCTTGGCGCCGGCCTGGCCGTTGTGGCGCTGCTGCTGGCGGCGCTGGCCGGCGCCCGCCCGGCCGCCGCGGCCGAGACCGACTATTGCGCGCTCGGCAGCGCCACCTCGCTGCTGCTGGTCGACCGCAGCACCCGCTACGACGAGGTGGACCGGGACATCCTGGTGCGGACGGTGGACAGCTTCTTCCGCCGGCAGGAGCCGGGCGAGCGGCTGGTCGTCGCCGCCGCCGCCGGGGCCTATACCGAGCTGAAGCTGGTCTTCGACGCCTGCCGGCCCGGCTGCCCGGAGGCCGGGCTGTTCGGCCGGCTGACCTCGACCTGCCGCCCGGTCCTCGCCCGGGCGGACTTCCAGGCCTTCGAGGCGGAATTCCTGGCACGGCTGGTCGCGCTGCTGAAGCAGCCGGAGGAGGCGGCGGCCTCGGACCTCTTCCGCTCCGTCGCCGAGGCGACGCGGCTGGTCGAGGCCAACCGCTACGCGCCGGTGCGGCAGTTCCTGATGTTCTCCGACCTGCTCGAGGCCTCCTCGCTGCTGCCCGGGCAGGCGATCCGGAGGATGCCGACGGCCGAGGTGCTGCAGCGGCTGGCGGAGGCGCATGTCGAGGCGCGGCTGCCGCGCGCCGAGGTGCGGGTGATCGGCTTCGGCCGCAGCGACGCGCCGAGCCGGCCGCCGCTGCCGCAGGACATCCGCCGCCGCGTCCAGGCGACCTGGGAGAGCTGGTTCCGCGCCGGCGGCGCGGGCAGCGTGCAGATCGGCCTGCGCTGACCGCCACGAAAAAGGGCGGGCCGCCTGCGCGACCCGCCCCTGCTTGCCCCGAAGATCGAGACGTTTACTTCTTGGCCGCGGCCGGCTTGTCGGCGGTGATCGCGGCGACGACGCCGGCGCCGACGGTGCGGCCGCCCTCGCGGATGGCGAAGCGGAGCCCCTGGTCCAT
>NZ_SMSJ01000173.1 GCF_004355005.1 Dankookia rubra
GGCGCTGCTGGAGGACCTCGGCGCGGCGCAGGCCAGCCTGGCCGTCGCCCGGCTGCGCGGCGCGGTGCCGGATGGCGCGGCGGTGGCGCAGCTGGCGCAGGAGGCGGCGCAGGCCGGCGACCTCGCGGCGATCGGCGTGGCGGCGCGGGCGCTGCGGGCGATGGCGTGACAAGGCAAGGCCGGGGGAGAAGGTGTTCTCCCCCGGACCCCCCCATCCATTTCCGGGAGCCTGGCACCTTCCGCGCGGCGGCACCCGACTCCCGAAAAGCAAGGGTGGGGCTCGGGGAGGGAACCCTGTTGCCTTCCCGATCCCGCTTGCCCTGATCCCCGCATGACGCGCGCAGAAATCCTCCCGGACCTGCTCCGCCCCGGCCTCCGTCTCCTGCTCTGCGGCAGCGCGCCGGGCCGCGTCTCCGCCCTGCGCGGCGCGCCCTATGCCGGGCCGGGCAACAAGTTCTGGGACATCCTGCACTTCGCCGGCCTGACGCCGCGGCGCTTCGCGCCGGAGGAGTATGCCGGGCTCGACGCGCTCGGCATCGGCCTGACCAATCTCTGCACCACCGCGGCCGGCGCCGATGCCGCGATCCCGGCCGCCGCCTTCGATGCCGCGGCGCTGGCCGCCAAGCTGCGGCGCTTCCGCCCCGCGCTGGTCGGCTTCGTCGGCAAGAACCCGGCGGCGCGATTTCTCGGCGTGAGGGCCCCGCCCTTCGGCCCGGTGCCCGGCCCGCCGGACCTGCCGCCGCTCTTCGTCCTGCCCTCCACCTCCGGCCTCGCCTGCCGCAGCTGGGACCCGGCGCCCTGGCATGCCCTGGCGGAGCGGGTGCGGCGCGAAGCAGTCTCGGCGGCATGAACCGCCGCGCATGGGCCTGGGCCCTCTATGACTGGGCCAACAGCGCCTTCCCGGCGGTGGTCTCCACCTTCGTCATCGCCGCCTATTTCACCAAGGGCATCGCGCCCGACCCGGCGACCGGCCAGGCGCAATGGGGTTGGATGCAGACGCTCGCGGGGCTCGGCATCGCGGTGCTCTCGCCGCTGCTCGGCGCGGTGGCGGATGCCGGCGGGCGGCGCCGACGGATGCTCGGCCTCTGCACCGTCGTCATGGTGCTGGCGACGGCCGGCATCTGGTTCGCCCGGCCGGAGCCGGGCGCGACCCTCTGGGCGCTGGCCTGCGTCGGCATCGCCACGGTGGCCTTCGAACTCGGCACGGTATTCTACAACTCGCTGCTGCCGCAGGTGGCGGCGCCGGAGCAGATCGGCCGCGTCTCCGGCCTCGCCTGGGGGCTAGGCTATGCCGGCGGGCTGGTCTGCCTCGGCCTCGCGCTGGTGCTGCTGGTGCGGCCGGACCCGGCGCTCTTCGGGCTCGACCGGGGCGCCGCCGAGCATATCCGGGCGACCGCGCTGCTGACCGCCGCCTGGGTCGCCGCCTTTGCATGGCCGGTGCTGCTGGCGCTGCCCGACCCGCCGGGCGGGCGCCCGGCCTGGGGTGCCGCGATGCGGCGCGGCCTGGCGGAAACCGAGGCGCTGCTGCGCCGCCTGCCGCAGAACCCGCAGATGCTGCGCTTCCTGGTCGCGCGGCTGTTCTACACCGACGGCCTGAACACCCTGTTCGCCTTCGGCGCCATCTATGCCGCCGGCGTTTTCGGCATGGGGTTCGAGGAGATCCTGCTCTTCGGCATCGCGCTGAACCTGACCGCGGGGCTGGGTGCTGCCGGCTTCGGCCTGGTGGAGGACCGACTCGGCTCGAAGCGCACGGTCATGCTGGCGCTGGCGGCGCTGGTGCTGCTGGGCAGCGGGTTGCTGGTGGCGGAAGGAAAGGCGCAGTTCTGGGTCCTGGCGCTGCTGCTCGGCGTCTTCATCGGCCCCTCCCAGGCGGCGAGCCGGACGCTGATGGCCCGCCTCGCCCCGCCGGGGGAGGCGGCGGCGCATTTCGGCCTCTTCGCATTGAGCGGACGGGTGACCGGCTTCCTCGGCCCCGCGGTGCTGGCGGCGGTGACGGCGGCGACCGGCAACCAGCGGGCCGGGATGGCGACGGTGGTGGTGTTCCTGGCAGTCGGGGCCGTGCTGCTGGCGGGGGTGCGGGAGCCGGCGCGGGGGTGACCGCGCCATCCCCCTGGTCGCCTACATCCCGGCGTAGAGGTAGCTCGGCATCGGCTGGGTGGCGTCGACCACGCCCTTCACGCCCGGCACCTGCTCGGCCAGCACCTTCAGCCCGCGCTTCACCTGCTCGGTCCGCATGAAGCCGTGGTACTCCACGACGCCGTCCTTCACCTCGACCAGGGTGTAGAAGGTATCGGCCCAGGGCTCCTTCCGCATCGCCGCCAGCACCGCCTGGCGGATGCGGTCGTCGGACAGCTCGGCGCCCCCGGCCCGCGGCGGGGAGACCAGCGCCCGCAGCAGGTCGGCGCGGGAGACGATGCCGCGCAGCTGCCCCTCCTCCAGCACCAGCACGCGGCGGATGCCCTTTTCCTCCATCAGGTGGGCGACATGCGCCGCGCTGTCCGCCTGGGTCACCGAGACGACGCTTTCGGTCATGATCTCGGCGGCGGTGCTGCCATGGGTTCGGGCATAGCGCTCCGCCTGCTCCCCCGGATCGGCGAACAGCGACTTCAGCCAGCCCTGCGGCCGGTCCTCCTCCCCCGCCAGGCGGCGGATCAGGTCGGCCTCGGTCACCACGCCGAGCACCGTGCCCGCCTTGTCCAGCACCGGCACGGCGGAGATCCCACGCTCGGCCAGCAGCCGGGCCACGGCGATCACCGGGGTTTCCGGCGGCACGGTCACGACGTCGGGCGTCATCAGGTCACGGGCGGTCAGCTGGGACATGGCATCCTCCTTCGGAACTCGGGAGCAGCCTGCGCCCGGCGCCGCGCCCGGGCATTGAGGCAGCGCAACACGATCGAGCGGGGCGACCCGCCTAGAAGCTCGTGCTGAGCCCGAGCGTGACGCGCCGCAACGCGTCCCCTGGGCAGGAGCCGGCGAGGCGGAGCGGCGCCGTCCCGCCCCAGCGGAGCATCACCGCCAGTTCGCAGCCATTCGCCCGCGCCGGGCCGTGCTCCGCGGCGACCGGGCGGGTGGCGGTGAGCTGGATCTCCATCTGCAGCGGCGCGCCGGACACCGCCGCCTGCACGGCGAGGGAAACGCGGCTGCGCAGGCTCGCGCCCGCCAGCACCCCGGCCGGCGAGGCCAGGCCGGCCATGCCCAGCCGGTCGCCGAGACCGATCGAGGCGACCAGCTTTGCCTCGCCGGGCAGCGACAGGGCGAGGTCCTGCTGCAGGGCGCCGTTCAGCGCCGGCGTCCCGGGCAGGCCCTGCGGGTCCGCCGCGCTTTCAAGCAGCAGCTGCGGCGCGACGGACCAGGACAGGTTCGGCAGCAGGGCGAGTTCCTGCCGGGCGCCGAGCGCGAGGGCGCCGCGCCCGAAGCCGGCTTCCGCCTCCGGCTCGGCCGCGCCGAGCGAGGCCTCGCCCCTGGCCCAGAGGGCGCCGCCCGGCGTCTCCCACCCCAGGCTGGCCGGCTCGGCCGGCAGGACGGAATGGCTGGCCTGCCCGGTCAGGACCTGGGCCGGCGCGGCGGACTCCTCGGCGGCGGACGCGGTGCAGGGCACGAGCAGCATGCAGGCCGCAAGTCCCGGCAAGCAAGCTGGCCGTCGGATGGAATAACCTGATATGAAAGAGGTTCGGAAAATCATCATGTGGCACTAATCGTGAAAGCAGATGATCTTCAATCAATAATAGTAGAAACGTGTATGTCTACTCTTCTGTGTTGCAATGCGGCATCAAGGGAGCGTCTCGGACTTGGTTCTTGAACGCCCCGAATCGGGAGGCGCCGGATCGGGCGGGATGGCATGGAAGGGAAGGCAGGTTGATGGTTTCTTGTTGCTGCGGCCCGAAGCACCGGGACCGGCCTGCCATCCCGCCTGCGCCTCCCCCGAATCGCTCGCATTGTTGCGAGCGCGCAGCTAGATTTGCCGGATGCGCAGCGCCCCGGCCCTCCTGCTTGCCGCCCTGCTGCTGCCGGGCTGCGGCGACACGCCGTGGTCGGGGCTGCTGCCCGGCCCCGCCTCGCCGGGCCAGGACATCGCGCCCGCCGGCCCGGCGCTGCGGCTGACGCTGCGCGGCCGCGCCAGCCACGCCGCCCTGGTGCAGGAGATGGGGGAGCGCCGGCTCTGGCGCACCGCCGGCAACCAGGTGGTGGAAACCGATGGCGGCCGCGTGGTGGCGACCTCCGGCCTCGGCGAGATGCTGGCGGCGACCCGCTTCGACGGGCCCGACCCGCTCGCGGCGCCGGCCGCGCTGCTCGAACGCCCGGCCCTCGCCCGCCGCATGGTCGACCTGATGCGGGCCGACCGGTCGCCGGAGGGGATGCGCTTCGGCGTTCAGGTCGAATGCCGGCTGCGGGCGGAACCGACCGAGGACGCGGCGGTGCTGCTGGTCGAGGAGACCTGCCGCGCCGCCGGCGAGGGCCGCTTCACCAACCGGTTCTGGGTGGCGGCCGAGGGCGGCGCGGTGCTGCAGTCCCGGCAGTGGATCGGCCCCGGCCTGCCGATGCTGGCGGTGGAGTTCCTCAGCCCCGCCAGCTGAGCCCGGCGCGCCTGACCCGCAGCGCGACCACGGCGAGCCATGCCAGCTGCACCGCCAGGGCCGGCAGCACGATCAGCGGCTTCCAGTTCGGCGGCAGCCGCAGAAAGACCAGCGCGAGCGCCGCATGGAAGGCGGCGAAGCCCCAATGCGTCGCGGCGACGGCGCGGGTGCCCATGCCCGCCCGCTGCGCCATCTGGTAAAGGTGCGTCCGGTGCGGCGCGCCCACCTTGTCGCCCATCGCGCCGCGGCGCAGCAGGGTGAAGCCGGCGTCGAAGAGCAGGCCGAAGATCAGCAGCGGCACGATCAGGAAGCTGAGCTGGTTGGGGTCGAACCGGCTGGCCGCGACGGCCAGCACCGCCAGCATGAAGCCGGCGAACTGGCTGCCGACATCGCCCATGAAGATCCGCGCGGGGTGCAGGTTGAAGGGCAGGAAGCCGGCGAAGCCCGCGGTCAGGAACAGCGCCGCGGCATAGACGAAGCCGCCGCCCTGCAGCGCCGAGATCGCGGTCAGCGCGGCGCAGGCGATCAGCAGCACGCCCCCCACCAGCCCGTCCAGCCCGTCCATGAAGTTGACCGCGTTGGTGCAGCCGAGGATCCAGAACACCGTGATCAGCGTCCCGGCGAAACCCAGCTCGACCGGCCCGACATAGGGGATGGCGAGGCGCGAGATGGTCAGCCCGCTGGTCACCGCGACCAGCGCCGCCGCCAGCTGTGCGCCGAATCGGAGCCGGGCCGAGAGGCTGCGGATGTCGTCGACCAGCGCGACGCCGGCGATGGCGATCGCGGCCAGGATGACGCCGATGAACTGGCGCTCGGCGATGCGGGCGGAATTGGCCACCTGGTAGAGCACCAGCATGCCGGCGATGAAGGCGAGCACCGCGCCGACCCCGCCGCCGCGCGGCGTCGGCCGGACATGCGCGCTGCGCCCGTTGGGGTGGTCGAGGATCGGCCAGGCAATCATCGCCCGCACCGCGGCGGCCGAGAGCAGGGCGAGGCCGAGCGCGAAGGTCAGGTGCTGGAGGAGGGCGGCGGAGCTCATTGCGCGCGGGGTGTGGCGGAAGCGGGCGGGATGGGCAAGCTGGACCGGTGTTGCCCTGGCCGTGTCGCGACAACATCGGTCGAGGCTTTGTCGAGCCGCCGATTCACGTCCTGCGCGTGTCCAGGCAGGACGATCGCAGGCTAGGAGCCCGTCCCGGTAACCGGATTTTGGACTGATGCCGCTGGGGGCGGAGCGGCGCTCTTTCGATGTGCGCCGCCGCTGTGCGTCAGGCAGCGGCTGCCCTGGCGAG
>NZ_SMSJ01000174.1 GCF_004355005.1 Dankookia rubra
CCGCTCCCGCTCCGGCCGCCGTCGAGCCGACACCCTGGCCATCTTGCGCCTCCAAGAGCCGCCAATGACGCCTCCCTCAACGCATCAGGCCAGCCAGCTTTGCCAGCCTAGCTTTTTTTACGTTCTTACAAACCTGCTTAGGTTGTGGTATAGAACGGCAGGATCATGCACGTCGTTCGCTCCCGTACACCTGGCTTGCGCGGCTTGCTGGCCCTTGCGTTCGGCGTCGTTGCCCTGCTCGCGGCTGTGGGCACTGCTCTTCTCAGCAGCCGCGAGACTGCGGCGCAGGCCGAGGCGGCCGCAGTCGAGACTCTGCGCACCTTCGCCTTGGGCATGGCCGACCGCCTCGATCGGGGCATGTTCGAGCGGTGGCGCGACATCCGCGTCCTTGCCACTGATCCTGTGTTGAGCAATCCCGACCAGCCGCCTGAGGCGCGCCGTGCCGTGCTTCGGCGCGTGCAGGAGAGCTACCCGGATTATGCCATCGTCGCGTTCCTGTCCCCGAATGGGCGAGTGGTGGTTGACAGCCGCAAGCTTGCCGAAGGCGCCGACGCCTCGGCACGCACCATCTTCATAAAGGCCAAAGAGCGGCCGGTCGTCGAGGACGTGCACGAAGCCATCATCCTCGCTCGATTATTGCCGCGACCACCCGATGGCCTGCCGCCGCGCTTCCTCGACATCGCCGCGCCTGTTCGGAGCGATGATGGCGACCTCGTTGGGGTGGTCGCCGGTCATCTCTACTGGTCTTGGGCCGAGGACATCGCTCGGCAGTTCCGCGAGGCCGCTGGGCGGACGCGCCGGACGGAGCCGATGATTGTCTCGGCGACCGGCACCGTGCTGCTCGGCCCCGAGGACTTGCAGGGCAAGCCGCTGCCCGTGGCAGCCGCCCTGCACGGGCCGGCGTACTGGCCGGATGGACGGGAGTACCTGACCGCTGGCGTCCAGACGCGCGGGTACCTCGATTACCCCGGCCTTGGCTGGTCCGTAGTGGTGCGCCAGCCCCTCGAGGTCGCCACGGCCCAGGCAGATACCGTCATCAAGCGGATTGCCTGGAATGGATTGCTTGTCGCTCTGCTCGCGGCGCCGATTGGCTGGTTCCTGGCGTGGTGGATTGCCCGTCCCCTCGTGGCGCTCGCCGCGACCTCGCAGCGCGCGCACCTGCTTGCCGAGGACGTACGATTTCCGCACGGTGACGATCCGGCGCCCTACCGCGAGGCACGCAGCCTTGCCGGAGCGTTTGAGCGGCTCGTCGCCGGCCTGCGTGCAACTCAGCAGACCCACGCCCTGCTGGTGCGCGAGGCCGATCACCGGCTGAAAAACAGCTTGCAGACGGTCGCCGCCATCCTTGGCATGCAAGCCCGGACGGTGAAGGACGCAGCAGCACGCGCGGCGCTCGGGGACGCAATCTCACGGGTGCGCACCGTCGCTGAGGTGCATCGGGCGCTTTACCGCGCCGACGACTTGCCCGGGGAACAGGTTGATCTCGGCGCCATGCTGCAGGACCTCTGCCACCAGCATGCCCTTGCGTCGTTGAGGCCCGGCGTCGAGATCGAGTGCGACCCGCAGGGCAGCCACATGATCGAGGGCCGCCGTGCACTGGCAATCGGCCTGCTCGTGGCCGAGTTGATCACCAACGCCGGCAAGCACGCCTTCCCCGGTGACCGTGCCGGATTGGTACGGGTAACGCTCGCCGCTAAGGAGAACTCGCTCGAACTCACCGTCGAGGACGACGGCGTTGGCATTGCCGAGCGCTCGGAAGGCACGCAGCCCGGTCTCGGCACTACGCTCGTGGAGCGCCTCGCCCGGCAGGCCGAAAGCGACTTCCACATTATTTCCGAACCCGGCCGGGGCACGCGCGCGGTAATCCGCCTGATGACGCAGAGGTCTGCGCCAAGCGGTACAGTCCCAGCTGGTACCTCCCGCTGATCGCAGGTGAGCCGCGGCTGAATTCGTTTTGATATTGGTGCGGTCCTACTCGCGTGCGCTCCAGCCGGCGTGCCCATGCCCCCCTGAACGGAGCGCCGGTGCTCTCAAATAAATCCTCCGGCAGGGCCGAGTGATGGGTCCAGCGTGAACACCTAGGACGCCTCCGCCAGGACTATGGCAGACCGCTGCCATTTGCGGGAAAGCGCCGGCGGGCCGCACCCTTAGGCCAGTTCTTGGTGTGTTTAGAAACTTGCAGGAAGTTAGCGGGTTTGGTTCAGCCAACCCGCGGCGGCTGGTAGCATGAGCAATAGGCATTCCAGCAGCATGAGGAAGCGGTCCGGAAGCGAGCTCACGCCAGCAAGAGGCTCGGCTTCAGATGATTCGACGACACCGGACGCGGCTATGGTGGCGCTCAAGCCCCAGGTGCTGAGCGCCGCGGTCGAAGCAGTCGGCGAAGCCATCCTGATCACCAGCCCAGACCTCGCCTCGTCAGGGCCGCGCATCGAATATGCCAACCCCGCATTTACCCGCATGACCGGTTACGCCCTGAACGAGATCGTGGGCCGGAGCCCGCGTATCCTGCAGGGCCCGAACACGGACCGTGCTATGCTCGACCACTTGCGGGCAGCGCTGGCCGCAGGGCGATCTTTCCAGGGCGAAGCTGTCAACTACCGCAAGGACGGCACTGAGTACGTCGTCGAATGGTTGATCACCCCTGTGCGGGATGCAGGTGGGCAAATCACCCATTGGGTCTCGGCTCAGCGCGACATAACCGAGCGGAGGCTGGCCGAGGCGGTCCAACAGCGCTTGCTCGACGAGGTGAACCACCGAGTAAACAATACCCTCGCAACGGTCCAGTCCATGGCGTTGCAGACACTACGCGCCGCGCCCTGCGCCGAGAATACCCGGGTCGCCTTCCTTGACCGCCTCTTCGCGCTCTCCCGGGTGCACGACCTGCTGGCGCGTGCTCACTGGACTGGCGCAGCGCTCAAGACGTTAGCCGCAGCCCAGCTGGCACCGCATCAAGGCAAAGATCCCGAGCGAGTGCGGGCCTCAGGCCCGGAGCTGCTGCTGCGATCCGGCGCGGCCGTCGCACTCGGGATTGCTCTGCACGAGTTGGCGGCGAACGCGGCCATGCACGGTGCGCTCTCCGTGCCGGGTGGCCAGGTGCGGCTCGACTGGGCGATCCGGAAAGCAGAGACGGGCGAGCGGCTGTGGCTGTGCTGGGTCGAGAGCGGCGGTCCGCCGGTTCCAAGAACGCCCGCACGGCGCGGGTTCGGGATGCGTCTTATCGAGCACGGCCTGACCCGGGAGCTGCGCGCCGAAACGCGGTTATTGTTTGAGCCCACGGGCCTGCGCTGCGACATCGATGCACCGCTCGAGGCCGTCGCGGAGGCTCACTCCGACGACCGATGACCATTCACTTGGCGGGCTAACGTCCCGATGCTCAGGGTAACGGAGCTGGCAGGGTGCAACCCGGCTCAGATTTGTTCCAGCCGTCCTGTGTAGGCCAAACTTGCCGCTCAGACCGTGGCTGCCAAAGTTCGGCGTAAGCCGAGAGCTGTTGCTGGACGTTCGCAGTGAAAGGCCGGGCTCCGACTGTCGTGCGGCATGTGAACCTCCGCCGATCCACCGCAAACCCGCGTCCGACCGCGATTGTGGCACTCCTCTCCTCACCTCTGATAATCGGGCCTTATCAGAGGTGAGTGACGGGTCATGGCAGCGCCTGGATTGCTGTGGCGGTGAGGCCAAACAGCGATTTTAGGCTGCGGTCCTCAGGCTGGCAGCTCGTAGCCAATTGCCGCCTCTACCTCACAGGTCTTTCTCACTGCAGGCCGAGCCAGCATTCGGTCATGGTGGGCCAGTAGGTTTTGAAATTCCTCGGTAGACGAGCGAGCCGAGTTGCGAAATCGCCAGAACAGACGGAACAGGTGGATGTCAGCGATAGACATGCGCCCACCCACTACCCACTCACGACCATCCAGCCGCCGCTCGACGACCCTGTAGACAGCGAGGGCGTTCTCGACCCCTTGCCGCCGTGCCGGGTGGACCGTCGCGGCGAGGAACGACATCCAAGAGACAACTTTCGCCTCTGCCTCGACATTGTTGTCCGGCAGAAGGCCAGCGTCTGGGAAGCGGCGCGCGAGATAGAACAAAATACCGGCGACCTCGGTTAGCGGGCGGTCCTCGATCAGCAGCGTCGGCACCTTGCCCTCGGGGTTGATCGCCAGATAGGTGGAGTTGCGGTTCTCACGCCGCGCAAAGGACAGCGCGCGTATCTCGAACTGCGCATCGACTTCGCGCAGCGCAATGTGCGGCGCCATTGAGCTTGATCCGGGGGCAAGATAGAGCGTCAGCATCAGGGCGCACCTCCGGCATCATCCTGACATCAAAGCCCGCGCGGTCAGGAAGCGCTGTCAGGCTCTTTGCGTGGGCGCGATGTAGTGGCTCCGGTCGCGCAGCGGAGCGCCCTGGGCGGAAGGGACGGGTATGAGCTTTCCTGAGCCGGTGGGAGCGCTCTTAGGACCTCACTCTGGCTTGGCGCCTAGGTTGTCGAAGTGCCCCTAGTGCTCAGACCCAGACGGATGGTGCATCCTCAGCGGTCCGATGCCGCAGGCATCGGACACCGCCACATCGCCGAGGTATGTACCTTCTGATTCGTTCTGAGCACTAGCACCCCACGCCGTGTACAGGCTTTCTGGTATGAGCAATGGGGTATATCGCGCGGCAGGAGTGTGTCTGCCCAGCATCATGGCGCAGGATTGTGCGGCGCAGTGATGTTTTTGGTCAGGTTTAATGCCGCTCGCTAAGACTATGAATGCATGCTCTTTCTGCGGCGGTCAGAGAGGGGACCGAGCATAGGTGCTGCTCCTAGGATTTGTCCTGTGCACGGGCTTTGGCCGCCGCATCTTCCTGCAATCAAGAGGGTGGGCCGCCCATTGGATGGGGGGCCAGGGCGGCCCTTCATGCTGCATGACTAGGGGTAAGTCATGCAGCAACCCCCAGCTGCATGGCATTGGGGGAAATGCCATGCATTTGGATAATATAGCATTTTAGCGATTCGCTGCAGCATTGTTTTGCAGAAGAGACCACGCTGGAAGCGTCGGTACTCGACATCGATCTATAAGGCGCTCACTGCCAAAGCCCTTCGAAGCCGCGAGCCCAAACAGTGAAGCGGGCCGCGAAATAGAAACCGCCCGGCGCACGGCGCACCGAGCGGCTCTGCACCTAGACGTGTCGGTCCGGCTTCCGACCGGGCGGGGGATACGCCCTTGCCATGCGGCCGGCTTCGCACCGGCAGCGCCGCGGAGAAGATGAGGCCCCCGCGGGTGCCTCGAGCTGAACGTGCCGCATACCCAACGGCAGCCGATACGCACACTCAAGCGAGGGCCAATCATCTGGGGCGGCATCAGCGGCGAGCGATAACTGTCTGCCGATCTGAAGGAGCTATAAGTCCCGCGCGTTGGCTACGATGCGGCCTACCATGCCGTACGCCACCGCCTCCTCGGCACTCATCCAGTAGTTGCGATCGGTATCGCGTTCCACCCGCTCGTTGGACTGGCCAGTCTCGCGCGAGATAATGCGGTTGATCCGCTCACGCATCTTGACGATCTCGCGCGCCTCGATGTCGATGTCAGTGGCCGGTCCCCGCACTCCACCCATCGGCTGGTGCAGCAAGAACCGGGTGTTGGGCAGGCAGTACCGCCGCTCGCGGGCGCCGGCCAGGAAGATCAGTGCTCCCGCGCTAGCCACCCAGCCTGTGCCGATCACCCGC
>NZ_SMSJ01000175.1 GCF_004355005.1 Dankookia rubra
GGGGCTCCACGCCTTCCCCCAGCGCCGGTGCTGCCGCGGCCCATGCCGCCGCCCCTTCCACTGCACCAATGGCCCCCGCACCTTGGCCCCGCCTGGCCCGACCACGTCGCCTGCCAGCCGGTCCTGCACATACATCCGCAAGGCCGGGCTCTCCGCCAGCTTCACCGGCTTCGGACGACGCGCCGCTCGTTCGGCATGCCACTGCGCTGTCGTCGCCCGGTACTCCAGGTTGCCGCAGCGTGTCGCAGCATTGCGGCGCAGTTCACGCGAGATCGTCGAGGCGGCCCGCCCCAGACGCCGGGCTGTTTCCCGCACGCCACAGCCCTGGGCTCGCAGCAGTGCAATCTCTTCCCGCTCCGACAGCGGCTTCGACGATGGCCCAAGGATCTTCGGTGGCATGCCGCCCGCTTCACGAAACCAGCGCGAGCCTACAGGTTGCGACACCCCGACGCCGAGCGCCGCGTCCTCGCTCGCCAGGCCCGCCGCGATCAACGCCCAGAACCGTCGTCGATTTTCGCGCTGCGCCACCCCCGGTCGCCCCGGTGACCGCACCTTCGCCCGGAGAGCTCGATCCGACCGCCGCCGACCCGCCATCGCACCACTCCTCATCCGGTGTTGCGACGATCAGTTGAATCCGCCTTGGCTGCCCCTGTCGCTATGATGAATGAGCCCGCCCTTCAGCGGCCGGCGGTCGTGCAGCGCCTGCTCAAGAGCATCGAGGACGAACCCAGCATGGGCGGTCCGCGACACCCGCCAGCCTACGATCCACCGCGCGAAGGTGTCGATGACAAAAGCGACGTAGACGAACCCCTGGCAGTTTGCGACGTAGGTGAAATCCGACACCCAGAGCAGGTTCGGCCGCGCTGCCTGGAACTGTCGGTTTACCTTGTCGACCGGGCTCGGCGCGCCCCTGTCCGGTATCGTGGTCCTGGTCTCCTTCCCGCGTACCACGCCGCGCAGGCCTAACTGCCGCATGAGCCGCGCCACCGTGCAGCGGGCCACCGGCGTCCCCTCGCGGCCAAGCTGGCGCCAGACCTTCCGCACGCCGTAGATGCCGAAGTTCTCGGCATGGATGCGCCGCACCTCCGCCCGCAACAGCGCGTCCCGCTGCGACCTGGCCGAGCCCAGGGTGGGATCGGCGCGCTGCGCGGCATGAGCGTGGTAGGTGGACGGGGCGATCGGCAGCACCCGGCAGATCGGCTCGACCCTGTACGTGCCCCGATGATCGTCGATGAAGGCGATCATGGCTTCGACCGGCGGTCGAGTTCCGCCAAGGCAAAATACGCCGACGCCTTCCGCAGGATCTCATGGGCCTGGCGCAGCTCGCAGACCTCGCGCTCCAGCGCCTCGATGCGGTCCAGTTCCTCGCTCGTGGGTCCGGCCCGCTTGCCACGGTCGCGCTCGGCTTGCCGCACCAAGCGCCGCAGCGTCTCCGCCGTGCAGCCAATCTTGGCGGCGATCGACCCAATCGCCGCCCACTGCGAGCCGTGCTCACCGGCGCCGTCCAGCACCAGCCGCACCGCCTGCTCCCGAACCTCAGGCGAGTAGTTCGCTGCCGTCTTCTTCGCCGTCATCGCTCCATCCTCTCAATGGTTGGAGCCTCCGGCAAACCCGGTGCGGTTCATGCCCTCTACCCCGGCGCGTCAAGGGCGATTGCCACGAGCCCGGCGATCCCAGCGGCGTAGAGGACCAGGACGGTGAGCGAGTCCACGCCCATGCCGAGCCACCGGCGCTTGGAGCGGAAAATGAGCCCGCAGATGTAGACCGCCGTCAGCACGACGCCGAGCGCCGCGAGGTAGATGTCGGTCCGCTGCGCATGCGGCAGCACGGCCGCGCCAGAGACGAGGGTGGCCAGCAGGAAGAGCACGGGGAGGAAGGCGTTGCCGCCGAAGATGTCGCTGACCGCGAGCTGGTAGTCCTTCAGCTTCATGGAGGCGAGGCCGGTTGAGACCTCCGGCAGCGATGTCGCCGCGGCCAGCACGGTCGCGCCGAACAGCACTCCGCTCATCCCGACGTGCCCGGCGATGGCGTCGCCGCTTCTCTCCAAAACGACGCCCGCCACGAGCGTGACGAGCGCGGCCGCCCCGAAGACCGTGCCGGCCCGTCCCGTCGAGACCGCGCCTTCGCCGGAGCCCCCCGCCTTGGCCGCCTGAGAATGACCCTTCGGCTTCTCCTGCGTGTCCGGCGCGTCGCCGGCGCTGTCGTGCCAGGGCAGCCCCTTGCCGGCCCGCGACAGCAGCCAGATGCCAAGGACCCAGATGAGCGTGATGAGGACCGCTCCCGGCGTGAGGTGGAAGGCAACGAGGGAGGCGGGGAGCTGCGTCGCCATGATGGCGACCGTCAGCACCGCGATCACGAGCACGCCCTCCAGCGCGAGGGAAAGGCTGGCCGCGCGGGAGGTGAGCGGGGCGCCGCCCCGCGTGCCGAACACGTCGAGGATCACGAGCACCACCGTCTGGATGGCAATGCCGCCGAGGATGTTGCCGACGGCGACGCCGAGGTTTCCGCTCCAAGCGGCGCTCACGGTGATGGCGCTCTCCGGCAGGTTCGTCGCGATGGCGAGCAGGATGACGCCGCCCAGTGCCTGGCCGAGGCCTAGCCGTGTCGAGAGCACGTCCGTCATGTCGGAGAGCTTGATGCCGGCGTACCAGATCGTGCCGGCAGCTGCGGCGAAAATTCCGAGCAGCAGGGGGAGCGAGAGATCCTCGAACATCAGCCCGCCCCGGCGGCCGTACTGGCCTGGCCCGGCGGGGTGCTCCGGCGGACCGCCGCCTTATCGATCTCCCGCTGCAGGAAAAAGTTGAGCGCCGTGCGGACCGCGGCGATGGCGGCGAGCTGGCCGATCTCCGACCAGGTCGGCGCCACCGCCGTGCGCAGGATGTCGGCGCCGAGCTCGAACTCCAGCGCGAGTGCCAGCCACCGGCCGAGCCGCAGCCGCACCTCCTCCTTTGCCTCGTGCGAAGCGTCCGGGCCGCGGTCGCGGAAGGGCAGGACGGCGGTCCGGAATGCCGCCTCGATCACCGCCACCGCGATGACGATGCCGGCGATTCCCTCCGTCATGGTGGCGAGCCAGATCGTAAGCGTCTTGACGGCGTCGAGGTCCATCAGTGGTCCTTCAGCACGGAGATTTTGCCGCTCGGCTCCAGCACGACACGGCGGGTGCCGGAGAGATCCTCAAAGCCGGAGCCCCGCAGCGCCTCGCCCAGGTCGGCCTCGCTGACCGCGTGGCGCCGGAGCGCACGCCCGTCCACCCGTCCGTCCTCGCCGAGATGCACCGGGCGACCCTCGAATACGCGCGACAGGGTCGGGAAGCGGGTGGCGAGGTGGGCGAAGATCCAGTGCAGCGCCATCAGCAGCGTCGTCGCCGCGAGCGTGCCCCAGAGCTTGGCGCTTCCAGTGAGTACCCGGCTGAGGTTCAAGCCGACTACGACGGAGACGATGATGTCGAGCGCCGCCCACTCGCCGAAGACGCGCCGTCCGACGAGGTGGACGATGGCGAGGCCGTAGGCGAAGATTACCACGGTCCGCGCGCATTCCTGCGCCCAGGTGATGTGGGGAATGGTACCGAAGACCGGGTCGAGGCCATGCAGGTGGATTCTGTCCTGCTGAGAGGTGAATGACCGGTGAGCGCTGGGAAAGGGCAGGGCCGCCGGCGCCTGGCGCGCGGTGCCTCGAATAGATGCCGCCCACGCCGCAGTTCAGATTGGACCAGCCGGAGAAGCACCCCCGCCGCCGGAAGTTCCTTCGCGTGTTGTTTCGAATGGCTGCCGCACCCATTGGCAAGGACGGCAAAAGGCGGCCGACCGCAATTGGGGCAAGCTCTGACTAACACGCGGGAAGTGTGGGAAGAGCGACCTCGACGATATTGGCCCCCACGGCACGGGTGCGGCTGCACTGCTATCTGTGGCGGTCAGGCTCGCTGCAGGCGCCACGATCTATTCAGCCGCCACTGTGGAAGGCAGGAATGGCCGGCGCGCTTAAACGGTCACTCAGCACTATGACGCGGCTGGCCCTTTCGTCTGACAGCGGCTTGGTACTTCCGGCTACGAGCCATCGTTCCCACTCAATCTGCCACTGAGCGACCTCAGCTTCCTGACCGTCGATACAGATCCAGTAGAAGCCGGCTTCACGGTCATCTGGGTTCGGCATCGGTCATCTCCGCGCTCAGCACACGATCCCGCCTGCGGTGCGGCTTGGCTGGTGCGGAACCCCAACGCATGATTTCGTGCGCAGCTTCACCTGCCACAAGGCTGAAATGATCCCCTGCGGCCATGTGGCCCGCCGCCTCGTATGTTCGTTTCGAGATCGCTGAGTGCGGCAAGAGAATGGATCGGGATGAGGGAGGCAGCGATGATGGAGCTACACGAGCGCATCCTAGAGGTGGTGGTGCTTCTGCAGTCCGAGGGCGCACTGACCACACCCCGCCAGGCCCGCGACCTACGCGACCACCACCTGCCCACCCTGCGCCGCTTTGCCGCTGGCGAAGGCATGCCGATCGCTGATCTGCACAGGGCACTCTGGGCAATCGGTACCGCAGCCCTCGCAACCTCGGACCTGGTGCTATCCGAGAAGGCATCCATGGCAGCGAACTGCGCTTTGACGCTGAACGGTTGCCAGGTACCTGACGGCTAAGCCCAACCACACCGCCGAAAGCGGATGCAGCCGCGTGCCCAACAGATCACCTGAGGCGGGCACTGCGTGGCGAACTCCGATAAGTTCAGGCCACGGTCGGGTTGTCGTCCGCGATCTCGGGTGCCTTGTAACCTTCGTGGCTGATCATGATGACCAAGACGCCGAGGATCATGGCACTGAGCACCAGGAGATCGCCCCAGAGACCGGACATGCCAAATATATCGCCGCGAAGCAGCAAAAGGAGAGCGACGCTGAGGGCTGCCAGGATGCCGGTCCAGAGCCGTAAATTGGCTTTGACGTAAGCGCCGGCATAGCTCCTAGAAGTTCGAAAGGCGCGCATCGGCATGGCGTAACTCCTTCTTGCCAGAGTGCTGTCTCAACATGACCGACCAGGCGCACCGGAATGTATCCCTGTAACGCGCGCCTGAGTGCGGCGACGCACTGGTCGTGGTCTTTTCGCCAGCCGGGGTATCCCGTTGCCCCTTACTAACGCGCTCTGAGACGTGCGCCCGGCCGAGGTGCAGGCGCGTGAAGGACTGCGGCCTGAGACGCGGGCTAACCAACTAAATGGATGGGGTGCGGGGGAGGCGGCTGGGCAGGCTTCCGCTAGGGACGTGAGACCTAGCCCGCCCCGCCCGGAAAGAACGTTGCGAATGCATCAACCTCAGGTATGCACGATGAGGCGAGGACTGATCACCTCGGACGGCGGTGGCGGTGGACAATGGCCGCGGCGATGAGAAATGGCAGGAAAGCTCCTACCAGTAAGCTGACCTCAACGACCTCCTTCAGGTTGTTTGCGATCCAAGCCAAGCGTTCGCTGCTCATATCAGCCGCCCCCCGGATTGCATTGCATGACATAGAATGCAGCGCGGCTTGCTTAGTGCCAGTCCCTTCCGCTCCCGGTCTTCTCGGTCGTCTCCGCTTAACACGCGCTCTTGGCGTTTCCCGCGTGTTAGGGCCTGTCAGTCCCTGAGTATTGCCCCATCTACCTGGGATGATTGAAGAAAGCAGGCCACGAGTTCTGACGGATGCGCAATGGGAGGTGCTGGCGCCACTCATTGAGG
>NZ_SMSJ01000176.1 GCF_004355005.1 Dankookia rubra
CAACTCCCGCCGCTCCGGCGTCGTCAGCTCGATCGCCACCGCCGCCTTGCCCATCGCCAGCCCCCACGACCCTGCATCAGAATCGTAGGAACTTCGAGATCAGGACACTAGGGAGGAAACAAATGTCCAAGCTCAAGGGCGCGGCTGCTGCGTTTGCGTTCATGCTCGCACCGGCAGTGGCACCAGCACAGGTCTCCGACGAAGTCGTGCGCGTCGGTGTGCTCAACGACGTCTCCGGTCCTTATGCCGATTTCGCTGGCCCTGGTTCGGTCACCGCGGCGCGCATGGCGGCCGAGGACTATGGAGGACGTGTGCTCGGCAAGCCAATCGAGGTAATCGGTGGCGACCACCAAAACAAGCCGGATGTCGGCGCCTCGCTGGCGCGTCGCTGGATCGACACCGACCGCGTCGACATGATCATCGATATGCCGAACTCGGCTGTCGCGCTGGCGGTGCAACAGGTAGGGCGGGAGCGGAATCGCATCATCATCAACACCTCCGCGGTCACCACCGAACTCACCGGCCGGCAATGCTCGGCTGTCGGCTTCCACTGGGTCTTGGACAGTTATGCCCTCTCCTCCGGTATCACCCGTGCCGTGATGCAGCAGGGCGGCAAAAGCTGGTATTACCTGACCGTCGACTACGAAGGCGGTTACGCGAACGAACGCGGCTCGGAAGCGGTGGTGAACGCGGAGGGCGGTCGGGTGCTCGGCCGGGCGCGGCACCCGCTGAACACTGGAGACTTCTCCTCTTTCCTGCTGCAAGCCCAGGCCTCAAGGGCGCAAGTCGTAGCACTGGCTAACGGCGGCACAGATACCATCACAGCCATCAAGCAGGCGGGCGAGTTCGGCCTGACCCGGCAAGGTCAGCGGCTGATTGGCTTCTTCGTCAACATCACCGACGTCAAGGCGCTCGGCCTGCAGACGGCGCAGGGCGTTGTCGCCGTGGATGCCTGGTACTGGGACCAAAACGAGGAAACCCATGCCTTCGCCCGCCGCTTCGCGGAACGCCATCGTGGCGCGATGCCAACGCAGTACCAAGTCGGCGTCTATTCGGGCGTGCGACACTAGCTGAAGGCGATCGAAGCGGCCGGGACACGTCGTGCCCCTGGGCATGGTGTAGGAGGCCGCCATCGTAACGGAGGCGGCCATCGTGGTGGTCCTGGGTAGGGTGGGGTTGTCGAGACCTACACCCCGAACCTTGGACAGCCACGATGACCGACGACAGGATCGCCCTTCGGGAGCTCTTGGAGAAGGGTTCCGACGCGACCTTCCTCCGCGAGATGATCGGCTTCGCCGCCCAGCGGCTAATGGAGCTCGAAACTGATGGTCTGTGCGGCGCTGCCCATGGTGAACGCAGCGCCGAGCGGGTGAACCAGCGCAACGGCTACCGCGAGCGAGACTGGCAGACCCGGGCCGGAACAGTCGAGCTGCGCATCCCGAAGCTACGCAAGGGCACTTACTTCCCGGGCTTCCTGGAGCCCCGCAGGACCGCCGAGAAGGCGCTAACCGCGGTGATCCAGGAGGCCTATGTCCAGGGCATCTCTACCCGCTCGGTCGATGACTTGGTCCGGGCCATGGGCCTGGAGGGCGTCTCAAAAAGCCAAGTCAGTCGCCTCTGCGCCGAGATCGACGAGCGGGTCGGCGACTTCCTCGCCCGCCCCATTGAGGGCGACTGGCCCTACCTGTGGCTCGACGCCACCTACGTGAAGGTCCCCGAGGCGGGCCGCATCGTCTCGGTCGCGGTGACCGTCGCGGTCGGCGTCAATGGCGACGGCCGGCGCGAAGTCCTCGGCATGGCCATCGGCGCCTCCGAGGCGGAGACGTTCTGGCTGGACTTCCTGCGCTCGCTGGCGCGGCGCGGATTGCGCGGCGTCAAGCTGGTCATCTCCGATGCCCATGAGGGGCTGAAGGCCGCGGTGACGAAGGTGCTGCGGTCAACCTGGCAAAGGTGCCGCGTGCATTTTGGCCGCACCGCCCTGGCCCATGCCGGGAAGACCCAGCGCCGCATCGTCTCGGCCTGGATCGGCACTGCCTATGCCCAGGAGGACGCCGCGACGGCCCACGCCCAATGGCGCACGGTGGCCGACCAACTTCGCCCCAAGGTGCCGAAGCTGGCCGCCTTGATGGACGCTGCCGAGGAAGACGTCCTCGCCTACATGCACTTCCCCGTCGCGCATCGGGCCAAGTTACACAGCACAAACCCGATCGAGCGGCTCAACGGCGAAATCAAGCGTCGCACCGATGTCGTCGGCATATTCCCGAACGAAGCTGCCGCGGTCAGACTAATCGGGGCGATCCTGCTCGAGCAGTCCGATGAGTGGGCCACCCAGCGGGCCCGCTACATGACCCTGGAGACCATCGGCACCATCAGCGATACTGCCCCAGTCAGCCTGCCAGCCCTGGCATCCTGACAAGGCGGCCCAACCCGCCCAGGAGCATCGCTCCTACACCATGCGTCGGGACACGATCCCGGGACAGATGAGGGCCTGGCAGTCGCGGCGAAGATGCGCGAACTACCGGTGAACGACGTCTTTGCTAAGAGCGGCCGTGTTCGGGCGGACGGACGGCATGTCCATGATGTCAATCTGATCGAGGTGAAGCGGCCCGAAGAGTCGAAGGGCCCGTGGGATCTCTACCGTATCATCGCCACCATCCCGGGCGAGCAGGCCTTCCGACCGCTGCATGAGGGTGGTTGCCCGCTGGTCCGCCAATAATCGGCGGCAAGGCTCAGGCCGACGGCTTTATGGAAAAACATAGGCATTCCTATGAACGTGGGATACCCTATCTTCAGAGGGTATCCTATCTTTTGGGGGCCGAATGCCTGGGGCGAGCAACGCCGAGAGCGGCACCGATGATGGATCACCGTTCCCGCTAGTGCTGCCAAGCGAGGCGGAACTCGCCGCGCTCAAGCGCTGGAAGCGCCAACACTGGGTCGAATTCGCTCTGCTGGCGCTGGCACGCGGCGGCATCGAGGCCGTCAGGATCGAGGATCTCGCGCGACGCAGCGACCGTACCCCGGGCAGCTTCTACAGCCATCTCCCTAATCGCGATGTGCTGCTCAGCGCCATGGCCGAGGACTGGCTGCGGCGAAAGCTGGCTCAAGTTGAATGGGTCCACGACCACCTGCGGCGTACCGGGCGTTTCACCCTCTCTGGCATCCTGCAGGACGCCGCCGAGCACCGGGCCGGTCGCTGGACCGGGCGGTCTGGGTCCGAACTGGAACTCGCCATGCGCATCTGGGCGCATAGGGACTCGCGGGCCCTGCGTGTCGTCCGCCAAGTCGATGCTCTCCGCATCTCAGCGGCGCGGGAGATGGTTCGGGCCGAGTACCCTGAGGCTCGGCATTCGACCGAGATCGGCCTGCTGCTGAACTGGATCCTCGCGGGCCGCCACATTGTCTTCCTCGACCCCGCCGAGCCGTTGCTGCCAGCGAAGGGCAACGAGGCGGCGGAACTTCTGCTGGAAATAGCCAGGGCGGATGCGGGCCCGGGTCGCGCAGCGCCCGGATTGCCCCGCAAACTTGCTGCGCGGAGGCGCCGTACGTGATGCGAGTGAAGCTCAACCGCCGTTCCGCCATGACTGCGGTCGCCGCCGCAGCCTTCCCCGCCCCATCGCGGGCGCAGCAACGCATGCCGGAACTCGTCAAGCTGGTCGTAGGCCTGCCGCCGGGTAACCTACCGGATGTCATCGCCCGGACCATAGCGTCCTACCTCGCCGGCCGCGTCGCGCCCACCGTGGTAGTAGAGAACCGCGTGGGAGCTGCCGCGCGATTGGCCGTCGATGCGGTGCTTCAGGGGCCGCGGGACGGCAGCCAAGCCCTCGTGACCCCGTCGGGAGTGCTCACGCTCGCACCCCATACTTTCAAGACCCTGGCCTACAAACCATTCGAGGATCTACAGCCAGTCAGCCTGCTTGGCCGCGCCGCCTTCAGCTTCTGCGTCGGCCCTATGGTGGCCAGTTCGGTACGAACGGTGCGAGACTTCGCGGAGTGGTGCCGCGCCAATCCGACCAAGGCGTCCTATGCCAGCGTGGCCGCCGGCTCGCCGCCGCATTTCGTGGGCGAGATGCTGAAGCTCGCGCTGAAGTTTGAATGCACGCATGTGGCCGGTCGCAACGACCCGGTGCCCGAGGTTATCGGCGGGCAGATCGCGGCACTGAGCAGAGCGAGCGCAGACATGCTGCGACTGGCCGGCGACCAGCGCCTGCGCATTTTGGGGATCACGGGTACGGCGCGCTGGTCGCGTATGCCAGATACGCCGACCTTCGCCGAGCAGGGCGTGCCCGGCCTCGACTGGCTCGATTGGTATGGCATGTACCTGCCCGCCGGCGCTCCGCCTGGCCTCGCGGCCAGGTTGTCGGAGACGATCCAGGCCGCCTTCCACGATGCGCGCTTCGTCGAGCAGTGGCGCACCGCGCTGACAATCGACCCCGAGGCGTCTAGCCCCGGGGAGTTGGACCGCCTCGGCCGCTCCGACCTGGAGCGATGGGCCGGCGTGGTCAAAGCCACCGGGTTCGCCGCGGAGTAGGTGCCGGGACTGTCCTGCCATCCGAACCAGAAGCAGTGTGGGAAACTTGCGGCCGACCGCGGTTGTGGCAGCCCTTTCCTAACACGCGGGGAGGGCGAGTGCGCGTGTTAGCCGGAGCAGCGCACGAAAAAGACCGCCGCATGCATCCTTACTTCGCGTTCCACAAGTTTGCTGCAAATCGTTTCGCGCGAAGCGCGCGTCTGCCGAAGCGCTGTCCGATCATCTCGCATGATCGACGCTGGTGAGCGATGTGAATGCTGGCCACACGAACGAAAAACTTGCGATTTAGTGCATTATCGTCGTGTCTTGTGCGATGATGGCGAGCCGCATCTCAACAGGGTCGGCTTCGAGCGCTATCATCGGCCGAAATGGACCTCGCTCGCCGCCTCGCACCGCTTCTGCCGTTCTATTATGGCTGGGTGGTCATCGCCGTTGCTTTCGTCACCATGGGTGTGGCGGTGAGCGCGCGCACCGCCTTCTCGCTCCTCTTGCCGCCTCTGCTCGATGAGTTCGGCTGGGAGCGTGGGATGGTTGCTGGCGCTTTTTCGTTCGGCTTTCTCGTGTCCGCTGTCCTAAGCCCTTTCGTCGGGCAGGCTGTAGACCGGAACGGGCCACGCATTGTCATCGGCATGGGTGTTGCCCTGATGGCGACGGGCTTGTTCCTGGCGCCGATGATCAGCGCACCCTGGCACTTTTACGGAACGCTCGGCGTGCTTGTTGGGGTCGGAGCGAATCTCATGGGCTTCACCGTGCAGTCGCTCTACCTGCCCAACTGGTTTATCCGCCGGCGTGCCATGGCCATCGGTTTTGCGTTCGCGGGGGTTGGCGCCGGCGCGGTTGTTCTTCTACCTTGGTTTCAGCTAGGCATTGATCGTGACGGTTGGCGGGCAGCCTGCCAGGCCATGGGCTTGCTCGTGCTGGTGGTTGTCGGTCCACTGGCCCTGCTGGTCCATCGCCGTCCGGAAGACATTGGCCTGCTACCGGACGGCACTCGACATGTCACTGGTCCCGGCGGGACGCGGCGCACCTCTCACGTCGTAGATCCCG
>NZ_SMSJ01000177.1 GCF_004355005.1 Dankookia rubra
CCATCCGAAACCAACCGCAACCCAGTAGCGGTCACCAAGCTCAAGCGGTGGCTACCGGCTGCCCCAATTTTACTCCGCCGGGCGCTCCAATATTCCTCCGCCGTTGACACGTCGCCACGGGATGGCGGTTGGAACCTCGGCCGAGCAGCCGCCGGAACGCCTACCGACAGGGCAAGCGGACCGCGACGGTCGTCCTTGAGCCAGAGCTTCACGACCGGCTGGTCAGGTTGGCCAAAAGCAGCGGGAAGACGATCCAGATGCATTTGGTGGAACGTGCCGAAATGGTGGCGGCGACCTACACGGCTTGATCGACGGCCGCACGGCGTCGGTAGTGTGACCGATGCGCGACTTTCGGGAGGAGTGGCGCGGTGAGGGGGGCTGATCATAGCCTCCATCTGAGCCGCTAAAGTATGGGCTGGCCACACCGTGGTAAACTAATCTTGCGTCGCGTTTTCAGGGGCTTGCGAATTGAACCTCTGTGCATCACTGAACCGTCGCCTGCAATGCGCGCGTCGGCCGAGCGTAAGATATGGGGAGCCCATAATTACGTTGTGCCTTTAGTTGTTACGGCTTTGTACTCTATGCGCTGATGCCCTACCTGCGCTGCTGCTAACCAACAGGAGCAGCAAATGCGGCTACGCATTCTCAAGTTTTTCAGCACCGCACAGATCGTGTTCAGGCCCTTGATGCCGCGTAGCTGGCAGGAGGCGTTCTACGCAGTTCGGACGCTCAACGAGATCGTCCTGATGGTCTGCTTGCTGAGTGCCAACACCTGAACGGCGGCCATAAGTATTAATTGCCTGCTGTCGCTCTGTCCGTGGGCGATCATCGACCCGCTCGATCGCTCCGCAGTGCATGCAGGCGATGATAGAACTCGGCTTCACGCCCGAGCAGGTGCGTGAGGCCATTATAGCGGAATCCGTCTATCAGGCGGTGTGCCAGTCGGCCCCGCGCGATCCCGTCAACACCGAGCCGGTTGTCGCCATCGTCCCTGATCTGGCCTGCGCCGAGTTCATCGCCGAGCGGTTGTCGGCCACCTGCCGCGCGACCATATCGAGCAGGCGAGGTGATTCGGGTTCAAGTCGGCAAAATTCCTCGAAGGACAACGCTACCTCGATTTTCTACCTGCCCTGCCGCCGTGCCGGGCACGAGGCAGACCACTGGATCGAGCACCACGACGGCGAGCCGATGGATGTCGTCGAATGGCTTGGACGGGACATGTCGCGCGTCATCCCCGACGATCAGATCATCCGCCCGCCCATGCCGAAGGCCAGCGAGACGAACACCATCGACCGCCTGCTCTCCGCCTCGGGCCGCGACGCCACCATCGACCGCTACCTCGCCCTGCCGAGTGGCACGCAGGACTACGGGCTCAATCGACTGGCTTGGTCACTTGCGGGAATGGGCATCGGCATGGACGAGATCAAGGATGTGCTCGACGACTGCGCTCGCCAGTCGAACTCGCCGCAGGAGAGGACTGCGCAGATAGGTCGCATCATGAAGCACCTCGCGCGTCGTCGGTGATCTCCATGACGGTCAAGCATGCAGGCGCAATGCGCCCGCATGCTGCGCCGGTTGCCTTCGCGGCGTCTGGCCGCTGTCGCGTCCACGCCGCTCGGCAACACGTCGCTGCGCTCGTTCAAGCCCCCTAAGAGGGGGTCCTTGTCCGGAAATTACCTTATAGACTTCTTTAGGTATTAAACGGACACGCACCCCGCTGCCTCTCTCTCCGTGCTCAACCTACGGGCGCCGAATCGCATCCCGGATAGGTGCCAAAATACCCATCCCACCGACACCGAGATGTTCCCGGCCGAGACCCTGATGCGGAGGCTGATCGCACGCGGGCAACCTGCCGCGGGTGATCTCATCGAGGTATAGCTCCCCGAAGGTCGCGGCGAATGTCGGAAGCTCGTCCGGTAGCGATCCAGGGTGGAGAGCTTGAGGGTGGACATGTACTCGGCCGAGAACCGCTCAAGCGCCTCGTGGTAGGTTCGACGCGGCCGCCCGCCGCGGTCGAGACGACGGTGCTCCTCCAACAGCCGGGCGAGCATCTACTGCGACAGCCTTTGACGATGTGTGGGCCGAGCGGCGGACCTCGGTGCCTCGCCACCGAAACCGCACCCCACCGATATCCGCAACGACCTCCTGCAAGAATCTGGGTCGCTGCCCAGTTTCAGCCGCCAGATCGACGACGCTGCCCGGCAATGGGCGGATTGACGAAAACCTCCTCGACGAGCCCCGCATAGGCGTCTCAGATGGGCTCTCAGGGTCACCCTGGGGGTCAGAGCGGACACTACGCACGAGACCATCACCGGCCATGCGCTCGACCGGCTGCGCAAAATGCCGTCGAACTCGTTCGATTGCTGCGTGACTTCGCCGCCATATTGGTTTGGGCGCGACAATGGCCATCCCCGGCAGATCGGCCTTGAGTTCTGGCCGGGCGACTACATCGCCGACCTAGTGTCGGTGTTCAGCGAAGTCCGCCGGGTGTTGAACCGGCGGGGAACGCTGTGGATCAACATAGGCGACTGCTTCTGCACGCGGAAGATGGTGAAGCCTAGTCGCCGTCGTGCCGACGAGGGACGGCGCTGGGCTGATGCGTCGGCGCTCGGCCTCACCATGCTGCCGTCACGATTGGCCCCCTATGGGATCAAGGAAGGCGATCTCCTCCTCTCATGGGAACTCGCCGCTGCCCTGCGGACCGAGGGCTGGTACTTTCGAAGCCACGTCACCCGGGTGAAAACCCGCGCGACACCCGACCCGGCCGATCGGCCGCGCCGCATCTCCGAGCCGGTGCTGATGCTGACCACCAGCCAGCGCGGCTACCACTACACCCCGCAGCCCGGCTGCGAGACCGACGTGTGGACCCTCCCACCCGCCAAAGGGCACGCCCAGCACAGCAGCATGATGCCGCTCGAACTCGCCCGGCACTGCCTGCTGATCGGCTCGCCGCCGGGCGGTCGGGTGCTCGATCCCTTCGGTGGCCTGGGGACCACCTGCGGGGCGGCGAAGGCCGCCGGGCGGTCGGCCCGCTGCATCGAGATCAACCCCGCCTATGCAAAGGAGGCCCGGCGGCTGATGGCCGAGCCCGACTAGGCGGCCAGCCGCTCGGCGATGCTCGACGGCAGGCCCGCGTCGTGCGGCAACAGGCAGAATTCCCGCACCTCGGCGGCCGTCATGTCGAGCATCATTAGGTCGAAAATGCGGCGTCCGGCGATGTCGAACACCGCGCTGTGGCTGGTGCCGAACTCCTGCCCGTAGAAGCCCGTCCACTGGGTCTCGGGCTGCCACGCCTGGGCGAGCAGCAGGGCGGCCGAGACGAGGCTGTGGCAGCAGCCGGAGGGTATGCACCACCTCGCCGACAGGCGGGCCACCCGGTGCTGGTCCTCGATCCGCTCGACCAGCCGCCGCAACTCCCCTCGGGCACGGGGCGACAAGTCGCCGTCGTGCATCAGCGTCAGGGCGGCATCGTAGACGCAGCCCTCCTCCTCATCCTCGTGGATGGCTGCGTCGAGGTCCATCTGCGGGCCGTCCCCGGCCGACAGCAGGTATTAGGGCGACTGCGTGAAGGGGTCAAAGCGGGACCTGCGCTGCTGGCGGGCCAGATGCCGCATTGTCGAGACCCACGCCGTCCGGGCCGGTCCGGGCGCGTCGAGGAGGGGTAGGAGGTCGGTCTGCCAGACGGCCTCGATCGGGGCGAGGGTCCAGCCATCGCGCCCGGCGGCGCGGAGATCGTCAGGGTTTAGTCAAGCCACGCTGTAATGTATTCTCAACCTCTGCTTGAAAATGTATACGCATTTGCGCGGAAAATGGCCAGCGGTTCCGGTTACCAGGGTTACCAGGGTTACCAGGGTTACCGCGGTTCCCTTGATGTTGTAACCGGAATGGTATATTTGAAATAAATCTACCTCACATGAGAGGCATGTTTCAACCGTACCGTTGCAGTTACGGCATCAAAGGGACCGAGGTAACCGGGGTAACCCTGGTAACCGGGGTAACCGGCCGGGAACCAATAGGTCACCGGCCGGTCCGCTGATTACATTTTGCGGATGTAGTAGCGCCCGCTCTCCACGTAGACCGGGGAGGGCTCCTTCTGGCTCATGAGCCAGATCGCCTTCTTGACCCGCCCAACCGGCATGTCGGTCACTATGGCCACCTCAGCGGGTGACATGCCATCAGTGACCCGCAGGGTCGCCAGGATGGCCTCATTGGTCTGGTTTTGCCGGACCTCGCTGGCCAATCCGAGGTAGGTCCAGCGGCCGTCGTTGAACTCCAACGCCAAAGCATCGGTATTCACGTCCCGCCCCATGAAGTGCAGGGTGGCGTCGTTCTCGCCCCGCTCGCGCTGGCCGACCCAGATGGCGTCGGGGATGCCCAGCACGCCCATCGTCCCCTGGATGGACTCGAAGGGGTCGTCCTTACGGCCCTTCGTCGTGTGGGTGATGAGCAGGATGCACACCCCCCAGCGCAGGGCGAGATCGCGGAAGGTCTTATGAAACTGGCTGTCGGCCTCGTACCAGTTGGCCGAGCCCAGGATGGCAGGCGGCCTGATCGACTGGCCGGTGTCGATGATGACGGTGGTGCTCCGCTCACCCGTGGGATCGACGTGACTGGCGATCCACCACTCCAACCACTCCAACCCACCATCGTCGAGGCGCGGCCACTCGATGCAGTAGTGGCAATCCTCGCCAGCGCCGATGGCGTCGCCGAGGAGCTTGAGCGTCCGATCGCGCAGCCGGGTCAGGCTGTCCTCAAGTGAGAGGTAGAGGACGCGCCCCTGCTGAACCTCCCGTCCGAGGAACAGCCAGCCGGGCACCGTCGCCGCGAGCACGAGGTCTAGCATCAGCCAGCTTTTGCCGAACTTCGGCGTCGCCCCGAACACCGTGTACCCGACCGGCAGCAGCCCCGGTACGGTGTAGCGCTGTGGCGGCAGGTCCATCTCTAAGAGGCGCTTGCGGGTCAGAACGTTCGGAGCCGCCCCGGCGGGGGGCTTCGGCGGGATACCACGCGGCGGCGCGGTGATGTGCGGGTCCGCAACCCAGGGCTGGTCGGGCACTTCCCAGGGGGCGGGCTTACGCCCCGGCGGATCACGGTCGAAGGGATGGCCGTCCATCACGCCGCCCTCCAACGCCGCGCCCAGGCGGGCTTCTGCGCATCCTCGACCCACTGGGCGAGCAGCCGGGCCGCCCGGCTGGGCGTGACGCCCGCCCGCAGGGCCACCAAGGCGCGCAGGGTCTCCCCCGCCTCGCGCCGGATCACCCGGCGGCCGAACTGGTAGCGCAGCCGCCAGTAGGCGGTGTGGCGATCCACCAGCAGGAGTGCTTCGTCGGCGACCGAGCAGTAGGTGTCAACGGCGGAGGAATATTGGAGCGCCCGGCGGAGTAAAATTGGGGCAGCCGGTAGCCACCGCTTGAGCTTGGTGACCGCTACTGGGTTGCGGTTGGTTTCGGATGGG
>NZ_SMSJ01000178.1 GCF_004355005.1 Dankookia rubra
GCACATGCGCAGGCTATCGAAGCTGCCCGACCGCGTTCGCAGCTTCTTCGGGCACAAGACTTTTCGCTACGCCGCCTGATTCAAGATCGCCCAGGCCGGATCAATAAGCGGAAGTGAAACTCCAACAGGCACCTCTGCTGACTCCTGCTCGCCTCGGTATCGCCCGCTGGAGAGCGCAGGCCACTACTGGCGGAGGGCTACGCGGTCCGGGCAGCGGACATGTGGCGCCGACGATTTAATGATGCGGGTCGACGCCGCCATGGCGCAAAAGGAATGCGAGCTGATCAGCGAGCGCACCACGGCCGCGCTGGCGGCTGCCAAGGCGCGTGGGGCGGCGCTGGGTGGCGACAGGGGCCACCCAGTCGAGGGCCCCAGCGCCGCAGCAGCGGCCCGAGCAAGGCGCCTGGCGGCGGAGCGGGCCGCACACCGGCTGGCCCTAGAGATCGAGCGGCTGCGAACCGACGGCATCACTGGCCAGGCGGCGATCACACGAGCGCTGACCGAACGCGGGGTGCCAGCGCCAAGGGGTGGGGTAGCGTGGGCCCACACCACCGTGGCGCGGGTGCTGGTTAGGACCGAGGCCTAAACTTCGGGCGGCCGTCCTCGGCGCGATCAGCAAGCGACAACCTTATTGCCTCTGGCGCCATTGGAGATCCCGTTCACCTCAGCACGGAGGTCCGCTTGTGCGAACTGCCGGCTTCCAGCCTGACGTTCCGGTGGCGCCAGGGCACAACCAAGGCGCTCACAACGCGATTACAGCCCGGTCATGCGCGGGAGGATGTCTGATGAGCAAGGAGGTCGAGCCTAAACCCACTGCCTCGAAGTTCAGCATGGAGATGCTCAACAGCGCCGTCCAAACGCTCGCCATCGTCCTGGCCGGGGCTTGGGGCGTCTACACCTTCGTCTACGAGGCCAAGATCGCGCCGGGCCTCGCGCCCCCGAGCATGTCCGTCACAAGCACCCTAGAGAGGGTCGGCCAAAGGGGGGACCTCGTCGCCATCCGCTCGACAGTCACCCGGACCAACGTTGGCCAAGCCGAGGTTCGAGTCCTGGGCCTCACCTACAACGTCGTGGGCGTCAGGACGCGGTTCGGCGAGGCCTCCGTGGCAGGCGCGATGCCCGAGCAGCTTCCCAGGTCCAGCACGATCGCCCAGGCGAGGTACTACGACGAGCCCGAGGGCGGCGAGGTAATCCTGCGCCACGGGGTGCTGTTCGAAGGCGCCACCGCGCTGCCGAGCGAGCGGTCGGCCTTGAACCCCGGCGAGGCCGTCTCGCGCGACCTCATCTTCTACGCCGACCCGACCCGGTTCGACTCCATCCGGTTCCAGGTAGAGCTGTCGTACGCGAAGATGTCGGAGCCTCCCGTGGCGCTGGTCTTCAAGGCCGGCCGGGACGGGCGGATCGCGGCCGTCCCGGGTCTGGACTGCCATGCGGAGCCGTCGCGGTGCCGGGCCCTGGTCACGACCGACTTTGGCACGGAGTTCTCCCTCTGGCGACCTTGAGCCAATCCACTGTTCCCGCAAGGCATAGGACGCGAGGACGTAGCGAGCGAGCTTCTCGTAGGTGGCTGTTTACCACCGAGCGACGGTCGTTGGTCCGTGGTGAACACCCCTGTCGTCAGGCGATGCACCAGTCGGCGACGCCGAGGTCCTGCCGGTCGAACAGCTGCGTCCAGCTGTCCCTCGGCGCCTTGGCCTCGGGCTTGCGCGCGGTCCCCCGAATCATCTTGTCCAGCAGCTGCCCGACCAGCCCCAGGGCATCTACCTGGTCGTCGTGCTTGGCCGCCGGGAAGGTCAGCAGCTCGGCCTCAAATGCCTTCCGCCAGGGCGCGTGCCGCAGCAGGTGCTCGCCCTGCTGCATCCGTCTGAGCGCGCCTCCGTCGCCCCTGCCGCTGAGGGAGCTGGCTCGCAGGCTCACACGGTCCGCGGCTTCTGCGCTGGGTTGAAGAAGCACCAGGGCATCTTGGTCGCGGCCGTCGAGCGGGTTCGGCTGGTCGGGCCCGGCGATGAGGGTGCCAAAGGCAGCTAGACCGTGTACCGCGTCGCCGAGGTGGGCTGAGGCTTTGGGCCTCCCGAGCGTTCTTCCGCCCGCACTGCGCGGTGCTGGGGCTCTGGCAGCCAACGACAGCCTCCACGTCGTGATCGGCCGAAGTCTGACGTGCCGCCCCACTTCGGGCTATCAGGAGCGGCATGAGTAACACGTTGCTTCATCCAAATGGGGCGCTTGCTTCCGGGCCGGAATACGAGGTCAGGGTCAGGTACGTGGCCCGGCCGCCAGCTCCCTGGACGTGGACAATCCATATCGAGGGACATCCGGAGCCAGCCTATGTCTCGCCCGACCGTCACCGCAGTGCGGAGGAGGCTTGGGAGGCGGGGCGCACCGCACTCATGCGGCTGGTTCAGCGCTAACCCGGTGTCACTTCCCGAGCGGCCGGGACGGCCTCCGGCGTCGTTCGACAATCGCGGACCGCTGGGGTGCCTCGATCGTCCTGGAAGACGGGCTTCTTCCTTTGCCACCCCGTTGCGCGTACTGCGTTCGGGCGCGAGGGTGCGCCAACAAAGCAGCGGTATGGCTTGCAGCAGGGGAGCGGACGACAGTTATGACTGGAACGCGACGTGGATTACTGGCTGCGAGTGCAGCGCTCTCCGGCACCGGCCTATGGAGCAGCACGGCGTGGGCGCAGGCTGCACCAGTTCTACGCCTCGGCATCCTAGGTGACCTCTCCGGGCCCTACCGCGACCTCTCCGGCCTCGGCACGATGGCTTGCGTGAGGCAGGCCATCGCAGACTTCGCTGCCGCCGGTGCACCGCTGCAAGTGGAGGTGCTGCATGCTGACCACCAGCACAAGGCAGATGTCGGCGCAGCGATTGCCCGGCAGTGGTATGATCGCGAGGGAATCGACGCAATCCTCGAGGTGAACAACTCCTCCATCGCACTCGCTGTTGCCGACCTTGCCCGAGAGAAGGACAAGGTTTTCCTCGCTACTGGTCCGGCGACGGCCGATTTGCACGGAGCGCGCTGTGGCCCAAACCACGTCCACTGGACCTATGACACTTGGATGCTGGCCCATGGCGCCGGGACCGCGACGGTGCGGGCGGGCGGCGACAGCTGGTTCTTCCTGACCGCCGATTACGCCTTTGGCCATGCGTTGCAGCGCGACACGGCGCGGGCAGTGGAGGTGGCCGGTGGCAAAGTGCTTGGGCAAGCGCGCTATCCCTTCCCGCAGACCACCGATTATTCGTCCTTCCTACTGCAGGCGCAGGCCTCGCGCGCCAAGGTGCTTGGGCTCGCCAACGCCGGGACGGATACGGTGAACAGCGTCAAGCAAGCGCATGAATTCGGCCTGACGCGGCGGATGAAACTGGTGGGGCTACTCTGCTTGCTGGGCGACGTCCGCGCCATGGGCGCTGAGGCCGCGCAGGGCCTGCTGCTGACCGAGCCTTTTTATTGGGACCTCAACGATCGCACTCGAGCCTTCACGCAACGCGTGCTGCCAAAGATGCCGCCCAACATTTATCCAAGCACCAATCATGCTGGCGCCTACTCGGCGGTGCTGCACTACCTCAAGGCAGCAGCTGCCATGGGTCCAGCACAAGCGAAGGCCTCCGGCCGTGCTGCCATCGAGCAGATGAAGGCCTTGCCGACGGACGACGATTGCTTTGGTCCGGGGCGGGTTCGGGAGGACGGCCGCAAGATCCACCCTGTCTACCTGTTCGAGGTGAAGCCGCCCTCCGAGGTGAAGAGCGACTGGGACCTGTACCGCCTGACCGGGACTATCGACGCTGAGCAAGCTATGCGTCCGATGAGCGAGGGAGGTTGCCCGCTCGTACGGACCTGAGGCGCCTTTTTTGCACGGTGGTCCGGCAAGGACCCGCGCTTTCCAGCGGATCAATCAGCTCGGTCCGACAAAGATGCGCAAAAGGCAGCTACACCGTCGACTGCGTCACGTGATGGAACGACCCAGGCGGATGGCGTGGAGGTCCGAAACTCATTGAGATCTGATGGTATGGTTCTGAAGGTTGCCGCGAACAACTATGGCGCCCGGCGGAGTCCGGGCTGCCAGGCGGCGGCCCTGCTGGGAGGACACAATCAATGACCACGGTCTCCATCGGCCGTCGCTCCGCGCTCGGTACCGCGCTCGCCGTCACGACGCTCGCGTGCCCGGCTATTGGCCAGGGACGCTTCCCCAATCGCCCCGTCCGGTTCCTGATTCCTTGGGCGCCCGGTGGCACGCTCGACGGCTTCATGCGTCTGCAAGCAGAGCTGTTCCAGCAGGACACCGGCCAGACGCTGGTTATCGAGAACCGCCCCGGCGCCCGCGGCACGCTGGCCGCGCAGTTCCTGCTCAACCAGGCGCGGCCTAACGGCTACACCATCGCCCACCACCATCTCTCCGTGATCCGCCACCCCTTCCTGACGCGGCGGCCCACCTGGGATCCGGTGAACGACTTCACCTATATTATGCAGCAGACCGGCTTTGTCTTCGGCCACGTGGTGCACCCGGCATCTGGCTGGAACACGCTCGCTGACATGTTCGCTGAGGCACGCCGACGCCCGGGTGAACTCACCTACGGTACCTCCGGCATCGCCACCTCCAACCACCTGGCCATGGAGGAGCTCTGCGAGAAGGAAGGCGTGCAGATGACGCATGTGCCCTACCGCGGCACGTCGGAAAACATCACCGCCGTGCTCGCGCGGCAGCTGGACTGCATCGCTAACTCCAACTCATGGGCCCCGGTGGTCGAGACGGGACAGTTGCGGTTGCTCGCGGTCTGGACGAAAGAGCGACTGCGCAGCTTTCCCAATGTCCCGACGCTGCTCGAGCTTGGCTACGGCATGGTGGTGACCTCGCCTTACGGCGTAGCCGGACCCAAGGGCATGGATCCGGAGGTGGTCGAGACGTTGCACCAGGCATTCCGGAAGACGCAGTTCCATCCGCGAGTGCAGGAGTTCATGGCAACCAACGATATGCCAGACGAGTACCTTGGACCTGCTGACTACACTGCCTTCGCGCGCGAGCGCGCCGTGTACGAGCGGCGGATGGTCACCCGGCTCAATCTGTCCATCGACTGACCCGCAGACCGATCAGCCGACTACGTGATGGCAGGAAGGATTACGGAGTAGCCGGCCCGACCTATGCCTAACCCCTTTGAGGCCGCGGCGAGGGAATGTACAAGAGCGTGAGCAGTCGGCCACGATGCTGGCCAGTCGGAGCGGCAGCTACGGGACCCGTTAGCTGCCCTCCCACAAGCTTATTTTATTGATCCGGCCTGGGCGGTCTTGAAGGCGAGTAGGATCCGTCCAGGTTGGGGGCATGAAGCATGTGGACATGCGCAAGCTGCCGGCGGCGGCGCAAGAGGAACGT
>NZ_SMSJ01000179.1 GCF_004355005.1 Dankookia rubra
GCCGGTCCTTGGGTTGCGGGTACGGTGCACGATGTGACTGGCAGCTACGACCTCGCCTTTGCTTTGGCTGCCGTGCTATGTGCGGCGTCCGCAGCTGCAATCTGGATCGCGGCGCCGCGTCGCGTCCGGCAAGTGCCGGGCCGGTCTATCGTGTGACGTGGTTGCATCGTCGCGCTACCACCGACCAACGGATCACCGCTCCGCCTGGCCGATCGTCGAGAGCCGGCGGCGGTAGGCGGCGATCGCGGCGGGTAAGGCTGGCTGGTCATGCCGAGCACACCACGCGGTCCAATCTGCCCAGTCAGGGCGGTAGAACCTGCCGCGTCGCGTCCGACAGGCTCTCAGCGGCGTAGGCGGTCACCGCGTTGACAGGCAGGGCAGCCGGAGCGGTGCGTGCGTGCATGTCACGTTTTCTGAATGCTGTCGTACGGAAGGCAGGGATTCCAGTGGTTCCGGCATGCTCTGATCCTTGTCGAATTGCCTTTCTCCATGTCGTCCGTGCCCGATAGCGTGTCGTCTTCGCCGCACGACCTGCATCGCCGCCTCCAGGTCGCCGTAGTCGAAAGCCCGCTGCTCGAGCGGCCCGACGCCGGGCAGTGACGCCGGCGGCAGGACCTCGGGCGGCGCCTCCACCACGGTTGGCACCTCGCGCGGTCGCCCCCTCCTCCGCCCGGGCAGCGGCCGGCGCGGCGGCGCGGCGGCCTTGCCGCAGGGGCACAAGACCGGCGAGGCCGAAGAGGCGGCGGCTGTGGCGGTGCGTCACCTCGACCGCGACCTCCAGCCGGACGAACTCGTCGAGGATGGCGCAGGCCGCCTTCACCGACATGGCGAGGGCGGCGGCCAGCGTCGTGGCCGAGACCAGCGGGACGGCAGCAAGCAGGTCCACCGCCGCAGGCGCGCGCGAGGTGCTCCGCCGCCCGGCGGCCGCCGCCGTCCCCGCCTCGGCGGCGATCGCCTGCAGGAGTGCGGCAATCCAGAGCGCCGGCTCCCAGGGCTGGTGGGGCCTGAGCGCGGCCGCCCCGGTGAGCGGCAGCGGGGCGCGGAGCAGGCCTGCCCTGCCCTAGCGCCACACCAGGGCGGCGCGCAGCGGCGGACGCGTCCCGCCGCGCTCGAGCCAGCGCCAGACGTCCCAGGCGGTGTCGAGCAGCGGGACGCCGTACGGGTGCCTGCGCCGCGGCGATACCCTGGTGGTGTTCCGCATCGACCGGCTCGCCCGCTCGCTCGCCCATGTGCTGCAGGTGATCGAGCGCATCCGCTAGGCAGGCGCCCATTTCCGCTCCCTCGGCGACCCGATCGACACCGCCAGCCCGAGCGGGATACTGGTGTTGCAGATCATGGGCGCCATCGCCCAGTTCGAGCGCGCCCTCGTCGTCGAGCGCACCAAGGCAGGGCTCGCCGCCGCCCGGGCCCGCGGCCGGGTAGGCGCCGGCCAGGAGGGTGAGTGCCCCACGGCACCGAGAGGGCGGAGAGGTGAGGTGCGGGGGTGGCAGTCGGGCACTGCCGCTAGGAGGTGAGGCCTAGCCCGCCCCGCCCGCAGAGGATGCCGCGGCGCCAGCCTCCTCAGGAAGCCCCAGGTCGCCGGCACGGGCTACAATAGGCGTTGGAGGGTGCCTGTGCCGCATCCCTATGGACACTTGACCCGCCCCGACCGGCCCTTCCGGAGGAGGCGACGATGCAGAGCTGGTGGGACCGCTGGTCGGTATCAGTGCTGACTTTCCTGGCCATGATCGTCCTGGCCATGACCGTGGCCAACTGGGCGAGGCTGAAAGAGTGGCGAGCCGTCGCTACCCGCTATGAGAAGACCGCGTGTTCCTCCATGGGCGTGCTCTGCATGGCCGCCACGATGGACTGGATCAAGTAGCCGCACAGCACTCATGGACTCACAGGCCCTAGTAGCTGAAGGCGGTGCAGCGAAGTCATAGCCAGGCTCAGCTCTGACTTCGCTGCTGAAGCTCACTTAATCCAAAGCAAATCGTCAAACTCGAGGGCAGTCGGCAGTGCGCCCGGCGCCACGCCGGTCCAAGTCACGCTCGCATCAATCGACCCGTTTCCGTCGAGATCACAGTGAAGAGTTGCACCTTCGTAGCTAGCAGTGCCTGCGCTTTCGACCCAGGTTGCGTGGCTCACACCGGGCTTCCAGCCCCAAAGCGAGAGTTGTTCGCCAGCCTGCCAATCAGTGATCGTCGACCAAGTCGTCTGGCCGCTACGCCCATCGAGGAAGAAAACATCGGAACCTGCACCACCGGTGAGGAAGTTCGAACCTGTGCCGCCGTCGAGCACATCATTTCCATCGCCCCCGCTTGCGGCGTCGTCGCCCCCGAGCAGGTTGATGAAGTCATTGCTCGCCGTCCCTATAGCTACCTCACCATTTGCGTTACCGAGTAGCTGGTACTGCAAATAGGAAACGGGACCGCTGTAGGGTGTGGCGGCCTCGTGGCTCCAAACGCCGTCTCGAAAAATAGAGAAGAATGGTCCCGAGGACCCGGTGGGGTCGGTGGTGGTATTGGGGGTGAGGACGCCGGAGACCAACTCCGCTGCAGCGGCAGTTCCATTCGCAAACTGGAAGAACTCGACATTTGCGACGCTGTCGGTGCCGTCCCTGTCGGCCTCAGCGCCAGCGCGTGTGTCAGCGATGGTGAAGCCGTTCGTGGTCGCTGTCACGACGTAGTCAGCGCGGTTACCACTGTAGAAGATCTTGTCCGACCCACCACCACCATCGATGTCATCGTTGCCAGCACCGCCGACAATGAGATCGTCACCATCCAGGCCTCGCAGCGTGTCGCTGCCACCCAGCCCGATTAAAACACCGCTGACATCGCTGCCAACAATGGTGTCATCGGAGCCCGATCCGATGATCCCTTGAATGTTGATCAGCACATCGTGGCCGCCATGTCCGTCAACCGTAACGGTCCCCGCACCTAGCTGCACTGACACTGCGCCGACGGAGCTCCAGTAGGCTGCGAAGTTGAAACCTCCTCCGCCGTCTATCGTGTCGTTAGCCCCATTGCCGAGGATTGTATCATTTCCTGCACCGCCGGTGATCAGGTCGGACAGCTCGGTCCCAGTTATTAAACCATCACTAGTGATCACAGCCATGTGCGTACTTCCTATTGCGTAGGTCACTATGGTTGTGGTTTCGTCATGTAAGACCAACTCAAAAGCTAGTGCACTTCGTACTCGCTGCCGTGCAGGGTGACACGGCCTACGCCAATCCGGCCACTTCAGTGACGACGATTGCGATGGCTAAGGCGGTGAGGGTCACTCCTGCCGTCTACCGTGTGCGGGTGTCCACTACCGGAAACGGGGCGGCTGAAGGAGACAAAGGCTTCCAGCCGCTCCTACGCCGGGATGGATACACTCGGCACATACTCTGACATCTTGACAGTGGAAAGGTGACCGACGACCGGTAAGTTGATGCTTCTATGGTACTAAAAACTCATGCGTGAGATAAAATGAAACCCCAAATAAACTGAAACGGTCACTAGCTATTTGCATGAAGAAGAATACATCGCGTCCGTCGCCCCGTTCACCTCTTTGGGGCGCGGCGGAGACAGCGCATGCAGCGTGCATCAACCCGAGAGGTAGCGCAGGTACTGCACAATCATTCAGTGCACGATCCGTACCTTCTAGTCTTCGGTCCGGAGAGCCACGATGCACCAGGCCGGTACGTGCTGCGAGTCGTACTCGCCGTGCCTGAGGACAAGGTTACCGATCACCGCTGGACGGCCAAGTCGTTGGAGCAGGTGCGTGCAATGATCCCTTCAGGCCTTGTCCGTTGGCCGAAGGTACGCACCATCCCGCTGCCAGCCCTTGTGGAGCAGTGGGGATTGAAGCGCTAAGTCGGCATGCCCTCGCCGTAGCGGATTACGGCTTCAGCGAGAGCCGCGGTATCCATTAGCATGGTGCCGCTGGGGGTGGTGATACGTACCGGGATCCCTGTATCGCTCACCACGAACGCATAAGCCTCTGCCACCGCAACCTCGACGTTCTCGTGCTCGCTGGTCAGGAAGTTGGACAGATCCCAAAAGTGCAGGACCGCTGCCTGCGGCGGGGGTGTTTCCCGCCGCATGGCGCGAGCGATGGCCGCAAAGTCATTGGCGAGGAAGTCAGCCGTCACCGTTCGTCTCCTTCCCTTCCGGAAAACTACAGAGTCAGCCCCAGCCGTGCCGCAGCCGCCTGGAGCCGCTCCACATCGCCTGCGCGCCATTGCCGCCGGGTTAACAGCTTGGTCGCCTCGCCAGCCGGCATCCCGAGCGCCTCGCCAATCGCGGCCGCGGTGGTGATGCCCCGGTCTTCCAGAGCCCGGCCGATGGCCATGCGCAGACGGATGGTGACGAGCCGGTCCTCGCGCCGTTGCCGCTGCTCGACAGAGGTGAGCTTCGGCTTGTCCTGCGTCATAGACCACCTTGAGCGAGATGTCGCTGTGCCTCGCTGACCAGGTGGCAGTCATTGGCGCAGGCGACCAGCGCGGAGGCCTGGAACGGATGCTGGCTGCAAATGCCGGCACCTTTCAGGCGCTGCTCGAGCATGGTGCCCTGGACGCGGTGCTCGACGTGACGGGCGCAGCTGCTGCGGCGGATGCGCGGCTTTCTGGCTTGAACACCTCACAGGAGATCGCCGCATGACCGGCACTGACACTGAGCTGCTCGAGCTCTGCGCCGCGTGGCGCCCGGCCAACGGCCGGTACATGTCGGTCACGGACCGCCTCGACGACATCCTTGAGGATGACCAGTCCGCCGCCGATCGGGCGCTGGGCCAAGAGGTGCACCGCGCGGTGCACCAGATCGAGCGGCGGATCTTCGACACGCCGGCCACGACGTTGGCCGGCCTCAAGGCGAAGGCCGAGATCCTGGCCTTCATGGGCACCGAGATGGGCATCCCGGTAGACGGGCCGCACGGGTGGTCGCTGGTGACCGACATCATGACGCTGGGGAGTGCCGCGTGATGGCGCGCTTCCCAGAGCACCCCGCTCCCTCGCAGAACTACCTATCCCCCAGAGGCACCGGTAAGGCCGACACTCTGGCTGCGCTCCTACCCGCGCCGCCAATGTGGTCCGTCTTGCAGTGAGCTTTGGAGGCCACCCCCTCCCGACGTGCCGAGAAGGCCTGACGTGCCGGGGAGCGCCGACATGCTGGCGACCACACCTGTGCGGGGGAACGGCTGATGGTCTGCCGTACCCCCATTCCTCACGCCCCTGACGGCGTCTCGCCCAAGATCGCCGCCATTTGGACCGAGTACTTCCAAGCCTATGCCTGGGGCGAGCGCGACGGTGCGACCGACGACGACATAGCTGCTGCGGGCAAAGAGATGGAGGCAGCAGCCCGTCGCCTTGCCATC
>NZ_SMSJ01000017.1 GCF_004355005.1 Dankookia rubra
CGCGGCAGCCCGGCGGGCGCGAGGCTTGCGCGGGGCCGCCTCGGCGCCGTCGGCCTCGGGCGCTGCGCGGCGGGTGCGCGTGGCGCGGCGGCGCGGCGCGGGCTCCTCCCGCGTCGCCCCGTCGTCCTGCTGCGTGTCCTGCATCGCCGTCTCGTCGCCCTGCTCCGCCGCATCCTGCGCGGCGTGGGCTTCGCTCTGCGTGTCGCTGTCCTGCATCGGATCATGTCCCCAGTTCATCAGTGAATACCGCCAACGCGTGTGCTCGATCTCGCCGTCCGGTCGCTGCGCCAGGTGGCGGCGGACGTAGCCGACCACCTTGTGCAGGAAGGCCTCCTCCGCCTCCTCGCCTTCGAGGATCGCCAGGATCCGCCGGCCCGACTGGTGGCCGACCGCCTCGTGTTCGCCTTCGTGCGTCATGCCGACGCTGCGGCTTTCCTCGGTGTCCAGCCAGCGGCGCAGCGCCGCGGCATTCATGTTCACCAGGTCGCGGAAGGCCCGCGTCGCGTCCTCCTCGGATTCCGCCATGCCGTGTCCTTTCCCTTGATGCTGGTGCCGCGCCGCGGCGGCCTTGGCCGCGACATCCCGGGGCTGCGCCGAGAACTGCCGGCCCGCCGCCAGGTCGCGGCGCTTGGCGGCGGTGCTGCGGTCGTACTCGGCGGGGGAGAGCGCCTCGCGCGCCGCCTTCGGCAGGTAGCGCTCGCCGGTCTCGAGCGACTCGTGGCCGGAGCGCGTGCCCCAGTCTTCCCGCGTCCACTCCGCCAGGTGGTTGTCGGCCGCCTTCTTCCCGAGATAGCCGCCGCCGCGGCGCTTGTACTCGGCGGTGGCAAGCTGCGCCTTGCGCGCCGACCACTGGCCGGGCTCGCCGCCCTTGTCGCCCGCCGTGACTTCGGACTTCACGCTGTCCCAGAGCGCGGGATCGGATTTGCGCGCGACGCCGGCCATGCTGTTTCCCGTGTGTGGCGGTTGCGGCTGGCAACGTCACGACACGGCAAGCGTTCCCACGCGCCGCATGGCGACGCGCGCAAGTCGGAGTCAGGCGCTGGCGGCGATGCGCAGCGCGGCTTGCAGCGACTCGCCGGGCGCCAGCAGGGACAGGGGACCGAAGCGCGCGAAGTCCGGCCGGTTCGGCGCATCCGGCACATGGCTGACCGGCTCGACGCAGAGGATATGGCTGCCGGCCGGCGCGAAGACCTGCAGGTTGCCGGCCCAGGCGCCGCTGGCCCGCAGCTGCAGCGCCAGGTCGGGACGGACGATCTCCGCCACGCCGTCCCAGCCGGCGAAATGCGTGTCGAGCGCTTCGTAGGCGGGCTCGGCGCCATCGACGCCGGGGCTCGGCTGCGCGGCGATCGGCAGGCAGCGGGCATCGCGGGCGAAGAGCGTCGTCGCGGCGAAGCGCAGCCGCGTGCCCGGGGGCCTGGCGAAGAAGGGATGCCAGCCGCAGCCGAAGGGGAAGGGCTGCGCGCCGGCATTGGTCAGGCTGACGGCGAGGCGAAGTCCCGCCGCCTCCAGCGCCACCTCCAGCCGCGCCTGCCAGTGCCAGGGTACGCCGGCGGCCTCGGCATCGCCCTGCTGCTGTAGCACCGCATGCGCGGCACCCGATTCCGCCACCGTCCAGGCGGCGTCGCGCACCAGGCCGTGGATGGCGGTGGCATCGGCCGGGCGGTTGACCGGCAGGTGCCAGGTCGTGCCGCCGACCGGCAGCCGGCCCTCATCCAGCCGGTTGGTCCAGGGCGCCATCAGGAAGGCGCCGGCGAAGCTGGCATTCGGGTCGGCGCCGAGCGGCAGGGGCGTCAGCACCTCGATGCCGCGGAAGGCCAGCCTGGCGAAGGCGGCGCCCTGCCCGGGCAGCAGCATCGCCTCCCACCCTGCCGCGGCGAGTACCAGCCCGCCGGCGATGCGCGCGCCGTCCATCTCAGTCGAGGTCGAAGGCGTCGGGCGCCGAGGGCTTGCCGCGGGAATAGTCGATCGCGGTATAGCCGCCGCCCTGGTAGCGCTCGATCACCGGGTTGCCCGAGGTGATGTGGCCGACCTTGTCGCGGAAGCCCTCGGCCGTGTCCCGCGGCTGCCAGCCGATGCGGTCGCGGTGGTCACGGCCCCAGAAGCTGGCCGGGTTGTTCGAGCAGGCCCAGATCACGCAATGGCCGGAGCGCGGCGCGGTGACCGCGGCCTCGCAGAGCCGGACCAGGTCGGCGAAGGAGAGCCAGGTCGCCAGCATCCGCGCCTCGGCCGGTTCCGGGAAGCAGGAGCCGATGCGGAAGTTGACGTTCTCCACGCCGTGCTTGTCCCAGTAGGTGCGGCCCATGAGCTCGCCATAGGCCTTCGACAGCCCGTAGAAGCCGTCGGGCCGGAAGGCGCAGTCGACGTCGAGCTTCGCCGCGTTGCCCTGCGGGCGCTCATGGAAGCCGATCGCGTGGTTCGAGCTGGCGAAGATCACCCGCGCCCGTTCCCGCCGGGCTGCCTCGTAGACGTGGTAGAGGCCCTGGATGTTCGGGCCCAGCACGGTGCCGAAGGGCTGCTCCACGCTGATGCCGCCGAAATGCAGGATGGCGCCGCAGCCTTCCGCCAGCCGCAGCAGGCCGACGCCGTCGGCCAGGTCCATGCGGGTGAAGCTGGCGCGCTCAGGGACCGGGTCCGGGAAGGGCGCGATGTCGGTCAGCCGCAGGGTCCAGCCCAGGGCCGTGAGCTCCCGCGCCAGGACGCGGCCGAGATTGCCGGAGGCGCCGGTGAGGAGGACGGGCTTGGCGGGGGCTGCGGGCATCGGACTGGGCTCCTGGACGGGGCGCGCAGACTGCACCGGCACCGCGTCCGGGTGAAGGGCAGGCCCGGCCGCGGGACGGGATACGAAATTGCTGGCACCGACCCTGTCGCTTCCGACATTGTAGCGGAAGCCGCAACGACGGCGACAGGGAGCGTTTCGAATGGACCGTAGAGTATTGCTTGGCGCCGCCGGTGCCGCCGCCGCGCTGGCCGCGCCCGCCATCGCGCAGACCCAGAATCCTGAAATCCGCTGGCGCATGCCCAGTTCCTTCCCCCGCAACCTCGATGTGCTCTACGGCAGCTGCGAGAAGCTGAGCCAGCGCGTCGCGCAGCTGACCGACGGCAGGTTCCGCATCACCCCCTTCCCGGCCGGCGAGATCGTGCCGGCCTTGCAGGTGCTGGATTCGGTGCAGCAGGGCTCGGTCGAATGCGGCCATACCCCGGCGCTGTTCTACTACGGCAAGGAGACCGCGCTGGCCTTCTTTACCTGCGTGCCCTTCGGCATGAACCGCCGGCAGATGGCCGCCTGGATGCGCTACGGCGACGGGCAGAAGCTGGCGGAGGAGATGTTCGCCAACTTCAATTGCATCTTCATGAACTTCGGCGACACCGGAACCCAGATGGGCGGCTGGTTCCGGCGGGAGATGAAGACGCTCGAGGATGTCAAGGGGCTCAAGTTCCGCATCTCCGGCCTCGGCGGCCTGCTCTTCGAACGGCTTGGCGCGGTGCCGACCCAGATCGCACCGGGCGACATCTACCCGGCGCTGGAACGCGGCGTCATCGACGCCGCCGAGTTCATCGGCCCCTACGACGACGAGAAGCTGGGGCTGAACCGCATCGCCCGCTTCTACTATGCGCCGGGCTTCTGGGAGCCCTGCTCGATGGGCGGCTTTATCGCCAACAAGCAGGCCTGGGCGGCGCTGCCGGCGCAGTACCGCGCCGCGGTCGAGGTGGCGCTTGCCGAGATCGACACCGACCAGAATGCACGGTTCGACGCCTGGAACCCGCCGGCGCTGCGCCGGCTGATCGCCGGCGGCGCCCAGCTCCGCGCCTGGCCGCGCGAGATCCTGCAGGCCGCTTGGCGCGAGTCGCACGGGCTGTACGAGGACCTTTCGGCCAAGAACCCGAACTTCAAGAAGGTGTGGGAAAATTACCGGGCCTTCAGGAACGAGCAGTACCAGTGGTTCCGCGTTGCGGAGAACCCCTACGAGACCTTCGCCTTCGCCGAAGCCGCGCGGTCCTGAGCCGCGCCGCCCCGGGCGGTATCGCCCGGGGCATCGGCGGGCTAGCCTGCCGGCATCGTGCGCGACACCCCTGCCCCGCTCCCGCCAGCCCCGCCCGTCACCTTCAGCGAAGGCGAGGTGCGGCTGATCGTCATGGGGCTGATGCTGGCGCTGTTCCTTTCCAGCCTCGACCAGACCATCGTCGCCACCGCGCTCTCGACCATCGCCGGCGATCTCGGCGGCTGGTCGCTGATGCCCTGGGTGGTCAGCGCCTATCTCATCGCCTCCACCGTCACCACGCCGATCTATGGCCGGCTGTCCGACCTTTATGGCAGGCGGCCGGTGCTGCTGGCCTCGATCTCGCTCTTCGCGCTCGGCGCGGTGTGCTCGGCCCTCGCACCCAGCATGGGCGCGCTGGTCGCCGCGCGGGCGCTGCAGGGCCTCGGCGGCGGCGGGCTGCGCGCCATATCGCTCGCCGTGGTCGGCGACATCCTGCCGCCGCGGGAGCGCGGCCGGGTGCAGGGGTATCTCTCCGCCACCTTCGCCACGGCGAATATCGGCGGTCCGGTGCTGGGCGGACTCTTCGTCGAATACCTGTCCTGGCAATGGATCTTCTGGATCAACCTGCCGCTCGGCGCCGCCGCCTTCGCCGCGACCTACTTCCAGCTGCGCCGGCTGCCGCGGCCGAACAAGCGGCCGCGGATCGACTGGCTGGGGGCGCTGCTGATCCTGCTCTCCTGCACCCCGGTGCTGATCGGCATCACCCTGGTGCAGCGCGCCGGGCATTGGGCGGCACCGGAGGCCTGGGGCTGCTTCGCGCTGGGCGCCGTCTTCCTCGTCTGGCTGATCGCGCAGGAAAGGGTGGCGCCGCAGCCGATGCTGCCGCTGCACCTGTTCGGCAACGGCATCTTCCGCATGGCCATCGCGGTGACCGGCCTGGCGTCCATGGTGATGATGTCGCTGACCGTGCTGGTGCCGCTGCACTACCAGATGGTCGGCGGGCTCTCGGCCAAGGATGCCGGCCTGCGCATGATCGCCATGACGCTCGGCAGCGTCACCGGGAGCTTCCTGGCGGGGCAGGCGGTGACGAGGACCGGGCGCTACCGCTACCTGACGCTGATCGGCTCCTCCACCGCCACCGTCATGTGCCTGGCGATCGCCTGGGCCGGGCTCGGCCATTCGCTGGCGCTCGACACCGGCGCGACGCTGCTGCTCGGGCTGGCCTTCGGCTGCCAGTTCTCGCCCATCACCGTCACCATCCAGAATGCGGTGGATCCGCGCGACGGCGGCATCGCGGTGGCCTGCATGATGTTCTTCCGGCTGATGGGCGGCGCCTTCGGGGTGGCGATCCTCTCGGCCCTGCTGCTCGGGCGGCTGCCCGAACACGGCGCGGCGGCCGACCCGGCCGCGGCGGCGCGGGCCTTCTCCCTGGTCTTCCTGGCCGCCGCCGGCTTCGCCGCGCTCTGCCTGGTGGCGGCGCTGCGGCTGCGGGAGATCCCGCTGCGCGGCCGGGACTGATGCCGGGCGCACGAAGGTCATACCGCCGTGCCCCCCGGGCGCCGGGCGCGGTGCCTCCGCACGGCTTGGCTTCGCCCTATTGGCGGCGGGCGCCATTCGGCGCCTCGGCCCTGCGGGCCGGAACGTCGTGCGTCAGGTATCGGCGATGGCGGCGCGTTGCGCCGCGAGGCCAATACATTACACTCCATACACAAGAATCGTGAGGGAGCCATGTCCGCATGAACCGCCGGTCCATCCTCGGCGCGGCCGCCGCCGCCCCGGTGCTCGCCGCCCCCGCAATCGCCCAGACCCAGAACCCCGAGATCCGCTGGCGGCTGCAGTCGAGCTTCCCGAAGAACCTCGACATCCTGTTCTTCGGCGCCGAGACGATCAGCAAGCGCGTGGCGGAGCTGACCGACAACCGCTTCCAGATCCGCGCCTTCTCCGCCGGCGAGATCGCGCCGCCGCTGCAGGTGCTGGACGCGGTGCAGAACGGCACCATCGAATGCGGCCAGACCGCGCTGTACTACTACATCGGCAAGGACCCGGCGCTGAGCTTCTTCACCTCGATGCCCTTCGGCGGGAATTACCGCCAGCAGGGCGCCTGGATGAAGCGCGGCGGCGGCAACGAGCTCTGCGCCGAGATGCTGCGGGAGTTCAACTGCATCGGCTTCCTCTGCGGCGATACCGGCACGCAGATGGGTGGCTGGTTCAGGAACGAAGTGAAGTCGCTGGCCGACATGCAGGGGCTGAAGTTCCGCATCGCCGGCCTCGGCGGGCGGGTCTTCCAGCGGATCGGCGCGGTGCCGACCCTGGTCCCGGCCTCCGACATCTACCCCGCGCTCGAGCGCGGCACGATCGACGCGGCGGAGTTCGTCGGGCCCTACGACGACGAGAAGCTCGGCTTCCAGCGCGTGGCGAAATACTACTACGGGCCGGGCTTCTGGGAGCCCTGCGCCCGCGGCCACCTGGTGATCGGCCAGAAGGCCTGGGACCCGCTGCCGGACGCCTACAAGTCGGCCATCCAGGTCGCCTGCATCGAGACCGAGCTGGAGATGGTCGCCCGCTACGACCACCAGAACCCGCTGGCGCTGCGCCGACTGGTCGCCGCAGGCGCCCAGCTGCGGGCCTGGCCGCGCGACGTGCTGCAGGCCTCGTGGAAGGCCACGCATGAGATGATCGAGGAAATGGCCGCCAAGGACGCGCGGTTCAAGCGGATCTGGGAGAGCTACAAGCCCTACCGCGACGACCAATTCCAGTGGGCCCGCATCGCCGACAACGCCTACGACAACTTCGCCTTCACCGCGGCGGCGCGGTAGCCCGCGCCGCGAAGGCCCGGTCCAGCGCCTGCCACATCGGCTTGCGCCGGCCCTCGGCGTCCAGCGGCAGGCCACGATGCATGCCTCCATCCTTGCGGGCGACATCCTTGTCCGTCGCCAGCCAGCTGTCCTTGTCGGACAGGCCCCAGGTCAGCACGGTGCGGCAGCCTTCCGCCAGCGCAGTGCCGACCACCGCTTCGACCCGCGCCGCCACCAGCGCATCCCGCGCCGCGAGGTCGGGCGGCACCGCCGCCGCCTCCCGCACGTCGAGCTCGGTCAGCAGGATCGCCAGGCCGAGCCCCCGCACCTCCCGCAGGAAGGCGGCGAAGGGCTCCGGCCGGAAGGGCTCGTCCATGATCAGGTGCGCCTGGATGCCCAGCGCATCCACCGGCACCCGCGCCGCCACCATCCGCCGCAGCAGCCGCAGCACGCGCTGGCGCTTCTCCTCGGCGAAGGGCGTGTCGCCCTCGATCCCATAGTCGTTGTAGGTCAGCCGCAGGGTGCGGTCGCGCTCGCGTGCCAGCTGGAAGGCAAGGTCGACATAGCCGGGGCCGAGTGCGCGCAGCCAGGGCGTGTCGCGCAGGTCGCCGACCGCCGGCGTCGGCTCGGCGAAGGGGCCGCCGGCATTCGCCACCGCCTCGTTCACCACGTCCCAGTCGCGGATCACCCGGGCGGTGCGGGACAGCACGGCGTCGACATGCGCAGCGAGCAGCGCGCGGGCACGGGCCGGCCCTTCCGCCAGCGCCGCGGCCAGCCAGTCCGGCATCGCCTGGTGCCAGACCAGGGCATGGCCGCGCACCTGCTGGGCGTTGCGGGCGGCGAAATCCAGCACGGCGCCGAGCGGGGCGAAGTCGAACCGCCCTTCCTCCGGCTGCAGCGCCGCCCACTTGCCTTCCCATTCCGGGACCAGGAGCCGCGGCTCGCTCGCCATCTGGCGGGCATAGGCCGCGTCGGCCATCCGGCCGGTGTTGAAGGCCGCGCCGAACAGGATGCCATGCGCCCGGGCCCGGGCGCCGAGGCCAAGGGAAGACTGGGCCGCGGCACCGCGGGCCAGCACGGCGGCCCCTGCGCCGGCGAGGAGGGAGCGGCGGCGCGGGCGCAGCGTCAGGCGGCCCGGGCCAGGGCGGGGGCGGGGGCGGTCACCTGCCGCAGCGAAGCGCGGAAGCGGTCGCGCCGCCAGCACAGCAGCCGCCAGGCGCCGCGCGCCGCGAGCACCGAGAGCCGGCCGCGCGGCTCCAGCCCGATCGACTTGAACACCATGCCCATGCCGCGTTCGATATGCCGGAAGCGGTAGAAATTCATCGCGCGGCCCATGTAGCCGGCAATGCAGCGGTCATGGCTGTAGGGGGTGGCGGGATCCTCGTTCGAGCAGTGGAAGGCGAAGGCGAGTTCGTCGTCCTCCGACTCGCCGATCCGCCCGGCGGCCACCTTCAGCCGCTGCAGGAAGGACAGGTCCTCCCGCGCCAGGTAGCGTTTCATGTGGTCGTAGAAGAGCTTGAAGTGGCGGTACTCGTCGGCGGCGATCAGCCGGCAGACCTCCTTCAGCACAGGCTCCTCGGTCGCCTCAGCGAGCGCCGTGTAGTAGCTGCTGGTCCCGGTCTCGACCATGCAGCGGGCGATCAGCTCCCCGGTGCGGGACCCGCGGATGGAGGCATCGGCGTTGATGTCGATCTTGTAGCCGGCGCGATAGCGGCCAAAGGCCTCGGCATAGTTCCAGCCCGGATCGGCCAGCTCTCCCCAGCGTCCCAGCGCGTCGCCGTGCTGGATCTCCTCCACCGCCCAGTTCTCGGCGGCCCGGTGGAAGTCCGGGTCGTCGCAGAAGACGCCCTTGAGGTACAAGGCATAATCGTCGCCGTTGCGCTCGACCATCGCCGCCGCCTTGACCAGGGGCACGATCTCCGGGTCCAGCTTCGACGGATCGAAGCGATCCCAGCTCACCTGCTCGACACGCCAGTGCTTCATGCTGTCCCCACGGCCCGATGCGGGCCGGCCAACCCCCGTTGTCCCGCGACGGCATCCTGCCGCGCAGCGTCACGGCCCGCCGCGCGGCGCCACGGCAACGTCGCGGTGCCCCCCATGTTCGCCAAGCCGGCAGCGGTTTCAACCCACGTGGCGCCCCGGACACAGCGTTGCCAGCAAAAAAGCCTCACTGTGGCGGAATCGCTATGCCTTTGATACGAAAAGGGCCGGGGCGCTGCCGCCCCGGCCCGGTCCGTTCAAGGATACGGAGCGGCTCAGGCCGCCTGGGCGGCATCCAGCATGGCGCGGGCCGCCAGGACGCGCTCGAGCGCCGCGTCGCGCCTCGCCTCGGCATCCGTCGGCGAGACCTCCTTCAGCGCCGCCTCGGCCTCGGCGATGCGGCGTTCCGCATCGGCGCGGGACAGGTTGGCCAGCGGCGTCGCCTCGTCCGCCAGCACGGTGACGCGCTCCGGCGAGACCTCGGCGAAGCCGCCGCCGACGAAGAGCCTCTCGGTCTCCGCGCCATTCTCCCGGACGCGGATCACGCCGCCGCGCAGCGTCACGATCATCGGCGAATGGCCGGGCAGCACGCCCATCTCGCCTTCGGCGGCGGGGATGGTCGCCATCTCGACCTGGCGGGAGAGCAGCAGCTTCTCCGGCGAGACGAGTTCGAGCAGGAAGGTGGCCATGTCCTAGGGGTCCTTACAGCCAGATCCGCCGGCGACGCGGGCTTCGGCCCGCGCCGAGGCCGCTTCTGCGGCCCGCCGGAAATCCGGCGCGAGCCAAGGCCGCGGATGCGGCCGCCCGGCGCTTGAGGGCACCAGAAAGGTCAAGGCTGCCGCTTACGCGGCGGCCTTGAGCGTCTCGCCCTTCTTCACCGCTTCCTCGATCGTGCCGACCATGTAGAAGGCGGCTTCCGGCAGGTGGTCGTATTCGCCGGAGGTGATCGCGGCGAAGCTGCGGATGGTGTCCTCCAACTTCACGAAGACGCCCGGGGTGCCGGTGAAGACCTCAGCCACGTGGAAGGGCTGGCTGAGGAAGCGCTGGATCTTGCGGGCGCGCGCGACGACCAGCTTGTCCTCCTCGGACAGCTCGTCCATCCCGAGGATGGCGATGATGTCCTGCAGCGACTTGTAGGTCTGCAGGATGCGCTGCACCTCGCGGGCGACGCGGTAGTGCTCCTCGCCCACGATCCGCGGGTCGAGCGCGCGGGAGGTGCTGTCCAGCGGGTCGACGGCCGGGAAGATGCCGAGCTCGGCGATCGAGCGGTTCAGCGTGGTGGTCGCGTCGAGGTGGGCGAAGGAGGTCGCGGGCGCCGGGTCGGTCAGGTCGTCGGCCGGCACGTAGATCGCCTGCACCGAGGTGATCGAGCCCTTCTTCGTCGACGTGATGCGCTCCTGCAGCGCGCCCATGTCGGTGGCGAGCGTCGGCTGATAGCCCACCGCCGAGGGGATGCGGCCGAGCAGCGCCGAAACTTCGGCGCCCGCCTGGGTGAAGCGGAAGATGTTGTCGATGAAGAAGAGCACGTCCTGGCCCTGCTCGTCACGGAAGTACTCCGCGACGGAAAGGCCGGAGAGCGCGACGCGGGCGCGGGCGCCCGGCGGCTCGTTCATCTGGCCGTAGACCAGCGCCACCTTGGAGCCTTCGGTATTGCCCTCGCCGAGCTTGATGACGCCGGCATCGACCATCTCGTGGTAGAGGTCGTTGCCCTCGCGGGTGCGCTCGCCCACGCCGGCGAAGACCGAGACGCCGCCATGGCCCTTGGCGATGTTGTTGATCAGCTCCTGGATGGTCACGGTCTTGCCGACGCCGGCGCCGCCGAACAGGCCGATCTTGCCGCCCTTGATGTAGGGTGCCAGCAGGTCGATGACCTTGATGCCGGTGACGAGGATCTCGGCCGCGGTGGCCTGTTCCTCGAAGGCCGGGGCCTCCCGGTGGATAGTATAGGTCTTCTCGGCCGGGACCGGACCGCGCTCGTCGATCGGCTGGCCGATGACGTTCATGATGCGGCCGAGCGTGCCGTTGCCGACCGGGACGGAGATGCCGGCGCCGCTGTCGACCACTTCCTGGCCGCGGACAAGGCCGTCGGTCATGTCCATGGCGATGCAGCGGACCGTGCGCTCACCCAGGTGCTGCGCGACCTCGAGGACCAGCGTGTTGTCGCCGTTCTTCGTGGTCAGCGCGTTCAGGATGGCCGGCAGCTCGCCGGGGAACTGCACGTCCACCACGGCGCCGAGAACCTGGGCGATCTGCCCGACATTGTTCTTCATCGTGCGATTCCCTCTAGAGAGCCTCGGCCCCGGAGATGATCTCGATCAGCTCACGCGTGATATTGGCCTGGCGCGTACGGTTGTAGTTGAGCGTCAGCCGGTTGATCATGTCGCCGGCGTTGCGCGTCGCATTGTCCATCGCGGTCATCTGGCTGCCATAGAACCCCGCGGTGCTTTCCAGCACGGCGCGATAGATCTGGATGGCCAGGTTCCGCGGCAACAGCGAGGCAAGGATGGCTTCCTCGTCCGGCTCGTAGTCATAGAGCGCCTGCGGGCCGGTCGCGGCCGCCGCCTGGCCTTCCGGCAGCGGCGCCGGGATCAGCCGCTGTTCCGTCGGGATCTGGCTGATCACGTTCTGGAAGCGGTTGTAGACCAGCGAGCAGACGTCGAACTCGCCGGCCTCCAGCATCTCGGTCACCCGGACCGCGACGCTCTCGGCATCGGAGAACTCGATCCGCTTCTTGCCCATGAAGCTGATCTCGCCGGCGAAGCGGCTGGCGAATTCGCGCTTCAGGTAGGAGGCACCCTTGCGGCCCACCGTCAGGATCTTCACCACCTTGCCCTCGGCCTCGAGCGCCCGGATCCGGGCGCGGGCGAGGCGCCCGACATTGGTGTTGAAGCCGCCGGCAAGGCCGCGGTCGGCGGTGACGACCACCAGCAGGTGGACCCGGTCGGCGCCGGTGCCGACCAGCATCTGCGGCGCGCCCGGGGTCGCCGCCACCGCCGCGCCGAGGGAGGCGAGGATCGCCTCCATCCGCTCGGCATAGGGGCGTGCCGCCTCGGCCTGCGCCTGCGCGCGGCGGAGCTTCGCCGCCGCCACCATCTTCATCGCCTGCGTGATCTTCCGCGTGTTCTTCACGCTGTTGATCCGCATGCGCAGATCCTTGAGGCTCGCCATCGGCTAGTCCCTTCCGCTGACGGCCTTCAGGCCGCGAAGGACTTGGCGAAGCCGTCGAGGAAGGCGACCAGCTTGTCCTCGGTCGGCTTCTTGATCTCGCGGTCGCTGCGGATCGCGTCCAGGATCTCGGGCGCCGCCGACTTCAGCTCGCCCAGCATCCGGCTCTCGAAGGCGCCGACCGAGTTCACCGGGATGCGGTCGAGGTAGCCGCGGGTGCCGGCGAAGATCGACACCACCTGCTCCTCGACCGGCACCGGCTTGAACTGCGGCTGCTTCAGCAGCTCGGTCAGCCGCGCGCCGCGGGCCAGCAGCGCCTGGGTCGAGGCGTCGAGGTCCGAGGAGAACTGCGCGAAGGCGGCCATCTCGCGGTACTGCGCGAGCTCCAGCTTGATCTTGCCGGCGACCTGCTTCATCGCCTTGATCTGCGCCGAGGAGCCGACGCGCGAGACCGAGAGGCCGACGTTCACCGCCGGGCGGATGCCTTTGAAGAACAGCTCGGTCTCAAGGAAGATCTGGCCGTCGGTGATGCTGATGACGTTGGTCGGGATATAGGCCGAGACGTCGCCCGCCTGGGTCTCGATCACCGGCAGCGCGGTCAGCGAGCCATTGCCGAAATCGTCGTTCATCTTCGCCGCGCGCTCGAGCAGGCGCGAGTGCAGGTAGAAGACGTCGCCCGGATAGGCCTCGCGGCCCGGCGGGCGGCGCAGCAGCAGCGACATCTGGCGGTAGGCGACGGCCTGCTTCGACAGGTCGTCGTAGAAGATGACCGCGTGCATGCCGTTGTCGCGGAAATACTCGCCCATGGTGCAGCCGGTGTACGGCGCCAGGAACTGCATCGGCGCCGGGTCGGAGGCGGTGGCGGCGACGATGATCGAGTACTCGAGCGCGCCGTTCTCCTCCAGCGTGCGGACCAGCTGGGCGACGGTGGAGCGCTTCTGGCCGACCGCGACGTAGATCGTATAGAGCTTCTTGCTCTCGTCGGTCCCGGCGTTGATCGGCTTCTGGTTGATGATGGTGTCGATGATGACGGCGGTCTTGCCGGTCTGGCGATCGCCGATCACCAGCTCGCGCTGGCCGCGGCCGATCGGGATCAGGGCATCGATCGCCTTGATGCCGGTCTGCATCGGCTCGTGCACCGACTTGCGCGGGATGATGCCGGGGGCCTTCACCTCGACGCGCATGCGCGTCACGTCGGTGAGCGGGCCCTTGCCGTCGATCGGGTTGCCGAGGCCGTCGACAACGCGTCCCAGCAGGCCGCGGCCGGCAGGCACGTCGACGATGTCGCCGGTGCGCTGGACGGTGTCGCCTTCCTTGACGCCGCGGTCGTCGCCGAAGATCACGATGCCGACGTTGTCGTGCTCGAGGTTCAGCGCCATGCCCTTGATGCCGGCGCTGGGAAAGAGCACCAGCTCGCCGGCCATCACGTTCTGCAGGCCGTACACGCGGGCGATGCCGTCGCCGACCGTCAGCACGGTGCCGACTTCGGCCACATTCGCCTCGGTGTCGAAGCCAGCGATCTGCTGCTTCAGGATTTCCGAGATCTCGGCGGGACGAATGTCCATGGTCAGGCGGCCCCCTTCATAGCGTACTGCAGGCGCTGCAGCTTGGATTTGATGCTGTTGTCATAGAGCCGGGAGCCGATCCGCAGGATCAGCCCGCCGAGGATCGAAGGATCCACCTGCTCGGAGAGTTTGACGCCGGAGAACCCGGCCTCGGTCAGCCGCGCGCTGATCTGCGCGCGCTGCGTGTCGTTCAGCGGATGCGCGCTGGTGACTTGCGCGAGCTGCTGGCCGCGGCGCGCCGCGAGCAGCGAGCCGAAGGCCTCCGCGACCTCGGGCAGCTGCCCGAGCCGGCGGTTGGCGATCAGCACGCCCACCAGGTTGCGGACCTCGCCGCCGATGCCGGCACGGTCGAGGATGGCGAAGGCGCCCTTCTTCTGCGACACGCTGTCGAGCCGTGGGTCGGCGACGAAGGCGCGGAAGCCCTCGTCGTCGCGCCACAGCGCGAAGAGGCGGTCGAGGTCGGCGGCGATGCGGTCCATGGTCCCCGGATCCGTCTGGCGACGGTCATCCGCGAGGCCCAGCAAGGCGAGCGCATAGCGCCCGGCCAGGCCGGAAGGGTTGGACGCAGAGGCGGAAATGGTCTCGGCGGAGGCCACGGGCTTTCCCGGTCCTGTTCCTGAAGGTGCGCGTGCGCGGGTCCGCCACCAGGCTTCCGTCCGGCGCGGCGCGAGCGCTTTACCATGGGGTTCACGCCCCCGCAATCTGGCCCGGGCCGGTCAATTCGATCCCCGCCGAAGCGGGGAAAGCCCCGGCCGTGTCAGGCTTCGCCGCGAATCGTGGCCGCAACGGGTGAAGGGATCGACGAAAGATGGCGCGGCGGACGGGGATCTTCTTCGGCTGGCAGGTCGTCGCGGCCGCCTTCGTCGTGGCGGTGTTCAGCTGGGGCATCAATTTCTACGGCCCCTCGGTCTACCTGCATGCCCTGCATGCGCGGGAGGGCTGGCCGCTGTCCCTGATCTCGGCGGCGATCACCCTGCATTTCCTGGCCAGCGGCGCGATCGTCACCGGGCTGCCGGGGCTGCACCGGCGCTTCGGGCTGGTGGCGGTCACCCGCGCCGGGCTGCTGGCCTGCGCCGCGGGCGCCCTGGCCTGGGGCCATGCGACCTCGCCCTGGCAGATGGTGCCGGCGGCGCTGCTCACCGCGCTCGGCTGGGCGCTGACCAGCGGGGTCGCGATCAATGCCATGGTGGCGCCCTGGTTCGACCGCCGCCGCGGCGCCGCGCTCTCCATGGCCTTCAACGGCGCCAGCTTCGGCGGGGTGCTGTTCACCCCCTTCTGGGCGGCACTGATCGCCGCCTGCGGATTCGCCGGCGCCTCGGCCTGGGTGGCGCTGCTGGTGGCGGCCGCTGGCTGGGTCCTGGCCGGCCGCTGGCTCGGGGCCACGCCGCAGGCGCTCGGGCTGCACCCGGACGGTGCGGCGGGGCCGCCGGCGCCGCGGCCGCTGGCCGCCCCGGCCGGGCCCCTGTGGCGGCAGGGGCCGTTCCGCAGCCTGTCGCTGGCCTTCGCGCTCGGCCTCGTCGCGCAGATGGGGCTGCTGACCACGCTGTTCTCCATCCTGGCCCCGGCGCTGGGGGAGGCCGGGGCGGGGCTGGCGATGAGCCTGGCGACCGCCTGCGCGGTGGTCGGGCGGACCGTGGTGGGCGTCGCCCTGCCGCCGGGGCTCGACCGGCGGCTCGCCGGCAGCGCCAATTTCCTGCTGCAGGCGGCGGGCTGCCTGGTGCTGGTCCTGGCCGGGGACGCCGCGGCGGTGCTGGTCGCGGGGGTGCTGATCTTCGGCCTCGGCATCGGCAACCTGCTGTCGCTGCCGCCGCTGATCGCCCAGGCGGAATGGCCGGCCGAGCAGGTGGCCGCCGTGCTCGCGCTGCTGACCGCGGTGAACCAGGCCTTCTACGCCTTCGGCCCGGCGATCTTCGGCGCGGCGCTGCAGGGCTGGGGCGCCGCGGCGCCGCCGGCCCTGGCGGCGGGGCTGCAAATGGTGGCGGCCTGGGTGCTGGTGACGGGCCGGCGGCGCGCCAACTGAACGCGGTTCACAGGAACCCCACCGGGTCCACGTCCACCTGCACCCGGACATGGTTCGGCACCGGCACCCGCGCCAGCCATTCCCTGAGGATCGGCTGCACCGCGATGTCGCGCCGGGTCTTCAGCAGCAGCCGGCGGCGATGCCGGCCGCGCAGCAGGGCGAGCGGCGCGGGCGCCGGGCCCAGCACCTGCACCCCCTCCCCGCCCGGCGCCGCCAGGCCGAGGTCGCGCGCCGTGCGGTCGGCCTCCCGCTCCTCCTCGGCCGAGACGATCAGCGCCGCCAGCCGGCCAAAGGGCGGCCAGTGCCCGGGCCGGCGCATCGCCGCCTCCTCCTGCATGAAGGCGGCCAGGTCGCCGGAGATCAGCGCCTGCATCACCGGGTGCTCGGGCGAGAAGCTCTGCAGCAGCACCCGGCCCGGCGCCTCGGCCCGGCCGGCGCGGCCGGCGACCTGGTGCAGTAACTGGACCGTGCGCTCCGCTGCCCTCAAATCGCCACCGGCAAGGCCGAGATCGGCATCGACCACGCCGACCAGCGTGAGGTGCGGAAAATGCCAGCCCTTTGCGACGATCTGCGTGCCGATGATCAGGTCCACCTCGCGGTCCTGGATGGCCCGCGCCGCCTCGGCCGCCGCCGCGGGGCCCGGCAGGGTATCGGAGGCCATGACCAGCCGCCTTGCGTCAGGCCAAAGCGCGTTGGCTTCCTCCATGACACGCTCCACCCCGGGACCGACCGCCGTCAGGCTGTTGGCGGTCCCGCATTCCGGGCATTCGGCGGGAGGTGGTTCGGCATGGCCGCAATGGTGGCACTGCAGCAGGCGCTTGGCGCGGTGCTCCACCAGCCAGGCCGTGCAATTCGGGCAGCGCATCCGGTGGCCGCAATGCCGGCAGAGCGTCAGCGGCGCATAGCCCCGGCGATTGAGGAAGAGCATGGCCTGCTCCCCCCGCTCGATCGTCGCCGTCACCGCCTCCACCAGCGGCGGCGCCAGGAAGCGGCCGCGCTCCGGCGGGGTGCGGCGCAGGTCGACGACCTCGACCACCGGCAGGCTGGCGCCGCCATGGCGTTCCGGCAGGTCGAGCGCCGTGTAGCGTCCGGCCTCGACATTGGTCAGGCTCTCGAGGCTCGGCGTGGCGGAAACCAGCACGCAGGCGGCCTGGGAGAGCCGGGCGCGGACCACCGCCATGTCGCGGGCGTGGTAGACCACGCCTTCCTCCTGCTTGAAGGCGGTCTCGTGCTCCTCGTCGACCACGATCAGGCCGAGATCGGGGAAGGGCAGGAAGAGCGCGCTGCGGGCGCCGACGACGACCGGCGCCTCGCCTTCCGCCACCGCCCGCCAGGTGTCGCGCCGGGTGCGGGAGGTGATCTCCGAATGCCACAAGGCCGGCGCCACGCCGAAGCGGGCCTCGAAGCGTTCCAGCCATTGGGTGGACAGCGCGATCTCCGGCAGCAGCACCAGCGCCTGGCGGCCGCGGGCCAGGCATTCGGCGACCGCGTCGAGATAGACCTCGGTCTTGCCGGAGCCGGTGACGCCGGTCAGCAGGGTCACCCCGAAGCGCTGCGCCGCCACGCGGTTCCGCAGCGCGGCGCCGGCGGCGGCCTGGGCGGGTCCCAGCGCCGGGCCGGGATGGCTCGGGTCCGGCCTGGCGAAGCGGCGGTTGCGCGGCAGCAGGGCCGGGCGCAGCAGCCCGTTCTCCGCCATGCCGCGCAGCACGCCGAGCGAGACCCCGGCGGCCTGGGCCAGCAGGGCGCCGGCATGGACCTCTCCGGCTCGCAGCACGTCCAGCACCCGCTGGCGTTCCGGGGTGATCCGCGGCCGGCTGTTGCCGGGCGGCGCCAGGGTCCAGCCGGCCTGCGGCGCCGGGGCTTCCAGCGCCGCCGGCACGCTCATCGCCATCCGCAGCACGGCGCCGGGCGGGCTGAGCGTATAGGCCGCGACCCAGTCGATGAAGCGTCGCAGGCTGGCGGTCATCGGCGGCGCCGGCAGCACGCTGGCGACCGGCTTCAACCGGCGGTCGGGGACCGGATTGGCTTCCGGCACCTCCGGCGCGTCCCAGACCACCCCCAATACTTCTCTTTGGTTGAGCGGAACGGACACGAATTCCCCTGGACGGAGTGCCATGGGAGCAGGCACTGCATAGTCGTAAGCCCCGGCCAGCGGCAGGGGCAGCATAACGGGTACGCGTGGCCTGCCAGACACGGTGGGCGTGTCTTTCATACCGCGGTGCTTTCCCGGATGGGTGAGCATCGGCTATCCTGGTTCAGAAAAAGGGCGTGTCCCCCCGCGGTGGCCTTCACCGTTACGCCCGACATTATAAGGTTATCCCGGCCATGAAATTCTTCGTGGACACCGCCGAGGTGTCGGAGATCCGGTCGCTTGCCGAAGCAGGCCTGGTCGACGGCGTCACCACCAACCCGAGCCTGATCGCCAAGTCCGGCCGCAGGATGGCCGAGGTGATCGCCGAGATCTGCGCCCTCACCCCGGGCCCGGTTTCCGCCGAGGTCACCGCGACCGAATACGACAGCATGCTGGCCGAGGGCCGGTACCTGCGCGAGATCGCCCCCAACGTCTGCGTCAAGGTGCCGCTGACCGAGGCCGGCCTGCGGACCTGCCGCGCCCTTTCCGCCGATGGCACCCTGGTCAACGTCACGCTCTGCTTCTCCCCTGCCCAGGCGCTGCTGGCCGCCAAGTCCGGCGCCACCTTCATCTCGCCCTTCGTCGGCCGCCTCGACGACATCGCCTACGATGGAATGCAGTTGATCGCCGACATCCTGAAAATATACCGCAACTACCCGCACATTAAGACAGAAGTCCTTGTGGCGTCCATCCGCCACCCGGTTCACCTGGTCGAGGCTGCCAAGCTCGGCGCCGAGGTGGCGACGCTGCCGCCCGCCGTCATCCGTCAGTTGCTCAAGCACCCGCTGACCGACAGTGGCCTCGCCGCCTTCCTCGCCGATTGGCGCAAGACGGGCCAGAGCATCCTGTGACCGCGACCCTGCCCGGCGCCAGCGCCGAGACGGTGGCCGCGACGGACCTGCCCTCGGCGGATGCGGTGGCTGCCTTCCTGCAGGCGCACCCGGAATTCCTGGCGGAACGGCCGGAACTCTACCGCACGCTGTCGCCGCCGCGCCGGGTGCATGGCGAGCGCATCGCCGACCACATGGCGGCGATGCTGACGGCCGAGCGCCGCCGGGTCCGCAGCCTCGAGGCGGAGGTGGATGCCGCCGTCACCGCCGGCCGCGCCGGCTATGGCCTGACCATCCGCGTCCGGCTCGCGGTGCTCGCCCTGATGCGCAGCACCGACGTGATCGAGACGGTGACGCAGGAACTGCCCGCCCTGCTGGGGATCGAGACCTGCAACCTGCTGAGCGAGAAGCCCGACCGCCGCGGCATGGTCTACCTGCCCCGCGGCACGGTCGCCCGGCTGATGGGGCCGGGCCGCGACGCGGTGGTCCGCGCCACGCCGACGGAATGCGAGACCCTGCACGAGGAGGCCGCCTCGCTCGTCGCCCGCGATGCCCTGGTGCGGGTGCCGGTCTGGACCGGGACGCCGACCATCCTGACCCTCGGGGCGCGCGACCCGCATGCCCTGCCGGCCCGGCAGGCGACCGCCACGCTCGCCTTCCTCGGCCGCGCGGTGGCGGCGGCACTGGCGCGCTGACACCAGGCGCGGCATGACCGGCGCCGAGGCGCGCGCCCGCTACCTCGACTGGCTGGCGCGCGAGCGGCGCGCCGCGGCCAATACGGTCGAGGCCTATGGCCGCGACCTCGGCGACTTCCTCGGCTTCCTCGCCGGCCACCTCGGCGAGGAGCCGGGGCTCGAAGCCCTGGCCGGGCTGCGCGCGGCCGACCTGCGGGCCTTCCTCGCCGCCCGGGCGGCGTCCGGGGCCGGCGCCGCCACCCGGGCCCGGCAGCTCGCCGCCATCCGCGGCTTCCTGCGCTTCCTGGCGAAAAACTCGGGCATCGAGCCGATCGCGCTCGCCAATATCCGCGGCCCGCGGCTGAAGCCGCCGGTGCCGCGCGCCCTGACCGCCGGCCAGGCGCTGGAGGCCGCGGCCAAGGTCGGCGAGGTGCACGACCCCGCTCGCGCCGAGCGGCCGGCCGAGCAGGCCGCCCGCGACATCGCGCTCTTCACCCTGCTCTATGGCTGCGGCCTGCGGATCGCCGAGGCGCTGTCGCTGGATGTCCGCGACGCGCCCCTGCCCGGCGGCGGCTCCGGCCTGCGGGTCACCGGCAAGGGGGCCAAGCAGCGGCTGGTGCCGGTGCTGCCGGCGGTGCGGCAGGCGATCGCCGACTACCTCGCCCTGCGGCCCGGCGCGGTACCGGGCGAGCCGCTGTTCCTCGGCGCCCGCGGTGCCCGGCTGGACCCGGCGGTGGCGCAGAAGTCGCTGCGCGACTACCGCCGCCTGGCCGGCCTGCCGGAGCATGCGACGCCGCATGCCCTGCGGCACTCCTTCGCCACCCACCTGCTGGGCGGCGGGGCGGACCTGCGGGCGATCCAGGAATTGCTGGGCCATGCCAGCCTGTCCACTACCCAACGCTACACCGCGGTGGATGCGGCGGGGTTGCTGGCGACCTGGAAGAAGGCGCATCCGCGGGCGGATTGAGGCCGGGGGGACGGCATTCTCCCCGGCCCCCTCATCCGTTCTTCCGGGTCGGCACTCGCCGCGCGGCGAGCGCCGAACCCGCGGAAAGGAAGGCCGGGGCCTGGGGAGGGATTGCCTTTCCCTCCCCAACCTCGTTTCCCAAAGGGCTCAGGCCGCGACCTGCCCCCGGTTCAGCCGCCACATCGCCAGGTTCAGGACGCCGGCGAAGCTGACCCAGGCGAGGTAGGGCGCCATCAGCCAGGCCGCAGTGCTGCTGTGCAGGGTGAAGGCCAGGATCGTCGCCAGGATCGCCAGCCAGAGCGCCGAAAGCTCGACAAAGGCCAGGTCCATCCGCTTGAGGCCGAAGAAGATCCAGGACCAGGCGGCGTTCAGCACCAGCTGCGCGAACCACAGCGTCAGCGCCAGCGGCGCGCCGGAGAAGCCGGCCTCCCGCCAGACCAGCCAGGCGGCCACGGCCATCAGGATGTAGAGCACCGCCCAGGCCGGCGGGAACAGCCAGTTCGGCGGCCGCCAGGACGGCTTGGCCAGGGACTCGTACCAGGGGCCCGGCTTGAAGAAGGCGCCGGTCGAGGCCGCCAGGAAGCAGGCGCCGAGAAAGCCGAGCAGGCCGAGGGTCGTTGTCAGGTCCATCCCCGCCAGATGGCCCGTGGCCGGGACGGTGTCGAGAGGGCGCCGCCGCTGCGCTCTCTGGCCGATCCCGGTGCCGCCGACTATGTTGGCGCCGACCCCGGCTTGACCACAAAAGGAATGCCCGATGCGCGACGGCAACCAGACCGGCTATGCGCCTAAGCCCACCCCGGGCGTCACGCCCGACCAGCGGATCGAGGTCACCTCGCGCAGCGTGCCCTGCGACGGCGAGGTCGGGGTCGGCGGCCTCGGCCATCCGCGGGTCTGGCTGCCGATGGCGACCGGCGAGAACCAGGTGACCTGTCCTTACTGCTCCATCACCTACGTGCTGAAGCCCGGCACGGGGGATGACGGCCATCACTGAGGAGGCGGCCCCGGAGGCCGGCCGGCCGCGCGGGAACGCGATGGCCGGGGCGGCCGCCGCGGCGGAAGCCGTGCCCGTCACCCCGCCCGGGGCGAAGCACCTCGTCCTCATCGACGGCTCCGGCTACATCTTCCGCGCCTTCCATGCCCTGCCGCCGATGACGCGGCCGGACGGCACGCCGGTGAATGCCGTCTTCGGCTTCACCCAGATGCTGAGCCGCTTCCTGACCGACCATCGCGGCAGCCACCTGGCGGTGGTCTTCGACGCCAGCCGGGTGACCTTCCGCAACGAGTTCTACCCCGCCTACAAGGCGCACCGGCCCGACCCGCCGCCCGAGCTGGTCCCGCAATTCGCCCTGATCCGCGAGGCGACCGAGGCCTTCGGCGTCGCCCAGGTGGAACTGCCGGGCTTCGAGGCGGACGACATGATCGCCGCCTATGCGAAGCACTTCGCGGCGCAGGGCGGCGAGGTCACCATCGTCTCCTCCGACAAGGACCTGATGCAGCTCGTGCGCCCCGGCGTGCAGATGCTCGACCCGATCAAGCAGAAGCCGATCCGCGAGCCCGAGGTCTTCGAGAAATTCGGCGTCGCCCCGGACAAGGTGGTGGACGTCCAGGCCCTGGCCGGCGACCCGACCGACAACGTCCCCGGCGTGCCGGGCATCGGCATCAAGACCGCGGCGCAGCTCATCGGCGAGTACGGCGACCTCGAGGGCCTGCTGGCCAATACGGCGAAGATCAAGCAGCCGAAGCGGCGCGAGGCGCTGGAGCAGAATGCCGAGAAGGCGCGCATCTCGAAGCGCCTGGTGACGCTCGACGAGAACGCCCCGCTGACCCTGGCGATCGAGGCGCTGGAGGTCCGCCCGCCGGAGCCCGCGGCACTGACCAAGTTCCTGCAGGCGCAGGGCTTCCGCAGCGTCGTCGCCCGGATGGGATTGGGCGAGGCGGCCGGCGATGCGGGGACGCGGGCGCGCAACAGCGCCGTCGCCGCGCATGCCGCCGCCCAGGCGGCGGCGCCGGCGGCCGATCCCGGCACGACGCCCTATGGGAATTACGACTGTGTCACCACGATCGAGGCGCTGCGGGGCTGGATCGCCGAGGCCACCAGGGCCGGCGTGGTCGCGCTGGATACCGAGACCGACAGCCTGAACGCGCTGCGGGCCAACCTCGTCGGCGTGTGTCTCGCCACCGCGCCCGGCCGCGCCTGCTACATCCCGCTGCGGCACGTGGCCTCCGGCGGCACCCAGGGCGACATGCTGGCCGTGCCCGAGGCCGCGCCGCCGCAGATCCCCTTCGACGAGGCCATGGCCGCGCTGCGCCCGCTGCTGACCGACCGCAGCGTGCTGAAGGTGCTGCAGCACGCCAAGTACGATCTCGAGGTGCTCTGCCGCGCCGAGAATGGCGGCATCGCGGTCGCGCCGGTCGACGACACCATGCTGATCTCCTACGCGATGGAGGCCGGCAAGCACGGGCACGGGATGGACGAGCTTTCCGTCCTGCACCTCGGCCACAAGCCGATCTCCTTCGACGAGGTGACCGGCACCGGCCGCGCCCGGATCAGCTTCGCCCAGGTCGCGCTGGACAAGGCGACCGCCTATGCCGCCGAGGATGCCGACGTCACCCTGCGGCTCTGGCACCTGCTGAAGCCGCGGCTGCGGGAGGACGGCTCGCTCGCGCTCTACGAGCAGGTCGAGCGCCGCATGGTCCCGGTGCTGCGCGACATGGAGATCGCCGGCATCAAGGTGGACGGCACCGAGCTGGCCCGCATCGGCGAGGATTTCGTCCAGCGCATGGCGCAGCTGGAGAAGCAGATCCACGAACTCGCCGGCAGGCCGTTCAACATCGGCTCGCCGAAGCAGCTCGGCGAGATCCTGTTCGACGAGATGAAGCTGCCGGGGGGCCGGCGCAGCAAGGCGACCGGCGCCTGGGGGACCGACGCCGCCGTGCTCGAGGAGGTCGCCACCCAGGGCAGCAACATCGGCGCCGTGCTGGCCCGCACCGTGCTCGACTGGCGGCAGCTCTCGAAGCTGAAATCGACCTATGTCGATGGCCTCGCCGCGGCGATCGACCCGCGCGACGGCCGCGTCCACACCGACTTCTCCATGGCCAATACCAGCACCGGCCGCCTCGCCTCCACCGAGCCGAACCTGCAGAACATCCCGGTCCGCAGCGCCGAGGGCCAGCGCATCCGCCAGGCCTTCGTCGCCGAGCCGGGCCATGTGCTGATGTCGGCCGACTACAGCCAGATCGAGCTGCGGCTGCTGGCACACCTGGCCGACGTTCCGGCCCTGCGCGAGGCCTTCGCCACCGGCCAGGACATCCACAGCCGGACCGCCGCCGACATCTTCCATCTGCCCCCCGACGCGGTGGACAAGGAAGCCCGGCGCCGCGCCAAGACCATCAATTTCGGCATCATCTACGGCATGTCGGCCTTCGGGCTGGCGGGCCGGCTCGGCATCGGGCCGGGCGAGGCGAAGGGCATCATCGACGCCTATTTCGCCCAGTATCCCGGCATCCGCGACGCGATGGAACGGCTGAAGGAGGAAGCCCGGCTGCAGGGCTACGTCTCGACCTCCTTCGGCCGCAAGCTCTGGATCCCCGATATCGGCGCGAAGGACATGGTCCGCCGCGCCGGCGCCGAGCGCGCCGCGATCAACGCCCCCTTCCAGGGCGGCGCGGCGGAGGTCATCAAGCGCGCGATGGTCCGGGTGCCTGGCGCGCTGCGGCAGGCCGGCCTCGCGGCGCGGATGCTGCTGCAGGTGCACGACGAGCTGGTCTTCGAGGTCCCGGAGGCGGAGGTCGATCAGACCTCGTCCCTGGTCCGCTCGGTGATGGAGGGCGTCGTCACGCTGCGCGTGCCGCTGGCGGTCGAGGTCGGCACCGGGCGGAGCTGGGCCGAGGCGCACTGACAGGGTCGGGGCGGACACAGCGTTTCCCCCGGGCCCCACGATCGCTTTCCGTGGGCCTGGCAGCCGCCGCGCGACGAGCGCCGGCCAGGGAAAGGGACGGGGAGAATGCCCTTCCTCCAACCCCGCCTTTGCTCAGCGGGGGACCTGCGGCTCCACCCCGCCCTGGGGGCCGTGGCCGCGAGCCCGCATGCAATCGCGATAGGCGCGGCTCTGTGCCCGGCCGACCTCGCCCTGCATGCGGTCCATGTTCTCCTGGCTCGAGGCATAGAACTGCCGGCCGAGCGCCTGGACCTCCGGGCTGTTGCGCGCCTCGGCGCGGCAGGCGCGGGCGTCGGGCGAATCGTCCGGCGGCGGCAGCTTCGGCCCCGTCGGGCCGAACAGGCTGCAGCCGCCGAGCAGCAGCAGGGCCGCGAGGGAAAGCCGGCGGCTCATAGATGGGCCAGCCAGTCCTCGATCAGCCGCCGGGCGATCGAATCCGCCCGCGGCAGGGCGAAGCCATGCGCGGCCGGGTCCAGGCACTGCGCGCGGCTGAACCAGCGGGCGTCGCGCAGCTCTTCGGGGTCGATGGTGATCGCCTCGGACAGCCCCTCGGCATGGAAGCCGAGCATGATCGAGGAGGGGAAGGGCCAGGGCTGGGAGGAATGGTAGCGTACCGCGCCGACCTCGATCCCCGCCTCCTCCAGCACCTCGCGCCGCACTGCTTCCTCGAGGCTCTCGCCCGGCTCCACGAAGCCCGCGAGGGTCGAGTACATCGTGGTATTGGGGAAGCGCGTCGAATGGCCGAGCAGGCATTCGTCGCCGCGCACCACCAGCATGATCACGGCCGGGTCGGTGCGCGGGAAGTGCTGCGCCTTGCAGTTCGTGCACACCATCACGTGCCCGGCCGAGCGCGGCGCGCAGGCATGGCCGCAGACGCCGCAGAAGCGGTGCTTGGTGCGCCAGTGCATCAGGCCGCGGGCATGCGCGAGGACGCTCGCCTCGCCGGACGGCAGCAGGCCGGCGACGGCGCGCAGGTCGGTAAAGCCGCCCATCCCTTCCGGCAGCAGCGGCAGCGGGTCGTCGGCTTCCGAGCAATCGACGGCGAAGACCGGGCGCTCGTCCCAGAGGCCGAGGAAGGCCCAGGGGCCGCCGGCCATGCGCACCGTCTCGGCGGCGGCGCCGGTCAGCAGAACCGCCTCCGGGGTGCCTTCCTGCACGCCCTTCATCAGGCTGCGGCTGCGCCAGACCGGGGTGAAGAGGGTGTCCGGATCGGCCAGGGCGGCGGCGATCCAGTCGGCATCCTCCCGGCGCAGCGCGGCGCGGTCGAGGGGGCTGCCGGTATAGGCGTTGGGCCGGCTGGCGGGGATTGAGAGCATGGGGCGGCGACCCTGCCATGCGGGGCGCGGGGCGGCAACTGGCCGGGATCGGGGAATCCGCGGCGGCACGGCGCTATCGTTGCGGACGGAAGGTGCCATGCCGGACGATCTCTACCACCGCGAAACCCTCATCTGGTCGATCGCCCAGGCGGAGCGGCTGCGCCGCGTCGCCGCGGGGGAGCGGGGGAGCGGGGTAACCACCTCGACCGGGCCAAGGTGGCCGAGGACGTCGAGTCGGTAGGGCGGAGCGAAGCCCAGGCGGTCGATTCCTTGATGGTCCAGGCGCTGGTCCATGCACCGGAGATCGCCGCCTCGCCGGACCAGGTCGCGGCCCGGAAGTGGCGCAACGGGATCTCGGCCCGCCTGGTCGGCGCCAGGCGGCGCTTAGGCCCAAGCATGGCGCAGCAGCTCGACGTGCAGGATATCGATGCCGCGGCCCGCCGGCTGGTCCTCGACCTCGACATGCGCCGCCCGCCGCGCCCCCTGCCCGCGACCACCGACCGCACCCCGGCCGAGCTGCTCGACGAGTCGCGCGGTGCCGAGGCGCTGATCGCCCGCCTGGCGCCTCGGTGACTCGTTGCCGGGCGGTCGTTCCGCTCCCTGCCATTGTGCAGGCCCCCCCCTGGCATGATATGGTGCCTTCGGAAGGTCGGCGCGGACGGGCTCCTCGCCAACCCGGTCAGGTCCGGAAGGAAGCAGCCGTAACGGGTTCTCGCTCGGGTCGTTTGTCGGCCTTCCACCTTCAGGGGGTCACCCCCGGCCCGGCGGGCCACCGCCTCACAGGATCCCGCCGCACGGATGTCCTCCACCCTGTTCGGTCCCGCCGAGACGCCGGATGCGGCCCCGCCCGAGCAAGCGCTGCCGGAGCCGCCGGCGCCCGAAGGACCCGGCCTTTTCGGCGATGCCTTCGCCCCACCGGCCGCCGAGCCAGCCCCGCCGCCCGACCCGCCCGCCGCGGCGCCGGCGGCCGAGGGCGGCGGCACGCCCTACCGCGTCCTCGCCCGCAAGTACCGCCCGAGCACATTCGAGGAGCTGATCGGCCAGGACGCGCTGGTCCGCACCCTCCGCAACGCCTTCGCGCAGAACCGCGTGGCGCATGCCTTCATGCTCACCGGCGTGCGCGGCGTCGGCAAGACCACCACCGCCCGCATCATCGCCCGCGCGCTGAACTGCATCGGGCCGGACGGCACCGGCGGCCCGACGCCCGAGCCCTGCGGCGTCTGCCCGGAGTGCAAGGCGATCCTGGCCGACCGCCACCCGGACGTGCAGGAGCTCGACGCCGCCTCCAACAACGGCATCGACGACGTGCGGGAGCTGCGCGAGCGGCTGCGCTACCGCCCGGCCCAGGGGCGCTACAAGGTCATCATCCTGGACGAGGTCCACATGCTGTCGACGCCAGCGTTCAACGCGCTGCTGAAGACGCTGGAGGAGCCGCCGGCCCAGGTTAAGTTCATGCTGGCGACCACCGAGCTGCGGAAGGTCCCGGCCACCATCCTCTCGCGCTGCCAGACCTTTCACCTGAAGCGCGTGCCGCAGGCCGAGCTCCGCGCGCATTTCTCCCGCATCGCCGGGCTGGAACACGTCACGGTGGAGGACGAGGCACTGGCCATGCTCGCCCGCGCCGCCGATGGCTCGGTGCGCGACGGGCTCTCGCTGCTCGATCAGGCGATCGCCCTCGGCGGGCCGGAGGGCAGCGTCACCGCCGAGGCCGTGCGGGACATGCTGGGCCTCGCGGACCGCGCCCTGGTGCTCGACCTGATGGAGGCGGTGATGGCCGGCGACACGCCGGCGACGCTGGCGCTGATGGACCGGGCGCATGAGCGCGGCGCAGACCCGGCCGTGGTGCTGCAGGACCTGCTGGAACTGACCCATACGCTGACCCGGCTGCGCAGCGTCCCGGCCCTGAAGGACGACCCCAGCCTGACCGAGGGCGAGCGCACCCGCGGCACCGCCCTGGCCGGGAAGCTCTCGGTCCCGGTGCTCGGCCGCGCCTGGCAGATGCTGCTGAAGGGCCTCGGCGAGGTGAACGAGGCGCCGGACCGCCGCGCCGCCTGCGAGATGGTGCTGATCCGCCTGGCGCATGTGGCCGAGCTGCCGACACCGGGCGACCTGGTGCGGCGGCTGACCGACGGCGCGGGCAGCACCGCCGCGGGTGCCCCCCGCCCCGCGCCGAATGGCGGCGGCGGGCTGCGGGCGATGGGTGGCGGCGGTGCCGTCCTGGCCGATGCGGTGGCCACCGCCGCCAATGCCAATCCGGGCTCCTGGCGGGAGGTGGTGGCGCTCGCCTCCGGCCGGAAGCCGATGCTGCACGCGCACCTGGTGCACAGCGTCCACCCGGTGCGGGTCGCCGCGGGGCGGGTCGAGCTCCGCGTCCTGCCCGCCGCCCCGCGCGACCTGGCGGCCCAGCTCGGCGAGCTGCTGACGGAGGCGACCGGCGCCCGCTGGACGATCGCGCTCAGCAATGCCGAGGGCGAGCCGACGCTGGCCGACCAGGGCCGCGCCGCCGAGGCCGGCCGCCGCGCCGTGGCGCAGAGCCACCCGCTGGTGCAGGCCGTGCTGGCCGCCTTCCCCGGCGCCAGCATCGAGGCGGTGCGCGATGCCGGCGCGGATTCCTACGGGCTCGGCGGCGCCATGGCGCTGCCGGCCCAGCTCGGCGCGGTGTCCGAGGACCAGCCCGAGGCGGAGCCGGGGGACATCCCTTCCGTCGAGCTCGGGGCCGAGCCGGAAGAACCCGCCGACTTCGACGATGTTCCACCCCCTGATGACGAACGGTAGGGCGATGCCATGAAGAACCTGGGCAACATGCTGAAGCAGGCGCAGCAGATGCAGACGCGCATGGCCGAGATGCAGGCCAAGCTCGAGGCCACCGTGGTCGACGGCCAGGCGGGCGGCGGCATGGTCAAGGTCTCGCTGACCGGCAAGGGCGACCTCAAGCGCGTCTCCATCGACCCGAGCCTGATGGACGACCGCGAGGTGCTGGAAGACCTGCTGGTCGCCGCCCATGCGGACGCCAAGCAGAAGGTCGAGGCGCAGATGGCCGACGAGATGCAGAAGGCGACGGCCGGGCTGAACCTGCCGGGCGGCCTGCCCGGTGGCCTGAAGCTGCCGTTCTGACCCCCGTACCCCCCGCGATGCCCGATGGTGCCGCGCGGGCGTGAGCCGATGCACGACCAGAACCCCATCGACCACCTGATCGGCCTGCTGGCGAAGCTGCCCGGCTTCGGCCGGCGCAGCGCCCGGCGGGCCGCGCTGAAGATGCTGATGCAGCCGGACCAGGCCATGCTGCCGCTCGCCGCCGCGCTGCAGGCCGCCGCGGCCGCGGTGCAGCCCTGCCGCACCTGCGGCAACCTGGACGCCGCCAACCCCTGCGGGATCTGCCGCGACCCGCAGCGCGACCAAGGCCTGATCTGCGTGGTCGAGGGCGTCTCCGAGCTCTGGGCGCTGGAGCGCGCGCATGCGCATCGCGGCCTTTACCACGTGCTGGGCGGCACGCTCTCGGCGCTCGGCGGCATCGGGCCGGAGGACCTGGCGGTGCAGCCGCTGCTCGCCCGGATCGAGGGCGCGGCCGAGCCGGTGCGGGAGGTGATCCTGGCGCTGCCGGCGACGGTCGACGGCGCCACCACGGCGCATTACCTGACCGACCGCCTTCGCCCGGCCGGGGTGGCGGTGACCCGGCTGGCCCAGGGCGTGCCGATCGGCGGCGCGCTCGACGTGCTGGACGAGGGCACCCTGGCGGCCGCCCTGAAGGCGCGGCGGGCGGTCTAGCGCAGCTGACGGGAGGGCGTGAACGCCCGCACGCCTGAATCTGCTCTTGGAACGAGGTCCTGCAGCGGTGCCGCGTTCACCTTCCGACGCAATCCGCCATGACCGCGCAGTTCGAGAAGCCGCTCACCCGTCGCCGCGGCGTCAGACGCGGCGCGCGAGGATTCCCCAGGTGCGGGCCGGCTGCCACGGCCCGGTGCCCACCACGGCATAGACCTTCCCCGGCTCGGCCAGGAACTCGCCGCCGGCGTCGCCGCCTTCCGTCGTCAGGACGAGCACCGGCTGGGGGTCCACCTTTCCGCCGACGGGCCGCGACGAGACCCGGAGTGCGACGGGCTGCCCGGGCCTGGCCGTGCCGTCATCCGGCGGCGTGATCCTGACCGCGACCCTGCCTTCGCCGAAGCTGGTCCAGGCGGTATGCAGGAAGGGGCCGGCGGGCTTGCCCGGCTGCGCGAAATCCTCGTGCCCGATGGCCGGGGCGCGGACCAGGGCGTCGGGTGCGATCGACTGCCAGGATTTCCAGAGTTCGGTGTTCAGCCTCCGCAGCTGCGCATGCACCCAGCCCTCGGTTTCGGCGTAGCCGAGGACTTGGGGGCGCAGCGCCGGAGCCTGCTTCCGCAGGATCAGCAGGGCCGAGGTGAAGACGATGCCCTGCCGCCACGGCGTGATCGAGGGCTGCCAGAGCCTGGCCGCGGCGATGCCGAATTCGAGCCCGTCGATGTTGGGCGCGTTCAGCGTGTTCCGGGCAAGGCGGGCGTCGAAGACCGGATGCATCGCAAGGCCGGAGCGCATGGCCAGGTCGATCAGGTGATCGAGCGAGAAGAAGAAGTTGTGCGGCACCGGCAGCGTCGGGCCGTAGCGAAGTTCCGTGGTCAGCGCATAGACCCCGCCCGGCCTGAGGATCCGGCTGACGCCCCGCAGGTGCTCGAGGAAATGCGCGTCCTCGGTGCCGATATGCTCGAAGGCGCAGGAGGAGTAGCAGAAGTCGACCGGCTCGCCGCCGTGCTCGACATGGCGCATGTCCATATAGGCCGCATCGAGCCGCGCCGGATCCACCTCGAAGGGCGCGGCCTCCAGCAGGAACTGCTTGGGGGCCGCGGTCCGGGCCCCCACCCATGCGGAATGCTGGCCATAGAGGTCGGTGGCAAGCACGTGCCGCACGCGATTCGACAAGGCGTAGAGCAGCCGCTCGCGGCCCGCGCCGAAGGCGATGCCGCGCGCATCCGGGTTGAGCAGGCCGCTGCTGTCCAGCGCGCGATAGATCATCGCGAACTCCCATTGCTTGCGCTGGAAGCTCGGCGTGATGCGGAGATACCGCCGCAGGATCTCGTCGATATGCGGATCGGCCCAGTCGTAGGCGTCGCACAGTTTCTGCAGGTGTTCGATCATGGTCGTCGCTGCATCAGGCACCGCATCCGGGGAAAGCCGGCCGCAGCGCCGCGGGAGGATTCCCGGCCCTGGTCGGCTACCACGGCAGCGCTTCGGCGGTCTCCGCCGGCAGCGGCCATTCCGCATCCTGGAAGGAGACCGCCGGTCGGACCGGGAAGGCCCCGAACAGCGCCTCGCCCGAGAAGGAAATCGGCTCCCACATCCGGTCGACTGCGGCGATCACCTCGTCCCAGGGCGAGGACTGGTCCTTGGGCAAACCAAAGGCCGCGAGGCGGCTGCGCCCGAAGCCGCGATAGGCGTCGGCGAAGCGATGGTCGACGGTGCCGTAGCCGGCCTCGATGTCGAGCCGCTGCATGCCTCGGTCGCCATCCGCCATGTAGACGCAGGGGATCCCGTAGGCATCCGCCAGCAGCATGCCATGCAGGCTGCGCGAGATGATGCGCTTGCAGGACAGCAGCTCCGTCAGCTTGTCCTGGAAGCCCTGCCAGGTCGGCGGGTGGTAGGTCGAGATGAAGTGCACCCCCTCGGCCTCGCCGTCCCGGTAGCGCACGAGGTGCGGCAATGGCCGGGCCTCGCTGCCCGGCGCCAGCAGTTCGGAGATGTGCAGGATGACGCCGAGTTCATGGCGTTGCTGGGGCCTGGGCTGCAGGATGCGGGGCAGGAACCAGGCCGGATCGCCGTAGACGGCGGGCGCCGGGATGCCTGCCCGCAACAGCACGGCGCGGCTGTAGGGCCCGCGCGTCGCATGGATGGTGTACTCGACTCCGGGGGCCGCGAAGAAGCCGGCATCGCGCGGCTCGACCGGCGCCCGCTTGGGATCGAACCCGCTGCCCCAGACATGGACCGCCCCGGCGGATTGGCCCTGGCCGATGGTGCCGATCGCCACGACGCGCCGCTGTTTCGAGTTGAAGGCCCGATGCGTCACCGGCCGGCCGGACATGGCCGCGACGACCACGGCGCTGGCCGCATCGCCGAAATTGCCGAAGGGGGTTGCCGCGGAAGACCGCACCCAGGACAGCGGGACCGCCCCCCCGGCGAGTTCGAGTTCGTCGTCCATCAGGGGATGGCCCATGTTCAGAGGCCCCGCAGCCTGGGCGATGCCACCAAACATCCTGTGTTCCATCACCGTCTCGCCCGAACTCCAGTCCATCATAGGAAAGGGCAGCGGTCAGGATCAACCGATACGTGTTACCTCGATGGTACCGGCCCGCGCGCGGACGAACCACCCTTCGATCGCAGCGCCATGGCCGGGCCCGTTGGGCCCGGCGGCACCCTGCCGGCCGGCGACTGCCGCTCGATCCGAGGAGCGGCGGCGCAGGGATGAGGCAGGCCTGCGCATCGCCCGGCCCAGGTGAAGGACCGCGACTTCACCGACGCCCATTCTGCGGGAACGCGGCGGCGAGCGCGGCACGGCAACGAGACCGCCGGCCGCCTTCGAACCGTCAGCTGTTGCATTGCGGCCGCGCCGCGCCGTGCCGCCGCGAACCTGGCGGCCAGGGACAAGTCCCCTGTTCGGCGCGTCACCGTCCCGGCGGCAAGGGCCCAAAAAAACTCCCGCCCCCGGGCGGGAGCGGGAGCCTGATTGGTGCTGCCTGGTTCAGGTGCGGTCGGGATCGACCGCGTCGCGCGCCGCGTCCTTGGCACCGCCGGCCGCGTTCTGCACCTTACCGGCGGCCTTGTCGGCCTTGCCCTCGGCCTGCAGCTTGGTGTCGCCGGTGACCTTGCCGGCCACATCCTTCACGGCGCCCTTGACCTGCTTCGCGGCGCCTTCGATGCGATCCTTGTCCATGGCCTGTCCTCCGTTGGCCATCGCGGTCCTGCGATGGTTTCCGGCAGCGAAACGCGGGTCCTCCGGGAAAGGTTGCGTAACCAACCTTAACGGAACGGGATCGCGTACATCAGGCCACCCTGGGTCCATTGCCCATTGAGGCCGCGCTTCAGCTTCAGCGGGCTGGCCTGGCCGACATTGCGCTCGAACATCTCGCCGTAATTGCCGACCGCCTTCAGCGCCGCCAGCATCCAGCCGTTGTCGAGGCCGAGCCGGCTGCCGAATTCGCCGCTGGCGCCGGTCAGCCGCTGCACGGTGGCGTTCGGCTCCTTCGACCGCGCCTCGGCATTGGCCCGGGTGACGCCGGCCTCCTCGGCTTCCAGCAGTCCCATGTGCAGCCAGGCGACGATGTTGGACCACTGGTCGTCGCCGTTGCGGGTGAAGGGGCCGAGCGGCTCCTTGCTGATCGTCTCCTCCAGCACCCGGTAGGCCGCCGGGTCGCGCGCCACCGTCAGCGCGCCGGCCAGCGCCGAGGCGTCCTGCGTCATCGCGTCGCAGCGGCCGGCGAAGAAGGCGTCGTACATCGTGTCCACGCGCTCGAAGACCACCGGGCTGAACTTGATGCCGCGCGCGCGGAAGACGTCGCCGAGGTTGAGCTCGTGCGTGGTGCCCTGCGCCACGCAGATCGTGGCGCCGTCCAGCTGCTGCACCTTGTCGACGCCGGCGTCGCGGCGGACGGCGAAGCCCTGGCCGTCGTAGAAATTCACCGGCCCCTGGTTCAGCCCGAGCGAGGCGTCGCGCAGGAAGGTCTGCGTGCTGTTGCGGTAGAGCACGTCGATCTCGCCGGTCTGCAGCGCGGTGAAGCGCGCCTGGGCCGTGAGCGGGGAGAAGCGCACCTTGGTCGCGTCGCCCAGCACCGCCGCGGCCAGCGCCCGGCAGTAGTCGGCGTCGAGCCCGCGGAACTCGCCGCGGCTGTCGGGGGCGGAGAAGCCGGCAAAGCCCTGGGAGACGCCGCAGTTCAGCGTGCCGCGCTGCTTCACCGCGGCCAGGGTCTGCGCGCCGGCGCTGCCGATGGCGGCGACGGCGAGTGCCGCCGCCATGATCCATGCCTTCATCGTTCTCCTCCTCAGCCGCAGCTTGCCAGCGCGGCATCGATCGCCGCGCCGAAGCGGTCGACGATCAGGTCCACCTGCTCCGCCGTGACGATATAGGGCGGCGCCAGGATGGCGTGGTCGCCGAGCCTCCCGTCGATCGTCCCGCCCATCGGATAGCAGGCGAGGCCGCGGCCGAAGGCCTCCCGCTTCACCCGCTCGTTCAACTTCAGCGCGGGGTCGAAGACCTGCTTCGTCGCGCGGTCGGTGACGAGCTCGATCGCCCAGAACAGGCCGCGGCCGCGGATGTCGCCGACATGGCGATGGTTGCCGAAGCGCTCGACCAGGCGCTGTTCCAGCAGCGCGCCCATGGCGCGCACGTTGTCCAGCAGCCGGTCCTCGGCGATCACCTGCTGCACCGCGACGGCGGCGGCGCAGGCGACGGGATGCGCCTGGTAGGTATGGCCATGCATGAAGGCGCCGCTGCCGGCGGCGAGCCCCTCGATCACCCGCCCATGCACCAGGATGCCGCCGATCGGCTGGTAGCCGGCGCCGAGCCCCTTGGCGACGATCTGGATGTCGGGCGTGACGGCCTCCTGCTCCCAGGCATGCAGGGTGCCGGTGCGGCCCATGCCGCTCATCACCTCGTCCAGGATCAGCAGCGCGCCGTGCCGGTCGCAGACCGCCCGCACCCCTTCGAAATAGCCGGGCAACGCCGTGGCGCAGCCGAGGGTCGCGCCGACCACCGGCTCGGCGATGAAGCCGATGACGGTGTCGGGGCCAAGCCGCTGGAACTCCGCCTCCAGCTCGGCCATCAGCCGCGCGACGTATTGCGCGTCCGTCTCGTCGCCGCCGCGGTCGCGATAGGCATAGCAGGGCGAGACATGGCTGAAGGCGGGCGAGAGCAGCGGCGCATAGGGCGCCCGGCGCATCGCATTGCCGCTGGCCGACAGCGCGCCGAGGGTGTTGCCGTGGTAGCTCTGCCGCCGGGCGATGAAGCGGGTGCGCTGCGGCTGTTCGACTTCCAGGAAATACTGCCGCGCCAGCTTGATGGCGGCCTCGTTGGCCTCGGAGCCGGAGGAGCAGAAATAGGCATGCGTCAGCCCGCCCGGCGCATGGCCGACCATGATGTCGGCCAGCCGCTCGGCGCTCTCGCAGGAAAACAGCGCGGTATGCGCGTAGCTGAGCTGGTCGAGCTGCGCCTTGATCGCCTCGATCACTCTTGCATTGCCATGGCCGAGGCAGGCGACCGCGGCGCCGCCCGAGCCGTCGATGACGGCGTGGCCGTCGCGGTCGTACAGCCAGATCCCCTCGCCGCGAACGGCGATCGGCGGGTCCTGCCGCAGGCTGCGGTGGACGAGGTGGCTCATGCTTCCTCCGGGTCGGGCAGATAGGCGGCAAGCGATGCGAGGCGGGCCTCGCTCGCCTCCAGCCGGGCGCGCGCCGCGGCGCCGCCCAGGGTGAAGACGGCGGCGGCGAGCCCCTGCGCCAGGGCAATGGCGGCGGCGAGGCTCGGGAAGAAGGCCGGTGTCGCGGTGGCGAAGCGCAGCAGGTGGCCGGCGCCGGCGGCGATCGGCGCGGCGGCGCTGTCGGCCAGCACCACGGTGACAAGCCCGGCCTCGCGTGCGGCGGATACGGCGATCAGGCTCTCGCGCGAATAGGGGGCGAAGCCGGTCAGCAGGAAGGCCTCCCCCGCCCGCATGGCGCCGAGCTCGAGGTCGAGCGGCGCGCCCTCGACCAGCGCGGTTTCCGGGCGGAACAGCCGGAGCTGGTAGTGCAGCAGCAGCGCCACCGCGCGGCAGGAGCGGAAGCCGGCGACATGGATGCGCGGCGCGGCATGCAGCGCGGCGGCGGCGGCATCCAGCGCCGCGTCGGGGATGCCGGCCAGCGCCTCGACGTTCAGCGCCTCGGCGGCGCGGATGGCGGCCAGCCCACCCGCGGCAGGGGCGCGACTGGAATAGGGCGCGGGGCGGCGCTGCTCCTCGATCGCGGCGTCGCGGAGCGCGTCCCAGCCCGGAAAGCCCAGCGCCTGGGCCAGCCGGGTGAAGGTGGCGGGAGAAGCGCCGGCCTCGGCGGCGAGGGCGCGCATGGAGCGCGTAGCCGCCTCGAAGGGCCGCTCGGCGACGTGCCGCCCGGCCGCCGCGAGCTGGGGCGGCAGGTGGGGCAGCGCGGTGCGGAGCCGGTCGGCGAGCATGGAACAAATGTTTCATGCAAGCCGACGCGACGCAACATGTGTTTCTGCTTGCGCGGCAAGGGACCCGGCGACGGGGGCCGGGCATTCACCCCCTGCCCCGCCGGGAGACCTCGCCATGCGCCAGCTGCTCGCCCTTCTCTTCTCGCTGGCCGCAACGCCCCTGGCCGCGCAGGAGCCCTCCCTCGCCCGGCCGAACCTGCTGCTGCGGGAGGTCGTGACGGGCATGCCGCGCGGCGAGCGGCAGGAGGTGCAGGTGCTGACCGCCAGCTTCCGTCCGGGCGACCGCACCGTCTTCCACACCCATCGCCACCCCGTGACCGTCTATGTGCTGGAAGGCGCCTTCACGCTGGAGATGGAGGGCCGCGCCCCCGCCCTGGTCCGCGCCGGGGAGGCGCTGGTCGAGCCGCCCGGCGTGCGGATGACCGGCTACAACCGCGCCGAGGGTCCGCTGCGGGTCATCATCGTCTATGTGTCGGAGCCGGGGATGCCCTTCCTCGACCCTATCCACCCGTGACCAGGGCGTGCATCGCCCGGCAATGCGCCACGAGGTTGGGCCGGGATTCGAGGCAGCGCCTCAGCGGGGTGTCGATCTCGAAGAACAGGATATTGGCGAGGAAGCCATAGAGCCCCGCATCGGTGCTGCAGGGCTGCGGGCCGAACAGGAAGCCTTCCGCTGGCACCAGGTGCGACAGGACCTCGAGGTCGGCGATGCCGCGGGCGAAGGCCTCCTCCGGCGTCAGCCGTCCGATGCCCTGGGCACGGTAGCGGGTGAAGTTGTAGGCCCGCGCGGCCTCCAGCACCTCGGGCGCGACGGCAGGGTGGAAGCGCAGGAATGCATCGCGGAAGGCGGGCCAGAAGCGGTCGTCCTGCCAGCGCGAATAGGACATGACCCAGTAGAGGTCATCCAGCATCCGCCGCAGCAGGTGGCCGGTGTCACGCTGCGCCGGCGTCAGCCCGGCGTCGATGGCGAGGCCGTGCCGGGCGATCAGATGGGCGATGATGGCGTCGCTGTCGCCGATGACGCGGCCGCCGTCGTCGATGTAGGGCAACTGGCCATGTGGCGCCCGGCTGGCATCCATCAGGTGCTCCTGCCGGAAGGGCAGCCGGCAGAGCGTCAGGAAGGCATGGACCTTCAGCCCATAAGGGTTGTTGTCGGCGAGGCCGAACATCTCCGGCCAGGAGAACAGCGTGAGCATCCCGCAGGATGCGACGCGGCGAGCAGCCACCGCAACGATACCGCGGCGGCGCTGCCGCAGCCGTGATCCGGTGCGCCTATGGCCTCAGCCAGGCAAAGGCACGGCGCAGCCGGGCAGCGCCATCCGCTTCGAACCAGGCGCCGTGCGCGAAGACCACCCGCGCCGGGTCGAGCGCCAGCAGGCGTCGCACCGCGGCCCGGTTGTGGTCGAGGTGGCGGGCCAGGACCAGGCGGACATGCCGCGGCGTGCCGCCCGCGGGACCGGCGGCGCCCAGCACCCGGACCAGCAGCGCCATGGGCAGCGGCAGCCTGGCCGGCCCCATCGCCTGGACGGTGTCGCAGAGCACCAGCGTGCGGCTGGCGGCGTGGTGGAAGGCGATCTCGACGAAGCCGGCGCCGGCCAGCGTCTCCTGCGCGATCTGGCCGGCCCAGTCGGCGGGCGGCTCCGGCCCCAGCACGCCATGGGCGCGCAGCGCGGTGCCCTGGTCGCGCGCCCGTTCCACCACCCCGTGCGGCGCCCAGAGCCGTGCCTCGGGGAAGGCCGCCTGCCAGGCCTGCAGATGCGTCCAATGCGCCGTGCCGGGGGAGACCAGGTGGCGGATCGGGCCAAGTGCCGTCAGCGCCGCAACCAGGGACGCGGAGAAGCGCGTCGGCGAATGCAGCCAGAGCCCGCCATCGGCCAGCCGCAGCACGGTCATCCGCAGCGGGACGGGCAGGCCGAGCACCCGCAGCGGGCCGCTGTCCACCACCCATACGCCCTCGGCGACGGGCTTCGGGGTATCGAGCGGGGGATAGGCGACGTCCTGCGGCATGGCCCTTGAACATGGTGGCCACCGCCGGCGTTCCCAGCGGCCGGACACCGTCGGCCTCACCGGGGTGGGGCCGACGGTGATGCGGCCTTGGTCGCGCCGGCCATCGCTGCCCCGCGTGGTTCCACCCTGGACAACCGCGGGCTAGGGCGCCGTCAGCACCCCGACCGTCGCCCCGGCCATGCAGCAGGCGATGCTGGCCGCGACCAGGCTCTTGAGCCCGAGCGCGGCGATCTCCCCGCGCCGCTCGGGACAGAGCGCCGCCATCCCCGTCACCATGATCCCGACCGAGGCGAAGTTGGTGAAGCCGCAGAGCGCATAGGTGAGAATGACCCGCGACCGTTCCGCCAGTCCCGCCCCGCCGCTGGCGGCGAGCTGCAGGTAGCTGACGAACTCGTTCACCACGACCTTGATGCCGAGGCTTCCGGCGACGGTCGCGCATTCCGCCGCCGGGATGCCCATGGCCCAGGCGAGCGGCCAGAAGGCGAGGCCGGCCAGGCGCTGCAGGGTCACTCCGGTCAGCGGCTCCAACACCATGTTCAGCAGCGCCACCAGCGCGACGAAGACGATCAGCGAGGCCATGATGCCGAGCAGCAGCGTCAGCCCATCCGCGGTGCCGCGCACCAGCGCATCCATGGTGCTGTCGTAGAGCCGCGGCATCGGCCCCTCCGCCCCGACCGCGGCGGGCTCGCTCTCCGGCAGCATCAGCAGCGCGGCGAGGATCGAGGCGGGCGCGGCGATCAGGCTGGCGGTCAGCAACTGCCCCGCGGCATCGGGCACCACCGGCGCGATCATGGTCGCATAGACCACCAGCATGTTGCCGCTGATCGTGGCGAGGCCGGCGACCATCGAGACGAAGAGCTCCGCCCGGGTCAGGGTCGCGAGCCATGGGCGGATCAGCAGCGGCGCCTCAACCATGCCGACGAAGACATTGGCGGCGACCGAAAGGTTGCAGGCGCCGGACAGGCCGAAGAGCCGCTTCAGGCCGCCGGCCAGGACATCCACCACCAGCGGCAGGATGCGCCAGTGGTACAGCACGGCGGACAGCGCGCCGACCAGCAGCACCAGCGGCAGCGCCTGGAAGAACAGGATGAAGCTGCCGCCCGGGGCGACCTCGGCGAAGGGCAGCGGGCCGCCGCCGAGATAGCCGAAGACCAGCGTGGTCCCCGCCCGCGTTGCCCGCGCCAGCGCGTCCACCGCGTCGCCCAAGGCGGCGAAGCCGGCGCGCAGCGGCGGGATGTGCAGCAGCGCGCCGGCGATCGCCAGCTGGCTCAGCAGGCCCGCCGCCACCACCCGCGGCCGCACCCCGCGGCGGCAGCCGCCGCAGGCCCAGGCCAGCAGGCAGAGCAGGGGCAGGCCGAGCGCCGCCTGGAGCTGCAGCCAGCTCATTCGGCGGCGCGCGCGGCGGCCGCGGCGGGCGGGTCCATCTCCACCGCCTCGATCCGGGCACCTGCGGCGGTGATCTTCTGCGCCGTGGTCTCGATCTGCTGCACGTCCGCCTGCATGTCGGCGAAATGCCGCTTCAGGCTGGCGACCCGGCGGTCGAGCCGCTCGGTCTCCTCGGCCAGCTTCGCCACCTCCCGGCGCAATTGCTGGGCCTCGGCCCTGAGCCGCACGTCCCGCATCAGCGCCCGCATGGCGCCGAGCACCGCCCAGAGCGTGCCGGGGGAGACCAGGTAGACACCGCGCCGCCCGGCCTCGGCGACCAGCGTGCCGAACAGGGCGTGCAGGTCGGCATGCAGCGCCTCCGAGGGCAGGAAGATCAGCGCGCCCTCGGCGGTCTCGCCGGGGCAGATGTATTTCCGGGCGACGTCGTCGACATGCTTGCGGATGTCGGCGGCCATGCGGCGTTCGGCGGCGGCGCGGGCCGCCTCGTCCGGAGCGCGGCGGAGCGCCTGCCAGGCCTCGAGCGGAAACTTGCTGTCGATGGCGATCGGGCCGGGCGGAAAGGGCAGCCGGATCAATGCATCGCAGCGGGTGCCGTTCGTCAGGCTGAACTGCCAGGCCCAGCCATCCGCCGGCAGCCTGTCGGCCAGCATGTCGCGCAATTGCACCTCGCCGAAAGCGCCGCGCGCCTGCTTGTTGCCGAGGATCGAGGCGAGGCTGTGCACCTGCCCGCCCAGCGCCTCGATATTGGCCCGCGCCGCGTCGATGACGGCCAGGCGTTCATGGATGCGCCGGGCGCTGTCCTGGGTGCGGTCGGCGCTCTCGGCGAGCGCCCGGCCGAGCCGCTCGTTCTGCGCCGCGACCGCGGCATCGAGCCGGTCGGACAGCGCCTCCATCCGGTCGGCGAGGATCAGCACGCCCTCGCTGTCGCCGCCGCGCGGGCGGAGGGCGAGCAGGATGGCGCCTACCAGCAGCGCGCCGGCGAGGGCGGCGGCCAGCGGCACCAGCAGCGGCAGAAGCCAGTCAGGCAAGGCGCCGTTCCCCCGAGTCGCGGCCCCTTCACTCTCGCATCGCGCGAGGGCCGCGGGCCAGCCTTGTAGCGCTGGACCGGGCCGAAGCGGGCATGGGAGGCTGCCCGGGCCAGCCAAGGGAGGGCGCCATGAAGGAGATCATCGAGGTCCCGGTCATCTCGGAGACCATCCGCAGGACCGGCGTGCCGCTCTCGCCGGTGGTGCGGGCGAACGGCTTCGTCTTCGTCTCCGGGCTGCCGGGCATCGACCTGGCAACGGGCAGGATCGTCCAGGGCGGGATCGAGGCGCAGACCGAGGCCTCGCTCGCCGCGGTGAAGCACGCGCTGGAGGCGGCGGGGTCGTCGCTGGAGAAGGCGGTGAAGGTGACGATCTACGCCAGCAACAGCGCCTGGTTCGCCAAGATCAACGCGATCTATGCCCGGTACTTCGGCGGTAAGGCGCCGCCGGCGCGGACCTTCGTCGCGGTCGGGTCCTGGCCGCTGGAATTCGACATCGAGATCGAGTGCATTGCGCTGGCCTGAGTGTTCGGCCGAAGGCCGGGGGAGACGGTATTCTCCCCCGGACCCCCTCATCCATTCCTGGAAGTCGGCACGCGCCACGCGGCGGCACCCGACCCACAAAAAGGAAGGGAGGAGTTTGGGGAGGGAATGCTTTTCCCTTCCGATCCTCCTCGGCGCCTCAGGCCGGCGCGAAGCTTCCATCCGCCTGCAGCAGCACCAGCCGCCCGGTCGCCACCCCGAAATGCGCGCCGCGCAGCGCCAGCCTCCCCGCCGCGACCGCCTCGGCGACGAAGGGAAAGGTCATCAGGTTGGCCAGCGAGATTCGCACCGCTTCGTGCTCGGCGGCTTCCTGCTGCGCCTCGGGGGTGTCGCAGCGCAGCGCGACCTCGCGCGCCCGGGCGGCGATGCTGATCCAGCCCGGGACGAAATCCCCGACCGCCGCCGGGGCGCCGCGCAGCACCGCCTGCACGCCGCCGCAGAGCGCATGGCCCATCACCACCAGGTTCCGGACCCCCAGTGCCTTCACGCCGAACTCCACCGCCGCGCTGGTGCCGTGAAAGGCGGCATCCGGCATGTAGGGCGGCACCAGGTTGGCGACGTTGCGGACGACGAAGAGCTCGCCTGGCCCGGCCGAGAAGATCATCTGCGGATCGACGCGGCTGTCGGAGCAGGCGATGACCATGGTCCGCGGGCTCTGGCCCTGGGCCGCCAGGGCCTCGAACCGCGCCTTCTCGCGCGGCCAGGTGTCGGTACGGAAACGGCGGTAGCCGTCGATCAGGCGTTCCATGCGGGGAGCCCTCCTGCCCGGCAGGCATGCAAGCGCGACGCCACGGCGGCCCGGCTCAATGCCGGAAATGCCGCATGCCGGTAAAGACCATGGCAAGGCCGGCCGCATCGGCCGCGGCGATCACCTCGGCATCGCGGATCGACCCGCCGGGCTGGATCACCGCGGTGACGCCGGCGGCGGCCGCCGTCTCCAGCCCGTCGGCGAAGGGGAAGAAGGCGTCGGAGGCGACGACGCTGCCGCGGGCCAGCGGCTCGGCCAGGCCGGCCGCCTTGGCCGCGGCCTCCGACTTCCAGGCGGCGATGCGGGAGGATTCGACGCGGTTCATCTGCCCCGCGCCGATGCCGACGGTGGCCAGCCCCTTGGCATAGATGATGGCGTTCGACTTGACGTGCTTGCAGACGCGGAAGGCGAAGAGCAGGTCCTCCAGCTCCTGCGCCGTCGGCGCGCGCTGCGTCACCACTTTCAGCCCCTCCGCCGTGACCCGGCCGGCATCGCGCGACTGCGCCAGGAAGCCGCCGGCGACCGACTTGAAGGTCAGGCCCGGCGCCGCCGGGTCCGGCACGGCGCCGGTCAGCAGCAGGCGGAGGTTCTTCTTGCGGGCGAAGACCGCGCGGGCGCCCTCGTCCGCGTCGGGCGCCACCACCACCTCGGTGAAGATCGCGGCGATCCTCTCCGCCGCGGCGGCGTCAAGGGTCCGGTTGGCGGCGACGATGCCGCCGAAGGCCGAGACCGGGTCGCAGAGCAGCGCGCGGTCCCAGGCCGCGGCCAGGCTCTCGTCCACCGCGACGCCGCAGGGATTGGCGTGCTTGACGATGACGATGGCCGGCCGGTCGAATTCGGCCACGCATTCATAGGCCGCGTCGGTGTCGTTCAGGTTGTTGTAGGATAGCTCCTTGCCCTGCACCTGGGTCGCGGTGGCGATGCCGGCGCGGTTCGTGCCGTCCAGGTAGAAGCCGGCCTGCTGGTGCGGGTTCTCGCCGTAGCGCAGCGTCTGCTTCAGGATGCCGGCAAAGGCCAGGCGCGGCGGAAAGGCCTCGCCGAGCTGCTGCGCGAACCAGCCGCCGATGGCGGCGTCGTAGGCCGCGGTGCGGGCATAGGCCGCGGCGGCCAGCGCCTTCCGCGTCGCCAGCGTGGTGCCGCCCTCGGCGGCGATCTCCGCCTGCACCAGGGCGAATTGCGCGGGTTCGGTCAGCACCGCCACATGGGCGTGGTTCTTGGCGGCGCTGCGGATCATCGCCGGGCCGCCGATGTCGATGTTCTCGATGCAGTCGTCAAAGGCGGCGCCCTGCGCCACCGTTGCCTCGAAGGGATAAAGGTTGACCGCCACAAGGTCGATCGGGGCGATGCCGTGCTCGGCCATCTGCGCCCGGTGGTCGGCCAGGTCGCGCCGGCCCAGCAGCCCGCCATGCACCTGCGGCACCAGGGTCTTCACCCGCCCGTCGAGGATCTCCGGGAAGCCGGTGTGCTCGGAGACATCCTTCACCGCGATGCCGGCCTCGCGCAGCGTCTTCGCGGTGCCGCCGGTCGAAAGGATCTCCGCGCCCTGCCCCGCCAGGAAGCGGGCGAATTCCACCAGGCCGGTCTTGTCGGAGACGGAGAGCAGGGCGCGGCGGACAGGGACGGGATCAGACATGGGGGAAGACTCCGGATTGGGGCGCGGCATACCCCCCGCCCGACCCTGGGGGCAACCTCCGCCTGGCCGCGTCAGGGGGTGGGGGCATCCTCCGGCAGCAGGCCCTCCGCCTTCAGCGCCTGCCAGAAGTCGGCCGGGATCGGCGCCCGCATCAGTTCGGCATTCTGCCGCACCCGTGCCGCGCCCTTGGCGCCGGGAATGACCGAGGCCACCACCGGGTGCGCGGCGCAGAATTGCAGCGCCGCGGCGCGGATATCGACCCCGTGCCGGCCGCAGACCGCCGCCACCCGGTCGCGCGCCATGACCTCGGCCGGCGCCGCCACGGCGTAGTTGAAGGTCTTGCCACCGGCGAGCAGGCCGGAATTGAAGGGCCCGCCCACCACCACATGCACGCCCCGCGCGGCGCAGGCCGGGAACAGCGCCTCCAGCGCCGCATGGTCGATCAGGCTGTAGCGGCCGGCCAGCAGGAAGACGTCCGGGTCGGCCCGGTCCAGCGCCCGCAGGCAGGGCTCGGTGAGGTTGACGCCGAGGCCCCAGGCCTTGATCACCCCCTCCTCCCGCAGCCGGGTCAGCGCCTGCGCGGCGCCGTCCATCGCCTGGTCGAACAGGCCTTCCCAGGCCGGGCCGTGGGTGTCCTCGGCGATGTCATGGATATAGGCGATGTCGATGTGCGAAAGGCCGAGCCGCTGCAGGCTGTCCTCGATCGAGCGCCGGGTGCCGTCGGCGGAGTAGTCGTAGACCGGGCGGAAGGGCAGCGCGTCGACGAAGACCTGCACCGTGCGCGGGGCATTCCGGTCGGGGACCTGCAGCCGGCCGACCTTGGTCGAGAGCACGAACTCGTCGCGCGGCCGCCGGCGCAGCGCATGGCCGAAGCGGTGCTCCGACAGGCCGGCGCCGTAATGCGGCGCGGTGTCGTAGTAGCGGATGCCGCTGTCCCAGGCGGCCTGCAGGGCGGCCTCCGCGGTCGGCTCGTCGATCGCGGTGAACATGTTGCCGAGCGGCGCGCCGCCGAAGCCGAGCGGGCCCGGCGGGGCGAAATGGGCGGTGTCGGGCATCGGGACAGCCTCGGTGGTTGGCGCCGCAACGCCGGGCGGCCGGCGGCGGTTCAGAAGGCGGTCCGCAGCCGCAGCCCGAGCACCGCGACCGGGCCGCGATCGGCGTTGTAGGCCGGGTTGCCGAAGACCTGCAGGTCGGCCGTCACATCGGTCCCCGGCGCCGCACGCCAGCGGTAATAGGCCTCCGCCGCCAGCTCGGCCCGGTAGCGCAGCCGCCCGTCGCCGGTGATGAAGCCGATGCCGCCGGCCTCGAGAAAGCGGCGATGGCTTGGCGACAGGCCGCCGATATTGCCGGCCAGCCGGAGACCTGCGGGTCGATGATCGCCTCCGCCCCCTCCCAGAGCCGGCGGCCGAGGATGACGTCGAGCGAAAGGGTGTTCCGCCCCTGGTCGCCGGCGCCGAGGCTGTTGTCGCCGCGATAGGGTGCCCGGAAGGCCGGGTGGAATTGCTGCACGAAGGTGGACTGGCCGCGCACCATCCAGCCTGCCGCCTCGAGCGCCTGCTGCCGCGCCGCGACGCCGGGGAGGATCGCCTCCGCCGCCGCTCCCGGCGGCGGGCCGGGCGGTGGCGCCACGCCTCGCCCCCCCCCCCCGCCATGCTGCGCAACGGCCGGGTGCTGTTCGACCCCGAGCCCGCCCTGCTCTACCGCCAGCACGGCGGCAGCACGATCGGCGCCGACCCGCCGCTGCCGGACCGGCTGCGTCGCGCGCTCCGCCGCGGGCCGCGCGGGTTCACCGCGATGGTCGCGGCGCATCTCGATTGCCTGGCGGCGGTCGAGCCGCGGCTGACGGCGGAGGCGCGGCGGGTGCTCGCCCTGCTGCGCGGCATGCGGGGGCGCGGCCCGCTCGGCCGGATGCTGCTCGCCCGCCAGGCCGGGCTCCACCGGCAGAGCCGGGCGCAGGACCTGGCCATGGCGCTCTGGCTCGCCCTCGCCCCGCTGTCGCCCGGCGGGACCGGGGGCGCGCCATGACCCCGCCCGCCCAGGCCGAGTTCCTGGCCGCATCGCCGCCCACCCGCACGGCCGCCGCGCTGACCTCCGTGGTCATCGTCAGCTTCCACACCGGCCCCTCGCTGCCCGCCGCGATCGGCTCCGTCCTGGCACAGGACCGGCCGGTGGAGCTGCTGCTGATCGACAACGGCAACCCGCCCGGGACGCTCTCGCTGCTCGCCGCCTGGGCGGCGCGGGGGGACACCCTGCTGCTGCTGAACCCGGACGGGGCGCTGCCGCCGGACGCGGTCCCGGCCCTGCTGCGGCACGCCGCGGGGCTGCCGCCGCGCTGGATGATCGGCCCGCGCATCCTGGACGGCGAGGGCCAGGACCAGGCCGGCAGCCGGCGCCGGCTGCTGACCCCGGTCTCCGCGCTGGTCGAGGGGCTGCGGCTGCACCGGCTCCTCCCCGGGCTGCGGCTGAACCTGCACCGAACCCGCTGCCGGCGGGGATCGGCCCGGTCCCCGCCATCAGCGGCGCCTGCATGTTCCTGCGGCGGGAGGAATACTGGCGCGCCGGCGGCTTCGACGAGGGCTATTTCCTGCACGTCGAGGATCTCGACTTCCGCCTGCGCTTCCGGCGCGGCGGCGGGGAGATCCTGTTCGACCCGAAGGAGGTGGTGCGGCATCTCGGCGGCACCAGCGGGTCGTCGAGGTCGGTGGTGGAACGGCACAAAGCGCGCGGCTTCCGGCGCTACTTCCGGCAGAACTTTCCCGGCATGCCGCGGGCGCTGCGCCTGGTGCTCGACGGCGGCATCACCGCGCAGCTCGGGCTGGGGATGTTGCGCGGTTGGCTGCCTTCCCCGAAATCACGAGTATGTGACAATACTGCTCGCATCTGAACGAGTGGTGAAGCGAAACGGCAAGGGTCGCACCCTATCCAGGGTGGGTGAAGGTCGCCCAGGTCATCAACGTCGATTTCGCCCTGCGCCACTTCCTGCTGCCGCTGATGCGCGGCGCGCGGGAGCGTGGGCATGAGGTCGTGGGGCTCTGCGCCGAGGGCCCGCTGCTCGACCTGCCGCGCGCCGAGGGCTTCCGCATCATCCCGGTGCCGATGGCGCGGTCGCTCAACCCGGTCGCGCAGTACCGCGCCTTCCGCGCCCTGCTCCGCATCTTCCGCGCCGAAGACTTCGACCTGGTGCAGGGCCACATGCCGATCAGCGGCGTGCTGGCGCGGCTGGCGGCCCGGGTGGCGCGCCAGCGCGGCCGGCCGCGCATCGCCTATACCTGCCACGGCTTCCTGTTCAACCAGCCGGGTCCCTGGTGGCGCCGCGCGCTGTCCTTCGGCCTGGAATTCGGCGCCGGGCGGATCACCGACACCTACCTGACCGTCAGCGCGGAGGAAGCCGGGGATGCCCGGCGCCTCGGCATCCATCCCCGGCCGGTGGCGGTCGGCAATGGCCGCGACCCCGCGATCTTCCACCCCGACCCGGCCGCCCGCGCGGCGGTGCGGGCCGAGCTCGGCGCCCGCCAGGGCGACTGCGTCATCATCGCCGTCTCCCGCCTGGTGCGGCACAAGGGCTATCCGGAATTGCTGGCGGCGGTGCGGGCGCTGCCGCCGCCTTGCGTGCTCTGGGTCGTCGGCGACCGGCTGCCGAGCGACCACGGCGAGGACATGGAGCCGCTGTTTGCCGCCGCGGCCGCCGCGCTCGGTCCCCGGTTGCGCCGCCTCGGCTACCGCACCGACGTGCCGCGGCTGCTGGCGGCGGCGGATGTCTTCGCCCTGCCCTCGCATTTCGAGGGCCTGCCGATGTCGGTGATCGAGGCCATGCTCTGCGGCCTGCCGGTGGTGGCGACCGATATCCGCGGCCCGCGCGAGATGGTGCTGGACGGCGAGACCGGCCTGCTGGTGCCGCCCGCGACGGTGGACCCGCTGGCCGCGGCACTGCAGGACCTGGCCGGCGACCCGGGCCGCCGCGCCCGGATGGGCGAAGCCGGCCGGCAGCGGGCGCTGGAGCACTACACCGAGCAGAAGGTGGTGGGCCGGACGCTGGACCTGCTGGGCTTGTAGCGAGGCGAAGCGGCCGGGCCGGCACCGCTCCGGCCATCGGACCCGGGAAGCCGATCCGCTTCAGCCCCGTGCGCCTGGCGGCGCTCCGGTCATCGGACCCGAAAGGCCGATCCGCTTCAGCCCTGCGCGCCTGGCGGCGCTCCGGCCATCGGATCGGATCATCCCTCCGCCACCTCGCCGCCCGCCTGCACCCGGCCGATCGCCCATTGCACGGTGTTGGCGCCCGGCTCGGCGATCAGCACGATCTGGCTGGTCCGGCGCGGCTCGCCGCCGCCGAGGTAGAGGCTCTCCTCAACCGCGACCTTGGCGCCCTTCGCGCGCAGCCGCCAGAACTGGTTGGATGGCAGCTTCAGCAGCACCGCCTGCTCGTCGATCTGCGGCGTCGCCAGCACCGCGGGGTGCAGGTGGAAGCGCAACAGGAAGCCCGGCACCGGGGCGCCGGTCTCGGCCATCTCGATGAGGTCCTCGCCGCGCAGGTCGTCGCCGTTGCGGTCGATGTAGAGCCGCCGGCGGTGCTGCGCGCCGAAGGGCTTGCGCCAGCCGTCATGCACCGCATCCAGCCATTGCGCCCCGTCGGCCTCCTGCCGGTCGCCCTCGACCCGCTCGGGGCGGCGGCCGAGGCCCTCCTCCTTCAGCTCGGAGCTGTTGGTATCGGCCAGCACCAGGGTCGAATGCGCCGCGGTGGCGCGCAGCGCGTCGCGCCAGTCGGCCTCGGCCGCCGGCGCCGCGCCGCAGTTCACGATCAGCCGGTCGCGCCCGACCGACATCTCGAAGCTCAGCGTCCCGGCATGGGCGAAGCGGTCGGCGCCGCGCGGCAGGCCCGTGGTGCTGTCCCGCGCCCGCAGCGGCGGCGGCGCGCCGGCATCGGCGATGATAAGCGTGCGGCCGGCCTGCAGGCGGTGGAACCCGCTCTCTTCCAGCAGCAGCGGGGCGCGGCCGCGCGCCTGGCTTTGGGTCAGCACCAGGTCGACGAGGCCCGCCCCGTCCTCCCGCGTCCCGTTGAACTGGGCGAGGCCGCCATCGCCGTGGCGGAACAGCCGCAGCGCCTGGCCGGCGCGCTCCATCACGGTGGCCAGCAGCGGCGGCGGGTTCAGCCCGGCGCCGTGCAGCAGGTTGCGGATCTCGATCAGGTCCTGCAGCGCCAGCAGGAGCTGCTGAGGGGAGCGTTCGACATGTCCGCCATCGGGGTGGAACTGGCGCTCGAGTTCGCCCGGCAGGAAGCGGAGCGCCCGGGTCATCCAGGCCTCCTCCTCCAGCGCCACGGCGGCGGCGATGGCACCCTTCAGCGTCACCAGCGCGCCGCGGTGCATGGCTTCGGCCGGCAGGGTGCCGACCACGCCGCGGGCATCCTGGGCGAGCCGGACCAGCAGCTTCTTGCGGAACCCGTCCTCGGCGGTGGCCGCCAGGAAGTCCCAGTGGCCGAGCCAGGCGGAAACGCGCGCGGCGGCGACCTCGGGCGCCTGGGCCAGGGTCTCGGCGGCGCCGCGCGCCAACCAGTCCTCGGCCAGGTCGCGGGCGCGCATGCGGGCGGTGTCGGTGCCCAGCGCGCGGAGGTCGCGCAGCCAGGCGAAGCCATGCGCCGCAGCGCGCCAGGTAACCGGGCCGGCGGTCTCCTCCCAGCCCTCGCCGCCCGGCTCCAGCCGGCGGGTGGTGCCCAGCACCTCGAACTCGGCGCGCAGCAGGCGGGCGCCGCGGCCGGCATCGCCGGGCCAGAGGTCGCGGAAGGAGCGGGCCGGCGCATCCGGCACCTTCACCGGCTTGAGGCCGGCGATGAAGCGGCGGGTGCCGCGGATCAGCTCACGCATCGGCCAGACCCGCCGGCCGCATCAGGCCGTTCCCTTGATGGCGGCAATCGCCTGCGCGTAATCCGGCGCGCCGAAGACCGCGGTGCCGGCGACCAGCACGTCGGCTCCGGCCTCGATGCAGCGCGGCGCGGTCCTGGCGGTCACGCCCCCATCGACCTGCAGCGCGATCTCCTGCCCGCCCTGGGCGGCATGCGCGTCGATCATCCGCCGCAGGACGGCGATCTTGCCGAGCTGGCCTTCGAGGAAGGACTGCCCACCGAAGCCCGGATTGACCGACATGACCAGGATCAGGTCGCAGAGCTCGAGCACGTTCTCGATCGAGGCCACCGGCGTCGCCGGGTTCAGCACCACGCCGGACTTCTTTCCCAGGGACCGGATGGTCTGCAGCGTGCGGTGCAGGTGCGGCCCGGCTTCGGGATGCACGCTGATCAGGTCGGCGCCGGCCTCGGCGAAGGCCTGCAGGTAGGGGTCGGCCGGGGCGATCATCAGGTGGACGTCGAAGGGGATCGTGGCGTGCCTGCGCAGCGCCTTCACGATCACCGGGCCGAAGCTGATGTTCGGCACGAAATGCCCGTCCATGATGTCGAGATGCAGCCAATCGGCGCCGGCGGCGGCGACGGCGCGTGTCTCCTCACCCAGCCGGGAGAAATCGGCGGCGAGCAGCGACGGGGCGACTCGGACAGGACGTGTCGGCATCATGCAAGGTTCTAGCGGCCGGGCCGGAAGCGGGGCAAGGCGGCGCGGGCCGGCAATGACGCGGCGGTGATGCCGGAAGCGTGAGGTCAGAAGAACGAAGGATGCACCGCGCGGATGCGGTCGAGCTCGGCGAAGGTATGCGAGAGGTGCAGCCGCAGCTCCCGCTCCGCCGCCTCCGGCGCGCGGGCGATGATCGCCTCGGCCACCGCCCCGTGCTCGGCGATGATCCGCTCGGCCTTGCCAGGGGCCGGCAGGTGCATCCGCCGGAGCCGGTCGAGATGGCCGCTGCGGCTGCGGATCAGCTCGCGCAGGCCGGGCACGCCGGCCGCCGCGTGGAGCAGGCTGTGGAAGGCCTCGTCCGCCGTCGCCAGCCCCTCCTGGTCGCCCTGGGCATGCAGCTCGGCCATGCGGGCGATCTCGCCGCGCAGCCCCGCCGCCAGGGCCGGGGTCGGGGCCGCCGCCAGGCGGCGGACGATCTCCACCTCGATTGAGAGGCGGAGGAAGCTCGCCTCCCGCGCGCTGGCCAGGTCGATCCGCGCCACCCGCGTCGCCGAATGCGGGACGACGTCGATCAGTCCTTCCTCCTGCAGCCGGATCAGCGCTTCCCGCACCGGGGTCTGGCTGACTCCGAGCCGGGCCGCGAGCTCGGCGCGGGACAGGATGGTGCCGGGCGGCAAGGCCAGGGTGATGACCGCCTGCCGCAGCTGGCCATAGGCGATCTCGGCGGCCGACCGGCGCGGCCCGAGCGGCGCCAGGGCGGCGAGGCCGGCAGGATCGGCAGGGTCGAGAACGGAATCGGGCGGCGGCATGGGCCCCATCGGTAACAGGCGGGGTGGGGCTAAGCCAATATCTTGGCAAGCCTCCCGCATCTGATATATGGGATCGCAGAACCAAACAGCGCCGCCCGCCGGCGGCAGGAGGAAACCAGGAATGTCCCGCGTGACGCGTCGCTTCGCCGCTGCCGCCCTGCTGTCCCTCGCCGCGCTGCCCGCCATGGCCCAGGCGCCCTGGCCGAACCAGCCGATCCGGCTGATCGTCCCCTTCTCGGCCGGCGTCTCCGACACCATCGCCCGGCTCGTCAGCACGGAGATGAGCAAGTCGATCGGCCAGCCGATCGTGGTCGAGAACCGCGCCGGCGCCGGCGGCAATATCGGCTCGGAGGCCTGCGCGCGGGCGACGCCGGACGGCCACACCTTCTGCCTCGGCACGATCAGCAGCCACGCCATCAACCCGGCGATCTACCCGAAGATGCCCTACGACGTGGCGCGCGACTTCGCCCCGGTGACGCAACTGGCCTCGCAGCCGAATGCGCTGGCGGTGTCGAACGACTTCCCGGCGAAGGACATCCCCGGCCTGGTGGCCTTCCTCAAGAAGAAGCCGGGCGACACGCCCTTCGGCACCTCGGGCGTCGGCACCTCCACCCACCTGGCGGGCACACTCTTCATGCAGCTGACCGGCACGGTGATCGAGCACGTGCCCTATCGCGGCAGCGGCCAGATCACCACGGCGATGCTGACCGGCGAGCTGCCGATGACCTTCGACAACCTGTCCTCGGTCCTGCCCTTCGCCCGCGACGGCAAGCTGCGCATCCTCGGCGTCGGCAGCCTGCAGCGCAGCCCGGCGGCGCCCGAGATCCCGGCCGTGGCGGACAGCGTCCCGGGCTTCGAGAGCCTGTCCTGGCACGGCTTCTTCGCCCCGGCCAAGGTGCCGCCGGCGATCGTCGCCCGGCTGCACGACGAAGCCGTGGCGGCGCTGAAGTCGCCGATGGTGGCGCAGCGCTTCCAGGAGCTCGGCATCACCCCCGTGGGCAATACCCAGGCGGAGTTCGGCGCCTTCGTCGCGGCCGAGAGCGCCCGCTGGGGCGAGGTCGCCCGCCGCGCCCATATCCGCCTGGACTGAGCCCATGGCCGCGAAGCCCCGCATCCTGGTGGCGCGCCGCGTGCCGGATGCCGTCGCCGCCCGCGCCGCCCGCGACTTCGACACGTTGCTGGCCGGGCATGACATGAACACCGCCGAAGCGGTCGCCGCGGCGCGGGAGCATGGCGCGCAGGGCATCCTGACCGGGCCGAAGGTCAGGCTCGGCGCCGCCGAGCTGCCGGGGCTGCCGCCGGGACTGCGGATCATCGCCAATCCTTCCGCCGGCACCGACCACATGGATGTCGCCGCGGCGGTGGCGCATGGGCTGGTGGTGACCAATACGCCCGACGTGCTGACCGACTGCACGGCCGACCTGGCGATGCTGCTGATCCTCGGCGCCTGCCGCCGCGCCTCCGAATACGACCGGATCATGCGGGCGGGCTGGACCGAGCGCTACGGCATGCCGGACCTGCTGGGCCTGCGCCCGAGCGGACGGACGCTCGGGATCGTCGGCATGGGCCGGATCGGCCGCGCCGTGGCGCAGCGTGCCCGCGGCTTCGACATGCGCGTGCTCTACCACAACCGCACGCGGCTGCCGCCGGCGCTGGAAGCGGGAGCGGAATATGCCGGCAGCCTCGGGGCGCTGCTGCCGCGCTGCGACATCGTCTCGCTGCACCTGCCCGGCGCCGCCGGCGCCGAGGGCATGATGGACCGCGCCGCTTTTGCCCGCATGAAGCCGGGAGCCATCTTCGTCAACACCGCCCGCGGCAGCCTGGTGGAGGAGGATGCGCTGGTCGAGGCGCTTCAATCCGGGCACCTCTTCGCCGCCGGCCTCGACGTCTACCGGAAGGAGCCCGGCGGCGACCCGCGTCTGGCGGCGCTGCCCAACGTCTTCCTCACCCCGCATGTCGCCAGCGCCACCGTCGAGACGCGGAACGCGATGGGCATGCTGGCCCTTGACAACATCGCCGCGGTGCTGGCCGGAAGGCCGGCGCTCACCCCCGTCACGCTGTAATCACAAGAGGGATCGTCCATGACCCAGATGCCGCCCCGCAAGCAGGCCGCGGACCTGCGCTCCGCCCGCTGGTTCGGCCCGGCCGACCTGCGCAGCTTCGGCCATCGCAGCCGCGCCATGCAGATGGGCTATTCGCCGGAGGAATGGACCGGCAAGCCGGTCATCGCCATCGTCAATACCTGGTCCGACCTGAACCCCTGCCACACCCACCTGCGCCAGCGGGCCGAGGATGTGAAGCGCGGCATCCTGATGGCCGGCGGCTTCCCGGTCGAGCTGCCGGCGATCTCGGTCAGCGAGAGCTTCGTCAAGCCGACCACGATGATGTACCGCAACATGCTGGCGATGGAGACGGAGGAGCTGCTGCGCTCCCACCCCGTCGACGGCGCGGTGCTGATGGGCGGCTGCGACAAGACGACGCCGGGCCTGCTGCTCGGCGCGACCAGCATGAACATCCCGGCGATCTTCGTGCCCGCCGGGCCGATGCTGCGCGGCAATTGGGGCGGCAAGACGCTGGGCTCCGGCTCGGATAGCTGGAAGTACTGGGACGAGCTGCGCGCGGGCAAGATCACGCAGCAGGACTGGCTGGGTGTGGAAGCCGGCATCGCCCGCAGCCACGGCACCTGCATGACCATGGGCACCGCCAGCACGATGACGGCGATCGCCGAGGCCGTGGGCATGGTGCTGCCCGGCGGCTCCTCGGTCCCCGCCGCCGATGCCGGGCATATCCGGCTCTGCTCGGAAAGCGGCCGCCGGATCGTCGAGATGGTGTGGGAGGACCTGACGCCGCAGCGGATCCAGACCCGCCCGGCCTTCGAGAATGCCATCGCCGTCGCCATGGCGATGGGCTGCTCGACCAACGCCATCATCCACCTGATCGCCATGGCGCGCCGCGCCGGGCAGGATATCGGGCTCGAGGATTTCGAGCGCTACAGCCGCCGCGTCCCCGTCATCGGCAACGTCCGCCCGTCGGGCGACAAGTACCTGATGGAGGACTTCTTCTACGCCGGCGGCATCCGCGCACTGATGGGCAACATCACCGAGCACCTGCATCTCGATTGCGTCACCGTCACCGGCAAGACGCTCGGCGAGAACATCGAGGGCGCCCGCGTCTACAACGACGACGTCATCCGCAGCACGGCGAACCCGATCTACGGCGAGGGGTCGCTGGCGGTGCTGAAGGGCAACCTGGCGCCCGGTGGCTGCGTCATCAAGCCGGCGGCGATGGACCAGAAATTCCTGAAGCACAGCGGCCCGGCCGTGGTCTTCGATGACTATCCCTCGATGAAGAAGGCGGTGGACGACGAGAGCTACGACTTCACCCCGGACAGCGTGCTGGTGCTGCGCAACGCGGGGCCGCAGGGCGGCCCGGGCATGCCGGAATGGGGCATGCTGCCAATGCCGAAGAAGCTGCTGAAGATGGGCCTGCGCGACATGCTGCGGCTCTCGGATGCGCGGATGTCCGGCACCTCCTACGGCGCCTGCGTGCTGCACGTGGCGCCCGAGAGCTACATCGGCGGGCCGCTGGCCCTGCTGCGGACCGGCGACATCGTCACCCTCGATGTCGATGCGCGCTCGATCCGCATGGAGGTCCAGGACGAGGAGCTGGCCCGCCGTCGCGCCGAATGGGTGCCGCCGCCGCCGCGCTTCGAGCGCGGCTATGGCTGGGCCTTCACCAAGCATATTGAGCAGGCCGACCAGGGCTGCGACTTCGACTTCCTGCGCACCGATTTCGGCGCGCCCGTCCCCGAGCCGGTGATCTACTGACATGACCCTTTCCGCCGAAACCCGCGCCAAGCTGATCCGGGTCAGCACCGCCACCCTTGCCACCGCGCTCTACAAGCGCGGCCTGCGCGGCCAGATGATCCAGGGCGCCCTGCCCCTGCACAGGCCGACCGAGAGCATGGTCGGCGAGGCCTACACGGTCCGCTACATCCCGGCGCGGGAGGACCTGAACACCCTCGCCGTCTTCCGTGACCCCGCGCATCCGCAGCGCGTGGCGGTCGAGGAATGCCCGGCCGGCGCCGTGCTGGTCTTCGACAGCCGCAAGGACGCCCGCGCGGCGTCCGCCGGCGCGATCCTTGTCGGGCGCCTCAAGATGCGCGGCGTCGCCGGCGTGGTGACCGATGGCGGCTTCCGCGACAGCGCGGAGATCGCCGCCCTCGGCATCCCCGCCTTCCACACGCGCCCCTCGGCGCCCACCAACCTGACGCTGAACCAGGCGATCGGCATCAACGAGCCGATCGCCTGCGGCGACGCGCCGGTCTTCCCGGGCGACGTGCTGGTCGGCGATTGCGACGGCGTCATCGTCATCCCCGCCGCACTCGCCGACGAGATCGCGGCGGAAGCGACCGAGATGACGGCCTACGAGGATTTCGTCGCGGAGAAAGTGGCCGAGGGCCGCAGCATCCGCGGCCTCTATCCGGCCACCGACGAGCGCAATCTGGTCGAGTTCGCCGAATGGCGGAAAGCCAAGGGCCGCTGAGGCAAGGCCGCCGGGAGGAAGCAACCATGCACCGTCGCACCCTGCTGGGGGCCAGCGGCCTCCTCGCCATGCCTGCGCTCCGCGCGCGGGCACAGGCGGATTGGCCGGACAAGCCCGTCACCATCATCGTGCCCTTTGCCGCAGGATCGTCGTCCGACATCATCGGCCGGTCGATCGCGCAATACCTGCAGCAAACGACGGGCAAGCCCTTCGTCGTCGAGAACCGGCCGGGCGCGACGGGCGAGGTCGGCGCGCGGCAGGTGATCCGCTCGGCGCCCGACGGCGCGACGCTGATGCATGCGCCGATCAGCACCTGGGCGATCAACGTCGCGCTGCGGCCGAACCTCGGCTACGACCCGGTGGCGCAGCTGACCCGCATCACCCAAACCGTACGGACGCCGAACATCCTGGTTGTCAACCCGCAGGCGGTGCCGGTGGATGACCTGCCCGGGCTGGTCGCCTGGCTGAAGAAGAATGCCAGGACCGCGGCCTATCCGAGCAGCGGCGTCGGCTCCTCCGACCACCTGACCGGCGAGATGTTCAAGCTGGCGACCGGCACGGACATGGCCCATGTGCCCTATTCCGGCGGCGGTCCGGCGATGACCAGCCTTATCGCCGGCACCACGCAGGTCTCCTTCCAGAACCTCGGCGCGGTCATCCCACATATCCGCGACGGGCGGCTGAAGGCGATCCTGACCACTGCCGAGGCGCGCAGCCCGGTGCTGCCGGACGTCCCGACCGCGACCGAGGCCGGGCTGAAGGAGTTCGTGGTCTATTCCTGGCAGGGCTTCGGCGGTCCGCCCGGCATGGCACCGGCGCTGCTGCAGCGCGTCCATGCCGCGGCGGTCGAGGCGCTGCGCAGCCCGCAGGTGGCGCCGCGGCTGACCGATCTCGGCTTCGACATCGTCGCCAACAGCCCGGCCGAATTCGCCGCCTTCCAGCAGAAGGAGATCGCCCGCTGGACCCAGGTGGTGAAGGCCGGGAACATCACCCCGGATTAAGGTCGGTGGCCGGCTTCGCGCCGGCCATCGCGGCTCAGCTGAAGCCGGCGGTCTTCGACCCGTTCAGGATCACCCGGCTCCCCAGCACCCGGCGCAGCGCCCGCGACAGCACGCGCCGCTCGATGGCGCGGCTGTTGCGCACAAGGTCGTCCGGGCTGGCGCGGTGGGTGACGCGCTCGACGTCCTGGTCGGTGATCGGCCCCTCATCAAGTGCTGCGGCGACGTCGCGCGCCGTCGCGCCGATCAGTTTCACCCCACGCGCATGCGCCTGGTGATAGGTCTTCGCCCTCTTGAAGCCCGGCAGGAAGAAGTGGTGGATGCTGATGCACCGCCCCGCCAGCCCGTCCGACAGCACCTGCATGTAGCGCGCCAGGACGGCGATTTTGGTCCGCGTTTCCCGCACCGGTGCCCAGACCGCCGCCTCCTGATCCATCCTCATGGTGCGGGTGACCGGCAGGCGGTGGAAGCGAGTGACGTTGCGGTCGAGATGCGCGAGGCCTCGCGCGGGTGGTTGGACACGATCTCGACCAGCACCATCGGCAGCTCGCCGATTCGCCAGCGGCGGAGGATATCGTCCATACGGTGGTCGAACTTCGACCCCAGCACCGTCTCCACCGATTGCCCAGCGTCCAATCCATCCGGAAGCGTTCGGCGATCGGCGGCAGTTCGGCTTGCAGCGCCGCTTCGTCGGCCGGATGGTCGAACAGGATGCGGGCGAAGAAGCGCCGCGGCTTCGGGTCGTCGTATTGCTGCGCTCGGCGATGTTCGCTCCCGCCTCGAACAGGAAGGTCGAGACCGCGGCGACGATGCCCGGCCGGTTCGAGCAGGAGAACGTCAGGACATGCTGGATCGCCGGGATGGTTAGGCGCTCAGGCCGCCGGCGGCTCGGGCTCGCGCAGGTAGGGCTCGACCGGCCCCTGCAGCTTCATCGTGATAGGCTTGCCACGGCGGTCCACAGACTTGCCGACGGACAGCCGCACCCAGCCCTCGCTGACGCAGTATTCCTCGACATTGGTCTTCTCGACGCCCTTGAAGCGGATGCCCACGCCGCGGGCCAGCAACTCCTCGTTGTAAAAGGGGCTGGCCGGATCGGTGGACAGGCGGTCTGGCAGGGTATCGGTCATGGGACAACTCACTGGGCGGACGGGCGAAGGCAAGCGTCCTAGCCATCCCGCGGCGGAAAGTCATCCCCAGCCGTCAACCTGGGCTCGCCCGTGGCGTTATGGCCGCGAACCGGATCGGCACTTGCTGCCGCACAGGATCCGGTCCCCCCACCGGAGACGCCCTGCATGGCCACCGACCCCGATACCGACGCCTTGAAGCCTGCCCGGATCGCCGATGCCGAGATCCAGCGCGGCCAAGGCGGTGAGACCCACCAACTGGCCGGCGGCGACGTGCCGGTCCTGACCACGCAGCAGGGCATCCCCGTCGCCGACGACCAAAACTCCCTGCGCACCGGACCGCGCGGCCCGACCTTGCTTGAGGATTTCCACTTCCGCGAGAAGATCTTCCATTTCGACCACGAGCGCATCCCGGAGCGCGTGGTGCATGCCCGCGGCTACGGCGCGCACGGTTTCTTCGAAGCCTATGAGTCGCTCTCCGACATCACCCATGCCGACCTGTTCCAGCGCAAGGGCGAAAGGACGCCGGCCTTCGTCCGCTTCTCCACCGTCGCCGGCAACAAGGGCTCTGCCGACCTCGCGCGCGACGTGCGCGGCTTCGCGGTGAAGCTCTATACGAAGGAAGGCAACTGGGACCTCGTCGGCAACAACATCCCGGTCTTCTTCATCCAGGATGCAATCAAGTTCCCCGACCTGATCCACGCGGCGAAGCAGGAACCCGATCGCGGCTTTCCCCAGGCACAGACCGCGCACGACAACTTCTGGGACTTCGTCTCGCTGACGCCGGAATCGACCCACATGCTGCTGTGGATCATGTCGGACCGGACGATCCCCCGCTCGCTTCGCTTCATGGAAGGCTTCGGCGTCCACACCTTCCGGCTGGTCAATGCCGAGGGCAAGTCGACCTTCGTCAAGTTCCACTGGAAGCCGAAGCAGGGCATGCAGTCCGTCGTGTGGAACGAGGCGGTGAAGATCAACGGCGCCGATCCCGACTTCCATCGCCGCGACCTGTGGAATGCGATCCTGGCCGGCGACTATCCGGAATGGGAGCTGGGCCTTCAGCTCTTCGACGAGGATTTCGCCGACAGGTTCGACTTCGACGTGCTGGACGCGACGAAGATCATCCCGGAGGAGCTGGTGCCGGTCCGCCGCGTCGGCCGTCTGGTGCTGGACCGCGTCGTCGACAATTTCTTCGCCGAGACCGAGCAGGTCGCTTTCTGCACCCAGAACATCGTCCCCGGCATCGACTTCAGCAACGACCCGCTGCTGCAGGGGCGCAACTTCTCCTACCTCGATACGCAGTTGAAACGGCTGGGCAGCCCGAATTTCACCCACCTGCCGATCAATGCGCCGAAGACCCATGTCGCGCATTTCCAGCAGGACGGCCACATGGCCATGCGCAATCCGGGCGGTCGCGCGAACTACGAGCCGAATTCCTGGGGGTCGAAGATCGGCGGCCCGCGCGAATCGCGCGAGCGCGGCTTCCGCAGCTATCCCGCAGCCGACAGTGGCGAGAAGCGCCGCATCCGCGCCGAGCTCTTCGCCGACCACTACAGCCAGGCGCGGCAGTTCTACCTGAGCCAGACCGAGGTGGAGCAGACCCACATCAAGAACGCCTTTGTCTTCGAGCTGAGCAAGGTGGAGACCACGGCCATCCGCGCCCGCGTCGTCTCCCACCTGCTGAACGTGGACGAGGCGCTGGCGAGGAAGGTCGCCGACGGCCTCGGGCTCGAGGCGATGCCGCAGGCGGCGCCGCCGGCGCGCGAGCTGGTCGAGACCCAGCCATCCCCGGCGCTCAGCATCCTGAAGAACGGGCCGAAGGACATGAAGGGCCGCAAGCTCGGCGTGCTGGTGACCGACGGCACGGATGCGGCGCTGCTGGGAGCGCTGCAGGCCGCGGTGAAGGCGGAAGGCGTCATGATGGAACTGATCGCGCCGAAGGTCGGCGGCGTGAAGACCAGCGACGGCAAGACGATCGAGGCGCAGCAGAAGGTCAATGGCGGCCCCTCGGTGCTCTACGACGCCGTGGTGGTGCTGGCCTCGGCGGATGGCGCCAAGCTGCTGTCGATGGAAGCGACGGCGAAGGACTTCGTCAACGACGCCTATGCCCACGCCAAGTTCATCGGCTATGCCGAGACGGCGAAGCCGCTGTTCCAGAAGGCCGGGCTGACGGAGATGGACGAGGGCTTCGTGGCGCTGAACGACGCCAAGGACATCCCTGCCTTCCTGCAGGCCTGCCGTGCGGTGCGCCATTGGCCGCGCGAGGCGAAGGTCCACGCCGTCTAGCCCTGGCGAAGCCTTCCCGGCCGCGCGACACTGGCCGGGGAGGCGACATCGATGGCCCATGGCGGAATTCCGTTGTCCGGCTGGCTCCGCTGCCTGTCCGGCATCGTGCGGCGCGAAGCGCTGCGCTTCGTCCACCAGCGCGGCCGCTTCTTCTCCGCGCTGGTGCGGCCGCTGGTCTGGCTGGCGATCTTTGCCGCCGGCTTCCGCTTCGTGCTCGGCGTCTCGATCAGCCCCCCCTACCAGACCTACGTGCTGTACGAGGTCTACATCGTTCCCGGCCTGGCCGGCATGGTGCTGCTGTTCCAGGGCATGCAGTCGAGCCTGTCGATGGTCTATGACCGCGAGGTCGGCAGCATGCGCGTGCTGCTGACCAGCCCGCTGCCGCGCTGGTGGCTGCTGTTCTGCAAGCTGCTCGCCGCGGTGCTGGTCGGCATCGCGCAGGTCTATGTCTTCCTGCTGGTGGCACGGTTCTGGGAGGTGGAGCCGCCGCTGATCGGCTACCTCACCGTGCTGCCCGCGCTGATCCTTTCGGGGATGATGCTCGGCGCGCTCGGGCTGCTGCTGTCCTCCTGGATCAAGCAGCTGGAGAATTTCGCGGGGGTGATGAATTTCGTCATCTTCCCGATGTTCTTCGCCTCCTCCGCGCTCTACCCGCTCTGGCGGGTGCAGGAAGCCAGCCTGCCGCTTTGGTATGTTTGCCAAGCCAACCCCTTCACCCAGGCGGTCGAGCTGATCCGCTTCGCGCTCTATGGCCAGTTCGACCCGGTCTCCTGCGCTGCGGTAACCGTGGCGCTGCTGGTCTTCGGCGGTGCGGCGGTGCTGGGCTACGACCCGCAGCGCGGGATGCTGGCGCGGCGCGCGGCGGGCTGAGCCCATCGCGCGAATTCGAAGCGCGGCCCGGTTGGTCGTTGCCGGTCCGCGGACGCAGCATGATCCCCGGAGGTCGCCGGCAAGGGCGTCCCGCAGGGAGGGCAAGGGTGCATGGCCCAGCCGCGGATTCGCCGGCCGCTTGCCGCCGGGCTGCTCGGCTCGGTCGCGCTGCATGGCGCGGCGGGTGCGATGGTGGCCGCGACACTCGCCTGGCGCGTGCTGCCCGCGCCAACCGGGGCGGAGCCGGCGCTGCAGGTGGTGTGGCTGCCCCTGACGGAGGTCGCGCCGGAGATCGCCGCGCCGGCGGCCTCGGTGCCGGGCGCCGCCACCACCGAGGCCGCCCCGCTCGGCCCTGCCATGGCCGAGGGCATCGAGCCGGAGGACGCGCTGGCGACGCAGGTCCATGCGCTGCCACCGGCGGTCGTGCCGCCGGCACCGGCCAGCCTGCCGCCGCTGCCGATGCCCGAGATGGACATCGCCGAGCTCCCGGCCGATCCGACCGCGCTCTTCGCCGCCCCGCCGCCCCAGCAGATGGCCAGTCTCTCGGTGCTCCAGCCGAGGCCAGAGGCGGCGCTGCCGCTGCCGCCCCCGCTCCCGCCAAGGGCACGCGCCGCCATGCCGGCACCATCACCGGCACCAGCGCAGCCCGCCGCCCTTGCCGCGCCGACGCTGCCGCCACCGGCACCGCCCGCCGCGATCCCGGTCGTCACCGGCGCGCCACGCTTCCGCCGCCCGCCCGCGCCGCCCGCCTATCCGGACCGCATGCGCGAGGCCGGCATCGAGGGCATCGCGCTGCTGCGGCTGCGCGTCGCCGCCGATGGCACGACGCAGGAGATCCGCCTGCTGCGCTCCGCCGGCCACCGGACGCTCGATGACGCCGCGCAAGCCGCCGCCCGCCGCTGGGAGATCGCGCCGGCGCTGCGCAACGGCATCGCCATCGAGGCCTGGGTGGATGTGCCGGTGCGCTTCCGCCTGGATGAATAGGGGTCAGAACGCGAAGCGCATCCCGGCATAGAAGGCGCGAGGCAGGTTCGGCGTCAGCGTGCGCGGATCGGTCAGGCCGAGATTGAGCGCGCTCGCCGTCTCGAGGTTGTACAGCGTACCGAAGCTGGACGATTTCTGGTCGAGCAGGTTGCGCACCAGCCCATAGGCCTCCACCCCCGGCGCGATCTGGATGCTGGTGCGCAGGTTGACCGTGGCATAGGCGGCGACCGGCTTCAGCAGGTTGGCCTCGTCGCCGCGCAGGTACTGGCTGCCGTTGACGATGACCGCGCCGCCGATGCGCCAGGTCTCCGTCGCGCGCCATTCCGCATCGAAGCGCAGCCGCTGGCGGGGGATGCCGGGGACACGGTCGCCGCGCTGCACCGGGATGGCGCCGTCGGCATCGGCGAAGGGGTTGTTCGGACTCGGCAGCCGCTGCGCGGTCTGGAAGGTCGCGTCGATCAGCGCATAGTCCAGCGCCAGCGCCAGCCGCTCGTCGCGCCAGCCAAGCCCGGCCTCGATCCCCTGCCGCCGCGTGTCGCCGGAATTCTGGAAATAGCCGCGGCCCTGGATCGGGCTCTGCACCAGCAGGATGTCGTCGGTGAGCCCGGTGCGGAACAGGCCGAGGTTCCAGGTGGTGCGGCCGCCGAGCCAGGCGGGCGGCAGGGTGCCGCGCAGCCCGGCTTCGACCGTGCGGCTGACCACCTGCTTCAGCGCGGGGTCGGACAGAAAGAACGCCCCCAGCGTGCAGGGCCGCAGCGGGTCGGCGCAGGCCAGCTCGGCCGGGGTCGGGGCGCGGTTCGCCTCGGCATAGCCGGCATAGGCGGTGACGCGGTCCAGCACGCGGAAGGTCAGGCCGGCCTGCGGGTTGAATCGGGAGAAGCGGTGGTCGCCGTCGAGCGCGGTGCCGATCCGGTCGCGCAGTTGCACCTGCGCGGTGTTGAACCGGCCGCCGAGCGTCGCGGCCAAGCGCGGTGTCACCTCCCAGGTGCCGGTGCCGAAGACGCCCCAGGCCGCGGTGGTCGTCCTCAGCTGCACCGGCTGGATGCCGCTGCCCGGCGTGTCGAGGAACAGCCCGCTGCCCGCCACGGTGCGGTCCGCGGTGACGCTGCCGAATTCCGTGCTGCCGGAGAAATCCGTACTGGCGTGGTCGTAGCTGGCGCCGAAGACCACCCGCGCCGGCCGGCCGAGCAGCGGCTCGGTCGAGACGATCTGCGCCGCGCCGCCGGTGCCTAGGGTATTGGTCGCGGTGCGGTTCACCGCGCCCGCCGGGGCGCCATCCAGCAGATCCGCGCCGATCGTGCCGCCGCCTGTCGTCCGCAGCGGCTGGCCGGCATCGGTGCAGAGCAGCCCGGCAAGGTCGTCGCAGCCCTCGGCCTCGGCGATATCGGCGTTCAGCGTGCGCTGGCGGAAGCTGCGGACATAGGCATTGGCCTCCAGGCTCCAGGCCTCCGCCAGCTCGTAGGTGCCGCGCGCCTGCAGCGTGACCATGCGGTTGTAGGTGCGGTCGGGATAGGTGAAGACGTGGCGCCGGTCGGCCGCCAGCAGCTGCACCGGCGCCGGCCCGTTGCCGCCGAGCGCATTGCTGCCGGCGCCGATCGACAGGTTCAGCGTCGCGCGTTCGCCGCGCGCGCCGATGTCGCCGTAGAGCCGCCGCAACCGTGAGGGGGATGCGTTGCGCCAGCCATCCTCGCTCAGCCCCTCCACCGCCAGGTAGGCCGCGACATCGCCGACCTGCTTGCCGTATTCGAGGCCCATCGCGGCGCGGCCGAAGGACCCGCCCGAGACGTCGACGCGGGCGCCCGGCGAATCGAAGCCGGTCTTCATCCGCAGCGCGAGCGCGCCGCCGATCGCGTTCAGACCGAAGACCGGGTTGCTGCCGATGAGGTCGACCGAACGGATCGCATTGGCCGGGATCAGGTCCCAGTTCACCGTATCGCCGAAGGCCTCGTTGATGCGGACGCCGTTCTGGTAGACCGCCAGCCCCTGCGGCGTGCCGACCAGGGGCGAGGCGGTGAAGCCGCGATAGGAGACGTCGGGCGCGAAGGGATTGCCCTGCGTGTCGTTCACCGTGACGCCGGCGGAAAGCCGCACCAGCGTATCGACCAGGTCGGGCCGGCCTTCCCGCGCCAGATCGGCGGCGGAGAAGCTGCGCGGGTTGCCGGCGATGCGGTCGCGCGGCACGCCCCCGGCGGGCAGCGGCGAGGTGGCGACGGATTCGACCGTGGGCAGCGTCGCTGCGGGCGGTTCCTGCGCCAGGGCGTAGCTGCAGGGCAGCAGCGCAACGACCGCGGCGCGAATTCGCACTGTCGCGGGTGCCATCCCGCGGCCTGTTGCGACCGTCATTTCCCCTCCCCGGCCATTCACGTGCATCAAGGCAGCCACGCGGGCTTTCGTGGCCCCATACCATGCAGGCGGCAGCGGCAGGGGCTTGGCCCGGACACGAAGCCGCAAGCGGCGAAGGACAGGCGGAGCATGCGTCCGGATCACCACAGCACCAGCGCGATCGAAGCCGTCAGCCATGCCGCGCCGGCACTCGAGGTCGCGCGGCTCTCCTTCGCCTACGGCGCGCGCCAGGTGCTGCACGACGCCGCCTTCCGCGTCATGCCCGGCGAATTCGCCGTGCTGCTCGGCCCGAACGGCGCGGGCAAGAGCACACTCTTCGCCCTCATCACCCGGCTCTTCGATGCGCCGCCCCCCGGCAGCGTAAGGATCTTCGGCACCGAGATGCGTGAGGAGCCGGGCGCGGCGCTGGCGCGGCTCGGCCTCGTGTTCCAGCAGCCGACGCTCGATCCGGATATCTCGGTGATCGAGAACCTGCTCTACCACGGCGCGCTGCACGGGCTGCCGCGCGCCGAATCGCGCCGCCGCGCGATGCACGAGCTGGAACGGGTGGAGCTGGCGGACCGTGCCGGCAGCACGGTGCGCGCGCTCTCGGGCGGGCAGCGGCGGCGGGCGGAGGTGGCGCGGGCGCTGCTGACGCAGCCGGCGCTGCTGCTGCTGGACGAGGCGACGACCGGCCTCGACATGCCGAGCCGCGCCGCGGTGCGCAGGCACGTGCGCAACCTTTGCACGACGGAGGGCCTGGCGGTGCTCTGGGCAACGCACCTGATCGAGGAGGTGCCGGAAGAGGCGCGCGTCATCATGCTGGCCGAAGGCCGCGTGCGCGCCGAGGGCACGGTGCCGGAGGTGCTGGCCCAGGCGGCGCAGGCGCCGGACCTGCCCGACGCCTTCGCCCGCCTCACCGCCTCCGCGAAAGGCTAGATGCTGAGGTCGAGCAGGTTGTAGTCCCGCATCCCCGCCTTCGCCGCTTCGTCCCAGCGCCAGGTCTCGCCGCCTTCGGCATGCGGCTTGTAGGTATAGGGCGTCTCCTGCGGGAAGCGCCGCGCGCGCGCATCGATGGCGTAGCCGATCACCCGGGCCCGCTCGCGGATGCGCGCGTCATCGTAGATCGCCGGCTCGTTGTGCACGCCGCCGCCCTCCACGCCCAGTACCGAGCGGCGGCGATGGAAGCCGAAATTCAGCGTCACCCGCCAGTCCGGGCTGGTATTGGCGAAGCTGCCGTGCACGGTCTGCCGGTTGGTGATGGCGACGTCGCCCGGCGCGCAGAGGATCGGCACCGCTTCGGGCAGCCGTTCCGTCCCCGCCGCCGCGACGCGCGCCTTGATGTCGGCGCGGCCCAGCCGGTGCGAGCCCGGCACGACCCAGACGCCGTTCGCCGCGGTGCAGCCGTAGAGCTGCGCCATGAAGTTGAAGCCATGCGTGCCCTGGTCGAGGTCCGGGCTGTCCCAATGCGTCACGCCGTCCTGGTGCCAGGCGACGGAGGCGCCGCGGCCCGGCTCCTTGACGAAGATCGCCTCGTTGAAGGGCACGAAGTCCTCGCCGTTCACCGCCGCGGCCACCGCCAGCAGGCCGGGATGGCCATAGAGCCGCAGCGCGGCCTCCGAGAATTGCAGCGATCCCAGGATGAGGTAGACGATCTCCCTCGGCGCGCCCTCCGAGGCCTTCGGCTCGAACATCTTCACGGGGTGCCGGCCGTTCGCCGCCTTGGTGCCGCCCATCGGGTCGCCGAGCGGCCGCGCCCAGAACAGCGTCGGCGCCTTGTTGTCGGCGGCCAGCGCCGGGCGGCCCTGCGCATCGACCGGCGCGCCGCGCTCGCGCGGCAGCCGCGCCAGGATGTCCTGGATATCGGCCTCGATGTCGCCGAGCTCGTCCGGCTGCAGCACGCCTTCGAAGACATAGAAGCCGCAGCGCCAATAGGCCTCGAGTATGTCGGGATGGATGCGGCCGTCCTCGCCGAAGCGGATCGGGCCGCGATTGCCGAGTGCCATGGCACGGGCTTCCCCGGCACGGAGATAGGCCCGCATCGCGGCCTCTTCCGGGCCGTAGTCGACGGGTGCCGGCGCGAGCGGCTTGTTCATGGCCACGTCCTTTCCATCCCTTGGCGAGAGCATAGGACCGGCCGGCGCGGCAGTTCAATCGACCGACCGGACGCGGACCGAGATCTGCCTTATATCACTTTCACAACGTGATTTTCGAAGTTCCCCGATTTCGAATGTCATTATAGGCTCCGGCGTCGAGGAGGCCGCATCGATGCCCCGACCATCCCTCGCCCGCCGCGCCCTGCTGGCCGCGCCGCTGCTGCCCCTGGCCCGCGCAGCCCGCGCCCAGGCACCGCGCGAGCTGCTGAATGTCAGCTATGACCCGACGCGGGAATTCTACCGCGAGTACAATGCCGGCTTCGCCAAGTCCTGGCAGGCCGGCAGCGGGCAGCCGCTGCGCGTCAGCACCTCGCATGGTGGCTCCGGCCGCCAGGCGCGCTCGGTGATCGACGGGCTGCCGGCAGATGTCGTGACGCTGGCGCTGGCCTACGACGTCGACGCCATCGCCGGGCGCGGCCTGATTGCGCGCGACTGGATGGGCCGGCTGCCGCACAACAGCGCGCCTTATACCAGCACCATCGTCCTCCTGGTGCGGGCGGGGAACCCGAAGGGGATCCGCGACTGGGGCGACCTTGCCAGGCCCGGCATCGCCGTGATCACGCCGAACCCGAAGACCTCGGGCGGCGCCCGCTGGAACTACCTGGCGGCCTGGGCCTGGGCGCTGCGCCAGCCCGGCGGCAGCGATGCGACGGCGGGGGAGTATCTCGGCCGCGTCTTCCGCAACGTACCGGTGCTGGATACCGGCGCGCGCGGCTCCACCACCAGCTTCGCCCAGCGCGGCCAGGGCGACGTGCTGCTGGCCTGGGAGAACGAGGCGCACCTGGCGCTGCAGGAATTCCGCGAGGCAAAGCTCGGGATCGTCTATCCTCCGCTCTCCATCCTCGCGGAGCCATCGGTGGCCGTGGTGGACCAGAATGTCGATCGCCGGGGCACCCGCGCGGCGGCGGAGGCCTATCTGCGCGGCCTCTACGCGCCGGAGGGCCAGGCGCTGGCGGCGAAGCACTTCTATCGCCCGCGCGATGCCGCCCTGCTGGCGGCCAATGCGGCACGCTTCCCGGCGATGGACCTGGTCACGGTGGACGCCGCCTTCGGCGGCTGGGGCCAGGCGCAGCGCAGCCATTTCAACGATGGCGGCAGCTTCGACCGTCTCTACCGCCCGGGCCGATGAGCGCGGCGCTCGCCCTCGCCGCGCCGCGCCGGGTGCGCGCCATCCCGGGCTTCGGCCTCGCCTTCGGCATCACCCTGGCCTGGCTCTCCGTCATCGTGCTGGTCCCGCTGGCGGCGCTGGCCATCCGGCCCTGGGAGCTTGGCCCGCTCGGCGTCTGGGACTCGCTCACCGAACCACGGGTGCTCGCATCGCTGCGGCTCTCCTTCGGCGCGGCGCTGCTGGCCGCCGCCATCGACCTGCCGCTCGGGCTGCTGCTGGCCTGGGCCATCGTCCGGCTGCGCTTCCCCGGCCGGGCGCTGCTGGACGCCGCCATCGACCTGCCCTTCGCCCTGCCGACCGCGGTCGCCGGCATCGCGCTGACCGCGATCCTCGCGCCGAATGGCTGGCTCGGCGCGCCGCTGGCGGCGGCCTTCGGCTGGAAGGTCGCCTTTACCCCCTGGGGGGTGGTCGCGGCGCTGGTCTTCGTCGGCCTGCCCTTCGTCACCCGCACGGTGGAGCCCGTGCTGCGCGACCTCGGCGCCGAGGCGGAGGAAGCCGCGGCGACGCTCGGCGCGACGCGGCCGCAGGTACTGGCTAGGGTGGTGCTGCCGGCCCTGCTGCCGGCGCTGCTCTCCGGCTTCGGCCTGGCCTTCGCCCGTGCCGTCGGCGAATACGGCAGCGTCATCTTCATCGCCGGCAACATGCCGATGGTGAGCGAGATCGCCCCGCTGCTGATCGTGGTGCGGCTGGAACAGTTCGACTATGCCGGCGCCGCGGCGATCGGCCTGGCGATGCTGCTGCTGTCCTTCCCCGTGCTGCTGGCGCTGAACCTCTGGCAGCGCGCGCTGCGCCGGGGCCGCGCATGACGCCCCGCCCGGCGATCGACCCGCCGCGCTGGCTGCACCTGGCGCTCGGCGGGCTGGCGCTGCTGGTCGGCCTGCTGCTGCTCGGCCTGCCGCTGGCCGCGGTCTTCACCGAGGCGCTGCGGCGCGGCTGGGAGGTGGCCTCGGCGGCCATCGCCGAGCCCGACACGCTGGCCGCCATCCGCCTGACTCTGCTGGTCGCCGCCATCGCCGTGCCGCTGAACACCATCGGCGGGCTCGCCGCCGCCTGGTGCATCGCCAAGCACGAATTCCCCGGCCGCCGCCTGCTGACCGCGCTGATCGAGCTGCCCTTCTCCGTCTCCCCGGTCATCGCCGGGCTGGTCTTCGTGCTGATCTTCGGGATGCAGGGCTGGCTCGGCCCCTCGCTGCGGGAGCACGGCATCCAGGTGGTCTTCGCCCTGCCCGGGCTGGTGCTGGCGACCCTCTTCGTCACCTTCCCCTTCGTCGCCCGCACCGTGCTGCCGCTGATGCAGGAACAGGGGCGCGCCGAGGAGGAGGCGGCGGCGACGCTCGGCGCCACGGGGTGGCAGAGCTTCCGGCGGGTGACGCTGCCCAACGTGAAATGGGCGCTACTGTCTGGTGTGCTGCTCTGCAACGCTCGCGCCATGGGCGAGTTCGGGGCGGTGTCCGTCGTCTCCGGCCATATCCGCGGGCAGACCAACACCATGCCGCTGCATGTCGAGATCCTCTACAACGAATACCAGTTCGCCGCCGCCTTCGCCGTCGCCGCGCTGCTGGCGTTGCTGGGGCTGGTGACGCTGGCGGCCAAGGCGGTGCTGCAGCGGCTGACCGGCCGCGCCACGGGGCCGGCGCCATGACGCTGGCGGTCAGCGGGCTGGTCCGCCGCTTCGGCGATACGACGGCGCTCGACGGCGTCTCGCTGGCGCTGGGAGAGGGCGAGTTCGTCGCCGTGCTCGGCCCCTCCGGCTCCGGCAAGTCGACCCTGCTGCGCGCGCTCGCCGGGCTGGAAGGCGCCGATGCCGGGGAGATCCGCATCGCCGGCCGCGACATGGCCGGCATCCCGGCGCGGGAGCGGCAGATCGGCGTCGTCTTCCAGAACTACGCGCTGTTCCGCCACATGACGGTCTTCGAGAACGTCGCCTTCGGCCTCCGCGTCCGGCCGCGCGCCGCGCGTCCCGCCCGCGCCGAGCTGGCGCGCCAGGTGCGCGAGCTGCTGGCGCTGGTGCAGATCCCCGAGCTCGAGCGGCGCTACCCCGACCAGATCTCCGGCGGCCAGCGGCAGCGCGTGGCCCTCGCCCGCGCGCTGGCGATCTCGCCCCGCCTGCTGCTGCTGGACGAGCCCTTCGGCGCGCTCGACGCGCTGGTGCGGCGGGAGGTGCGGCGCTGGCTGCGCGGCCTGCACGACCGGCTCGGCCTGACCACGCTGCTGGTGACGCACGATCAGGAGGAGGCGATGGAGCTGGCCGACCGCGTCGCGGTGATGGAGCGCGGCCGTCTGGTGCAGTTCGACGCGCCGCCGGCCTTGCTGGCCGCCCCCGCCAGCCCCTTCGTCGCCGGCTTCATCGGCCATGCGACGCGGCTCGAGGGCAAGGTGCAGGACGGCGTGCTGCGCTTCGGCACGCTGCCCCTGCCGGCGCTGCGGGTCGCCCTGCCGGATGGTCGCGCCACCGCCTATCTCCGCCCGCGCGAGGTGGTGGCGCTGCCAGGTGCCGGCGGTGCCATGGTCCAGCTGGTCCGCGCCACGGCCGAGGGCGAGCTGCGGCTGGTGGTGCAAGCCAGCGGCCTGGCGCTGGATGCGGTGCTGGGCGAGGCCGCGCCGGGCTGGCCGGCGCGCGGTGCGCCCTGCCGGCTGCATGTCGTCGCGGCGCAGGTCTTCGCCGCCGACGGCACGCGGGCCCTGGGGCAGCCATCGGCGCCGGCACCGGTCGCTTGCCGGGCCGGAACCGAGGGGGTCTAATCCCCCGGCCCAGCCGCAAGGGCCGGAGGAAACGACGATGCCGCATCGCCGCGCCATGCTGGCGTGCCTGCTGGCGCCCATGGGCGCTGCCGGGCTTCCCCCCCTGCCCGCGCGCGCCCAATCCCGCAGCGATGGAACGTCACGCATGTCCCCCGAGATCGTCGCCCAACTCGCCCCGACCGGCGTGCTCCGTGCCGCCATCAACATGGGCAATTTCCTGCTGGTCACCGGCCGCACGCCGGATGGCGGGCCGGAGGGCGTCTCGCCCGAGATGGCGCGGGAGATCGCCTCGCGGCTCGGCGTGCCGCTGAAGCTGGTGCCCTATGCCCGGCCGAACGAGATCGCCGATGCCGCGGGCACCGATGCCTGGGACATCGCCAATATCGGCGCCGAGCCGCAGCGGGCGGAGAAGATCAGCTTCACCGCCGCCTATTGCGAGATCGAGGCGACCTACCTGGTGCCACCGGGATCGCCCATCACCGCGATGGACCAGGTGGACCGCAAGGGCATCCGCATCTGCAGCGGCGCGGGCGCAGCCTATACGCTCTGGCTCGAGCGCAACATCAGGAACGCGGAGCTTGTGCTGGTGCCCGGCGGCGGCGGCGCGGCCTTCAAGCGTTTCCTCGACGAGAGGATGGAGGTCTATGCCGGGCTGCGGCCGGGGCTGATCACCGATATCGAGAAGCTGCCGGGGGCGCGCATCCTCGACGGCCAGTTCATGGCGGTGCAGCAGGCTATCGGCACCAACCGGCGGAACGAGGCGGCGGCGGCCTGGCTGAGCGGCTTCGTCGAGGAGGCCAAGGCTTCCGGCCTCGTCGCCAGGTTCATCGAGAAGCACAAGGTGCGCGGGCTGTCGGTGGCGCCGGCGGCCTAGCAGGAAAAGGCCGGGGAGAAGGTATTCTCCCCGGACCCCTGATCTATTTTCCCGAGCCTGGCACCCGCCGCGCGGCGGCACCCGACCCACGGAAAGGAAGCGAGGGGTTCGGGGAGGGAATACTTTTCCCGCTCCGACCTTGCTGCAGCGCCGCGGCCAGCCGTCGGGCCCAGTCCTCGCAGCCCGCCTCGTCGCCCAGCAGGTCCTGCCGCACCTCCAGCAGCACCGCGTCGCGACCCGCGGCATCGCCGTGCACCGGCACGGTGTAGTCGTAGTCCAGCTCGATCCGGTAGGGCTCGTTGTCGCCGATCACCAGCGCCGGGTCGGCGGCCAGGGCTTGCACCAGCGCGCGGCCGAAGCGCACCGCCTTGCCGTAGAGGATCCCGGCATGCCAGGGCCGGACCTCGCCCAGGTAGACCGGGGTGAAGCTGTGCACGCCGATCACCGCGGCGCCGGGCCGGGTCTCAAGGAACGCGGCGACGCGGTCGTGGAACGGCGTGAACCAGGCGGCCCGGCGCCGCGCGCGCTCCGCCGCGTCGATGCCGAGATTGCCGGGGATCACCGTCGCCTCGCTGACCTCGGGGATGCTGGAGGGTGCCCGCCAGGGCCGGTTCAGGTCGATCAGCAGCCGGGAATAGCCCGCGAGGAAGAGCGGCGCGTCGAGCAGCGCCGAGAGCCGCCGCGCCAGCCTCGCCGCGCCGATGTCGTGGGCGATGTGGCGTTCCAGCTCCGCCGCCGGCAGGCCGAGCGACGCATATTCCTCGGGAATGAAGTTCGACGCATGCTCGCAGAGCAGCACGCAGCGGGAGGCGCCGCCCTCATTCAGCGCGGTGACCGCGGGCGGCGCCGCGCTCATCCGATCGGCCGGCCGCGATCGTCCGACAGCGCCTGCGCGATCGAGGCCGGGCCGCCCGGCACGTCGGCGATGGCCGGCGCATCGTCCTGGGGCGCACCCGACCAGGCGGACATGTGCTGCGGGGTGATCTCGTCGGTGATGACGCGGAAGCCGGCCAGGGTGCAGGGGCCGAAGGTGGTGGCGATGGCGACGTCGGTCGCGTCCCGCCCGCGCGCCATCAGGATGCGGCCGATGCGGGGAAAGTTGTGCCGCGCGTCGAAGGTGTGCCAGTGGCCGGACAGGTAGACCTCGAACCAGGCGCTGAAATCCATCGGCGCGTCCGAGATCGGCACGCCGATGTCGCCGAGGTAGCCGGTGCAGTAGCGCGCCGGGATGTTCATGCAGCGGCAGAGCGTGACGGCCAGGTGGGCGAAGTCGCGGCAGACCCCGCGGCGGTCGGCATGGCCGCCGAAGGCGGTGCGGGTCGCATCGGCATGCTCGTAGCCGAAGGTGATGCGGTCGTGGACGTAGTCGCAGATCGCCTGCACCCGCGCCCAGCCCGGCGGCGTGCCGCCGAACAGCGACCAGGCGGTGTCGGAGAGGCGATCGGTGTCGCAGTAGCGGCTGCCCAGCAGGAAGACCAGCACCTCGTCGGGCAGGTCCTGCACCGCGTGCTGCATCGCCTCGGGCACCACGGCATCCGGCGTGCCGGGATCGCGCACGGTGAACTCGGCGCGCATCGTCAGCCGGCCGGCCGGGGCCAGGATGCGGGTGCAGATGTTGCCGAAGCTGTCGCGGTAGTCGGTGGCGCCGATCCGGGGCTCGAAGGCGATGCCGTGCGGGCCGATGACGTCCTGCATGCGGGACGGGTGCACGCTGAGCGACAGCAGCATGGGCGTCGGCTGTGGGCAGTCGTAGGCAATCTCGAAGCCGGCGCGAATCTGCATGGCGCGATCTCCTGTTGCGCGGTTCAAGGCGCGGTGGCGCGGGGGCGGGCGCGTGCCGTGACGGCCGACTTCGCCTCGCTGGTGACGGCGACATCCACGGTCATGCCGAGGCTGTCGGCGGGAAAGCCGGTCCAGGTACCCGAGAGCGGCAGCGCATGCGCGGGATCGCGCGCGACGGCCACCCGGATCAGGTCGCGGTTACCGACGATGCCGTTGGTGGGGTCGAATTCGACCCAGCCGGCGCCAGGCAGGTAGACCCGCGCCCAGGCATGGGTGGACCCGCCCCCGACGCGCGCCTCACCATCGCCGCCGGGACTGTAGAGGTACCCGGAGACGAAACGGGCGGCAAGGCCGAGCGAGCGCGCGGCCTCCATCATCAGCACGGCGAAGTCGCGGCAGGTGCCGCTGCCGAGCCGCAGCGTCTTCGCCGGGTCCTGGATGCCGCGCTCGTGCCGGGGAATGTAGGTCAGCTCGCGCTTGATGCCGTGGGTCATGGCCTCCAGCAGGTCGAGCGTGCCGGTCGGCCCGTCCCGCCGCAGGAAGCGCCGCGCCCAGCGGTCCACCGCGCGCTCGTCGTCGCGCCAGTGCCGCTCGATCGAGCGCGCCAGGTCGGGCACCTCCTCCATTCCATAGGCGAAGGGGAAGGTGCGGGCGTAGTCCTCGACCTGGAAGTCGAGCGCTTGGTGCGGCTGGTGGTCGAGCCGCACCTCGCTGTCGAAGACCAGCTCCTTGGCGCGGCCGGCGAAGCGGGCGATGGCGACGCTGTTGCCGTAGACGTCGTGCAGCCAGCGCAGGGCGGCGGGCTTCGGGGTGATGTCGAGCCGCGCCTCGAACAAGCGCTGGTCGTGGCCCTCGCGCGGCCGGAGCATCATGCGGTGCTCGCCGAAGGCGACCGGCTGGCGATAGCGGTAGGTGGTGACGTGACGGACGGTGAGGACGGGCATGGGTCGCGGGCCTCAGCGCCGGATCGGCGAGCGGGTGGCAGGGGTCGGTCCGGTCCGGGATGCGCGCGCCATGCGGCCCTGTCCCCTCGCTTCGGCCATGTGCCAGGGGAAACCCGTCGCCGACCGGAAAGTTCGCCCGCACTGCAGCAATTTGGCTGGGAACGGCATTGAACCGCGGCTGGCAACGTGCGCTGCGGCACAGCGCGGGTGCGGCGGGGGGGGGTAGAGATGTCCCCGGGCGATGTGCCCTTTCCTCCCGTTCCCGCAAGTCGAACTGCCCGCCGGACCTCGTCCGGCGGGCCTTCTTGCGTCGCGCCCAGGCATCCCGACGGTGCGTGCTTCGTTATGACGGGATGGGCTGCACACCTGCCTCGACCGGCCGATCCTTCCTGGCGCTGCTCTGCCTGCTGTCGCTGGCGGGATGCCAGGCGATGAATCAGGTGACCGCGCTCGACCGCTTCTTCGAGCCGGAGCGCTTCGGCGCCAAGCCCGCCCCGGCCAGGGCGGCGCGGCCGCCGTCCCCGGCGCAGCCGGCCCCGGCCCCGGCGCGTGTCCCCGAACCGGCCCCCACGGTGGTGGCGATGGAGCCGTTGCCGGACCCGGCGCCGGTCTCCGCCGCTCAGAGGCCGCCGGCACCGGCACCGGTCGCACCGGCGGATCCGGAAGCCGCGCTGCGCCAGACGGTCCGGCAGCATCCCTGGCTGACGCGGTTCTGGTCGGAGTTGCGGCCAACGGAGCAGGCGCGCATCGCCCGGCAGCTGCCGGCGGCGGAGGATCTGCCCGGCACCTGGGACTCCATGGGGCTGGCCGACCGCGCCCGGCTGGTCAGCCCCGCCAGCGAGGAGCGGCGCTGGGCGGGCGGGCCGTGAGCCCGGTGCGGGAAAAACTTTCGTTCCGCCCGGAAGAGGAATAATGTCCTGTAGATGTCCCATCCTCCACCCTCCCCCATTCCGGCCCTCGCCATCCCGCGGCGTGCGGGGCCAAAGGGTCGCACCCCAAGCCATGGGCGCGTGAGGGTGCCCGGTCAGCCTTTGTCCGAAACCCGCGATCCTCGCCTTGAGGGTTTTTGTTCCTGAATTCCTCAAGCCGGTTTGCCGGGTCGTCCCGACGTTTGAAGGGCTTGCGGCCGACCGGGCCGGTCCCCGCCTGATCCGGGCCGAAAGATATAAAGCAGCCCGGGACCGGGTTCCGGCGGCTTGCACCGCGGCGGAAGGATGGCACCCTGGTCGGGACAGGTGTGGAGGAAGCGGGCAATGGCGAAGCACGGCACGGGGGCGCGGGCATGACCACGACTTGGCTGATGGTGCGCGCCGTGCTGGCGGATGCCGCGGACATCCCGCGCTTCGATGCTTGGTACGCGGCGGAGCACCTGCCCGACGCGAAGCGGGCGTTCGGCGCGCTGCGCGCCCGCTGCTGCTGGAGCCGCACGGACGCGCGCGTGCATTGCGCCTTCTACGAATTCCCCGATGCTCCGGCCGCGGAGGCGGCGATCGCCTCCCCCGCGCTGCGGGCCCTGGTCGCCGAGTTCGACCGGGTCTGGGGCACGCGCGTGACCCGGACGCGGGAGCTGCTGGAACTGGCGGGCGAGGCCTAGCCCGGCACCCGCCGCGGCAGGCTGCCGGCCACCAGGAGGCCGAGCAGGTTGCCCGCCGCGGCGATCATGATCACCGCGGCATAGCCGCCGGTCAGGTCGAAGACCCGCCCTGCCACCACCGGCAGGGTGATGGCGGCGACGCACCAAGCGGCATAGAGGCGGCCCGCCAGCCGGCCGTAATGCTCCGCCCCCCAGTAGATGCCGATCGCCGCGGCGACGCTGCCGCTGACCAACCCGTAGCCGGTGCCGATCATCGCCAGCGTCGCCACCGCCAGCAGCGGCCCGGGGAACAGCACCAGCAACGCATCGGCCGAGAGCGCCAGCCCATGCGCGCCCACCATCACCAACGGCGCCGCCACGCGGTCCGCCAGCCAGCCGCCGCCGACCCGGGCCGCGGCAATGCAGCCGGTGATGGCCGTGGTGGCGGACAGCGCCAGCGCCTTCGTGCCGCCATAGGCCTCCACCATGCCGGCCGCCTGGCCCAGCACCGTCAGCCCTGCCGCCGCGGCGAGGAAGAAGACCAGCCAGATCCGCAGGAAGAGCGACAGCTGCCGCGCCACCGGCGGCCCGGCCACCGCACCGGCCGGCGCCGCCATCCGCATGCCGGAGGCGGCGGCGAGCAGCGCCGCGGCGAGCCCGGCCGCCGCCAGGGTCACGGCCAGCCCGCCGAGCGTCGCGCGCAGCCCGTGCGCCGAGAGCGCCCAGCCGAAGATCGGCGCGCCGATCATCGCGCCGAGCGGGTAGAGGCTGACGATGAAGCCGTTCGCCAGCCCGCGCCGCCCGGTGAGCATCAGGTTCATGCCCTGCAGCAGCACGACATAGGCGATGCCGCCGCCGAAGCCGAAGAGCGCGCCGTAGCCGAGCGCGAGCTGGACGATGCCCTCGGCCGTTGCCGCCAGCACGATGCCGAGCGCCGCCAGCGTGGCCGAGCCGGCCAGCAGCCATGGCGCGGAAGCCAGGCGGTACAGCAGGGGGCCGCAATTCATGCCCAGCGTGAAGCCGAGGATGGCCAGGCCGAAGACGAAGGACAGCGCCGCCCGGCTCAGGCCGAGCCCGTCCTCCAGCGGGCGGATGAAGACGCTGAAGGCATAGACCGTGCCGAGCGGCAGGTTCAGCGCGACCACCGCGGCGAGTGCCAGGGGCACCCGCCGCCTCGCCAGGGGGTCAGTCAAGCTCGACGACCGCCTCGCCGAAGCCGGCGAAGCCGCCGGTGACGCGCTGATGGCCATCGACGTAGAGCAGCCCGGTGCAGCTGCCGGTGGTGACGACCTGCCCGGCCTCCAGCGCCAGCCCGACGCTCGGCAGGTAATTGGCCAGCCAGAGCAGCGGGGTGAAGGGATCGCCGGAGGGGTTGCCGCCCACCTTCTCCACCTGCACCGTGCCGCCGCATGTCTGCTTCACCGTGAGATTCTTCAGATCCATCCCGCGCCAGCCCGGCACCGCGGCGCCCAGCACCAGCCCGGCATGGGCGATGCTGTCGGCCATCGCCTCGTTCATGGTGACCTTTGAGGTATCGAGATAGCGGCTGCTGACCATCTCGATCGCCGGGAAGGCGGATTCGATCCCGTCCTGGATCTCGGCCAGGGTGTAGGGCGCATCGCGCTTCGGGAAGCCGCGGCCGAGCCGGAAGGCGATCTCGGTCTCGATGCCGATCTGCCCGCCCGCCGGCACCGGCCAGCGCAGCGGCCCCGGGCGGATGAAGCCGGCATCGAGCATCGCGGCCGAGGTCGGCTTGCCCGGGGGTGCCGCGCATTTCCAGCCGCCGATCCGGGCGCCGAGGCGCTTCAGCACCTCGGCCTGCACGGCGAAGGCCCCGGCCTCGGTCTGCGGCGCGGCGGCGCCGAGCCCGGCGACCTTCGGGCCGCCCTGGCGCACCGCCATCAGGATATCGGCGGCCTGCTGCGTGGAATCGGACATCGGCTGGTTCCTCCCCGGAGGTGCAGCATGGCCGCGGACGGCGCCGGGATGAAGCCCCCCGGCTTGCCGCCGCCCGCCGCCGCCCGATAGGCTGGCCCGAACGGAGCGAGGGTGGGATCGTGGCAGACGGGATGGATGGCGGCTTCGGCCGCTTCGGCAGCGGCCAGGCGGTGCGGCGGATCGAGGACGCGCCGCTGCTGCGCGGCGAAGGGTCCTTCTCCGACGACCTCTCCCATCCCGGCCAGACGCACATGATCTTCCTGCGCTCGCCCTACGCGCATGCGCGGATCGTCTCGATCGACACCGGCGCAGCCAAGGCGATGCCGGGCGTGCTGGCGGTGCTGACCGGCGCCGACCTCGAGGCCGCGGGCCTCGGCCGGCTCGGCATCGAGCTGCCCTTCAAGCGGCCGGACGGCTCGCCGCTCGCCGCGCCGCCGCGCCCGGTGCTGGCGGTGGGCGAGGCGAATTTCGCCGGCGAGGCGGTGGTCGCCGTGGTCGGCGAGACCCTGGAGGCGGCGCGCGACGGCGCCGAGGCGGTGGTCGTCGACTACGAGGAACTGCCGGCGGTCACCTCGGCCGCCGCCGCCGCGGCACCCGGCGCGCCGCAGGTCTGGCCCGCCGCGACGGGCAACGTCGTCGCGCAGACGCAGTACGGCGACCGCGCCGTGGCCGATGCCGCCTTCGCCGCCGCCGCGCATGTCGTCACGCTCGACATCGTCAACCAGCGCCTGGCGCCGGTCTCGATGGAGCCGCGCGTCATGGTCGCCTCCTACGATGCCGCGACCGACCGCATCGCGGTGACGATGTCGACGCAGACGCCCTCCTCCACGCGCGACCAGATCTGCACCGAGGTGCTGAACCTGCCGGCCGAGAAGATGCGCGTCCTGGTCGGCGATGTCGGCGGCGGCTTCGGGATGAAGACCGGCGCCTATCCGGAGGACGCGGTCGTCGCCTATGCGTCCAGGCAGCTCGGCCGCCCGGTGAAATGGGCGGCGACGCGGATGGAGGATTTCCTTTCGGCGACGCATGGCCGCGACACCGACAGCCAGGTCGCCATGGCGCTCGACACGAACGGCAAGGTGACGGGCCTGCGGGTCAGGACGCTGGCCAACATGGGCGCCTATACCCGCCCGGCCGGCGTCGCCATCCAGCTGCTGATCGGGCCCTGGGTGTCCACCAGCATCTACGACATCCGCACCATCGACTTCGAGTTCACCGCGATCCTCAGCCATACCGCGCCGACCAGCCCCTATCGCGGCGCCGGGCGGCCGGAGGCGATCCACATCATCGAGCGGCTGATGGACACCGCCGCGCGGAAGATGGGGATCGACCAGGCGGAGCTGCGCCGGCGCAACATGATCGACCCGGCGCTGATGCCCTATACCAATGCCATGGGGCAGACCTACGACAGCGGGAAGTTCGCCCAGGTGCTGGACCAGGGGCTGAAGCTGGCGGACTGGGGCGGCTTCGCCGCGCGCGAGGCGGCCTCGAAGGCGGCGGGCAAGCTGCGCGGGCGCGGCATCGCCAGCTTCCTCGAATGGACCGGCGCCAATGTCTTCGAGGAGCGCGTCACCGTCGCGGTGAAGGGGTCGGGCGAGATCGAGATCTACGCCACCACCCAGCAGATGGGCCAGGGCATCGCCACCAGCTACGCCCAGCTCGCGGTCGACGTCTTCGGCGTGCCGCTCGAGAAGATCCGCATCGTGCTCGGCGACACCGACCGCGGCACGGGCTTCGGCAGCGCCGGCTCGCGCTCGCTCTTCACCGCGGGCTCGGCGGTGAAGGTCGCCTCGGACAAGACGGTGGCGACCGCGAAGGACCTGGCGGCGGAGGCGCTGGAGGCCGCGGCCATCGACCTCGAATACGTCGCCGGCGCCTTCCGCGTCGCCGGCACCGACCGGCAGATCGGGCTTTTCGACCTCGCGGCGAAGCAGCCGGAGCAGCGCATCTACATCGACAGCACCAGCAGCGTCGGCGGCCCGACCTGGCCGAACGGCACGCATGTCTGCGAGGTGGAGATCGACCCCGACACCGGCGAGATCGAGATCGCTTCCTATGCCTCGGTGAACGATGCCGGCCGCGTGGTGAACCCGCTGATCGTCGAGGGCCAGCTCGCCGGCGGCGCGGCGCAGGGCCTGGGACAGGCGATGTACGAGGCGGTGGTCTACGACCCCGAGTCCGGCCAGCCGCTGAGCGCCAGCTTCATGGACTACGCGCTGCCGCGGGCCGACATGATCGGCGGCTACGTCACGGAGCTCGACCAGTCGATCCCCTGCGTGACCAACCCGCTCGGGGTGAAGGGGGTGGGCGAGCTCGGCACCATCGGCGCGACGCCGGCGCTGGTGAATGCGGTGGCCGATGCATTGGCGCGCAACGGGCGGGCGAAGGCGGCCGATACGCTGCAGATGCCGCTGACCCCGCCGCGGGTCTGGGCGCTGCTGCAGGGGTAGCGCCCACCGTTTCCTGCCGGACGTCCGGTTCGGCAGGAGGCTGCAGCGTGCCGGTTTCAAGGCAGCTTCGCGCCTCGGCGATCCGTTCTAGCCCGCCTTCCGCAGCGGCCGCAGGTAGCGCTGCCCGGCCGCGGCGAAGCCGGTGGCAAGGCAGAAGGCCGCGAGCGAGGGGTCCTCCCCGGCGGCCAGCTCCAGCATCCCGCAGCCGGCATTCCGCGCCGCCTGCGCCGCTGCCTTCACCAGCAGCCGGCCGATGCCGCGGCGGCGGTCCTCGGCGCCGACCAGCAGCGTGGTGACCTGCGCCACCGGCCGCGCCTCCTCCAGCCGGCGGTACCAGTGCAGCACGACGAGGCCGCTGGGCGGACCCCATTCCAGCGCGACCAGGGCGGTCCCCGCCCCGCCGCGGATCGCCTCCAGCCGCGCCGCCAGCTCGCGCGGCTCGATCGGCCGGCCGGCGGCGGCGAGCAGCACCGCGAGGCCCGGCGCCTCCGCCGCGGTGGCGGCACGGATCTCGAGTCCATGGCGCGAGGTCACGCCGCGGCGCCCCTCATGGCGTCGTCCCGCCGGGCCAGCGGGCCGGCCAGGAGCGCCGCCAGCGGTAGCAGCCAGGCGATCCGCGCCTGGTAGCGGTCATGCGGTCCCGACAGCGCGCCGGTCGCCATCGCATTGGCGCCGAGGCCGACCAGGACGCAGAGCACCAGCCCGAGCTGCCGGCCCCGTGCCCGCCACCCGGCCAGCAGCACCCCCGCCGCGCCCAGCAGCAGCGCCGCCGGATGCAGCACGAGGAAGGGCGCGGCCGTCGCGGCCAACCCGCCCCGCGCCTGCGGCGAGGCGGCGAAGCGTGCCTGCTCGGCCGCGGGGAAGCCGAGCGTCAGCTGCCGCGCGACCGAGGCCCGCAGGTTCTCCGGCCCCAGCGTATCGCCCACCCGCGCCATGCCGAGCTGCCGCCAGGCATTGCCCGCCGCGGCGCGGAGCACGCCGAGCGGCTCCCGCCGCAGCGTCTCGCCCAGGATCGCCGCGGCCTCCGGCGCCAGCGAGATGGGACCGCCGGGTGACGCGCCGTCGGTCCGCGCCGCCCAGACCGGGCCGTCTCCGGACCAGAGGAAGTCGTCGCTGTCGCGCGGCAGCCGCCCGGCCCAGCGGCAGAGCTGCCAGCCGGCCTCGGGGCAGCGCGCCTCGATGGTCCGCGCCGCCGGACCGTCGGCCGTCAACCGCGCCAGGGCGAAGACCGCGCCATGGGGCGACAAGGCCCAGCGCCCATGTGCCCAGGCATTCGTTGCCAGCAGCAACGCCATGGCACCGGCCAGCGGCAGGGCGCAAGCGAGCGCCGGCCACCGGGCCCGCCGCGCCGCCAGCACCAGCAGGACCAGCGCGGCGGCGATCGGCAGGTGGGACAGGTGGGCGGCGGCCGCCAGCATGGCCAGCAGCAAGACCCCGCCGCGCTCCGCCCGGCCCAGCCCGTCCCAGGCAAAGCCCAGCAGGTAGGTCGCCAGCACCAGGGCGGGCGCCAGCCAGTCCGGCAGCAGCAACGCGGCGAACCAGGGCGCCGCGGTCGCCGCCGCCAGCCCGGCGCAGAGCAGGAGGTGCCGCCCGGCGGTCGCGCCGCCCAGGCTGCGCTGCACCAGCCAGAGCAGCCAGGACAGCACCAGCCCCTGCGCCACCAGCGGCAGCCAGAGCGTGACGCGCCAGTGGAAGGCATGCAGCAGCGGCCCGTAGACCAGCGGCTTGTCCCAGACCGGCCAGCCCTGGACGGTCTGGGCGAGGAAGGCGCCGGTATCGCTGAAGACCAGGGGGTAGTGGTTCAGCGCGGCCGGCCAGACCAGCAGGGCGGCACCCGCCGGGATGCCGGCCAGGATCCTCACGCCGCGGCGAAAAGCTCGATGACGTTGCCCTCGGGGTCGGCCACCCGCAGCAGCCGCGGCGGCGCGCCGGAGGGCCCCGGCGCGTCCAGCACCGCCACGCGGGCCATCAGCATGCGGCGGTGCCAGCGCTCCAGCTCGGCATCGGCGACCGGGAAGGCGAGCAGCGTGCCGGCCTCCCCGCCGCGGGCCGAGGCGAACAGCGCGTCGCCGCGCGGCCGCAGCACCAGTTCCACCGCGCCGAGCGCGAAGCGCAGGGCGTTGCCCTGCTCGGCCGGCGCCAAGCCGAGGATGCGGCCGAAGAATTCGCGCTGGCGGTGCGGGTCGCGGCAGGCCAGTTCCACCCGCGCGAGCGGCCCGGGGCCGGAGGCGCCGGGAGTCACGTCGCGCCACCCCGGCGTGCCGCTTCGGCATCGCCCCGGCGTGCCGCTTCGGCCTCGCCCCAGCGCGCCGCCGCGGCGTCGTCCTCCGCCTTGGCCTCGACCCAGCGCTCCGCGCCGCCGGCGAATTCCTCGCGTTTCCAGAAGGGCGCGCGGGTCTTCAGCCAGTCGATCAGGAAGGCGCAGCTTTCGAGCGCCGCGGCGCGGTGGGAAGAGGCAGTCAGCACCAGGACGATCGGCGCCCCCGGCTCCAGCCGGCCATGCCGGTGGATGACGGTGCAGCCGGTCAGCGGCCAGCGGGCGCAGGCCTGCTCGGCGATCGCGGTGATCGCCCGCTCGGTCATGCCGGGGTAGTGCTCCAGCACCAGGGCGGCGAGGCCGTCATCCGCGCGGCAGAGGCCGACGAAGCTGGCCAGGCCGCCGACATCGACCCGGCCCTGGGTCAGCGCCGCGCTCTCGGCGGCCAGGTCGAAGGGGACTTCCTGCACCCGCACGGTCGGGACCACGGCCCCGCTCATCCGCCGGTCACCGGCGGGAAGAAGGCGACCTCGTCGCCGGGGCCGACCGGCGCTCCGGGCGCGGCGAATTCCTGGTTCACCGCGGCGCGGACCTGCCTTGCCTGGGCGAAGGCCGCGGCATGGCCGGGGCTGCGGGCCGAGAGCCAGGCGATCAGCCCGGCCACGTCCCTGACCTCCGGCGGCGGGGCGACCTCCTCCTCTGCCACGCCCACCTTCTGCCGCACCCAGGCAAAATACAGGACCCTCATGCCCTGGCTCAGCGCGTCGTCGGGACGGTCTGGATCCGGCCGGTGGGATCGAACAGCGTCGTCGTGTTGCCGTCGATCACCGCGGTGCCGCTGCCGCCGCCCGGCGCGACGTAGCCCTGGACGCGGTCGGTGCCGCCGGTGGTCACCGCGCTGCCCTGCGGGGTCAGGATCACCCGGCCATCGGCCCGGCGCGACGGCGGCGCGCTGCGGCCGGGCAGCGGCGGGGCGACCGCCTGCGGGCCGGGGATCTCCGGCTGCGGGTCGAGGCGCGGGCCGGGGCCGGAGGCCCCGCCGCGGAGGCCGGGCGGCAGCGGCGCCGGGTTGGGCGGGTCGGTCGGCTGCCATTGCGAACGGCCGGCCGGGGCCGAGGGCCGGTCGTAGTCGCCGGGGCGATAGCTCGGGATGCCGCGCATGGCCGCGTCCGGGTTGGCGAGGGTGGAGCGCGGCGCCTCGGGCGCCGGCCAAACATTGCCGTCCTCGGCCCGCAGCGGCGCGACCTGCACCGGCGCGCCGCTCACCCGGGCGATGGTGACGCTGTCTTCCGGCATGGTCGGGCGCGAGCGGCCCCAGGGGGCGCCGATGCTGGCGCCGGCATTGGCGATGCCGTCGGTCGCGTTGGCGCCGCCGCTGTTCAGCCAGGTGGTCGACCGCTCATAGGCGCTGCAGGCCCCGAGCAGCATCCCCAGGCCCAGCACGGCCACCCGGGCCGAGGTTACGCCGATCCGTCGCATGACCAACTCCTGCTGCCCCGAACGGGGGTCCTGTCCTGAGGATGCATCGCGAAGATGCGCCGCGGCCCGGCCAGTCTCAAGACCAAGGGGCCTCAAGGGCGGGTCTCCGGGGCGGCGGCGCCGGGATCCGCCTCCGCATGGCGGAGCCCGGCTTCGAGGTAGGTCCGCCCGGTCACCAGGGTCAGCGCGGCGGCGACCCAGAGCATCGCCTCCCCGATCAGCGAGACGGGCAGGAACGACAGGTGCAGCACCGAGGCCGCGGTGTCGCCACCGAGCAGGGTGCCGAGCGCGCCCATCTGGAAGCCGGTCTTCCACTTGGCAAGGCGGGAAACCGGCAGGCCGATGCGCAGGCCGGCGAGGTATTCCCTGAGGCCGGAGACCAGGATCTCCCGCAGCAGGATGACGATGGCGGGATAGAGCGTCCAGCCGGTCAGCCGGTCGTGGCCGGCCAACACCATGAGCGCGGCGCCGACCAGCAGCTTGTCGGCGATCGGGTCCAGCATGCGGCCGAAGCCGGAGACGGTCTGCCGCTGGCGGGCGATCTTGCCGTCGAAATAGTCGGTGATGGCGGCGGCGGCGAAGACCGCGCAGGCCCCGACATCGCCCCAGGGCGTCCGCAACGCCACCAGCGCCACCAGCAGCGGGATGGCGGCGATGCGCGAGAGCGTCAGGAGGTTGGGGAGGTCGGTCGGCATGGGGCGGGCAGTCATGGCGGAGCGCCCGCCCCGGGGCAAGCCCGCGGCGCCGCGGGAATGGCCGCGGCGGCACCGGGGGCACGATATTTCCCTCGGGACTCATGATCCGCCCGGAGTGACGGCACCCGGATCAGGACCGGCCTGCTCCGAAGGGCAGATGGCGAGCCTCGGGACGCCCTGCCGGCCGGCTTGCGGGGCGGCGTCACCGGCAAGCGGGCTTCCCCGGCTGCCGGCCCAATGCTTTGGCCGATCCATCGCTGGGCGATCCATCCGGGGGCACCCGCCGGCCACTTGCGCTGCCTCAAGGCGCGGACATAACCATTCGTCCATCTTTCCTGTCTCGCGGGGCACCCTGCCCCGCCCAGATGCAGGAGGACGGCGTGAAGGCACGCGACCTGATGACCACCAGCCTCGTCGTGGTGCCGCCGGAGACCCCGGTGGTGGGCGTGGCGGAACTGCTTGCCAGCCGTGGCATCTCGGCCGTGCCGGTCGCGGATGCCGAGGGCAGGCTGCTGGGTCTGGTCACCGAAGGCGACCTGATCCGCCGGCTGGCCGAGGAGAAGCGCGGGCCGCTCGGCTGGTTCCTGGGCCTGTTCGGCGACAGTCGCCGGCTGGCGGAGCGCTTCGCCAAGGCGCATGGCGCCCGGGCCGCGGATGTGATGACCCGGGACCTGGTCACCGTGGATGAGGAGGCCGGCGTCGACGACATCGCCCGGCTGATGGAGAAGCATCAGATCCGCCGCGTGCCGGTGCTGCGGGACGGCAAGCTGGTCGGCATCGTCAGCCGGGCCGACCTGCTGCGTGCCGTCCTGGCCCCGGCCGCCCCGGCCGCCGCGGGCGAGACAACGGATGCCGCCCTGCTGCGGGCGGTGATCGCCGCCATGCGCGAGCAGCCCTGGGTCGACACCTTCTACGTGTTCCCGAGCGTCAAGGACGGCACCGTGACCTTCTACGGCTTCCACCGCTCGGAGCCGGTGCAGCGCGGGCTGGTGGTGCTGGCGCAGGGGGTACCGGGGGTGCGGTCGGTCGAGGACCGGACGGAGCCGATGCCCTTCTTCCTGCGCCCCTCGCTCTAGCTGCGGGTTTGCCCCGGGTCGTGGCATCGATGGAACGGGCCGGGTTGAGCGCCGCGGAGGCGGCGGCGCGGCTGCGCCGGGATGGGCCGAACGCCCTGCGCGGCGCGGCCCGCCGCTCGCTCCTCCGCGTCGCGCTCGACGTCGCGCGGGAGCCGATGTTCGCCCTGCTGCTCGGCGCCGGCGGGCTCTACCTGGCGCTCGGCGACCTCGCGGAGGCGCTGCTGCTGCTCGCCTTCAGCTTCCTGTCGGTCGGCATCGCCGTGGCGCAGGAGGCGCGGACCGAACGCGCGCTCGACGCGCTGCGCGACCTCTCCTCGCCCCGCGCCCTGGTTGTCCGCGACGGCGTCCGGCAACGGATCGCCGGGCGGGATGTCGTTCAGGGCGACCTGCTGCTGCTGGCCGAGGGCGACCGGGTGCCGGCCGATGCGCGGCTGGTCGCGGCGGAGGAGCTGGAGATCGACGAATCGCTGCTGACCGGTGAGTCCTTGCCCGTCGGCAAGCGCGCCGGAGGGCTGGACAACGCGCCCGCTTCGCCGCGGCCGGGCGAGGATGCCGCGGCGGTCTTTTCCGGCAGCCTCGTCGTGCGCGGCACCGGGGAGGCGATCGTCCATGCGACCGGGGCGCGGACTGAGCTCGGCCGGATCGGCACCGCGCTCGGCGCCATCGAGCGGGAGCCGCCGCGGCTGCGGGCGCAGACCATGGCGATGGTGCGCAGCTTCGCGGTGCTCGGCCTGCTGGCGAGCCTGCTGCTCGCGCTGCTCTACGGCCTGTTGCGGGGCGACTGGCTGCAGGCGGCGCTGGGCGGCATCGCCCTGGCGATGGCGATGCTGCCGGAGGAATTTCCCCTGGTCCTGACCGTCTTCGCGGTCATGGGCGCCCGCCGCATCGCCCGCGCCGGGGTGCTGCTGCGGCAGGCGGCGGCGCTGCAGACGCTGGGCGCGACCACGGTGCTGTGCACCGACAAGACCGGCACGCTGACGCGGAACCGCATGGCGGTCGCGGCGGTGCTGCCGGATCCGCCGCTGGATGAGGCCGCCCTGCTGCGGCTCGCCGCCGAGGCCTGCGAGGACGCGCCCTTCGACGCGATGGAGCTGGCGCTGCGCGAAGCGGCGACGGCCGCGGTGGGCGATGCGGTGGCGCTGCGCCACTATGGCCTGCGCCCCGATCTGCCCGCCATGGGCCGGGCCTGGGCGGCCGGCGATGGCGCCAGGCTGGCGGCCAAGGGTGCGCCGGAGGCGATCCTGCGGCTCTGCCGCGTGCCGCCGGAGCAGGCCGCGCGCATCGCCGCGGCCGCTGCCGAGCTCGCCGGACAGGGGCTGCGGGTGCTCGGCATAGCCGAGGCCGGGCTGCCCGGCCGCAAGGTGCTGCCGGTGCGGCTGGAGGAAGCCGGGCTCGGCTTCCGCGGCCTGATCGGCCTGGCCGACCCGCTGCGGCCGCAGGTGCCGGAAGCGGCGGCGGAATGCCGCGCCGCAGGCATCCGCGTCGTCATCGTCACCGGCGACCATCCGGATACTGCCCGGGCGATCGCCGCCCAGGCGGGGCTCGACACCACGCCGGTGGTAACGGGTGCCGAGCTGGCGCGGCTGGACGCGGCCGGCTTCGCCGCAAGGGCGACCCGCGCCGCGATCCTCGCCCGCGTGCTGCCGGAGCAGAAGCTGCAGCTGGTGCAGGCATTGAAGGCGGCCGGCGCGGTGGTGGCGATGACCGGCGACGGGGTGAACGACGCCCCGGCGCTGAAGGCGGCGCATGTCGGCGTGGCCATGGGCGCCCGCGGCACCGACGTGGCGCGGGAGGCCGCGGCGGTGGTGCTGCTGGAGGATGACTTCGGCGCCATCCTGCGCGCCATCCGGCTGGGCCGGCGGATCTTCGACAACCTGCGGAAGGCGATGGGCTACATCGTCGCCCTGCATGTGCCAATCGCCGGCATGGCCTTCCTGCCTCTCGCCTTCGGTCTGCCGGCGGTGCTGGGGCCGCTGCACATCGCCTTCCTGGAGCTGGTGGTCGACCCGGTCTGCTCCCTGGCCTTCGAGGCGGAGCCGGAGGAGGCGGACGTCATGCGGCGCCCGCCGGAGGACCCGCAGGCGCGGCTGCTGCCGCCGGCGCTGCTCGGCTGGAGCCTGGTGCAGGGCCTGGTCGCCTTCGCCACGACCGGCGGGGTCTATCTCTGGGCCTGGCGGGCCGGCCTGCCGCCGGAGGTCCTGCGTTCCATCGCCTTCACCGCGCTGGTCGCGGCGCTGGTGGCGCTGATCCTGGTGAACCGCGCCTTCGGCGCCTCCCCGCGGGAGGCGCTGGCGCGGCCGAACCCGGTGCTGCTGGCGGTCCTCGGCACGGTCGCGGCGCTGCTCGCCTTCGTGCTGGCCGTGCCGCCGGCGGCGGCGCTGTTCCGCCTCGACGGCTTCGCGGCCTGGCATGCCGGGCTGGCGCTGGCGAACGGCGCCGCCGTGCTGCTGCTGCTGGAGGCGGCGAAGCGGCTGCTGCGCGGGCGGCTGGGGCGCTGAGGCCGGCCCCATGGTGCTTCGCGTTCGAAGCCGGTTCAGGCGTCCGGGCTCGCGCCGTTGCGATCCGGCCTACCCGTCCGAGGTGCCGGGGTGGAAATGCCCGTAGATCTTGCGGGCGACTGAGGGACCGATGCCCGGGGTATTCTCGAGGTCCGGCAGCGCCGCGTTCCGCACCCCGCGGGCGCTGCCGAAGTGGTTGAGCAATTTGCGCTTGAGCGCGCTGCCGACGCCGGGGATGTCGTCCAGCTCGGACTTCACCAGCGACTTCGACCGGCCGGCCCGGTGGGTGGTGATGGCGAAGCGGTGCGCCTCGTCCCGCAGCCGCTGCAGGTAATAAAGGACAGGGTCGCGCGGCGGCAGCTGGAAGGGCGGCTTGCCCGGCTGGTGGAACCATTCGCGGCCGGCATCGCGGTCCACCCCCTTGGCGATGGCGACCAGCGGCACGTCGTGCACGCCCATCTCGGCAAAGAGATCGCGCACCGCGTTCAACTGCCCGAGCCCGCCATCGATCAGCACCAGGTCGGGCCAGCTGCCGCCGGCGCGCTCCGGGTCCTCCTTCAGGGCGCGGCCGAAGCGGCGCTCGAAGACCTCGCGCATCATGGCGAAGTCGTCGCCCGGCTTGATGTCGCCGCGGATCGAGAACTTGCGGTAGGCCTGCTTCAGGAAGCCGGAGGGCCCGCCGGCGACCATGACGCCATAGGCGTTGCTGCCCTGGATATGGCTGTTGTCGTAGACCTCGATGCGCTCCGGCGTGGCGGGCAGCTCGAAGACCCGGGCGACGCCCTGCAGCAGCGCCTCCTGCGCCGTGCCCTCGGCCATCTTCCGCTCCAGCGCCTCGCGGGCATTGGTTTCGGCATGCTCGACGGCGGCGCGCTTGTCGCCGCGCTGGGGACGGTGGAGCTCGACCTTGCGGCCGGCCTTGATGCTCAGCGCCTCGGCGATCAGCTCCTGCTCGGGCGGCGTGTGGCTCAGCAGCACCAGGGGCGGCGGCGGCAGGTCGTCATAGAGCTGGCCGAGGAAGGCGCCCATCACCTCCTCCGGCCCCTGGTCTCCCTTGCTCAGGAAGAAAGGGCGGTTGCCGTTGTTGCGGCCGCCGCGAAAGAAGAAGACCTGAACGCAGGACTGCCCGGCCATCTGGTGCAGCGCCACCACGTCGGCATCGCCGAGGCCTTCCATGTTGATGCGGTCGCGGCCCTGGACATGGGTCAGGCCGCGGATGCGGTCGCGGATCGCCGCCGCGCGCTCGAATTCCAGGCGCTCGGCGGCCTCCTCCATCTCCTTCGCCAGGGCTTTCTGGATGGAGGGGGTCTCGCCCGAGAGGAACTGCTTCGCCTCGGCGACCAGCCCGGCATAGTCCTCCTTGCTGATGCGCTCGACGCAGGGCGCGGAGCAACGGCGGATCTGGAACAGCAGGCAGGGCCGGTCGCGGCTGTCGAAGACGGTGTCGCGGCAGGAGCGCAGCAGGAAGACCCGCTGCAGCGCGGTCAGGGTCTGGTTGACCGCCCAGGCGCTGGCGAAGGGCCCCCAGTAGCTCGCGCCCTTCCGCCGCTCGCCGCGATGCTTGGTGATCTGCGGGTAGGGGTGGTCCTCGGTCAGCACTAGCCAGGGATACGACTTGTCGTCACGCAGGACGATGTTGTAGCGCGGCCGCAGCTTCTTGATCAGGTTGGCTTCGAGCAGCAGCGCCTCGGCCTCGGAGGCCGTGGTGATGACCTCGAGGCTGCGGGTCTCGTGCACCATGCGGCGCAGCCGCTCGGGCAGGCGGGCGATCTGGGTATAGGCGACTACCCGCTTCTTCAGCGCCCGTGCCTTGCCGACATAGAGCGCGTCGCCCTTGGCATCGAGCATCCGGTACACGCCGGGCGAATGCGGGAGGGTGGCGAGCGCGGTCTCGATCACCCGGACGCCCTGCATCACCGGGGCGTCGGGCGAGCTCCCGGCCGGCGCCTCCAAGGGAGCCACGGCGCCGCCGTTTTCATCTTGACTCATGCGCTGCGATTAGGGCCGCACGGCTTTCTGCGGCAAGCGGCAGTTCTCCACGGAAGCTGTGGATAAGTCTGTGGACGCGAACCCGTGATAGCGGCAAATTCGGCTGTCATCGGCCAGTCACATGACATTGCCTAGAAAGTTGGCACTTTAATAAGATGCTGATTTAGAACGGTTTCATCGTTTCGGCGTGATGTCGGGCGAGCCAACTGTAACATTCGCTTTCAGTCGCTGGCGTCGCCGTCGACCGCGCCAGCGCAGTGGACGGTTTCCACGGCGAAGCGTTGGTCAGCGCCGCGTCCGCTCGATCATAACCCCGACAGACGCCGCATCGGGAAAGGCATCCGGCTTCTCCACGGTCACCCGGGCGCGTAGCACACGCGAATCTGACAATGCGGCTTCGGCGATCCGCTCGGCGAGCGTTTCCACGAGAAGGGTATGACCCGAGGCGGCGGTGGCCCGCGCCGCCTTCACCACCCTCTCGTAATCCACCACGCGGCGCAGGTCGTCCGCGCCGATGCCGGCGGGCGCCGCATCATCCTCCACCGCCAGTTCCACCCCGACGACGACCCGCTGCGGCGCCGCCTTCTCATGCGGGTAGACGCCGAGCCGCGCCTGCAGCGACAGGCCGCGCACGAAGATCAGCCGCAGGCCGCGCGCGGCATCCGGGGCGAAGCTCATTCCTCCGGCTCCGCGGCTGGCGGGGCGGGCGACCATTGCAGGTGCTGCCCACCGTCGAGCGCGATCATCTGCCCGGTCATGGCGGGCATGGCGAGGATGGCAAGCACGGCGCGGCCGACTTCCTCCGGGCTGGTGCCGTGGCGCAGCGGGACGCTGGCCGCCTGCCGGTCGAACTGGGCTTGGCTCTGCCGCGGGCTGGGCAGGGCCGGTCCGGGCCCGATGCCGTTGACCCGGATGCGCGGGGCGAGTGCCAGCGCCATCGACTGCGTCAGCGCCCAGAGCGCGGCCTTCGACACGGAGTAGGAGACGAAATGCGGCGTCAGCGACCAGACCCGCTGGTCGAGCATGTTGACCACCAGGCCCTCCGCCCCGTCCGGCAGCGCCCGGGCAAAGGCCTGGGTCAGCACGAAGGGGGCGCGGAGGTTGGGCTCAAGGTGGGCGTCCCAGCTTTCCCGCGTGGCGTCCTGCCACTCGTCGCGCTCGAAGGTGCTGGCATTGTTCACCAGCACGCCGATCGGGCCGAGCGCGGCGGTGGCGGCGGGCAGCAGGGGGGCGACCTCGGCCTCCCGCGCCAGGTCGGCGCGCAGGGCCACGGCGCGGCGGCCGAGCGCCCGGACGGCGCCGGCAGTCTCGGCGGCCTCGGCCTGGCTCCCGGCATAGTGGATGGCGACGTCGAAGCCGGCCTCGGCCAGCGCCAGGGCGATGGCGCGGCCGAGCCGCTTGGCGCCGCCGGTGACCAGCGCGGCACGCGGGATGCTTTGAGGAATCGGCAGGGAGGATGGCACGCCGGGGTGGTAGCGGAAAAGCCGGCTGCGGGGAACCGGGGCGCCGATGTTGACCCGGCCGCAGCGCCGCATAGGGTGCCGGGCGATGGGGTTGTGGGGGATCGTGATGCGCAATGGATGTGTCGTGGCGTTGGCGGTGCTCCTGGCGGGGCCGGCGGCAGCGCAGGGCCTGCCGAACATCCCTGGCCTCGGCAATGCCATCCCGGGCTTGGGCAGGCCGCAGACGCCCGAGGAGAAGCGCGCCTTCTGCGGCCGGGCCGCGAGCGCCGCGGCCAGATGCGTCGGCGCGGGCGGCCTCTCGCTCGATGCCGTCGGGCTGACGAGTTGCCTGATGAAGTCGATGTCGCCGCAGGATTCGCTGCAACTGGCGCAGGTGGCGCAGCGGACGGGCGGCAGCGCCGGCAACCTGCTGGGCGAATGCGGGATCGGCGTCAGCCAATAGGCTGGCGGGATGAGCGGCCTCAGGCGATCGCCGCCTTCCGTACTTCCTCCCGGATCTCGGCCATCAGCCGGGCCTTGAGCGCGCCGAATTCCGGGGTGGTCTTCACCGTCCACTCGCGCGGATAGGGCAGCGGCACCGCGACTTCCGCCTTGATGCGGCCAGGGCGGGCGGACATGACCAGCACGCGGTTGGCAAGGAAGACCGCCTCGTCGATGTCGTGGGTGACGAAGAGCACGGTCTTCCTGTCCGCCTGCCAGATCTCCAGCAGCAATTCCTGCATCAGCTCCCGCGTCTGGTGGTCGAGCGCACCGAAGGGCTCGTCCAGCAGCAGGATCTCCGGGTCGTTGGCCAGCGCCCGGGCCAGGGCGCAGCGCTGCTGCATGCCGCCCGAGAGCTGGCGCGGCCAGTGGTTCTCGAAGCCGCGCAACCCGGTGCGGTCGATGAAACGGGCGGCGATGGCGCGCTGCTCGGCTTCGGGCAGGCCGCGCTCCTCGAGCCCGTAGCGGATGTTCCGCTCCACCGTCAGCCAGGGGAAGAGGGTATAGGATTGGAAGACCATGCCGCGGTCGGGGCCGGGGCCGGTGACCGGCGCGCCGTCGAGCGCGACGCTGCCGGCGGAGGGTTGGTCGAGCCCGGCGACGATCCGCAGCAGGGTGGATTTGCCGCAGCCGGAAGGGCCGAGGATGGCGACGAACTCGCCGGGCGCGACCTCCAGGCTGGTCGGCTGCAGGGCGAGCGTCGGCGCGGCGCGGCCGCGGCCCGGGAAGGTGCGGGTGACGCCTTCGATCCGCAGGGTCTTGTTGCTCACAGCGCGGCCCAGGGAAACAGCCAGCGGTTCAGCGACTTGACCGCGAAATCCGTCACCAGCCCGATCACCCCGATCACCACGATGCCGAAGATCATCTGCCCGGTGTCCAGCAGCCGCTGGCTGTCCATGATCATGTGGCCGATGCCGGAGGAGGCGCCGATCAGCTCCGCCACGATCACGTAGGTCCAGGCCCAGCCGAGCACGAGCCGCAGCGTCTCGGCGATCTGCGGCGCGGCGGCGGGAATCACCACCCGGCGCAGGATGGAGACGGGGCGGGAGCCGAGCGTCGCCGCCGCCTCCACCAGGTCCGGCCGCGTCGCGCCGGCGACCACGGCAACCATGATGACCAGCTGGAAGACGCTGCCGATCACGATGACCGAGAGCTTCTGCGCCTCCCCGACGCCGGCCCAGAGGATCAGCAACGGGATGAAGGCCGAGGCCGGCAGGTAGCGACAGAAGGAGAAGAAGGGCTCGAAGAAGGCCTCGACCGGCTTGAAGGCGCCCATCAGCAGGCCGAGCGGCACCGCCATGACGGCGGCGATCAGGAAGCCGCCGACGACGCGGAACACCGTGACGGCGATGTCGCCGAGGAAGCCGTATTCCGTCAGCAGCGACCAGCCGGAGGACAGCGTCCGTCCCGGCGAGGCCAGGAACAGCGCCGGCACGTGGCCGCCATAGGTGACGAAGGCCCAGGCGCCGAGGAAGACGGCGAAGAACCCGGCGCCGAGCACCAGGCGGGCGCCGGGCGAGACCGGCTTCAGCGGCTGCATGGTGGACGATCCCAAACGGGTGGATTCACGCCTCGCGGTAATCCGCTCTAGGCGACGAAGCGCGTGTCCAGCAGCTTCGACAGATCGACATCCTGCCGCACCACCCCGGTCTCCCGCTGCACCAGATGCGCCTTCCGCTGGAACTCGGGCAGGCCATTGGCGACGTAGTCCTTGTTCTTCGCCGCATCCATCCATTCGATGAAGCCGGCGCTGGCCTTGAAGGCCTCGGCCGACTGGTTCACCCGGCGGCCCATGATCTCGAAGGACTTCTCGGGCTCGGCCTTGATCATCTCCACCGCATCGTACCAGGACTTCACCACCCGCCTCACCGCTTCGGGGTTGGCGGCGATGAAGGCGGGCTGGAAGGCCAGCGTGTCGACGATGCAGGGGTAGTCGAGCGTGGTCGCCAGCACCTTCGCCTTGTCGGCGCCGAGGCCGCGCACCGTCGACAGGTAGGGCTCGTAGGTCGCGCAGGCGTCGAACTGGCCGGCGGCGAAGGCCTGCGCGGCCGGCTGCGGCGCGAGCGTCGCGGTCTGCACGTCCTTCACCGTCATGCCGTTCTCGCGCAGCATGTAGGCCATCAGGAAATAGGGGGAGGTGCCCGGGCCATCGACCGCGATGGTCTTGCCCTTCAGGTCGGCGAAGCTGCCGATTCCAGGCCGCGCGCCGATGCCGTCGCCGCCATGGCTGCGGTCCAGCACCAGCACCTGCACCAGCGGGATGGTGCTGGCCCAGAGGATCATGGTGTCGACCGTGGTCACCACGCAGTTCAGCGCGCCGGAGGCGAGCGCCAGGTTGCGCTCCCGCTGCGGCACGAATTTGGTCTCGACCTCCACCCCGTTCGCCTTGAACAGCCCGGCCTGCTCCGCCAGCGTCAGCGGCGCGAAGCCAGTCCAGCCGGACATGCCGATGGTGACCTTGGGCAGGGCCTGGGCGCGCAGGATGGCAGGCAGGGCAAGCGCGCCGGCGGTGCCGGCGATGAGGCTGCGGCGGAACATGGGCTGCGGAGTCTCCGGAGGCATCCAACCGAGCCTATCGGAGCGGGATGGCGGCGCAAGGACCTTTCGCAGCGCAGCAAGGCGCGGGAGACGACATGCTCCACGGTCCTCTCGTCCACCTTTCGGCACCGCCAATACCCATGCGGCGGCACCCGACTCCCAAAAGGAAAGGGCGGATCTTGGGGAAGCGAGCCTTTTCCTTCCCCGACCTTCCCTTTCGTCAGATATCCGGGTTCAGCGTCGCGCTGCTGCCGAAGGGGCGGCTGTCATGCAGGTCGTCGGCACTGCTGCCATCGCCCTCCTGCCCGGCCGGGCCCTTCTCGCAGGCGGTCTTGATGCTGCCGAGCGTCCGCTCGACGGCGAGCCGCATGCCATGGTCGACATTGCCGTGTTCGCGTTGCATCCGCTCGGCCACCTCGGGCTTCGGCGTCAGGCTCAGCTTGAGCTCGACCGCCGAGCCGCCGGTTGCCTCGGTCACCGAGAGCGAGCCGCCGTAGTCCTGCATGGTATGGGAGCCCCAGCGCATCCGCCGCGCCTCGGGCTCGGCCTTCACCCAGCCGTCGTTGCGGTACTGGTGACCATCGGCCTCGCCCTCCACCGCCACGTCGTCGTGCTGGTCGTGATGCCCCTGCGGGCCGACCCGGGTCACCGTCGGCAGGTAGCGCGGCATGTTCCTGAGGTCGGCCAGGAAGGCGAAGACCTCGGCCGGGGGCCGTCCGATCTCGATCCGGCCGGTATAGTCGCCCATTGGTCGTCTCCCCTCGGTTCCACGGCCGAACGCAGGGGATGGGCCGGGCGTTCCCGAAACAGGGAGGAGCTACCGGGCCGCTGCCCGCCGGCCCCGGCCGCCGCGCTTCTCCGGGTCGTAGCCGCCGCCGCCCGGACCGAGCGGCTTCGGCTTCCAGTCCTGCTTGGGCCGGCCGGGCTTGGCCCCGGGCTTGCCCCCGGCACTGCGCGGCGCCGCCTCCTGCAGCGACCGCCCGGCCAAGTTCGGCTCCAGGCCCAGGTCCAAGGCCTCCAGCCGCTTGATCTCGTCGCGCAGCCGGGCGGCTTCCTCGAATTCCAGGTCGGCGGCGGCGGTGCGCATCCGCTTCTCCAGCTCGGCGATCGAGGCGCGGAGGTCCTTGCCGACGAACTGCGCGGTCCGGTCGCCCTCGACCGCCTCGACCGTCACGTAGTCCTGCTCGTAGACGGACTGCATGACGTCGGCGATCTGCCGCTTGATGGTGGTGGGCGTGATGCCGTGCTCGGCGTTCCAGGCCATCTGCTTGGACCGGCGCCGCTCGGTTTCCTCCAGCGCCTTGCGCAGGCTGTCGGTCATCCGGTCGGCATAGAGCACCACCCGTCCCTCGGCATTGCGGGCGGCACGGCCGATGGTCTGGATCAGCGAGGTGGCGCTGCGCAGGAAGCCTTCCTTGTCGGCGTCGAGGATGGCGACCAGCGTGCATTCCGGGATGTCGAGGCCCTCGCGCAGCAGGTTGATGCCGACCAGCACGTCGAAGGCGCCTCGGCGCAGGTCGCGGATGATCTCGATCCGCTCCAGCGTGTCGACGTCGGAGTGCAGGTAGCGGACCTTGATGCCCGCCTCGGTCATGTACTCGGTCAGGTCCTCTGCCATGCGCTTGGTGAGCGTCGTCACCAGGACGCGGCCGCCCTTCTGGATCTGCTCCCGGCATTCGGCCAGCAGGTCGTCGACCTGGCCCTCGACCGGGCGGATCTCGGTCACCGGGTCGATCAGCCCGGTCGGGCGGATCACCTGCTCGGCGAAGGTGCCGCCGGTGCGCTCCATCTCCCAGGGTCCCGGCGTCGCGCTGACGAAGACGGTGTTGGGGCGGTAGGCCTCCCATTCCTCGAACTTCAGGGGACGGTTGTCCTTGCACGACGGCAGCCGGAAGCCGAACTCGTCGAGCACGCTCTTCCGCGCGAAGTCGCCGCGATACATGCCGCCGAGCTGGCCGATGGTGACGTGGCTCTCGTCCACAACCAGCAGGGCGTTCTCCGGCAGATACTCGAACAGCGTCGGCGGCGGCTCGCCGGGTGCGCGTCCCGTCAGGTAGCGGGAATAGTTCTCGATCCCCTTGCAGCTGCCCGTCGTTTCCAGCATCTCGATGTCGAATTGGGTGCGCTGCGCCAGCCGCTGCGCCTCCAGCAGCCGGCCCGCCGCCTCCAGTTCCGCCAGCCGCTCCTGCAGCTCCTTCTTAATGGAGATGATGGCCTGCTGCATCGTCGGCCGCGGCGTGACGTAGTGGCTGTTGGCGTAGATCGAGACGCGTTCCAACTCGGCGGTCGTCTCTCCGGTCAGCGGGTCGAATTCGCGGATGCCGTCCACCTCATCGCCGAACAGGCTGATGCGCCAGGCGCGGTCCTCGAGGTGCGAGGGCCAGATATCCACCGTCTCTCCCCTGATCCGGAAGGTGCCGCGGGCGAAGAAGCTGTCGTTACGGCGGTACTGCTGCTCGACCAGGCCTTTCACCAGCACGTCGCGGTCGATGCGCCCGCCGATCTCGAGCTTCACCACCATGCGGCTATAGGTCTCGACCGAGCCGATGCCGTAGATGCAGGAGACCGAGGCGACGATGACGACGTCGTTGCGCTCAAGCAGCGACTGCGTCGCGCTGTGGCGCATGCGGTCGATCTGCTCGTTGATCTGCGCATCCTTCTCGATATACGTGTCGGTGCGCGGGACGTAGGCTTCCGGCTGGTAGTAGTCGTAGTAGCTGACGAAGTATTCGACCGCGTTGTCGGGGAAGAAGCTCTTCATCTCCCCGTACAGTTGCGCCGCCAGCGTCTTGTTGGGCGCGAGGATCAGGGTCGGGCGCTGCACCGCCTCGATTACCTTGGCCATGGTGAAGGTCTTGCCCGAGCCGGTGACGCCCAGCAGCACCTGGTCGCGCTCGTCCGCCTGCAGCCCGGCGACCAGTTCGCGGATCGCCGCCGGCTGGTCACCATTCGGCTCAAAGGGGGAGACGACCTTCAGCACTCGCTCAGGCGGCGGGGCGGGGCGCTTGGCGGGGAAGAAGGTGACCGGGGCGAGGTGGTTCATCGTACCCCCTATCTGGGTTCGCCGGCACCCGGCGTCGAGCGCCGGCCGAAGCGTGGCGGCCATGCTGCCACGGCGGCGCCGGATAGGGGAGAGACGGCGCGGGGGCGGCGAGCCCCCGCGCCCTTCGTTCAGCGGCGGCCGCTGCGCAGCACGCTGGTGATGAGCCAGGTCGCCGCGACCGCGACGCCGATCGCCACCAGCGGGCGCGACCGGGTCACGTCGCGCAGCTGCTCGGCATAGTCGACCGCCATGTCGCGGCCCTGATAGGCGTAGCGGCTGGCCGAACGCCCGGCCTCGGAAGCCGCCGGGCCGAGGCGCTTCTCGACCAGATCCTCGAGGTCGGACCAGAGCCGCGACAATTCGCCGCGCGCATCCTCGCCCTTGTCGCGCAGCCGCTCGCCGGTGTCACGCAGGCTGCTCCTGGCGCGGCGGCCGTAATCCTCGGCGTTGTCGCGGGCATCGCGCGCGCCGGAGCGCAGGCTGGAAAAATAACTGTCGGTCATCGAGTCCTCCGTCCCATTCGGTTCGGCGTCGCTAACGGATCAGGCGCCCCAGGGTTCACCGGCATGGTTACGGCAGGCGGCGGCGGTGCGGCGGATTCACTTCCGGCCGCGATCCGCCCTAGAAGGCGGCATGTCGGAACCGCAGAAGCAACCCATGGTCGCCGTCCTCGGCGCCGGACCCGCCGGCCTGATGGCAGCGGAGATCGCCGCCCAGGGCGGGGCGGAGGTCACCGTGCTGGACCGCATGCCCTCCCCGGCCCGCAAGCTGCTGATCGCCGGGCGCGGCGGGCTGAACCTGACGCATTCCGAGCCGCTGCCGGCCTTCCTGGCCCGCTACGGCACGGCCGAGGCCCGCCTCGCCCCCTTCATCAAGGCTTTCCCGCCCGCCGCGCTGGCCGCCTGGGCCGAGGCGCTGGGCCAGCCCACCTTCGTCGGCAGTTCCGGCAGGGTCTTCCCCCGCGCGATGAAGGCCTCGCCGCTGCTGCGCGCCTGGCTTGCCCGGCTCGGCGGCCTCAGCGTCACGCTGCGGCTGCGGCATCGCTGGCTGGGCTGGGAGGACGGGGCGCTCGCCTTCGAGTCCCCGGAAGGCCCGGTGCGGCTGCGCCCCGCGGCGGCGGTGCTGGCGCTCGGCGGCGCCTCCTGGCCGCGGCTCGGCTCGGACGGCGCCTGGGCCGGTCTGCTGGACGGCGTGGCGCCGCTGCGCCCGGCCAATTGCGGCTTCCGCATCGCCTGGTCCGACCACCTCCGCGCGCGCTTCGCCGGCACGCCGCTGAAGCGCATCGCCCTCTCCTTCGGCGGCAGGACGGTGCGGGGCGAGGCGGTACTGACCGCGGCGGGGATCGAGGGCGGCGCGGTCTATGCGCTGTCCGGCGCCCTGCGGGAGGAGATTGCGGCGGGTGGGCCGGCGACCCTGTCGCTCGACCTGCGGCCGGACATGAACCCCGCGGCGCTGGCCGCCCGGCTGGACGGGCCGCGTGGCGGGATGTCGCTCGCCAACCACCTGCGCCGCGCCGGCCTGCCGCCGGTGGCGACCGGCCTGGTGCAGGAGGCGCTGCATGCCGGCGCCACCGCGCCGCTCTCCCGCCTGGTCAAGGCGCTGCCGCTGGTCCTGACCGCGCCGATGGGGCTCGACCGCGCCATCTCCTCGGCCGGCGGGCTGGGATGGGACGAGGTGGACGAGCGCCTGATGCTGCGCCGCCGCCCCGGCGTCTTCGCCTGCGGCGAGATGCTGGACTGGGAGGCGCCGACCGGCGGCTACCTGCTGCAGGCCTGCTTCAGTACCGGCCTCGCCGCCGGCCGCGCGGCGCTGGACTGGGCTCGCGGCCAGCCGGCCGGCTGAGCCGGACGCCGGCGGTGTCCAGGGTCGCGTCACGCATCCGGACGGCCCTGCGCTACGGCATCAGCACCAGGTCGTCGCGGTGGACGATCTCGTCGCGCCCGCGCCAGCCGAGGATCTTCTCCAGCTCTTCGCTGCGATGGCCGGCGATCTGCCGGGCATCCTCCATGTCGTAGGCCGCAAGGCCGCGGGCCAGTTCGCGCCCCGCCTCGTCCCGCACGCTGACCGGGTCGCCGCGGTGGAAGCTGCCCTCCACCGCGCGGACGCCGGCCGGCAGCAGCGACGAACCGCGGGCCAGGGCGCGGGCCGCGCCGGCATCCACCACCAGGCTGCCGAGCGGCGCGAGGGATCCGGCGATCCAGCGCTTGCGGGAGGAGCGGCCCTCCGGCGAGGCGAGAAACCAGGTGCAGCGCGCCCCCTGCTCGATCGCCCGCAGCGGATTGTCGCGCTGGCCGAGGGCGATCGCCATGGCGCAGCCGGCCCCCGTTGCGATCCGCGCGGCGATCAGCTTGGTGCGCATCCCGCCGGAGGAATAGCCGGGCGGCGGGTCGCCCCCCATGGCCATGATCTCGTCGGTGATGCGCTCGACCACCGGCAGGTGCGCCGCGTCCGGGTCGCGCCGCGGGTCGGCGGTATAGAGCCCGTCGATGTCCGACAGCAGGATCAGCGCGTCGGCGCCGGTCATCTCGGCGACCCGGGCGGCCAGCCGGTCATTGTCGCCGAAGCGAATCTCGGCGGTGGCGACGGTGTCGTTCTCGTTGATGACGGGGATGCAGCCGAGTTCGAGCAGGGTGCCGAGCGTCGCCCGGGCGTTCAGGTAGCGCCGACGGTCCTCGCTGTCCTCGAGCGTGAGCAGGAGTTGCGCGGCCGGCAGCCCCTGGGCCGAGAGCGCATCCGCCCAGGCGCCGGCCAGGCGGATCTGCCCGACCGCGGCAGCGGCCTGCTTCTCCTCCAGCTTCAGCTTCTTCCGCGTCAGGCCGAGCGCGCGGCGCGCCAGCGCGATGGCGCCGGAGGAAACCAGGATGACCTCGGTCCCCCGCGCGCGCAGGGCCGCGACATCGGCGGCGACGCCGGCCAGCCAGGCGGCGCGCGGCGCCGCGGTCTTCTCCTCCACCACCAGGGCGGAGCCGATCTTCACCACCACGCGCCGCGCGCCAGCCAGAGCGGGGATGGTCGGCGCCGTGTCGTCCAGGGATTGCATGGTCGGGCGCATAGCATAGGCCACGCGCACAGGGAAAAGGGCGCCCCCTTGCGGGGACGCCCCTCCCGGTCGTCGGCGATCGGTCAGGCGAAGAGCATGTCAGCCGCCGCCAGCTTGGTGGCATGCGCCAGGAAGACGCTGTCGCCGGCCGTGTCGTAGGTGACCAGCAGGCCGGAGACGCCGCCCTCGGTCGCCGTCTTGGTATGGATATCGGCGCTGGTCAGGCCGGTGAACTTCAGCTTGTCGGTGCCGGCGGTGAAGTCCTGGATCACCGCATGGCCGTCATGGGCGTTGAAGACGAAGGTGTCCTTGCCCGCCCCGCCGGTGAAGTTGCCCATCCCGGTGCCGGCGATGAACTGGTCGCTGCCGCCGCCGCCAACCGCGGTCGCCGCCCCGCTGCCGGCATGCAGCACCAGCTTCGCCATGCCCTCGACCGTGACGCTGTCCTTGCCCGAGCCGAAGGTGACGTCGGCGACCGAATAGCGACCGTCATAGCTGCCGTTGTAGAGGCTACCGTTGTCGGTGCGGTCATAATCGGCGAGCGAGGAAAGCCCGGCCGCGGTCACCTTGACGACGTCGTCGCCGGCACCCGTCTTGATGGCCATGGTATTGGCGGTGGCGCCGCTGGCATTGCTGTGCGCCACCCAGGTCAGGTGGTCGCTGCCGTCGCCGAGCGTCACCGCGCCGCGCTTGGCGCTGACCAGCATGACGTCGAGCGCCTGGCTGCCCGCTGCATGGAGGTCGATATCGGCCCGCACGAAGTTGTCGAAGGCGAGCTTGCTGGCGAAGCCCGCCGTCCACGACGTTGGCGCCATCAGCACCGCCGGGGTGTCGTTCCAGGCGCCGGTGGCCCCGAAGGTGTGGTAGTCGGCGCCGTCGAAGGTGGTGTGGCCTTCCCAGGCGGTCTTCCCGTAGTTGGGCGCGAAGCCGAACTTCGCCGCAGGCGCGGCGTCGCCGGCCGTGGTGCTGGCACCGCCGTCGACGACGGCGGCCTTGGTGAAGCCGAAATCGACCCCGCCATTGGATTTGAGGTCGGCCGTGCCGGCCGCGAGCGCGGTGCCGTTGAAGCTGATGCCGTCGACATGCAGGTTGCGGTCGGCCGAGGCGCTGCCGCCATAGGCGTCATTGACGAAGGTGACCGTCAGCTTATGCGCGCCGGCGGCGAAGTTGCCCTTCACGGTGATGCTGTCGTCGCCGGCACCGTGGCTGGCGCCCGCGGTCAGGGTGCCGCCGATCTGCTTGCCGTCGACCGCGATCGTGTACTGCGCGCTGCCCTGCCAAGCATCCTGGGAAATCTTCAGCACGAGGCTGTCGGCGCCGGAGCCGATGGTCTGGGTGATGATGGGATTGACGGGGTCGCCCGGGTCCGTGACCGTGCCGCCATCGTAGCTGGAGTTCGGCACGGCGTATTTCACGTCGTACAGGGTGATGGTGTTGTCGTAGCCGCTGCCGTGCTGGGCATCCGTCGACCACCAGGTCTGCATGCCGATGCCCGGGGCCGAATTCTCGCCACCATGGGCGTAATCGGCCGGCACGTGCTCGGTGGTCGTCCACATCTCGACGCCGTCGACATAGCCGGTCAGCCGGCCGGCCTCCCAGTTCAGGGAATAGGTGTGGGTCTGCTTTACGTCGATGCCGTCCATGTAATAGGACTGGAACTGGTTCGACCCGTCAGCACCCTTCCAGTGGATGGTCGAGTACGGGGTGCCGCCCGGCAGCAGTTCGACGAGGTCGAGTTCCGGGCCCGGCCACACGTCGGTGCCCGGCCAAAGCAGCGCGTAGGGACCCGGCGCATCGCCCTGGCCCATCGAGAGGGTGAAGCTGTAGAGGCCGTAGCCATAGCCGGAATCGGCTGGCCCCCAAGGCGGAACCATGGCGCCGGAGTCCTGGTTGTCCGGCGTGCTGCTGATCGTGATCTGGCCGGCAACGCTGGTGTCGAGCCCGGGCCCCCAGGTGCGGGTGAGCATGCCCGTCCCGCCGTTGTCGAAGCTTTCATCCCAGACGGTGGTGTACTGAGTCAGGTCGAGGGTAGCGGCCATGATCAGGCTTCCTGCGTTGCTTTGGGGGCGGCAGGCCTTGGTCACCGGCACCGTTGCTTGCGGGATTTCTTGCCCCGAAAAACAACCTATGGTTGAGGCTTCGGACGCGCTTGTCCTGCGGCCACCCGGACGACCTAAGGCTTGTTCCCCACAGTTACGTGAAGCACGGAAAAGTGATTGTTCGTGCCGGAACACGATATGTCGGATTCAACCTACACGCGCAATCGCGTAACTGTGATTCTCCGATCACGTTTTTTGTTCGCTTTTAGAATGAAGACCGTGCCCATTCGGCACCGGACATACCGAACCCGATGCGGATTCAGCGGCTTGGAGTTGTGCTCCAGCGGGATCGTTGCGGTGCAGGGCTCAGCGTCAGGGCATCCGGGATGTCACATCCGGCGGAGGCTGCGGGTGGGCAGCCGCAGCTAGGCCGGCCCGAAGATGCAAAACGCCCGGGGCCTTGCGACCCCGGGCGTTCCGATCCTGCCGATGACTGGTCGAGAATTCTCGGCCCGGGCGCCATCCGCCTGGGCGAGACGCCGACTACTGTTCCTGGTCGAGCGATCCGATCGGGCGGACCAGGGTACGCGGCGGCAACACCGGGGCCGGCGCAGGGCGATCGGCCCGCTCGGCGCGGGCCTTGGCGACGATGTCCGCGAGCCGCCGCAGGACCTGCGGCACCTGTTCCCCGGTCGCGCCGGAAATCAGCATAACCGGCACGCCGGCGGCGCGTTCCAGCGCCTTCGCCCGGCTGGCACGGGCCTGCGGCGTCATCGCATCCACCTTGTTCAGGCAGAGCAGCTCGGACTTCTCGGCCAGGCCCTGGCCATACTGCTCCAGCTCCGCCCGCACCGTGCGCCAGGCGGCGGCGGGATCGGCCTGGCTGCCATCGACCAGGTGCAGCAGCACCGCGCAGCGCTCGACATGGCCGAGGAAGCGGTCGCCGAGCCCGACGCCCTCATGCGCGCCCTCGATCAGGCCGGGGATGTCGGCGAGAACGAACTCCTCGGAGGCATTCAGCCGCACCACGCCGAGCTGCGGGATCAGCGTGGTGAAGGGATAGTCGGCGATCTTCGGCCGGGCGGCACTGACCGCGGCCAGAAAGGTGGACTTGCCCGCGTTCGGCAGGCCGACCAGCCCGACATCGGCGATCAGCTTGAGGCGCAGCCAGATCCAGCGCTCCTCCCCCGGCCAGCCCTTGTCGGCGCGGCGCGGCGCGCGGTTGGTCGCCGACTTGAAATGGGCATTGCCATGCCCGCCATCGCCGCCGCGGCAGATCACGACGCGCTTGCCGGGCTCGTCCAGGTCGGCGAGCACCACGTCCTTCTCGTCCGACAGGATCTGGGTGCCGACCGGCACCTTGAGGACGACATCATCCGACCCCGCTCCGGTGCGGTCCTGGCCGGCGCCGTTGCCGCCCTTGCGGGCCTTGAAGTGCTGCGCGTAGCGGTAGTCTATCAGGGTGTTGAGGCCGTCCACGGCCTCGATGACCACATCGCCGCCGCGACCGCCGTTACCGCCGTCGGGGCCGCCGAATTCAATGTATTTCTCGCGGCGGAAGGCGATGACGCCGTCGCCGCCATCACCGGCCTTCACCCAGACCTTGGCTTCGTCGAGGAACTTCATGACGGGAATGGAACCCTGGAAATGCAAACGGGGGCCGAGAGGCCCCCGTACCAACGCGCGGAGCGGTTGAGCTGGTTACTCGGCCGCCTGGGCGATCGGCTCGACCGAGACATGCACGCGGCCTTCGGCCCGGCGGGTGAACTTCACCCGGCCGTCGATGGCGGCGTGCAGCGAGTGGGTGCGGCCGACATAGACATGCGGGCCGGCCATCATCTTGGTGCCCCGCTGGGTCACGATGATGTTGCCGGCGCTGACCGCCTGGCCGCCGAACAGCTTCACGCCGAGGCGCTTGCCGGCGCTGTCGCGCCCGTTGCGGGAGGAACCGCCAGCCTTCTTGTGTGCCATCTGTCGATCTCCTTCAGGCGGCCGCGATGTCGCCGATGCGCAGGGTGGTCAGGTCCTGGCGGTGGCCGCGCTTGCGGCGGCTGTTCTGCCGGCGGCGTTTCTTGAGAATGAGGATCTTCGGGCCGCGGGTCTGCTCGACCACGGTCGCGGTGACGCTGGCGCCCGGGACGGTCGGGGCGCCGATGGTCAGGCCGGCATCGGTGCCGAGCGCGAGCACGTCATGAAAGGTGATGGTGGCACCGGGCTCGGCTTCCAGCTTCTCGACCGTCAGGACGGCGTTCGGCGTTACCCGGTACTGCTTTCCGCCGGTGCGGATCACTGCGAAGGTCATCGTGCGGCCCCACCTGGTCGTGCCAGGATTGCGTGCCGAGGCGGCACCGCCCCGGAAGAGTTCTGTGGAAGTATCGGCCATAGAAGGCCGCCGGCGACGCCGGGGCGCCGTCGGGAGGCGGGGCTTATAGCGGGGGCCTGCCAGCGGCGTCAACGGCAGGATGCGCTTCGATCGCGGATCCGGCCGCGGTCAGCAGCAAGGGCGTTGCGCGGCGGCGCGGCTGCCCTTATAGCGCGGTCCGGCCACGGAGAGGTGGCAGAGTGGTCGATCGCGTCGGTCTCGAAAACCGAAGTCCGTGCAAGCGGACCGTGGGTTCGAATCCCACCCTCTCCGCCAGACTATCCTCCCCGGCTGTTCCCCGGCGCTCCAGATGGGTGATCGTTCCCGCAAGATAAAAGATGCGGTTTACTGCCGCATGGCTGCCATTATTCCCCGGACGCAGCGTGGAATGTGGGCTTCGCTAGGCGACGTGGCCGGCAACCTGTCGCACTGCGCGCAAAGGCCCTGAACAAGCCGGGACAGTACCGAGACGGCGGCGCTCTCGACTTCCAGGCCCGTGGTGCCCGGCATCGACCCTGGCTCGTCCGGCACGACATTAGCTGCCCCACCAGCACGACCCGTGCACGTTCGGAGCCGGTGATCTCGCCCTCGATCGCCTCGCGTCGTGCCGGCAGTGGCCGGCATCATTCGCGGCGTTGTCGGTCAGTAAGCTGGCAACGATCGCAGCGGGGCCCGCGTCCAGGGCAAGGTGCAGCTTGCGTCAGGACCGGCACCTCCCGCCGTGCTTCGCCTCAACCCACTCGCCCTGGCCAAGCAGCTTCAGCTCCGCGCTGTTGATCACCGGAAGCAGCAAGCCGTTCGGAACCGTCGTGGGCTACCGCTCGGCGAAGCTGCGGCTGCGCCGCCTTGAAGCCTGCAGTCTGGAACGCGCCGCGCCTGCCCAAGCAGCCGCAGCACGCCCGTGACAAAACCATCGGACTGGCGCAGGGCGAGGTGGAATACGAGCCGCAGCATCAGCACCGACTGGATCGCCGCATCCGGGCACCAGGGCCTGGCCGCCCGGCGTGCTCCGCCGCGGTGCCTGCCATGCGGCCACCGCAGCTTCAGCAAGCCGGAGCGTCGGTTCACCTCGCCGCCTCGGGCCGGTCTCGTAGGCCGACCACTTCTGGACCCGGCGGCGCACCTTCGGGATGCGATGGCGGCGGGCCGCGTTGTGCTGGAGGGACATGGCGGAGAGTGTCACGGCGCGGTCGTAACAGGGCGAATCACGCCGATTCCCCGAATCAGGACCCTAACAACAACGAAATTGGGTCATATCGCGCATATTTCAGTATCATCATGGGTGTTTTGGCCCGATTCGAGTAATCAACGCTCCCGTTGAAAGAACTCAATCCATGGTTGAATTCACCCGACAAGACCTCGATTTCGTGTTGATTCAGATACGGCTTGCCGAAGCCAACGCGGGCGGCACCCCGCTCAGCAGCCTGATCGAAGACCCCACGCTGCCCTTCGGCCTGCGCACCGTAACCGGCGTCGACAACAATCTGCTGCTCGACCAAGCGGGCTACGGCTCCTCCGACCTGCTGTTCCGTCGTTTGCTGGCGCCGACCTTCGGCGATGCAGGTACCCTCGACCTCGATGGACCAGGCGGGAGGCCGGCGATGACCACCTCCTATGCCCAGACGAGCGGCCTGGTGGCGGATCCTGAGCCGCGGATCATCAGCAACCTCATCGCCGACCAGAGCGCCACCAACCCGGCGGCCATTGCGGTATCCGGCCTCACCGGCGGCGGCAGCCTGTCCATCCCCAATGCCGAGCCCGGCGATCCCGACGCGCCCCCGTTCAACACCTGGTTCACCCTGTTCGGCCAGTTCTTCGACCACGGTCTCGATCTGGTCGAGAAGGGTGGCAGCGGCACCATCTTCATCACGCTGCAGCCTGATGATCCGCTCTATGACCCCTACGGGGCCGACGGCATCGCACTCAACGGCGACGAGACCAACTTCATGGTTCTCACCCGCGCCACCAACCAGCCCGGCGCAGACGGCATCCTTGGCACCGCCGACGACGTGCACGAGCACCTGAACAAGACCACTCCCTTCGTCGACCAGAACCAGACCTACTCGTCCCACCCCTCGCACCAAGTCTTCCTGCGGGAATACGCCTTCGATGCCGCGGGCCGTCCGATGGCGACTGGACGCCTGCTCGCAGGCGCCGATGGCGGCCTGGTCACCTGGGGCGAGATCAAGGCCCAGGCCCGCGGGTTCCTGGGCATCGACCTGACCGATGCCGACGTGCTCGACCTGCCGTTGCTGGCGACCGACGCCTACGGCAACTTCCTGCGTGGCGCGCACGGCTTCCCGCAGATCGTGACCAAGACAGGGCTGCTGGAGGGCAGCGCGGCTGCGCCGGTCAGCACCACGGCGGCGCTGCGCACCGGCCATGCCTTCCTTGAGGACATCGCCCGCAACGCCGACCCGATCGGCCGCACCGCCGATCCGGACGACGTGATCGGTCTGGCCAGCGCGGCCGGCGATGGTAGCGACGCGGTAACAGGCGGCGGCGTCGTCTCCGGCGCCACAGAATCGGGCAACGGCGTTTACGACAACGAGCTACTGGACGCCCACTACGTCGCTGGCGATGGCCGCGCCAACGAGAATATCGGCTTGACTGCCGTCCACCACGTTTTCCATTCCGAGCACAACCGCCTGGTCGAGCAGATCAAACAGACCGTGCTTGCCACCGGCGACGCCGCCTTCATCGCGGAATGGCAGGTCGCGCCGGGCGAGTGGAACGGAGAAAGGCTGTTCCAGGCGGCAAAGTTCGGCACCGAGATGCAGTACCAGCATCTGGTCTTTGAGGAATTCGCCCGCCGCATCCAGCCGGATATCGATGCGTTCGAAGCCTACGACGTGACGATCGACCCAACGATCGTCGCCGAATTCGCCCATGTCGTATACCGCTTCGGCCATTCCATGCTGACCGAGACGCTGCCGCGCATCGGGGCCGACGGTACCACGGACGAGTTAGGTCTGATCGGGGCCTTCCTCAATCCGGTCGCCTATAGCGGGGCCGGCACGCTGACCTCGGACGAGGCTGCCGCCGCGATTATCCGCGGCACCACCGGCCAGGCCGGCAACGAAATCGACGAGTTCGTCACCGGCGCGCTGCGCAACAACCTGCTCGGCCTCCCGCTCGACCTTGCGGCCATCAACATGGCCCGGGCGCGGGAGACCGGGGTGCCGGGGCTGAACGAGGCGCGGCGGCAGTTCCATGACGCGACCGATGGCAACGCCGCGTTGAAGCCCTACGAAAATTGGTTGCAGTTCGGCGACGGCCTGAAGCACCCGGCCTCCCTGGTAAACTTCCTCGCCGCCTATGGCACACATCCGGACATCCTCGGTGCCGGCACGATGGCGGGACGGCGTGCCGCCGCGACGGACATCGTGCTGGGCGGCGAGGGCGCGCCGGCCGACCGTCTAGACTTCCTCGAAGGCACCGGGGTCTGGACCGGCGGCCCGGCGGTGACCGGTATCGATGACATCGACTTCTGGATCGGCGGCCTGGCGGAAAAGACGCTGATGACCGGCGGCCTGCTCGGCTCCACCTTCAACTTCGTCTTCGAGACCCAGCTCGAGGCGTTGCAATCTGGCGACCGCTTCTACTACCTGGCGCGTACCGCCGGACTGAATTTCTTCGTCCAGCTCGAGGAAAGCTCCTTCGCCGAATTGGCGATGCGCAATACCGGGCTCGAGCACCTTCCCTTCAACATCTTTTCCCAAATGGACTACACGATCGAGGTCTCCGATCCCGCCACCTTCCCGGCCGGGCTGGTCGAGACAGCGGCGGACGGCACCGTCACCTTTCTCGGCGATCAGAATGTGGTGCTCGGCGGCACCGATGCCGGCGACCGCATGGCCGGTGGCGGCGGCGACGACGCGCTCTGGGGCGATGGCGGCAACGATACGCTGTGGGGCGGCGACGGCGACGACGCGCTGGTCGGCGATGCGGGTGACGACAGCCTGTCGGGCATGGCGGGCGACGACGTGCTGAAGGGCGGCGACGGCAACGACACCATCGATCCGGGCCAAGGCGATGACCTGCTGCTCGGCGGCAAAGGGGCCGACCTGCTGCTGCCCGGCGACGACGCCAAAGAAGCCTTCGGCGGCCAAGGCAACGACACCATCCTCGCCGGCGACGATGGCTGGACGATTTTCGGCAACGAGGACGACGACTGGCTGCAGGGCGGCGCGGGCGACGATGAGATCGTCGGTGACAACGACGACCCCTTCGGCGTCACCCCGATCGCCGGCAATGACGTACTGGCCGGCGGCGGCGGCAACGATACCATTCGGGGCGAGTACGGCGACGACATCATCGTGGCTGGCGAGGGCGACGAGAGCGTGGATGGCGGCCGCGGCTTCGACTGGCTGGTGCATGGCGGCGGCACCGACGGTGTCGAGGTCGACTTCTGGGCGCTTGAGATCGATGCGGTCGAGGGCATCTCGGGCGGCGCCGGCGATGACACGCTGGCCGGAGATTCCTTCGCCGCCGACGGTTTGGACGATGCCGGCCTGATCGCCGGGCTGTCGGCGCTGCTGCAAGGCGCGGCCACTTTCGCCGGCGGCAACATCATCCTCGGCGGTGGCGGCAGCGACTTTCTGGAGGGCCGCGGCGGGAACGATTTCCTGCATGGCGACGCCTTCCTGTCGGTCTCGTTGACCGGCGAAGGGGCAGGTTCGGAGATCGAACGGAGCATCCGCCTCGCCGAGGCGGATACCGGCGCGGGGGCGGATACGCTCTACGGCGGCGCCGGCGCGGACACGCTGGCCGGCGGCGCCGGGGCGGATGCCTTCCGCTTCCTGCTGCCCTCGGATGGCGGCGACCTCATCCTCGACTTCACCGGCGGGGAGGACAGGATCGAGGTCTCCGCCTGGGGCTTCGCCGTGGATTACGATGGCGAGCACGGCCTGGGTGCCGGCCGCTTCGTCGCCAATGCGGGCGGGACCGCGGACGCCGCGGCGGGTGCCGGCCAGTTCGTCTACCGCACCACGGACGGCACGCTGTGGTTCGACGCGGATGGCAGCGGGTCGGATGGCCCCATGCTGATGGCCACGCTGCGCGGCAACCCGGTCCTCACGATCGCGGATTTCACCGTCTTCGGCTGACCGATGGGCGGATCCGCGGCCCAGGCGGCTGGCCTGGCGCCGCGGATCCGCCCCTGACGCCAAGCTGCGCCGGTACCGCCGGAGGTGCGGGGCACAAGTGCCGCCGCCGTTCCTGGCGGACATGGCCTACCCTCCCGCGGCAAGCCTCGGCATCAACGGCCTGCCCCCTTGGCGTGGCAGCCCTGGCCGGTGCTGCCGGGGCATGAGCCCCACCCTATGACGGGCGGTACCCACGATCCCCGGTGCGGAGCGCACGCCCCGTGGCATCCGGGTTGGTGCGTGGCACCTGCGGCACCCGCCATGGTTGCTCCGTTCAATGTGTCCTGTGCAGTGCCATCCGATGGATCCGCCACCTGATATGCACATCGATCCCGATCCTCTCGCACAGATGGGGGCACATGGCGGATCGCCGGATTTCTGGAACCGCAGTCCGAGCATCGCAGGCCGTGGGTCAGCCCTTCAACTTGGTCCGCTGGTTCGCCGGGCTGGGCCTGCTCTGGGTGTCGGTCAGCGCGATCGGCTTGGCCAGCCTTCTGACCAGCTTCCTCTCAGCCCATATGCTGCAGCGGGACGCGGAGGTGAGCGCTGACTTCATCCGAAGCGAAGTCATCGTCAAGCCGGCCGCGGAGTACTTCGCCGGCAATGCCTCTCCGGCGGGGACGCAGCAGCTCGAGGCCTTCTTCGGCAGCATTGCCCAGATGCCTGATGTGGTTCGCGCCAATGTCTATTCCGCGGATGGCGTGATCCTCTGGTCGAGCACCCCGGCGCTGATCGGCCACCGGTCGACGACGAACCATGAACTGCAACGCGCGCTGGCCGGCGGCATAGCAGTGGAGGACGGCGTCATCTCGGCGGGCACCAAGCCCGAATACGCGAGCTTCGGCGCAGAGGCGCAGGGCAACCGGTACATGGAGGCCTATCTGCCGATCTGGGCCGAGGGCAGCCGCCGCGTCATGGGCGTGGTCGAGATCTACCGGGTGCCGAGTTCGTTGTTCCGCACAATCGACCAGGGCGTGCAAATGGTCTGGGCCGCCACGCTGGCAAGCGCCGGCCTGCTCTATGCCACGCTGTTCTGGATGATCCGCCGAGCCGACCAGCTGCTGCGCAGCCAGCGCGAGCAACTGATCGAGGCGGAGACGCTCGCCACCGTCGGCACCTTCGCCTCCGCCGTCGCACACGGCGTGCGCAACCCGCTCGCCAGCATGCGCAGCTCGGCCGAATTGGCGATCGGGGAGCAGGATCCCGGCATCCGGCGCGAGATGCTGGGCGACATTTTGCGCGAGGCAGACCGGCTGGAGGGCTGGGTGCGCGACCTCCTGCTCGGGGCGCGGGGGGAGGCTCTGGCCCCTGGCGCGGTCGCAGTCACCGCGCTGCTAGAGGAGGCGGTGCGCAGCTTCGGCGCTTTGGCCCGCCAGCAGGATGTCCGCCTGATCCTGCGCGCGCCGCCAGTGCCGGCAGTGCGTGCCGAGGCCGGGCCGCTCGGCCGCGCCATGGACAACATCATCGCCAATGCGATCCAGGCGGTAGCGCGGGGCGGCGAGGTAGTGATCGAGACTGCTGTCGACCGTACCGGGTCGATGGTCGAGATCCGCGTGGCCGATACCGGGCCGGGGCTCTCGCCGGAGCTTGTCAGGCGGGTGTCGCGGCCGTTCTACTCGACCAAGCCGCAGGGAACCGGCCTTGGGCTGGCACTGGCCCGTCGCATCGTCGTCAGCTATGGGGGCACGCTGGTGCTGGACAGCGTCACAGGGCGTGGCACGACGGTCACCATCCGGCTGAGGACGGCAGCAGAATGACCTCCAGGGCGGCATCAAAGGCGGGCGCGATGCACCCGGACGCGATGGCCAGGGATGCAGTCCCCCAGCATGCGATGCCGCACGGCGCTATCCTGGTCGTGGAGGACGAGGCGGTCCTCGCCCGCAACATCCAGCGCTACCTGCAGCGGGAAGGGTTTGAGGTGCGGATCGCGCCGACCGGCCAGGACGGACTGCAACAGTTCGAGGAATTCGGCCCCGATGTCGTGCTGCTTGACCTCGGCCTGCCGGATATCGGCGGGCTGGAGGTGCTGGCACGCATCCGGGCCCGCGACGCGATGGCAAAAGCCATCATCCTGACCGCGCATGGCAGCACCCAGGTGGCGGTCGACGCCATGAAGGCAGGAGCCTGCGACTATCTCTCGAAGCCGCTCGCCCTTGGGGAGCTGAAGCTGGCGGTCGAGCGGGCGGTCGGGCAGGAGCGGCTTGAAGGAGCCCTGTCCTACTACCGTGGCCGAGACGCCCGCGGCAGCGGCCTGGACCAGATGCTGGGCGAGGCGCCGGCCACCCTTGCCCTCAAGCGCGGCATCGCCCGGCTGCTCGATGCGGAGCGTCACCTGTCACCGGGCGACCTGCCGCCGCCAGTGCTGATCCGGGGCGAGACCGGCAGCGGCAAGGACTTGGTGGCGCGCGCGCTGCACTTCGACGGTCACCGCCGGGCCGGGCCCTTCATCGAGGTGAACTGCGCCGCCATCCCGGCGGACCGGCTGGAGGGCGAGCTGTTCGGCCATGAGCGCGGAGCCTCCGCCGATGCGCGGGAGCGCCGCCTCGGCCTGGTCGAGGCGGCGCATGGCGGCACCCTGTTTCTCGACGAAATCGGAGATCTCGACCTGGCGCTGCAGGTCAAGCTGCTGCGGCTGATCGAGGACCGTGCGGTGCGCCGCCTGGGCAGCACGCGCGACCGCCGGGTCGACGTGCGCTTCGTGGCCGCGACCCATCGCCCGCTGGAGGCCATGGTGGCCGCCGAGCAGTTCCGCGCCGACCTTTACTACCGATTGCGGGTCGTCACGCTCGACGTGCCGCCGCTGCGGGAGCGTGGCGACGACGTGCTGCTGCTGGCGCGGCATTTCCTGGCCCTGCACGGCCGGCGCTACGGCAGGCCGGGGCTGCGGCTCGCGGCCGGGGCGCAGGCGCTGATCCGGCACCATGCCTGGCCGGGCAATGTCAGGGAGCTGAGCAACGCGATCGAGCAGGCCGTGCTGTCGACGGAGGACCAGCTGGTGGAAGCGGATAACCTCGCGCTGGCTCCGGCCGCCACGCGGCAGCCTGTAGCCTCGGCCGGAGAGTTGCTGGCCGACGGGGAGCTGACCCTGACAAAGGCCGAGCGGCTGGTCATCAGCCGGGCGATGGAGCAGGCGGGCGGCAATGTCTCACGCGCCGCGCGTGCTCTCGGCGTCAGCCGCGATACGCTGCGCTACCGGCTCGGCAAGCTTGGGCATCCCGAAGCAGGCTGAGACTATAGAGCCGACGTGAGTGCGCCTGGGCAGGTGCGCGCTTCGAGCTGAAACCCGGTTCGAGACGACCCGAGCCGGCTCGATAAGAATCGGGCGGCAAGGTCCGGTGTTGGCTGTCGGTCGAACCCACACTTGTCCGGGCGCCACGTCAGCGTCCGCGGAACGCCGGCTATCCCGGCTTGCCTCGCGCTCGGCAAGCGCATTCGGTGATGGCGGCGATTGCAGGAATGGCGGCAGCCGCTGGCGTCGATGTCGGCCTTTCCCCCATTCGACCGCCGCGAACAGCCCGGGCCGGGCGTTGTCCTATGGCATCCCGGACGTGCTGGGCACCGCGCCACGACCGTCCAGGCCGACCGCATGATCGTCGGCGCGTGCTTCCGCCCCGGCCTTTCCTATTGATCCGGCCTGGGCGGTCTTGAAGGCGAGTAGGATCCGTCCAGGTTGGGGGCATGAAGCATGTGGACATGCGCAAGCTGCCGGCGGCGGCGCAAGAGGAACGTCGGC